>MGUD01000016.1:85572-102901 GCA_001799795.1 Elusimicrobia bacterium GWC2_61_19
CCATGCCCCGGGCTGCCCTCCATCAAAATTTTATGGGATAAGCCCCTCAGGTAGAACGGCAGTAGCGGCCGCCTTTGGAATTAACCAGCGAAGACACCTCAAGCTCGAACAGCGCCGCGGCCGCCCGCTGCACCTGCCACTCCAGCTTCTGCGTCACCTCGTCCGCGCTCAAACCCGCCTCGTCCTCCGCGATAGCGTTGTAAGCCAGCAGCGCGTCCGGAGAAAGTTCCCTGAGCGCCGCGGCCGAAGGCCCGTGCACCGGCTCGGCCGCGGAAAGCTTCAGGCCGAACATGGCCTCCGGAGGAAAACAGGAAATAATGTCGCTGCCGCTCTCCGCCGGATAAGCGCCGTTCTTAATGAAGAAATTAGGCCCGCGGCTTACCGGCGAATCCACCGGCCCCGGCACCGCCAGCACCTCCCTGCCCTGGTCCAGCGCGAAGCGCGCCGTAATAAGCGCCCCGGACTCGAAGCCGCCCTCCACCACCACGGTAGCCAGCGACAGCCCCGAAATTATGCGGTTGCGCCTCGGGAAATTAGCCTGCAACGGGCCTTTGTCCAGCGGGAATTCCGAGACCAGCGCCCCCCCGCCCTCGACTATCTTTTCCGCCAGCTTCCTGTTTTCCCACGGATAGATCCTGTTCAGGCCGGTCCCCAGCGCCGCCCAGGTGACGCCCCCGGCGTCCACCGCCGCCTGGTGCGCGGCCGTGTCGATGCCCCGGGCCAGGCCGCTGGCCACCGCCACCCCCGCCTCGGCCAGTTCACGCGCCAGCCGCGCCGCCGTGCGCAGGCCGTAAGCGGTGGCTTTGCGCGTGCCCACTATCCCCGCGGACGGCCGCGGCTTTAAGGCCCCGCGCACGTAGATAACCAGCGGCGGGTCATATATCTTTTTAAGAAGTTCAGGGTAGTCCACGTCGAGGACGGTTAAAACTGAAATGCCGGCCCTTTGAGCGGCCAGCATTTCTTTCTCCGGGTCCGCGGCGGCCGTCTGGGCGGCCAGGCGCAGGGCGGTATCCAGCATCACGCCCCCCTCGGCCGCAAGCTCGGCCGGGGGCCGCTTTAAAAGCTCGGCCGCCCCCCCGTAAATATCGATAAGCCGCAGCAGCCAGTCGCTTTTGTGGCAGGCGAAATAATTCAGCCGCACCCGCGCCAGCTTCTCTTCCCCCGGATCTCCCCCCATGCGTCCCCCTAAACCTACTTCTTTTTTACGACGTAGCCTTTGTAAATAGGAGTAACCGAATCCATGACCATGGCTCTCACGCTGGAGCCGTCGGCTTCCAGCACTTCCAGCGTACCGGCGGCCTGCACCTCGCGGCCCAGCCTTTTACCATGTTTATCGTAGGCATCCGCGCCTTTCATATAAACTGCGAGGCGGTCGCCTTTTTTCACCAGGTCGGACCTGGCCATAAAAATGGTCATGGTATCGCCGCTCATCGAAAGGCTGTTCTCCATGCTGTCGTCGTCGCCTTTTTCTTTGGCGGTGATCACGCCGTCCTCGCGCCAGTCGTCGGGGACGATCTTCACGCCGGCGGCCCATTCCTTCTGATGCTCGGGCATATCCTCGGACAGGTCGACGCGGTCAAATCTGTCCAGCGCCTCGCTCAGTTCCGCCGCGGCCGTCTTAACGGGCGCGGCAGGCGCGGCGGCGGCCTCCGGCTGCGTCACTTCGGCGCTGGTGAGGTCGGCGTCCTTTACGGTATCGCCCTCTCCGATCACCAAAGCTTTTTCAGGTTCGGGCTTAACGGTTTCCATTATCTCCGGGATGATAAGTTCTTCTTTCGGATTTATC
The DNA here is from genome assembly GCA_001799795.1 of Elusimicrobia bacterium GWC2_61_19. GTDB lineage: Bacteria > Elusimicrobiota > Elusimicrobia > Elusimicrobiales > UBA9959 > UBA9959. The sequence continues at coordinate 87,359 of MGUD01000016.1, forward strand.
AGGTCGGGGTTGGTTACGACGTTAAGGTTCGCGTTATAGATCCTGCCCCATTTATAGGGATCATTATAATATTTATCTGAAAGGTCCCAGAGCGTATCGCCCTTGACCACGTTATGGACCTTAGTTACGTTAAAGCCGCCCTCGGGCTTAGGCTCGGCCGGCGGGATAGGCGTAGGGACCGGCTTCTTTTTAACCGCCGGCTTAATGGCGACAGCCGGCGCGGGTTTGGCCATCTCTACCGGTTTAGCCTGAACCGAAGACTTCACTTCTTGCGCAGGTTTAGACGCGGCAGGTATCTCTTCCAGGCTGGGGAAATTATTGGTAGCGGCAGGCGCCTTCACTTCGGCCGTCATTTCCTTTGCTACCGGCTTCACGGCTTTTTTAACCGCGGCCTGGTCCGGCTTTTTCACTTCCCCGGCCGGTTTGGGCGCCGCTGCCGGCTTATCTTCGGAAGGCATGATTATCTGGGGCATGTCTTCGGAAGGTGCCGCCGCGGCCTTCCCGGACTTCGCCACGTCGTTCTCAAGGAGCTGCACCTGCTGGGCCCCGGCCCAGCCGGTCATCAACACGACTAAAGCCGCAATAGTAAACATCCTCATGTAAGCCTCCATTAATTCCGAATCCTCAGATCCCGGCCGGCAGTTCCGCCGCCTTGTCCAGCATCCTGTACTGCACCGCTTCTATTACGTGCTCCCGCTTTATGGCGGCCGCGCCTTCCAGGTCCGCTATGGTCCTCGAGATCTTAAGGATCTTATCGAGCGAGCGGGCGGAAAAGCCAAGCCTGTTCATGGCCGTCTCCAGCACGGCGGAGGCCCCTTCGGGCAGGGCGCAATGGCGCCGCAGCTCGGCGCCGGCCATAAAAGCGTTGGCCCGGATCCCGCCGTTGAATCTCTTGCGCTGGATCTCTATCGCCTTCAGCACCCGCTCGGCTATGACGGCCGAGGGCTCCCCTTTCGGCAGGGCCTCCCAATCGGCGTATTTGACCGCCGACAGCTGCACGTGCAGGTCTATGCGGTCCAGTATGGGCCCGGAAACCTTGGCGCGGTACTTGTGCACCTGCAGCGGCGTGCAGGCGCATTCGCGGGTGGGATGGCCGAGATATCCGCAGGGGCAGGGGTTCATGGCGGCGACCATCAAAAAACGCGCCGGGTAGGCCACGCTCTCCTTCACCCTGGATACGGTTACCCGCCAGGCCTCCAGCGGCTCGCGCAGGCCCTCGATGGCCGGGCGCGAGAATTCGGGGAACTCGTCGAGAAAAAGAACGCCGTTATGCGCCAGGGACACTTCACCCGGCCTGGGGCTGGAGCCGCCCCCGATAAGCGCCGCGTCGGAAATAGTATGGTGCGGTTCCCTGAAAGGGCGCTCGCTCACCAGGCGGCCGGCGGCGCCCAGGCCGCTGACGGAATAAAGCTTGGTCGTCTCCAGGGACTCGTCGAAGGTCATCGGCGGGAGCAGCGCGGCGAAGCGGCGGGCCAGCATACTCTTGCCGGCGCCGGGCGGGCCCACCATTATGACGTTGTGAAAGCCGGCGGCGGCTATCTCGAGCGCGCGTTTGGCGAAGGCCTGGCCCTTTACCTCGGAGAAATCCGGGACCGGGGCGGAGGAAATCTTATGTTCGGCGGGGCGGGCGCAGGGCTTAAGTTCGCCCTCCCCGGTAAGCCAGGCGGCGGTTTCTTTCAGGGTGGCGGCCGCCAGGCAGGCCACGCCGGAAACGGCGGCCTCCGCCGAGTTCCCGACCGGCACGACGGCAGTCTTACCGGAGCCCTTGAGCGCCATCAGCATAGGCAGCACGCCAGCCACCGGCCGTATGGCGCCGTCCAGCGCCAGTTCGCCTATAAAGAACGTGTCCTCCATGCGCGCGGGCGGTTTTTTCCCGAGCTTGCCGGAGGCGGCCAGCACGCCCAGGGCTATGGGCAGGTCGAAATGCGTGCCGGATTTTTTAATCTCGGCCGGGGCGAGATTGACGGTTATGCGTTTAGAGGGGAAGTCGTAGCCGGAATTGCGCACGGCGGCCACCACCCGGTCCTTCGCCTCTTTCACGGCGGCGTCGGGCAGGCCCACCACGGTATAAGCTGGCAGCCCCGGGGCAATGTAGACCTCGGCGCTGACCTCTCTGCCGTCTATGCCCTTAAGGCACAATGTGCGCAGCTTGGATAACATAAGTCTAGTATAGCTGACCATCCCGACAGCGTACTGTCGGGATGCAGGCCGTGTAGACCGGAGAATCCGTAGGCCTCAGGCTATTTCGCCAGACGGCAGATATCGCCGGTCTTGGCCGAACCGCCGGCCGACTTCGTGAACTGCGCCTTGGCGCAGTCGCCGGAATCTCCGCAGGGGCCCGTCACCTCGGCGCGGCCCAGGTAGTCTTCCACGTGGCCGATCACCAGGTTGGAGCGCGGGTCGCGGATCTCGGAGCCCTGCCGGAAGCAGTCCAGCTTCATGCCTTCGGTCACGCCGGAGTCCTGGCCCGCGTTCAGGTAAAGCTGGTCCTGGGCGGAGGCGGCTATCATGCACGACCAGGGTTTCTTATTGAGCTGGCTGGAGATATTGGTGACGAACTGCACCAGCGCGGCGCGCAGGGCCTCGCCTTCCAAAGTTTCGTCGTAGCCGCCCTTGGTGCCCATACCTAGGAAAGAGGCCTTGGTGGCCTTGGCCATGCCCTTGCCGGAATCGGCCAGTATCACCTGGCCGCTCTGCACGTCGATGAGCCTTATGTCCACGGTCACGTCGGCCACCTGGCGCTTGGACTGCGTCAGCAGGTAGTCGGACCCTTCCTTCTTAACACCGAACTGGGAGACGGACCCCACCACTATGGCCTCGAGCCCCATCACCTGGCCGATCCTGGCCACGGTGGCCGGGTCGGTCATGCCCTGGGCCTGGAATTTCTGTTCTTCCATTATCTTGTTGAGCTGGGCGCGTTCCACCACTATGAATTTGCCGGATTTGACGAGTTCCGTCACCAGTATGTCGGAAGCGGCGCCGCCCAGGCGGCCCTGGCCGTAAGCGGACTTATTCTCGAATTCCACCACGCCTATGCGGCGCTTGGGGCCGGTATATTTGGACGTTACTTTCTCGGTCTTGTCCACGCTGAGCGCCTGCTGGGTCTTTACGGTCTTGGACGGCGCGCAAGCCCCGGCTAAAAGAGCGGCAGCGGCTAAAAGTTTAAGCTTGTTCATTTTATCCTCCGTTATACTGTCCGAATTCCAAATTCTATCTGCGCGGCAGGCTGCCGAGGGCCTTATCGGCCGCCGTCTCCGCCTCTTTTTTAAGCGGCGTCTTTAAAATATTCTGCACCAGCTTCACGGCCAGCTGCTCCACAAAAGCGGCCTTGGCCTGGTCGCTGTTGAAGAATACCTTTATGTCCTTGCCAGAGCCGGAACCCTCGTAAAGGGTTTCGCTCGTACCTGCCGAAACCACCTTGACGCGCAGTACCACCGCTTTGCGTATCAGGTACCCAAGATTCTGAAAAGTAAAATCCTCCACGTCCCCGTAGACCAGCAGGTCCACGCCCAGCGCCTGGCCCAGCGCCTCGGGCTTAACGCCCGGCAGCTGTCCCCCCTCCGAAACCCCCAGGGAGGCAAGCTTGGCGTCAACCTCCTCCGCCGGGAGGGGCTGGTAGCCGCGTTTAGCGAACCCCTCCTCTGCGAGCTTGCGCATCACGTCCGGGGCCCCGATATCCGTGCTCTGGTTGTCGAAAGGCAGCACCGCCACGCGTGGGTCGGCCGCCGTCCGCAGCGCCGGCGAAACCAGGTACGCGGCCTTGCCGGCGCAGCCCGCCGCCAGTAAAAAAGAACAGGCCAGGAGGCGAAAACTCATTTGGGGATGGAAAAAGACACTTCCTGCCCCGCGGCCCCCTCCAGCTCCAGGCCCAGCGAGTCCCCGCGCAGCACGGCGCTGGCGAATTCCTGCGGGTCCGGGCTTTTCGGCACCACCTGGAACACGGCCGTGCCCGCGGCATAATGGTCAAGCCGCAGGTCTTTCACGTCCAGTTTCAGCAGTTGGGCCTTCAGCTTTTCCAGGAACTCCAGCCCTTCCAGGCCGTAAAAATTCAGTTTCAGAGCCGCATCCGGTTTAAGCAGGCGTTCGGCGCGGGCCGCCGTCTCCTGCGCCAGCAGTTCTCCCGCGGCGGCCAGCGCCTTCGAGGCTGAACCGGCCTCGGTGGAATCTATGCCGTTCGCCTGGTTGGCCAGGTCCAGCAGCAGCCGGCCTGAAGGCGCGTCGTAAACCTTCACGGAGGCCTCGGCTTTGGTGGGATAGAAACCGGTATTGATGCCGGCGCCGGCGGCGGAAGCCGAGGCGGACACGGCGATGAGCAGGTCTACCCCGGAGGCGGCCGCGGCGTCCAGCAGGGCGGCCTGGGGGCCGGCCGCCAGGGCCGGGTCGGAGGCGAAAGGGAAATCCTCTATCCCCACGGCAGACCGCTTCAGGAAAGCTGCTCTGAAAGCGGCGGCGAACGCCGGGGCTGGCGTACCGCGCTGCACGAAGGCGGCGCGCGGGCCGGCGGCGGCCGGGCCGGCAAGGTTAAGGGCGCGCAGCTCGGAAGCGATGCGGCCGTGGTAAACCCAGGCCTTTATGCGCACCTTGTAATAGCCGGCGTCGGGACCGTCGGAGAGGGTTTTATACCGGGCCACATAAAGATGGGAATTCTTCAGCAGGGCGTTCTCCAGGACAGAGTTCTTTTCGGCCCGCACGGCCTCGTCCAGGTAGAGAGCGGTCACGCGGCTGACGGCGCTCCGTTCGGCGTCCTGCACGGCGCAGGCGCGCGAGGCCGCCAGGTCGCGGGAGTTGAAGACGCAGGCGCCGTCGGCCGCCAGCGGCTCGGGCGGGGCCTTTACCGAACCCGGGGCCGGAGCGTGGGCGCAGGCGCCCAGCAGCAGCGCGGCGGCCGTTAAAGTTAGTTTTAGTTTCATAAGATCCCCCAGCTGGCCTCAAAGGGCCTGTTTATTCTTGGCTATCGGCAGGGCGAAGAAGAACCTGGCGCCTTTGCCCGGTTTCGATTCCACCCAGATCTTGCCGCCGTGCTTCTCCACCACGGATTTTGAAATGGCCAGGCCCAGGCCGGTGCCGGGCACCTGGTTGGCGCTGGCTTTGCCGCGGTAGAACTTGTCGAAGACCATCTTCTGTTCCTCGGCGGGGATGCCGGGGCCGTTATCCTCCACGCAGATAACGACGGCCTCCCCTTTGTCCGTGCCGCTCACGTTCACCTTCGCCCCTTCTCCGGCGTATTTTATGGCGTTGATCAGCAAATTGTCTATGACCTGCCCTATCCAGCGGGTGTCGGCCTGCACGCTGGGCAGCCCTTTGGTCACGGCGTTGGATAACTGCACGTTCTTCTCCCTGGCCTTAAGCAGCATGGTGGAAATGGAGGAGCGCACCAGTTCCACCAGGTCCACGCGCTGGAACTCCATTTCCACTTTGCCGTTGAGGCGGGAGAGGTCCAGGAGGTTGGAGATCAAATGCGTGAGGCGGTTCACGGACTGGTCCGTTACGGTCAGGAAATTTATCTGCTGCTCGTTGAGCGGGCCCACCTCGCCGCTGAGGATCACCGACACGAAGCCTTTTATGGTGGTGAGCGGGGTTTTCAGCTCGTGGCTGACGGTGGAGAGGAACTCGTCCTTGAGTTTATTGAGCTGCGCCAGCTCCTGCGCGGTCTTGGACAGGTTCTCGTAGAGCGTCACCATCTCGATGATGATGGCCAGCTCGTCGGCGATGATGGTGAGGAACTCCAGTTGGTCCGGGGTGAAGAAATCCTGGCGGCGGCTGCCCACGCGCATGACGCCGATGATGCGGTCGTGCAGGGAGATAGGCACGATCATCAGCGAATGGATCTCCCAGAGCTTGGCGTAGCGGGTGAGCACGTCGGGGTCGTTCTGGGCGTCGGCGGTTATGAAGGGCTTGCGGCTGAGGAAGGTGCGCACCGAGGCCGAGGCGTGGTTGCTGACCGGGATGCTGTAGAGCATGCGCTCCGCGTCCGGGATACCGTAGGAGCCGGGGCTCACCACCAGCTCGCCTTTCGCCTCGTCGAACAGCAGGCAGGCAACCACGTCGGCCTCCACCATTTTGGCCACGATATTGAGGATGGCCGAGCAGCCGTTCTGCGTGTCGCCGCCGGGGCCGGTCACCTTGGTGACCACTTCGTAAAGCGCCTTGCGCTCGCGGGCGCGCTGGATCAGGCGCGACCCCGCCACGTCCAGTTCCTTCACTACCGCGCTGACCTCGCTCTTGAGACTGTCGGTCTCTTTCTTGAGCGCGAACACCTTGTCCGAGACCTTGGAGATGGAAGAAAGCTGGGACGCCACGAAGCGCAGATAGGGCTGGGCCGCGTCGAAGGAGCCGGGCTGGGCCGCGCCGAACACGATAAGCCGCTCGGCCGCGCCGCCGGCGGGCTTGAAGGGACACATCAGCGCGGACTTGATGTCGAAAACGGAGAACAGCTCCGCCACGCCCTGGTAGTCGCCGGCTTTCACGTCGTCAAAGCGCAGCAGTTCCCCTTCCGAGGAGCTGCGGTCGAAAGCGCTCCATTTATAGGCGGTCAGGAGCTTGGGCTCAACCTTGAAATGTTTAAGGTAATTTACAAGTTTCCACTGGCCGGGGCCTTTCTCAAAAAGCAGCATGGAGCTGTCCGGAAAGACCTTGTGCAGTTTTATCAGGTAGTAATTGGTGATGTCGCCGAAATGTTCGGGCTGCTCCGGGGCGTAGGCGCGCTCCATCGTTTCCCTGGTGAAGGCGGTAAAATCGGAGTAACCCTTCTGCGCGGCCAGCAGGCGGGTCTCCATCGGCAGGACGTCCCTGAACTTCAGGTACCAGTAGGCCCCGAAAGCCCCCGCCGCGCCCAGGACGCCGGCCCCTATGAGTTCGTTAACCATTCATCACACCAGGTCCATAAGGATTTTGGCGTAGGCGGCCTTCGACTTAAGTTTCTCCAGCGGCAGCCAGGCGCCTTTTATCAGGAAGCTGTCCAGTATCTTGAAAGCTATATGGCGGAACTCCGCCTCCTGCGCGCCCAGGGCGGAAGTGGGCTGCGGCCCCAGCACTATGACCCCGTTGACGTTCTTTTCGCTGGCATAACTGCCCACCTTGAACGGCACGCCGTAAAGCTCGTCCGAGTTATACTCTTCCACAAAAACCTGGCTCCACTCGGTGTTCAGTTTGAGTTCTTTGGCGCGCTCGTGCAGGGAATACAGGGCGAAGTCGGCCTCGCGCCGCATGCCCTTTGGGTAGAAGATCCCCCACTTGAACCAGGTATCCTTCTGGGTCGGCTGCCAGGAGGAGGCCTGGCGCACGTCCTCTTCAGTAAGGGCCCCCGCCACCGCCGTCTCGCTGAAGCCGAGCAGCATGTCCAGCAGCTGGGAATGCGAGACGCTGTTCATGGCGTTGACCAGGAACTTCTCCAGCTTCTTCATATCCTCCAGCGTGCGCGCGGCGTCCCCGAACTGCATCATGCCGGCGGCGAAAATACTGGTGATCTCCTCGTCGGACAGCTTCACGTCCAGGCCCTGCAGAAGCTGCGCCATGATGGACTTGTAGGCCTGCGGGTTGGGCATCTTAAGGTCCACCATCCACCCCTGCGTGAACTGGAAGCCGACCGCGTCCTCGAGCCCCGACAGCGACTTCGGCGGGAAGACCGAGGTGACCACTATCTGCTTGTTCTGCGCCACAAAGTCGTTAAGCCATTTCGAGAGGTATTTTTTGTTGGTCTCGGAGACCATCAGAAGATGCACGTCGTCTATTATGAGCACCTTCACCTTGGAAAAGAGCTCTTCTATCCTGGCCATCCCGCCTTCTTTACAGGCGACCTCGATGCCCTTGGAGAGCTTTATACCGTCGGTGACGAAGATGTTGTTCTGCCCTATGGAAGCGGAAAGCCCGTAGGAGATGGCGTTGACGAAATGCGTTTTACCGGTGCCCGGCGTGCCGAAAAGAAGCAGCGGGTTATAGATCACGCCCGGGTTCTCCACCACGGCCATGGCGGCCGCGTGCGCGAAGCGGTTATGCGAGCCGGAGATCAGCGTCTGGAAGCTGTAGGTGGGAATGAGCGGCAGTTCCATGGACCATTTGGTCTTCGACCTGGCCGAGACGTTGGGAGACAGCGCGGCGGGCTGCGCTGGCGGCTGGGCGGCGGCGGGCGGCGGAGTCTCCTCCCTCTTAGTGCGGGTGGAAATAGAAGGAACGTTCATCCCCTGCGGCATCGCCGGAGCGGGCGCGGGCTCCGTTTTTAGTTTGGGCGTGGGGGCGTCGAAGGGCGCCGGTTCGTCGCCGAAAGGTTCGGCCTCCGCCGCGGCGGGGGCGCTGAGCTCCGCGGCCACGGCCTTCAGCTTCTTCATCGTGTCCATCTCGAGCTTGGACAGGTAGATGACAAAATCGAATTCGCCCGAAGTCTTTTCGGGACGGGAACAGAGGCTGCCCAGGTTCTTGACGATCAGGAAGATGTCCTTCATCTCCCCTTTTATCAGGAGTTTATGCCGGCCGGGATTCTTTTCGTTTGGCGCCGGGGCCACGTCCCACTTTTTTATCATAATGGTCGGTTAACGGAGTATCAGGTCGGAAACCAGGTCCAGCGCCACGGAATGGCTGAAACCGACGGAATCATAATGCCGGAAAAAGCCGCCCGAAGAGGTGAACGCGTTCTCGATCTCGTATATTTTTTCCTGCGGGATGGCCCCCACGCAGACCAGGCCCTGCGCACCGGCGTCGGTGACGGTCTGCAGGATATAGTTGGCGTTGGCGTCCGCAGCGCATTCCCCCACGGAGACGCGCTTTACGAACATAGGTTTTGTGGCCGACTTCAGACAGATAGCGTCCAGCTCGGAAAGCACCGTGGCGCACAGCGCCTTATCCTCGGCGGAATAAAGAAAAGCCAGCGCGCGCACGCGTTCGGCCGGGATCCCCTCGGGAACTGATTTTTCAGCCAGGCCGGCCAAGTCTCCGGCCTGCGACCTGGAGGTGACGCCGGGGGGATTCCCCGCCTCGAAAATAACCGTTTTATCCTCGCCGCCGGCGGCGCCGGCCGGAGGAGGCACTACCAGGGTTTCATCCCCTGAAGGGGTCTGGCCGCCGGACACGGCCGCGCTGGCCGATTCGAAAGCCAGGCCCGGCAGCGTTTCTTCCGCCTTGGACGCGGAGGCCGGGATGCCGAACGGCTGCGCGTTCCCGGGCTGGCTGCCTATGGAAAGTTCTATGCCGCCGGCGGCAGGGGCGCTTTCCTGGGGCGCCGCTACGATCATGCCCGGCTGTTCCAGCTGCAGGGTCTCGGCGGCCTCGGGTGCGGGCCGCGCCTCAAGTTCAAGTGAAATACCGGCGTCCGCCGCTTTTACCGCCGGCTCGATCACAAGCCCCTCGGACTCCGCCGCGGGGGCCTGGGCGGCCTCGGGGGCCGGCTGCGCCTGCGGCTCTATGGTGAACGCTTCAAAACTTTCCTCCGCTTTCGTCAAGGGCGCTGCAGCTTCGGGCTCCGCCGCGGGGATCTGGGCGGCCTCGGGGGCCTCGGGGGCCGGCTGCGTTTCCTGTTTTTCCTCTTCGGGCTTGTTCTCCATGACTTCCCCCTGCGGTGCTGCCGCTTTCAATTGTGCTTCAAATTCGGCCAGTTCGTCCATGGACGGCTCGGCCTTATCGTGCTCCTGCGCGGGCTCCGGCTGCGCCGCCGGCTCCTGATCCGTCAGGGCCTGGATGTCCCCTTCTGACAGCTGCATGAGCGCGTCAATATCGGGCACGCCGAAATCCCTGGTGTTTTCGTACGCGTGAGGGGCGGCCAGGCCCGCGAACGGCTTGGCCTGTTCTTCCTGAGCGGCGGGCGGAATTTCGGCCGCGGGTTCTTCCGGCTGCGGAGCGGGTTCGGGGACGGGGCTTCCCGATCTTTCCTCTACGGAGGGCTTTACTTCGGGCAGGGCGGACGGCTCTATCGCGCCTTCTCCGAACATGAAATCCCCCAGGCTCTGCGGGACGAGCTTCTCGTCCGACGGGGCCGCAGCCCCCTCGGGCAGGGACGCGAAGGACTCGATGATCATGGTCTTATCGCCGGCGGCAGGCGCGGGCTCCGCGGGTTTTTCCTCAGGCAGGGCGGCGCCTTCGGGCAGCCCGGACAGGGACTCTAAAATTATGGTTTTATCGGCGTCCTGCGCCGGGGGTATATTTTTCTTTACCGGTTCCGGCGCGGGCTGGGAAAACTCCACCGGTTTTATCTCCGGCATTTTTATGCCGTCAAGGATGGACGGCATCTTATTGAGGAGGCCGTTGAGGTCCGAAAGTATTTCGTCTATAGACTCTTTCTTTTTTCCGTCTTTTCTGTCCATATGACCGCCCCCGTGCCCTTACAATATATATACGCGCCTTACTTTTTAATTATAGCAAGTTGTTCGCGGGATATTTACTCACTTTTTAACCCAGCCGCCGGGACCGCCTCCTGCGCGGCCAACAGGCGCACGGCGGGGCTGCCGGCAGAGGCGGCTTTGGCCAGGGTTTCGCGCCAGAATTGTTCGTCCCCGGGTTCCTCCCCCGAACGGAGCCAGCCCCCGATCAGCCTGACCGCGGCGCAGGCGACCCTGTCGTCATGGCTGTAGATCAGCGGGGCCACTTTACGCTTCTCCCCGCTCGGCAGGAACCGCTGCTGCCCCATTTTATCCAGGGCGTAGATCACGCCGTCATAGCTGAAGGAAGCTTCGTCGGAGAACTCCGTTTCGCCGGAGGCCGGCCGGGCGGGTTTATCCGCAAAATTCCCGGTCACAAAGAAAGCCAGGCCGCAGAGCATCAGCAAAAGCCCGGTCAGGATCAGCGGCCAGGCTTCTTTTTCGGGAGGGCGCTCAATTAAAACCGGCACGGCGGAAATATCGCGGGCGCAGATGCCGCATTTAAGCCCGGTGTCGGAGTTGCCGTAGCCGCAGGAGGGGCAGGGTTTCATTTTAACGCTTCTGCCAGGCAGGCGCCGGCGCGGGCGGCGGTTATGCGGCACTTAACGAGCGTCCCGGGCTTGAGCGGCCCGGGGAATTCCAGGTTGACGAAATTAGAGGCGAGGGCCAGGGCGCGGCCGTCCTTGTTCTTAAGGACGAGGGCCACGGTCTCCGTCCCCAGCATGGCTGCGGCATAGGCGGCGCGCAGTTCGGCGTCGAGGGCGCGCAGGGCGCTTGAGCGCGCGGAGACTATTGCCGGCGGGAGGGGTTTGAGAGCGGCGGCCTTGGTGCCGGGTCTGGCCGAGAAGCTGAAGACGTGCAGGCCGGAGAGACCGCAGGCGCGCACGAATTTCAGCGCTGCGGAGAAATCCTCGTCTGTTTCGGTGGGGTAGCCGGCTATGATGTCGGCGTAGGTCCCGACGCCGGGGAAAATGGCGCGGAGTTCTTCCAGCTTGGCCTTGTACCGGGCGGCATTGTAGAGGCGGCCCATGGCTTTAAGGACGGGGTCGGCGCCGGCCTGCAGGGGCAGGTGGAAGTAATGGCAGAACCTGGGGCCGCCGGCTTTCAGGACCTTAAGGAGTTCCGGGGTGAGTTCTTCGGACTCTACGGAGGAGAAGCGCAGGCGGAAATCGCCTTCCAGGGCGAAGAGGCGCTTCATAAGTTCGGCAAGGTTGGCGCCGGTGTCTTTGCAGTGGTAGATGCCGAGGCGGGTGCCGCAGAGGACTATCTCGGCGAAGCCGGCGTCTATGAGTTTTTTCACTTCGGAGACGGCGGCTTCCAGGGGTTTTGACCTGAGTTCGCTGCGGGCGAGGTTCACCAGGCAGTAGGCGCACTTGAGGTTGCAGCCGTCCTGCACTTTTATAAAAGCTCGGGCTTTGCCGTGCGACTTGGTGACGGAGAAGAAATCGGCGGTGGCGGCGGTGCCGCAGAACACGGCGGGAATATTCTCTTTTTCTTTATTGGTGAACAGCGTGGCGCCCGGCGCCGCGGCCAGGATCTTTGCGGGTTCCAGCGTGGCCAGGCACCCGGTCACTGCAATGGCGGCCTTGGGATTGGCGGCGGCAGTTTTCTTAAGGAAGGAAACGCAATCCCTGTCGGCCTTAGCGGTAACCGAGCAGGTATTCACCACCACGAGGTCCGCCTCTTCCGGCGTCTCCGCGTCACTATGTCCCAGCCCGGCGAACTTCTCGCGGAGACTCTCCGTCTCCACCTGGTTCACCCGACATCCCACGGTCTTAAAATAAACCTTCACCCCCATATTTTACAATTTAGAGGAGCTCTGCACCTGTATATTAATCATCGCTGGTTGGCGTTGTTCAACAAAAGATCCGCGAGAAGCCCAGTCGGGGTCCTGTCGAGGGTATGGGGTTCTCGGGCACGGGGTCGGGACACACCGTGCCCGCCCCTCTTCTGCCACGCCCGCTTAGGAGCGAGCGGCAACCCCGCCCGCGCCTGTGGGAGTGGGATGCGAACTGTGCATGTTGTGGGGCCCCGAAAATCAGGAGGCTCTTATCGTGAGCGCCTCTATTTCTTCGGGGAGGTCTGGATGAGGACGCCGGTTTTTTTTATTTCTTTGCGGAAGCTGGGGCCGGTGGCGGCCCAGCAGATGGTTTCTATGCGGAAAGGGAAGGCGGCGGCCTTAAAGGCGGCCTCGAGCTTCTCCATGCGGGCCGGCGAGAGAGGCTTGTCGGACATCACGGCAAGGTCCAGATAGGAATATTTCTTGGCCGCGCCCCCCGCCCGGTGGCCGTAGACCAGCACGTCGAACTCCGGCACATGGGACGCAAGAATACCCTTCACTTTTTTCAGGAAGATCGGCTTAAGGTCTATCATAAATGAAACTATTTTTTGGGCGAGTTCTGTATCAGAACGCCGGTTTTCTTGATCTCTTTGCGGAAACTGGCGCCCGTGGCGGCCCAGTCTATGGTCTCGACCCGGAAAGGGAAACCGGCGGCAGTAAACTCCGTGGAAAGCTTTTCCAGCCGCGTCGCCACCAGCGGCTTATCCGACATCACGGCGATGTCGAGGTAAGAATACTTCTTGGCCGTACCGTCGGCCCGCGAGCCGTAGACCATAACGTCGTACTCCGGCACGTTGCCGGCCAGAATATTTTTAACTTTCCTGAGAAAAATCGGTTTAAGATCTATCATAAACTGTGACCTGCCTTATAAACCCAATACATGCGTAGGTGCCGTATCAGGGGCTATGCCCATCAGACGGCCCTATCTATCTTCTATCAAATGCCCTCTCCAGATAGCAAGCGTCACCCCAGCCGGGTGAGCAGCGCCGAAGAAGCCGCCAGACAGGCCGATTCCGCCCTGAGCGTGTACAGCCCGAGGTTCATGAACACCGCGCCCTTCTCGCGCGCGAACCCCAGTTCCCCCTTGGTAAAGCCGCCCTCCGGCCCCACAAAAAGCTTTATATCCGTTTTCCCCGCCACGGCCTTAGCCGCCTCGTCGGGCAGAAGCCCGTCCGCCGAAGCGAACACCGCCGGCCCGCCGGCCGACAGCAGGTCGTCGAGCTTCTCCGGTTTGCGCACCACCGGCAGCAGCCCCCTGCCGCACTGCTTGGCCGCCGCCAGCACCACCTGGCCCAGCCGGCCCGTCCTGCGGTCCCAGTCGCTGAACAGGTCGAACTGCACCCTGGAAGCCATCACCGGCTGGAATACGTCCACCCCGGCCTCCGTGCAGTGCGCCAGGATATCCTCCAGCGCCGGCCTGGCCACCACGGCGAAACAAAGCGTGATCTTGGTCTTGTACTCGGGGCTCGGCAGCGCCTCTTTTACCGTCCCGGTCACGGCGTCGCCCGTCACCGACTTTATCACCGCGCTGTAGCGGCCGCCCTTGCCGTCGAAGATCTCTATCTCGTCGCCAGCGCGGGCCCGGGCCGCGCGCGCGATATGGGAGGATTCGTCGGGGCCGGCGAAGAAGTCGCCGCCGCGCATGTTCTCTGCGGGAATAAAATATTGCGGCATATCAGCCCAGGATCTTCTTGAAGAAACCCTTATCCTTCTCGTCCGCCACAGGCGCCTCGTGCCCGGCGATCAGCGCGAGCTCGCCGAAGAGTTCGCGCTGGCGCGGCGTCAGCTCGTGCGGGACTTCAATTTTCACCTTTACCAGCAGATCGCCGCGGGGCCTGCCGCCCGGGCCGGGCATGCCTTGGTCGTGCACGCGGAATACTTTGCCGTGCTGGGTCCCCTGGGGGATGCGTATCTTGACGCGGCCGCCCTCTATGACCGGCACGTCGACTTCGCCGCCCAGCGCCGCCTGCCAGACGGCCAGCGTGGCTTCGTATATAAGGTCGCGGCCCTGCCGCTCGAAATGCGCGTGGTGCTTCAGGCGCACCTGTATGTAAAGGTCCCCGGAGTCCCCGCCCTTCATGCCCGCGTCCCCGCCGCTGGAAACGCGCAGCACCGCGCCCTCTTCCACCCCGGCGGGGATCTTGACGTTGATGGAGGCGCTCTTCTTCTGGCGGCCGGCGCCGTTACAGACCTTGCACGGGCTGGAGATCACTTCGCCCTGGCCGCCGCAGTCGGGGCAGGCCTGGCTGAAAGCGAAAAAGCCCTGCGAATACTGCACGCGGCCGGCGCCGTGGCAGGTGGGGCATTTTTTTATGCCGGTCTTGCCGCGCGCGCCCGTGCCGCCGCATTCCTGGCAGACCTCGGTGCGCTCGAAATTTATGGGGACTTTGACGCCGGTGAAAGCGTCTTCCAGGGTTATCTCGGCCTCGTACTTAAGGTCGGCGCCGCGCCGTGAGCGCGGACGGCCTCTGCCCCCGCCCTGGCCCTGGGTGAACAGATTCTCGAACAGGTCCCCGAACATGTCGCCCAGGTCCGCGCCCTGAAAACCGCCGAAACCGCCGTGGCCGCCGCCGGCGCCCGCCTTAAGGCCCTCCGCGCCATACTGGTCGTAGACCTGGCGCTTCTCCGGGGTGGAGAGCACTTCGTAGGCCTCGTTGATCTCTTTGAAGACGGAATCGGAGTCGTTGCTGCCCGGGTTGCGGTCGGGGTGGTGCTTCATCGCCAGCTTTCTGTAGGCGGACTTGATCTCGTCGGAACTGGCGTTGCGGGCCACGCCCAGGGTGCGGTAATAATCGTTTGATGCCATAGTATTTACTGCGCCGGCTCTAAATGGCGCGGAGCGCAAGAGTATTTTAGCTTTTATTAAGCCTCAACGCTCTAACGCCCCACGCCGGCTGCTGCCTATTTATTTCTTTTTATCGTCCACGACTTCGGCGTCCACCACGTCGTCCTTGCCGCCCGCCGCTGCTTTGGCGCCCTCGGGGGCCGGGCCCGCGCCCGCGCCGGGGTTGGCTTTGGCCTGGGAGGCTTTATACACGGCTTCGCCCAGCTTCTGGGAAACCTGTATAAGGTTGTCCTTGGCCTTCTTCACCTTGTCCATGTCGTCGCCCTTCAGGGCGTCCTTCATCTCGTTGATGGCGCGGTCCACGGCCAGGCGCTCGTCCTGGGAGATCTTGTCCCCGTGCTCTTTCAGCGCCTTCTCCGTGGTGTAGAGGACGGTGTCGGCCTCGTTCTTGGTCTCCACCTTTTCCTTATATTTCTTGTCCGCGTCGGCGAACTGCTCCGCCTGCTTGACGAATTTGTCGATATCGTCCTTGGACAGCTTGTTGGGCGCGCTGATGGTGATATGCTGCGCCTTGC
>MGUD01000017.1 GCA_001799795.1 Elusimicrobia bacterium GWC2_61_19
GCCGGGGCCGGCCTCGGCGCCGGTATAGGCCGCCTGCGTGGCGCCGAACACCGTAAAACCTTTTATTTCCACGTCGGGGTCGGAAGCCGTGCCGTCGGCACCCAGGGCGGCAAGGTCGTTGACCGCCGTAAACTCTGCCGCCCGGAGACCGGGTTGGCAGACTATAAGCCCCGCCAGCGCCAGGAAAGCGGAAAATCCCGCATATAAAATCCGGCGTTCAGCCCAAGCGTGGTGAATAAGTTCCATCAATCCCCATCCCGCGGATACGCATACCGCTCTCCTATTGAACACCGCGACTTTCGCTCCATCCGTTCCCGTCCGGGTCACTTCATACGGGCCACTTCCACACCATTCACCAGCAGGCTTACATAACCGGGCTGCGGGCTCACCTGGAAGGTCGTAGCGTTATCCCGCACTTCTAATTTGCTGGTAGGGTCCGCCACGCCCACGCCCACATTACCGGCGTTTACGGTAAGCGTAGAGCCGCCCACGCTGAAAGCGTTGCCGGTCACAGTAAGGGTAGAAACATTCATTATTTGCTGGCTGCTCATATCCAGCGCCTGCGTGGCCGTATGGTTGCCCAGGTTGTCGCCTTTGACCACGGTGGCATACAGCGTGCCCTCCGAGGTCATGGAGGCCACTTCAACACCGGAAGCGTTACGCCAGATCTGGGCGTAAATATTGGCCGCTGTGCCGGTGGAGACGATGTCCAGCGCGGCGTACGGCACGCCCGTGGAGATCCCCACCAGGCCATTGCCCGTTATTAGCACGCCGCGGTTAAGCGTGCCGCTCATCGCCGGGTTGGTGGAACCCGTCACCAGGAACCCGCCCCGGTTCTTGAAGACGGTACGGTCGGCTACCTTGTTGGTGACGACTACGCCCTGGCTGTCCGCCCAGGTGAACGAGCCGTCGGCGGTGGAAGAGGACTTATAACCCGCGGCCCAGGAATACTCCCCCAGAGCCGTGTTATTATAGCCGCCGGAGACAGTGGCATACCAGTCGCTGGCCGTGTTCCACTCGCCGCCGGAGACCGCGGCACCATATCCGCTGGCCGTGTTGACACTTCCGCCGGAGACCGTGGCATAATCTTCGCTGGCCGTGTTGTTATAGCCGCCGGAGACCGTGGCGCGATCCTGGCTGGCCGTGTTGCTATTGCCGCCGGAGACCGTGGAATCATTCCCGCTTGCCGTGTTATATTGGCCGCCGGAGACAGTGTCGGCCTCTTTGCTGGCCGTGTTATATTGGCCGCCGGAGACCGTGGCATAAGAATAATAGCCGGCCATGTTGACTATTCCGCCGGAGACCGTGGCGCCATCCCCGCTGGCCGTGTTGCCATAGCCGCCGGAGACCGTGGCAGCCCAAGCGCCGGCCCTGTTCCCCTCGCCGCCGGAGACCGTGGCGTCCTCTTCGCCGGCCGTGTTGTTATATCCCGCCAGGACACCGGAATAGAGAGCGCCGGCGCGGTTATCCCTTCCGCCGGCCGCCACCGAATAAGCGCCGGCCGCCACCGAGGAGGCGTTGGTGCGGTAGGTCTGCAGGTCCACCGCGCCTATTCCCCGGGCGCCGGGCGCCACGGAGCCGGGATGGCCGGCGCCTATCGTCATTATGGAGCCGTAGGAAGAGATGAATATCCCGTAAGCCGCGGACGTCAGGTCCGTGCCTATCTGCAAACCCTTACCCACCATCGTCATGGAGGCCATCGAAAGGACGCTCTTTGCGGACATGTTCAGGTCCGCGGTAGCGGTATGGTTGCCCAGGTTGTCGCCTTTGGCCACGGTGGCATACAACGTGCCCTCCGAGGTCATGGAGGCCACTTCAACACCGGAAGCGTTACGCCAGATCTGGGCGTAAATATTGGCCGCGGTGCCGGTGGAAACTACGTCCAGCGCGGCGTACGGCACGCCCGTGGAGATACCCACCAGGCCGTTGCCCGTTATTAACACGCCGCGGTTAAGCGTGCCGCTCATCGCCGGGTTGGTGGAACCCGTCACCAGGAACCCGCCCCGGTTCTTAAAGACGGTACGGTCGGCTACATTGTTGGTGACGACTACGCCCTGGCTGTCCGCCCAGGTAAAAGAGCCGGCCCCGGCAGAAGAGGACTTGTAACCGGCCGCGAAAGAATACTGGCCGGCAGCGTTATTAGCCTGGCCGCCAGGCACGGTGGCCCAACCGCCGAAAACGTCGTTGTTCGCGCCGCCGCCGATGGCGGCATTCTGGCCATCGGCCGTGTTGGAGGTGCCTCCGGCTATAACGGAGTCGGAACCATAAGTCCAGTTGCCGTCGCCGCCGCCAATCGCCGAATATCCGCCCTCGGCGACGTTGTCTATACCGCCGCCCACCACACCGAACCAATCCCACGCCTCGTTGCGCAGACCGCCGCTCACTACGGAGTTGGTGCCCTTGGCTATGTTATCCGTGCCGCCGGATATTACCGAGCCTTGGGCGGTGGCCATATTATTCTGGCCGCCGCCTATGAAGGAATATACGCCCTGGGCCACTTCAGTGGCCGCGCTGCGGGAATTCTGCAGGTCGACCGCCCCTATGCCCCGCGCGCCGGGATATGCCGTCCCGTTGCCCTTGCCAAGGGTGTAAATGGCTCCGGATGTGGAGATGAACACGCCGCTCGCGCCGGCGTAGACGGAGGTGGCTATCTGTATGCCGGAGCCGATAACAGCGATGGAGGAAACATTCGTAACCGGGAATTGCGCCATATCCAGCGTGGTGGTGGCCACGTGATTGCCCAGGTTGTCTCCCGCGCCGGCGCCGGGCGGGATGGTGGCATACAGCGTGCCCTCCGAGGTCATGGAGGCCACTTCAACACCGGAAGCGTTACGCCAGATCTGCGCGTAGATATTGGCCGCTGTGCCGGTGGAGACCACGTCCAGCGCGGCCTGCGGTACGCGGGTGCTTATGCCCACGGTCTTGGCGGACAGATCGCCATAGAGTACCCCGCCTATATTAAGGAAATTATTAGTAGTGGAAACCGGCGTTCGCTGATCATAGCCTATGACTATGTTCCCGGTGCCGGTGGTCACGCTATAGCCGGCTTTCCAACCCAGAAAGATATTGTCGGAACCGGCGGTAAGGTTATAGCCGGCCATAGCCCCGACAAGAGTTGAACTGGAAAATGTGGTAGTGGTGAACAAACCGCCCGCCGAAGAACCGATAAGAGTGTTGAAACTTCCGTGATTTAAGACACCGCTGCCGTCGCCGAAATAGGAATTATAGGAGCCGCTATTGTTCCCGCTGCCCGCCAGATACCCCACGTAGGTATTATTGTACCCCGTCAGATTATTCTTACCGGACTCCAGACCGATAAACGTGTTAAAATCCCCGCTGGCGCTATTCAGACCGGCGTCCTTCCCAAAGAACGAGTTGCCTCCTCCGGTCGTATTTGAATACCCGGCAGATTTCCCCACGAACGTATTTGCCCCGCCCGTGGTATTTCCATACCCGGATTCGGCGCCGGCAAAAACATTGGCGCCACCGGTCCCCCCACCGGAGAGAATCCCCAGACTGACACTGTCCCCGGATACCGCCAGCACCGTGCTGCCGTTTATCTGGTAATGCGCGGCGGTTATGCTGCTGGAAGTATTTACCCCATACGCGCCCATCTGTAGCGTGGTGGTGGCAATATGGCTCCCCAAATTATCACCTATGGAACTGCTGCTGGTCCATTGCAGGTAGCCGCCGGAATTTTTGCTGAGGAGCTGGCCGGCAGAACCGTCATTAATAAATACCTTAGCCGCTGCCGTGAAGGTTGAATTGCCCACAAAATAAGAGCCGGAAGACACGGACAACACGCCGTTTACCACGACATTGCCCGGGCCTGCAACCGCACCGGTGTAAGCGGCCTGCGTGGCGCCAAAAACGGAAAAGCCTTTTATTTCGGTATCGGGATCAGCCGCGTTTCCGTCTTTGCCGAGCACGATCAGATCATCTTCGGAACCCAGTTCGGTCTGGCAATACAGGCCGGCGGCCATCGGCCATAAGCCACAACCGAGGAAAAGCAGTGAAAAAGCCAGGCGGGGAAAACGGCCGGGGGCACGCAGCCAAACACCCTTATTACACGCGTGGGCACCGATGCCGGATCTGTTTTTCGCCGATTTTATCACAGAGAACATTGTAATATTGAGGCCTGGGCCGCCACATGAGGCGAAGTGCCCAATCTCTGTGCCCGGTTTGCTTACGTCGTATCATATTTCCAAACATCATGATTATTGATGCGCAGCATCACTAGCGGCCCCGGATGCCGGACGTAAGTAATTTTGAGGATAAGCAGTCTTAAAATTAGAATATCACCGGTCGCCGCACGCATGTACGCATGGGCATAAAAACAAGTTCCCACGGCGCGAGTGATACAAGATATGTCGTTAAAATTATCGAGGACTTTTTCTGTTTGATAAGAAGGGATAAGAAGGGGACGCTGCTTCCTAACTTCCTAAAGCCACAACAATAGTCCGGGGGTATTATAAATAGGAAGTTAGGAAGCAGCGTCCTCTATCAAATTGCGCGGGCGCGCTTCAGGCCCCAGAGGGAGACCAGCGCGAAGAGCACTACGGGGGCGAACCCCGCGGCCGAGGCGGGGATGAGTTCGGCGTTGCCGGCCTCCTGGGTCATTATTATCACCGCCCAGAAGAAGAAGCCGAAACCGAGCGCCAGGCCGAAGCTGAAGAATTTATTGTTTTTCCCCATCAGCAGCACCATGGCCGCGCCTATCAGCGCCATGGCGGGGTTGGCCAGGGGGGCCGCCAGTTTTACCCACAGCAGCGTGCGCTCGGCCGCCGCGGGCGCGCCCACGGCGTTAAGCCGCCGCAGGCGCCGCAGCACGTCCAGGGAAGAAACGCCCTCAGGCACCAGTTTTTCCAGCACCAGGTTCTCGGGCGGCACCGCGATGGAGGAGCGGTAGTCGGCGAAGTTCTTCACCGCGGGCTTGGCGTCCTCGTTGTAGGTTATCATCACCCCGTCGTGGAAGACCCAGAGTTTCGCCGCCTCGTCCCACTGCGCCCACCCGGCGTTGACCTCAAGGAAAAGGCGGCCTTCTTTGTAAATATTGACGATGACGCGCTGCATGTTCTTATGCCGGCCGTCGAAAATGTGCGCCGTGACGAACGCCTCGTTCCCGGCGAAGAAAGTGACGTCCTGCCGCACCACCCGCCGCCAGTCCTCGCGACCGCGCAGTTTTTCCTCGAACAGGTGTTCGGAACGGATGAATAGGTCGGGCGCGGCCGTTTCCTGCAGCACGAACTGCCCCGCCCCGGCGAGAAAAGCGCAGGCCAGCAGCGGCTTTATCATATCGAAAGGCCGCCAGCCGCCGGCCAAGCCCGCCTTCCACTCGCCCCTGGCCATCATCCCGCCCAGCGCGAACAGCACCGCCATCAGCGTGGCGATCGGAGTCATTTTGACCATGAAATACGGGGTCTGGTATGCCACATAGCGCGCGAAGATACCGGCCCCGGCCCCGCTTTTAAGGAAAAAGTTGAGGTTATCGAAAAGACTGCCGAACAGCAGCAGCAGGCAGAACACGCCCAGGCCGAAGCCGAAAGGGGCCCAGAAACCGCGCGCTATGTACCTGTAAAATATTTTTTTCATGCGATCGCTTACTTGGCGTATAGCCGGCGCTTCCACAGCCAGGCCCCGGCCAGGCCGGTCAGCAGGGCGGGCGCGAACACCGCCCACGGGAACAGCACGCTGTATTTACGGGCCAGCACCATGCCGGTTATGGTCAGCCCGTAGTAAAAGAAGATTATCAGCAGGGTCAGGCCGAAACCCAGGGAGCGCCCGCGCTTGTCCAGCGCCACGCCCAGCGGCGCGCCCACAAGAAAAAAGACCAGCGGCGCCAGCGCCAGCGCGAACCGGGAGGCCGCCTCTATGCGGTACTTGGCTTTTATCTGCGGGTCGTCGATGCCGGCCTTGAGCCGGGCCAGCAGGCCGGGCGTGGAGATCTCGCGCTGGTTGAGCTTGCGGCCGGGCCCGCTCTCGGCGAAGAACGGCAGCATGGTCGTGTAAGAGGAGAACCTGCCGTAAAGTATCTTTTTAGGGTTCAGGCAGTCGATCTGGCTGAACTGGCCGCTGGCCAGCTCTATCTGCATGCCCCGCTCGCGCACCACGCTGTAGCGCCCGTCGGAGGCGTTTATCATGGTGACGAAGGCGGGCGCCTTGTCCTTGTTGATGCGGCGCACCAGTTTCACGCCGCGCATGCCGCCGGTAAGACTGTTCACCTGGCCCGCGTAAAGCACCCAATCGGAGATCTGCTGAAAGGTGCGCGGCTTCAGTTCTATCCTGGTGACGCGGTTCAGCATGGAAACGGTGTAATCCGTGGAGCGCTTCATGGCCTTGGGCCCCAGCCAGTTGTTTACGAAGAGCAGGACGAGGGTTGCGGCCGCCGAAGCCCAAAAAACGGAATAGAGGATATTGTAGAACGAGAAGCCGCCGGCCCGCAGGGCGATGATCTCTCCGTCCTGGGATAACTGGCCCAGGCTCAGCAGCATGGCCAGCAGGAAAGCCAGCGGCAGGGAGGTGGCCACGATATTGGGCAGGAGGTAGATTATGCTTTTAACGAGAAAATAGAAGGAAAAACCGGTCAGCACGCCCTGGTTTATTATCTGCACGAAGTTCAGCATCACCAGCAGGGACACAAAGACGAAAAGCGACAACCCCAGGAACTTGGCGAAGACTTTCAGCAGGTATGATCTGACTATAGGCACGGACATTTATTTATTCTATTATATATCAACGTAGGCGTGGAAATTTTCACGACGACGCGTTCGTGCCTGCCCGGAAAAACCTGGCCGGCCTATGGTTTTATTATCTATATAAAGTGAAAGCGACTGCCAAACTGATCTTGTTCCTTGCGGCCTGCGCCTGCGCCTCCGGCGCGGCGGCGGCCGATTTCGCCCTCCCGTCCGCCGGCGGCGGCCGTTTCCTACTGCTGGACAGGCAGGACTCCGGCCGCGTCATGGCCGAGCCCGAAGTGTCCACCGCCCCGGAAACGGGCGATATGGACCAGATCGCCAGCGACCTCCCCTTCGCCTACAGCGAAGATTCCTGGAACTCGGTGCGCGAGGCCGTGGAAACCGGCCGCTTCAGGCGCGAGGACCTGGCGCCCCTGCCGTCGATTGAGATCTCCACCGACGTCCCGCTGGCCCCCGAACCCCAGGTAGAATTCAAGGAATCCGGCACCACGCTGTCGGTGACGGGACGCAAGGTGATCGCCCTCAACTACAGCGGCAAGAAATATCTCAACGACCAGACGTCGGTGACGCGGCCCAAGTCCCTCAGCCTGTTCGAGATCACCCAGCAGATGCAGGTGCGCATGCAGGGCAAGGTGGGCGCCAAGATCTCCGTCAACGTGGACTACGACGACACCAAGACCGACAAGCAGGATATCTCCGTGGTGTACCAGGGCGATCCCAACGAAGTGGTACAGAACGTGTCCTTCGGCGATATCGACCTATCGCTGCCGGCCACCGAGTTCGTCTCGTACAACAAACAGCTGTTCGGTATCCGCGCGGACCTCAAGACCAACCGCCTCAAGTTCACCTTCGTGGGCTCGCGCACCAAAGGCCAGACCAAGACCCGCCAGTTCACCGGCAACACGCAATTCCAGGGCGCGGACATCATGGACACGAACTACCTGCGCCGCAAATATTACGACGTGACCTTCGGCAACACGCTACGCCTGCCCATCAAGTCCGGCACGGAGCGCATCTACATAGACCAGCAGACCCTGGCCCAGGTGGACAACGTCACCGTGTTCGGCCTGGTCGGCAAGGACATGGCCGTGCAGACCTCCACCTACACGGGGCGCTTCCAGCTGCTGAGCCCCAACATAGACTACGTGATGGACTACGTGAAGGGCCTTGTGACCTTCAACCGCACGCTCAATCCGCAGGACGTAGTGCTGATAGACTACCAGAACGCGCAGAACACCTACCTGTCGCAGAACGGTTCCACCACTTCGCTCACGGCCGACGCCCTGCCCGCGCAGGTCTTCCCGGCCATAATAAAGACGCCCAGCGATATCGCGCTGTCCTCCGTGGCGGCGGTCGCCGACCTCCAGGTCTCCCACCTGCGGGAACTGAAGACCTACTATTCCATCGGCCAGAGCAATATCGTGCGCGACAACGGCAACGGCAACTTCACGGTGAAGGTGCAGGACCTCAACCGCAACGCCGTCCAGGTGCCCGGCTATAACCCGGCGTACGGAGATCCGATAATAAAATATCCGGACACCATAGACGTGGACTTCGAGCAGGGCATCATCAACCTCAAGAACCCCTTCCGTTCGGAAACGGCGCCCTACCAGCCGGACCAGCAGGTCTACTCGGCCGCCCCGTCGTCGAAGCGGATCCTGCGCGTGGAATATTCCTACCGCTTCAAGACCTTCCTGCTGGAGCCCAACATCGTGCTGCAGTCGGAAGTGGTGCGCGTGGACGGCAAGAAGCTGGGCCGCAACGAGGATTACTTCATCGACTACGACTCGGGCTTCATCACCTTCTACTACCCGGACCGCATAGGCCAGGAAGCCAAGATCGACATCTCCTACGAAGTTTCCCCCTTCGGCGGGGTGGGCAACCAGTCCCTGGTGGGCGGCCGCATCTCCTACGACTTCGGCGACCACTTCTCGCTGGGGTCGACCATGCTCTACCAGGGCGGCATTAAATCCAATTCCGTGCCCAACATCACCGACCTCACAAACAGCATGCTGGTCTACGAAGGCGACGCGCAGCTCAAAGGCCTGAACCTGCTGGGCCTGCGCACCACGCTCGCCGCCGAGGCCGCGCAGAGCCGCCTGAACCCCAACCTCAACGACCTGGCCCTCATCGACAACATGGAAGGCGCCAAACAGGAGGACGCCCCCTCGCTGGACAAGAACTACTGGTTCATAGCGGCCAACCCGACGCTGGCCCCCGCCGACCCGACCGCGCTGCCGCAGGACTGGTACAACGAGAACATAAAGCTGACCGAAATTAACCCCGCCGCTTCTTCTGACGGAACGCAGCAGGTGCTGGACGTCAGTTACAACTTCAACGTCTCCTCGGAAGTCTCCATAGTTTACCCGCTTTCCACCACAGGCCTGGACTTCTCGCAGAAGAACGTACTGGAGCTGGTGGTTTACGGGCAGAACGCCCCCGGCGCCACGGAAGGCCCGCAGATAAACATACACCTCGGCCAGATCAACGAGGACGCGGACGGCCGCAGCGGCGACACATTCATTTGTACGTCGGGGCTGGTGCTTAACAACGCCCCCAAGAGCGAAGATACCAATTGCGACTCCCAGGTATCCAACTCCGAGGATATCGGCTGGCTCTACGCCCCGGCCGGCTCCGCCCACACCCGGCGCTACGGGGCCAATAACGGCCGCCTTGACTCCGAGGACCTCAACAAGAACGGCCGCCTGGACACACAGGACTTCACAGGCGGAGGCTTCGGCTACGCTAATAATTCTAATTTCACGGACAACAATGATTCCGGAAACCTTAAGAACTCTGTAAACTTCTCCGGCTGGCACACCCTGGTAATACCCCTGGCCATCGCCTCCACCGACACCTATAAGTGGAACGCCATAAAGCAGGTGAGGATCTCCCTTAAGCAGACCCCCGGAGGCGCAACGTCCGGCATAATAAAGTTCGCCCGCATCTCGGCCGTGGGCAATACCTGGTCGGTGCAGGCCGGCACTTCCCCGACCGCCGGCACCATGCAGGCCACGGCGGTGAACAACCAGGATAATCCCGGCTACACCCCCATCTACGACGCCGGCGGCGAGGCCTCCATGGTCTTCACCGACCTGTACGGCTCGGTCTCCAAACAGAAAGAGAAGACCAACGCCAAGACGGTGATAGAGCAGACTTTGTCCCTGAAATATGACAATGTTTCCTCTTCGGCCACGACTTATGTATACCGCAAATTCACCAGGGCCATAGACATTTCGCAGCACGGCAAACTGCGTTTCCTGGTAAAGAGCGAGGATCCGGGCCTGGTGGCCGGGGCCAGCTTCTACATAAAGGCCGGCGACGAGAACAGCTACTTCAAGGCGGAATTCCCCCTTGATTTCACCGGCTGGAAACTCATCACCATAAACCAGGAAGACCTGACCGGGGACAAGGTCCCGGACATCTGGACGCCCGGCACCTCCGGGGTCACGGTGACCTCCACCGGCACGCCCAGCCTGCAGCAGGTGCCGCAGTTCATAATCGGCATAGCCGCTAAGGACGGGGGCCCCCACAGCGGCACGGTCTATTTCAACGAACTGCACGTGGCCGACCCCCTCACCCGCGTGGGCAACGCGCGCAAAGTGGAAGGCGCCTTCGAGATCCCCGGCTGGTTCAGCTTCGGCGGCAAGCACCGTTTCGTGGACCGCAACTTCCAGACGCCCGTCACCGCCATCGCCAACCAGGACAACGAGACCCAGACCGGCTACCTCAACATCACGCGCATGGCCTTCTTCCCGGTCAACTTCACGGCGGCCAGGCAGATAACGGTAACCCCCAACGCCCTGGCCACGGGCGCCAACAACCTGGTCAACTCCATGCAGCAGGGCCGCGTAAAGAAGTTCGACGGGACGGCCGCGGGCTCGCTTAATATCGGCGCTCTGCCCCGCCTGGGGCTGAACTACACCAAGGGCATCACCGACTACAACCTGCTCAGCCGCAAGGACGACAGGGACCTCTATGCCGCCAATCTCAGCTACTCCGTGCCCGGCGCCGTGCCGGTGCTGCCGCGTTCGCTGGCCCTTAATTACTCGCTGGGCATGAACCGCGTCAATTACGACGCAAGCCGCCTGCTCAACCTCTCCGGCCTTTACGACACCAGCGAGCGCACCGACATTTACGGCGCCAGGCTCACCTTCGCCCCCTGGAACGGCGCCTCCTTCAACCCGGGCTACAGCCTGCAGACCGCGCGCGAGGAGCGCTCGCCGCTGGCCTCCCCCCCGGCGCTGGAGCGCTATCCCAAGGCCATGCAGCAGACCGTGGACGTCAACTCCAACTTCCCGCTGACGCGCTGGTTCAACCCGTCGGCCAACTACTCCGTGACCACCATGGAGAACAACAACCTCAACACCACCACGGTAACGGTGGCGCAGTCGTCGGCAGTGTTCACGACGGGCCAGATAAAGAGCGTGACCCGCACCGCGCAGGGCGGCGTGAACCTGACGCTCAGCATGAACGACCTGCTGCCCTCCAACCGCCTGCTGCGTTCCCTGGTGCTGTCCTCCAATTACCAGATCCAGGACGGCGACAACTGGCAGAACGTGGAGAAGGACTACAACACCCGCAACAAGCTCTGGATCAGGGACAGCCTGAAGCCGGCCAATTACCTGGCCCAGCGCAATTCCATAACGCTGCGCGACACGGTCAGCTCCAGCCAGCGCTGGCAGCCCTTCGAGGGCTACGGCTTCAAGGGCCCGGCGGCCTCGCTCAACACGCTGTCGCTGACCAACAACTTCACCAACTCCGTGCAGCGCTCGGAAGTGACCGGCACCACGTCCAAGAGCGTCAACCGCACTTTCCCGGACATGATCCTGTCCCTGTCCCAGCTGGAACTGCTCACGCGCACGAAGTCCTGGGCGCAGGGCGCCACCGTCAACCTGAAGTACTCGCGCAACACCAACGAGGCCAAGAAGGTCTCCCTGGACGCCTCCGACACCTACGGCATGGACCTGCGCTTCAAGCTGCTCAACTGGATGGACACGGCCACCAGCTATAATCTGCGCCTGACCGACAAGCGCGACCTGCGCGTGAACCAGCGCACCGGCACCACCCGTCACGACGACGCCACCCTGCAGGGCACCTTCGACTACCGCAAGTTCCGCTTCACCCCGAAGGTGGACTACGCCTCCGACAAGGCCAAAGGGGCGCTGGGCGTGGTGACGCAGAACACCCGCACCATAACGCCTAGCCTGCTCATCAAGTCGGACTTCCAGCTGCCCAAAGGCCTGAAGCTGCCCTTCATGAAGCAGACGATCATTTTCACCAACCGCATCGTCTGGACCACCACGCTGAACTACGCCATAAAGTCGTCGCCCATAACCATCGCCGACAACAACCGGCTGTTCACGCTTAATTCCAGCGCCGACTACGAGGCCGCCAAGAACCTGCGCCTGACCTTCAACGCCGGCCTGCAGCGCCTGTGGCATAAATACCTGAAGCAGGAGGAGTACCTCTCCTACCAGGCGGGCAGCACGCTGACTTTCCAGTTCTAGACAGAATCAGCGGTAACGGGGAACCTTCGGGGGGGGAGCATGAAACCTGCATTAATAAAGGCCGGGCATTGGCTGCTTAACGCGCTGCTGCCGCGCGCCTGCGCGCATTGCGGCCTGGACCTGCATTACCTGGACGCCCTGCCGCTCTGCCCGGCCTGCCGCGCGGCCCTGGAGCCGCTGCCGGAGTTGCACTGCGCCGCCTGCGGGCTGCCGCTGGAAGCCGGCGGCCGGGCCTGCTACGACTGCCGCGGCGGGCGGCCGCGCCCGCTGGCGCTGGCCAGGTCGGCTTTCGTGTTCAATCCGCAGCTACGCTCGCTGGTGCACGCTTTCAAATACGGGGCCCGCGAGGACCTTGCGGGGTACCTGGCCGGTGAAATGTGCGCGGCCCTGGAGCGCTTCCCGGAACTGGCGCCCTACAATTTCTGCGCGGCCGTGCCGCTGCATCCGGCCAAGGCGCGGCAGCGCGGCTTCAACCAGGCCGAGCTGCTGGCGGCGGCGCTGGCGGCGCGGAGCAACCTCTTCCACCTCAGGAACGCCGCCGCGCGCGTAAAGAACACCCCCAGCCAGACCTCCCTGTCCAAGAAGGACCGCAGGACTAATATGGCCGAAGCGTTCAGGGTTGAGAAGCCGGAGCTGGTGCGCGGCCGCAGAATACTGCTTGTAGACGACGTAGCCACGACGCTGGCCACGCTGGAAGCGCTCGCCGCCGAACTGCTGCGCGCCGGCGCCAAGTCCGTGGCGGCCTACACGCTGGCGCGCGAGCCATAGGGCTGACGGGGGGCATAAGGGTTGTCAAAAACAGCGTCTCGCACACCGTGCTCGCGCTTCCCCGCCTCGCCCTCCGCGCTTACGCAAGCGTCGGGCTCCGGCAGGGTTTTGCCAACCCTTATGCCCCCCGTCAGCCCTTTCCCACTTAATAAAAAAAGCCGGCTCTGGAGCCGGCTCTTGATGTATAGCGATTTTTTTAGAATTCTACGTCGAAGATGTAGGCGGAGTAGGGGCCCATGGACTGCAGGCGCAGGCCGCCGGAGAGCTCCTCGGCCTTGAAAGAGAAGAAGCGGTCGGAAAGTTCCTCGAAGATAGCGGTAGTATCTCCTTCGCTCTTTATGGAGACGTTCACCACGCCGCAGGACACCTCGGCCGAATAGTTGACCACTACCACCTTGAGCGTGCGGCGCTGGGCCCAGGACCAGGCCAGGATATTGGCGTTGGTGCGGTTCTCTTTGTCGCACTGCCTCACGTCGAGCAGCGCCCATTCCCCGCCGTGAAAGGCCGGGTGGTCGGTGATCTTAAGCAGCTTGGCGTAGAATTTTTTCACTTCCAGGTCGGGCGCCCGCTCGTAGAGTTCCTTAAGCTGCAGCGGCACGCGCACCTTCACGCCTTCCAGCTGGTTGTCATTGTAGAAGCGCAGGCCCTTTATGGTGGAGACCACCACGCCGGCGGCCAGGGCTTTCTGGCGCCCGAAGGCGGTCAGGGAGGGCTGCTCGTCGTGGTTGTCGATAAAGCGCGCGGAGCGCTTCTGGTAAAGTTTTTCGGCGCGCAGGTGGCCGCGCACTTCCTGCGGCCCCTGGAACCGCAGGCGGTCGTAGGTGCCCTTGTCGTAGGTATAGTCGAAGCCTATCTGCTGTACGCGCCACTCCAGGCCCCAGTACACCTCGGCCAGGAACGTGAACTGCGGGTGTTTTTCCTTCACCGCGCGGATAGCGTCTTCCCAGAACTCGTCGTGCGGGCGCTTGTAGCCGCCGCGGCCGAGCAGCCAGCCCCAGGTGGTGTCGTGGATCTCGTTCAGGGTCAGCATCACCATGTCGCAGCGCACGCCGTCGGCCATGTCCGCTATGCGCATCAGCACGGACAGCATGCGCTCGCGGGTGGCGGGGTTAAAATAATTCAGCTGGGCGCTGTCGGTCCAGGCAGGGAAGTTGGGGTCGCGGCCGTAAGCGATATAGCGTTTCTGACCGCCGGCCTCCGTCTCGAAGAACCAGTCGGGATGAGCCTTAAAATCCTCTTCGGAACCGTTGACAAAGCAGTCGGGGCATTCCGCTATGTAGGGGTTATCCCTGGAGGTATGGTTGGAGACCAGGTCCACCATCAGTTTCATGCCCATGGAGTTGAGTTTCTCCCTGAGAGCCTTCAGTTCCCACTCGAAACCGAGTTCGCCGTTGAGGCGGTACCAGTGTACGGAATACGGGGAAGAACCCGCCGCTTCGGGGCCGAAGCCGGGCGGTATATTTTTCAGTTCCTCTATAAGCGCGCCGTCCTGGCGGGCTATGCGCTCGGACTCGGGGCTGGGTTCCCACACGCCCACCAGCCATACGATATCGAACCCCAGGTGGCGCAGTTCCAGCCACTCCTCGTCCGGCACGGCGGAAAGCGTCATCTCCGGCAGCGAATACTTCACCCGGAGCTGTTTCAGCCACAACCTGGTATTGATCTCTATCAAATGCGGGTTCGAACGAAGCACGGTCCCTCTTTATGCCGCCTGACTAAAACGATAATGATTTTCCCCACCCCAATTATAGCAAACTACGGCAGCCGCAGCACCCTGTATTCACCGGACTGGAGCGTGCCGCTGAAACCGGCCTGCGGGAGCTCCGCGCGCACGGCGCCGCCGGTCAGATTGCCGATGACCGCGCGCCTCAGCCCCGGCTTGTCCTTCGATCTCAGGATGTAGCCGGTCCACCCCTGGCCCTGGCCGGGCCAGAGCGGTTCTATATCGTAAGCGCCCAGTTCGGCGCGCAGGCGCGCGGCCAGCGCCAGCACTTCCTGATACGTTCTTTTTACCGCGGGGTCGCCGCCGGACCAGTTCACTTCGCACGGCACGCTGAAAGGCAGCGGCTTATGCTCGGCGGGCACGGCGCCGTCGTAGCCTATTTCCGCGCCGGAATATATCATGACGGACCCCGGATAAAGCAGCGTTAGCGCCAGCGCCGCCGGCAGGCGGCGGCCGTAGACCTTCTCCGGGGCCGGCTCGTCGTGGTTGCCGATGAAGAGTACCGCCCCGGCGCCGCCGGACTGCCAGGCCAGGAACGCGGCGCGGTTGACGGCGCCGGCCAGCTGGGCGGCGTTGCCCGCTTCCGTAGTATTGTACCAGCCGGTCTGACCTTCCGGCCTGGCGTCTTCGTGCTTGCTGTAGATGGTATCGAAACCGCAGGCTCCGAGGTCCTCCTGGTAGGCGTAGGCCTCGGCCATAAAGGCGGCGGAGGGCTTGGCGGCCTTGACCGCCCGGATAAGCTGGCGGTAAAACTCTTCGCGCGGCATACTTTTCTGCCAGGTGCGGGCGAAAACATTGTTCAGCGCCAGGTAGGCCATGTCCACGCGGAAGCCGTCCACGTCGAACTTGGTCGTCCAGCTTTTAACGATGGCGGTCATCCTGTCGCGCAGGCCCCGGTCGGCGTAATTTATCTGCGCCGTGTCTATCCAGCTGGAAACGCCGCCGTCGTATTCGAAACCGCCGTTATGGACGCAATATTTGGCGCCGTTCCGATAACTGTCGAAATAGCCGTCTTTCGGACAGGGCCCGTCGTAACGGAAGCTGACGAAATAGTCCGGGTTCTCCGCCAGGAGCCTCGAGTCCAGCGAGGTATGGTTCACCACGAAGTCCACTATGACCTTGAGCCCGGCCTGGTGGGCTTTGGCCACAAAGCCGCGGAAATCCTCTTCCGTGCCAAGGTCGGGGTTGACCGTGGAGTGGTCGCTGATGGAATAGGGGGACCCGCCGCCGGTACCGGTCTGCCCGCGCACCCCTATGGGCAGTATCCCCATGGGCCAGACGGCGTCGAACCCCATCCGTTTTATAACGTCGAAATCCGAAACCTGGAAATCCCGGAAGAAAAGCGTCCGGCCGGGATCGGCCGGAGCTTTGAACCCGGCGGCTTCGCGGCGCCCGGCCAGATCATAGGCCCGCGGGAACAGTTCGTAGATACGGGCGCGCTTCGCCCAGGCCGCGGCGTCATAGCGCCGCACGTTGGCCTGGAGGCCGGCCACGTAGTTCTCCAGGATCAGGTCGAGCCGGGCGTTCTTCTCGGCGTCGGTAAGTTGTGAGCCCCTCAGGTCGCCGAGCGCACGGCGCAGGTCCGCCGTCCAGGCCACGGGCTTGAGCAGGGCGTCTAGGTAATTGAAATAATCTGCCGTCTGGCCGGCGAAAGCCGCCGCGCCGTACTTGCTCTCCAGCTCCTTCCTGGTCCAGAGAAAGCCCTCCAGACCCACGCTTTGCGCCTGCGCGGTCCAGCCCTCGCCGGCGTTCTTGAACATGAAAGGCCTGAGCTGCGGCGAAGGCCCGTCCCAGGCCCCGGAGGAAAGCACCTCTTTCATCTGCCGCAGGAAATCGGCGTCGGCGCTGGTTTTATCTCCGGTCTGGCCGGCGAACAGCGGGGCCGCCGGCAGGGCACCGTCGAAAAGCGCGGCCGCCGCGGCCCTGTCGGCTTCCGGCGTATAAGCGGAAACCGCCGCAGGCAGCGCCAGCAGCAGCAAAAGGAGTTTGAGCCGTGAATGGTAAAAACCCATTGTATAGGTATACCAGTCCGACCTGGAGGCGGCAAGGGCCAAAGGGCCCAATGGGAAGGTTCTTTCCGGACGGCGGGCGAGAGGCGCGGGGTAAAATCAGTTCCCCCGCCCGCCCGTTAGTTATTCTCTGCCGCTTCGGCCTTAAGCCAGCGCAGCGCCAGAAGATAGGTTATCACTCCGAATAAAATTATCATCAGCACACCCGATAAAACCACCCGCATGGCCCAGAAAGAGGCTTTCCTGGCCGGCATATCGGCCGCATCCACTATTTCGTATAGCCACCACTTTGTGCCGCCCACCGCGGAAACGGAAACCAGGTAAACGCGGTCGCGGAAATAAACTTCGCTGGAAAAATTATCATCCTCCCTCTCGGCGGCCACGGCGAGCATTTTAACCACCTCGGGCGGGGCTTTCAGGCCCGGCTTTACG
This sequence comes from Elusimicrobia bacterium GWC2_61_19, assembly GCA_001799795.1. Lineage (GTDB taxonomy): Bacteria > Elusimicrobiota > Elusimicrobia > Elusimicrobiales > UBA9959 > UBA9959. The sequence continues at coordinate 17,138 of MGUD01000017.1, forward strand.
ATGGACATGCTCATGGAGTCGGCAATTATCTGGCCGCCCCCGTCCACCAGGCCCAGGTTGCCGGAGGAGTTCTTCCCCATCATGCGCACCACCTCGCCCAGGTAAGCCAGGCTCAGGCGGCCGGCCAGGTAATAGGCCGGCGCCCCGTTCTTCAACAGGGGCTCGGAGATCACCAGCGCGGGCGGCGTATAGTCGCCGTATTCCACGGCGCCGGCGGGACCGCGCATGTCCTTCGCTTCGAGAAAAGCCTGGCTCTTCGCGTAATCCAGGCGCGTCTTAACGCTCTTTTCCGCGGAGAAGCGCGCCAGTTCGGCGCCGGAAGGACCGAGCAGCGCCAGTTCGGAATAGATGAACGGGGCCTCGTTCACCCGTCTTTTAAGCTCGGCTTTTATACCGGCCTCTCCCAAGGCGGCCTTACCGGAGGTAAGGCGCGAAAGGCTGTAGTTCAGGTTAAGCACGTTGGAGATTATACCGGCCCCGGTCAGCGTGCGCAGCTCAAGGTAGCGCAGCATGTCGTTCTTCTGCAACTCGGCGGCCCCGGAGACAAAATGCCGGCTCAGGAGGAGGAAAGGCACCAGAAAAAGTGCCGTCACCGCGGCCATGAATTTGTATTTATTGTTTCTGTTCATTAAGGATCCGTCCTTTATTCTTATCCGGGGTCGGCTCGGCGTCGTGTTTAACGCGGAACCGGGCGTTCAATACGGCCTGCGCCCACTCCAGTATTTCCTGGAAGCCCAGCCCGGCCAGGGCGCAAAGCGCCCACATGGCCCACAGGTAGTACCTGAGCTCTATGCCCCCTGTCGCCGGCACCTGTTTTATGGCGGCCAGCGGCAGCGCCGGCAGCAGCGCAGCGGCAAAGAAGAAGAGCAACTCGTATTTTTTCAGAACGAAGACTGCGTATATGCCCAGGAAAACCGGGACAAAAAGGAAACTGTAATAGAATGACCGCGGCAGTTCGTGGGAGAGCGCGCGGCCCAGACCTCCTAAAAACATCCGCGGGACGCCGGCCGCGCCGTTCCTTAACAGAAAAGCCGCCGGCCCCAGCGGGCCGGTCTCGGTGTACGCCGCCTGCGCGTAGCCGTAGCGTTCTATATTGGCCCAGCGCCGGAGACTGAGCTCCTGCGCGTAGAGGGGATCGTTGTATTTAACCTTCTGGCAGACGGCGTAAGGCAGCGTCAGCAGCAGCGCCAGCCCGAGCGCCAGGCCGGCCTTTTTAAGACCGAAAGCGCTCCGCTTTACGGCCCAGGACAGAGCGGCGATGACCAGCAGCGCCAGGCCCGCGTCAAGCCGGCTCAGGCAGGCTAGGCCGCCGTAGAGCCCGGCCAACAGGGTGTTGCGACTGGTGCCGGCGGGCCGGTCGAAGTTATGCCAGAAAAGCAGCAGGAACACCAGCGCGTACAGGTGTGAACTGCCCTGCATGGCGTAGAAGCCCGCGTACGGGTTGACCGCCAGTAAAAGTGCCGCCATCAACGCGGTAATTTCTCCGAAACGCTGGAGCGAGAAGAACGTTACGAATACCAGCAGCGCAAAAACGACAAGGCCCTCGGCGCGCAGCGCTCCGTCGGGGTCCGCCCCGCCCGCCATGGCCAGTTTAAGCGCGAACACGGGCAGCGGCTCGGCCAGGCCGGAGTCATAAAAGAAATGGGAGTTAGAGGCCAGGAGCGAGCGGGAGGCCGCCTCACGCAGCGGCTCGTTGCGGTAAGCCTTCCAGGAGACGGAGATGTTGAGGGTAAGGGCCAGTAAAGCCAGAAAAACCGCGACCCGGCGCAAAATGTACCGAGAATCTATCGCAGAAAGTTTCAGGAGCAGTTCCGACATTGTTAGTTTTCCCCGATTAAATGTAGTATATAAAACAAAGGACGGCCGGTTACACAGAGTTTATGAGCGGCTGGCGGTAAAAGACCTATGCGCGAAATCACGCTTGAATTCAAAAAGATAGTCGGCGAGGGCAAAGCCCTGGGCAGGAGCGAGGGCAAGGTGGTGTTCTGCTACGGCGTCCTGCCGGAGGAAACGGCCCGCGTCCGCGTCACTTTCGAAAAAAAGAATTTCGCCGAAGCCGAACTGCTGGAGATCATAACCCCCTCGCCCAAGCGCGTCGCCCCCAAAGAAGACCACTACCTCAGCTGCTCCCCCTGGCAGGTGATGGATTACGATTTCCAGTGCGAGACCAAGAAAGGCCTGATAGAGGACCTGCTTTACCAGACCACCAAGGAAACCATCCGCCTGGACAAGTTCTACACCGCTAAAAAGACCTTCGGCTACCGCACCAAGATCGAGTACAGCTTTACCGGCGAGCCGGGCGCGCTCTCCTTCGCCTTCCATAAGCGCGGCAATTTCCGCGAGAAGTACGTGCTGGCCGAAGGCTGCGCGCTGATCAGCCCCGAAACCAACGCGGCCGCCCTGAAAGTGCTGGCCGTGATCAACGGCCTCAAGCTTACCACCGCCGACCTGAAAACCCTGATCATCCGCGAGGCCAAGACCCCCGGCTCGCGCGTGGCGGCCCTGTTCATGAAACGGCAGGATATCGCCCTGCCGGAAATGAACATAGAAGGCCTGGACGGCTTCCTGGCGGTCTACTCCAACCCCATCAGCTCGGTAAGCCAGGTGGACGGGCTGATCAATTCCTGGGGCAATGACTTTGTGACCGAGGAGATCCTCGGCAGCAAGTTCTCCTACGGCTTCGACTGCTTTTTCCAGAACAACATAGAGCTGTTCGAGGAAGCGCTGAAGGAAATACGCGCCGCCGCCTTTAAATGCGGGAAGCTCGTGGACCTGTATTCAGGCGTGGGCGTGATAGGTCTGACCCTGCGCGACCTGGCGGACAAGGTTTACGCCGTGGAATCCTCGGCCAACTCGGCCAAATACGCCGCCCTCAACGCTTCGGCCAACGGGGCGAAGAATTTCGAGATGGTCTGCTCTCTTTCGGAGAAGACCGCCGACGATCTTTTCGACGGCACGGATATCCTGGTGCTGGACCCGCCGCGCGCGGGCCTGCACACCAAGGTGATAAAGCGGATAATGGAAATACTGCCGAAAAAGATAATTTACCTGTCCTGCAACCCCATCACGCAGGGCCGCGACGCGGCTTTCTTCATGGAGAAGTACAAGATCACCCGCTCCGCCGGCTTCGACTTCTACCCCAACACCCCCCACGCCGAAACCCTGCTGGTCTTCGAACGGGATTAGGGCGGAACCTGCCTCACTCAATGTACTGAAACCGAGCGGGTCCCTTTGAACTTGCCGGCATCGGTAAGGCCCTCCACGTAGGCGTTATAGCGGGTCTGCACCGGTTTACCGGCGCCCAGACCTGCCGGCGCTACAGCGTTCTTGACGAACCCCTCGTTGACCGGGAAAGCGGTAACGAGGTAAGCGCGGCGCTGGGCCGAGTCGTAGACGGAATAAACCAGCAGGTGGCTGTTGCCGCCGGCGGCTTTCTTGAACGGCACGAAGTCGGTGCGCAGCACCACCTTGCGGCCGCCCTGCAGAAGCACCTCTTCGGAAAGCCTGGCCCGTCTGACGGGCCGCGAGGCGTAGGCCCTGACCGGGGCGGCGCAGTGCGGCATTACCCGCGCCAGCTGCGCGAAGGCCGCGGGCTCGTCCTTGAGCGCTATGCCGCCGGCCAGGCAGGTAACGTTGGCCAGCAGGGTGCCCTCGGCGGGAGCCGGGCCGGCGCTGCCGCGCGCCAGGCCCAGGCCGTCCTCTATGTCCGGGCGCACCCAGCGCGCGCGTTTAAAGCCGAACTTGGTGGGCAGGAAACTGAAAAGGTAACCGTAGGTGTGCTCCAGCCCGGCGTGGGCTATTTTGCCGCGGGGCTGCGCGGCCCCCAGGCGCGCGGAAATAAAACTCAATATCCCCGGGTGGACGATAACGCCGTTGGCCAGCTCGTCGTAATTTATACTTTCCCCCCACAGACCGAGGACGGCCGAGGCGCGGTCGGTCTCCAGCTGTCTGAGGATGCCGGGCGCGTGGGCCGCGAATACCGGCTCGAGATCTTCGTGCTTGTCGGCCTTCACCGCCATAAGGCGGGCGGCGCCGGCCCAGGGACAATCCTCCGCCTTCTCGGCCGCCGCGGCGCCGGGCGCGGCTTTCTGGGGACAATCGAAAGCGTAGGCCGCCGGGGAAAGCAGGAAAAGGACGGCAAGTATTTTTAAAGGTCCGGTCATGCCTGTCGCCTGAAGTCGCCGGCGCAGACGGTGTAATAACGCGTGCCGCAGGGATAGCCGGGATACGGACCGCAATTACCCGCGGCGTCGGCGGGCTTGGCGGCGGCGGTGCTGGCGTTGACGGAATTGGCCAGGTCCTGCAAAGTCTGCGGCCTGGGCTCGACAGCCTGGGCTGGCGGCTTCTGCGCCCTGAAGCAGGCGGCCAGCGACGCCAGCCCGACGGCGAGCACGCCCAGCAGGCCGAACCTGGCTATCCTGTTGACTTCGCCGGCACTGAGCCCGGTCCGGGCTCCCAATTCATAAAGTTTTTTCATAGATTCACCCCACACTTCGATTCTAGTCTATTTTGAGGCTGAAAAAAAGCCGGCGCCCGTATAGAACGGGCACCGGCGGTTTCTACTGAAGAGTCGGGCTTATTTGCCTTTCTTTTCGGCTACGGGGGCGGCAGCCGGGGTCGCGACGGGCGCGGCCTCAACGGCGGTGCCGGCGACCTGCTCGGCGGCGGCGGGGGCGGCTTCCTGCTTCTTGCAGGCAACAGCGAACATCAGGGCGACGAGGGGCAGGGCGAACAGTACGGTCTTTTTCATTATTCTTTTCTCCTGTAATTTCCGCGGGCTTAAGCCCTCGGTTGTAATTTACTAAATCTAAAAAAAAGGCGGACCCATAGTCCGCCCCCTGTGACTAAAGATTATAATATTTACCCTCGCCCGCGCAAATCCGCGGCCCGCTCCCTGCGCAGCCTTTCAGCCGCGCAGCCGAGGGTAAAGACCGCGGTGCCGGGTTCCTGAGGCGCCGCCGGCAGCGGGCCGCCTTCCACGGCGGCGCGCAGGACCGCGCGGCCGGCCGCCAGCGCTTTCGCACAGGCCGCGTCCGGGTCCAGCCCGGCCCCGACGGCCGAACGGAACTCGGAAAAAAGCCGGGCCTGCAGTCCGCACCCCGCGAGCCGGCCGGCCGCCGCGGCCTGGGCCGAAGCGCGCGGCTCGTTCTCTTCCAGCAGCGAGAAATATTCCAGGGCCGCGGGCGCGCTGATTAGCGCCGCCTCGAGCGCCGCCGCGTGGTCGCTCCCGGCGTCCAGCAGCCGCCTGACCGCGTCTTCCAGGCCGGCGGCTTCCTCTTCCGTAAGCTGCGGCGCCAACCCGGCGTCCAGCAGGCGCCGCCGCAGCGCCGCGTTAAGCGCGGCGCGCTCTCCCCCCGCCTTCACCGCCTCCGCGCGCAGCACGGGGCGGGACGGCATGGCCGCCGGCTCCGTCAGGCTCCCGAGCTTGAAACCGCTCTCGGCCAGCAGGGAAGCCAGCAAGTCCCGCGGAAAACAATAAAGGTGGCCCATACCCGGCGTTTCGGGGCCATAGACCCAGCCCAGCGCCTCCTCTTTGGTCTTCGGGTCCCCCGAAAGAAAAGCCGAAAACGTTTTTTCTATACAGGGCGTCTCCAGCCTCAGTACGCCGCCGGGCGCCAGCACGCGCCAGCACTCTGAAAGAAAATACCTGGTCTTAAAGAACCCGAGATGCTCCACCAGGTGCGCGGCCATGATCTCCGAAACGGTCCCGTCGGCGAAAGCCAGGTCGTGGGCCGGCATGACCCTGTCCGCCGCCGACTCGGGAGCGGCGTCGAGGTTCAGCCAGCCCGGCCTGTAATCATAACCGCAGCCGATATTAAGTTTCATGAGGCACCGTCCCGCCGGCCAGAAAAGATCCGGCCCAGCCTGCGGAAAACGCCGTCGGGAGCTGCGCCCAGACCTGATCTCAGCCCGTTGAACGGCCACTTCAGTTCCTCGGCCAGCAGCTTTTCCTCTATGCGGCAAAAGCAATAAGGGTCGTTGTGCAGCGCGCCGGTCTTCATAAGGGACATTTCGTTGCAGCCGCCGCCGCAGGTTTTCACGTGTTCACAGGCCGCGCAATTCGGGCCGGCCTGGTCAGGAGCGAAGCCGCGCGTATAGCGGAAGGAACCGGGGTCGTTCCAGATTTCGTAAAAACTCCTTTCACGCACGTTCCCCTCCACGAATTTGTCGTCGTTGATGGCCAGGCAGCCCAGGACGCCGCCGTCGCTGCGCACGCCAGCCACGGCCTTGCCGGCCTGGCATCCTTCCCATTTTTCATAGAGCGAAACGTTCTTCAGGAGCAGGGAGTGATATCCGAGATCGTGCGCGCCTATCACCGGCAGTTCCTCGGGGGTGAACTGGCGGCGGCAGGCCTCCACAAAAAGCCCCACGGAGTAGAACTCCTCCCGGTCCAGCAGGAACTCCCTGGAGAACCGCCCGCCCTCGCCGCCGGCCGTCTGCACCTGCCAGGCGATGCCGCGCCCTTTCAGCAGATCACGCAGGCCCGCCAGTTCCTTCAGGTTCAGTTTATGGACGGTGGTTATTACGCTGACCGGCAGCCCTTCTCCGAGGCACCTGTCTATAAATGAGCTGGTTTTGTTAAAAGCCCCCTGCACGCCGCGTATCCTGTCGTGCAGGGCCGGGTCCGCCGCGTCCAGGCTGACAGCCACCGCGCGCGGCTTAAGTTCTTTAAGGTTTTTAAAGATCTCCTCCGACCGTATAGTCCCGTTGGTGATAACAGAAAGCTCCATGCCCAGAGAGCGCACTTTGGAGGCTATTTCAAAGAAATCCTTGCGCAGCAGCGGCTCTCCGCCCATGAGCGCCACGCCCAGGCAGCCGGTCCGCTTCAGATCTTCACAAAGGGCGAGGGCCTCGGCGGTAGAAAGCTCCGTTGCGCGGCGGCCGCCGGCCGTGGAACCGCAATGCAGGCATTTAAGGTTGCAGGCCAGGGTCAGTTCCCAGACCACGCAGGCGGGCGTATAGTCAGCGGGCGGCATCGAGGCGTTCATTTCCGGGCGCGGAAAGCAGCCATAGGAATTCCAGGTTGCCTTTCGCGCCCCGCAGCGGGGAATCTATCAGGCCTTTTTCAAGCGTTCCCGGCAGGCTGGTTTTCAGGAAGGTTCTTAGATCGTCCATCACACCCAGACGCGTCGGCTCGTCCTTTACTATCCCTTTGCGCAGGTCTTTCGCCTGCAGTTCGAACTGCGGCTTTACCAGGGCGATAACTTCCCCGCCCGGGGCCATCACGCTTAAGACCGGACCAAGTATGAGTTTTAAAGAGATGAAGGAAACGTCTATAGCGCAGAGTTCCGGCTTCTCAGGGAACATTTCCGGTTTGAGAAAGCGGGCGTTGGTCTGCGGCATGAAAACGACCTGCGGATGCGTTTTCATCTTCTCGTGCAGCTGGCCTTCCCCGACGTCCACCGCGTAGACCCTGGCCGCGCCTTCCTGCAGGAAGCAGTCGGTAAAACCGCCGGTAGCCACGCCGATGTCCAGGCAGACCCTGCCTTTTACCGGCGTTTTAAAAACGTCCAGAGCGCCCTTCAGTTTAATGCCGCCGCGCGAAACATAGGGGCAGTCGTTCCTGATCAGCTCTATGATATCGGTCTCGCGCACCTGCTGGCCGGCTTTGTCCGCCGGCCGGCCGTTGACCGTGACCAGCCCCGCCATAATGGCGCGCAGGGCCTTTTCGCGGCTTTCAAAGAGGTCGTGCTCAACGCAGGCGACGTCCAGACGGGTTTTCATCTTAATGATATGTTACAAAAATTAAAAAGGGACTCCCCCATAAAGAGTCCCTTTCCGCGGAGCAGGGCTTTTACCTGCTGGCCGGCCGCGCCGCTTCTTCCCAGATCTCCCGCAGGTGCTCCGGGAAGTTCCGGCGCACGTCCTTTATCTCTCCGGCGGAGACATGGCGCTCTATGACGCTTATCACGCCCTGCGTAATGCGCATCGGGTCCATACCGCTGGGCAGTTCGGCTGCCACGCGGTCCATGAACTCGTCCATATTGCGTATTTTCTCGGGCTTATTCATCGGCGTCCAGCCCGTGTAATACATGCCCATTATCATCATGGGCAGCTGGGCGGCGAACTCGGAGCATTCCTTCACCGGCAGCCTGTCCCGCACGGCGTGCAGCACGGCGCGCAGCGCCCGGTAGGCGTCGTTAGGATTGTTGAAACCGAGTTCCAGTTCCAGTTCCTTAAGCCACTGCCGGGTCTTGGCCAGCGCCTTGTCGAACAAATGCGCCTGCGAAGCGTCGGTTATGGTGTGCGGCCATTCCCGCGTTATCCTCTCGGCTTCCTGCCAGTCGCCCTGCTGGGTGCCGGGCGAAGTTCCCCTGTTGACGTAGATGTCGTGTGCCACCTGCCGCGTGGCCTCGTCGAGGTTGCCGCTGCGCAGGTAGTTGGTATAAGCCACGGCGTAGCAATGCCGGGCCGTGGTGGTGACTTTCATGTTTTTGTTCATTTTTCCCCCTGTTTTTTATGTTGCCGGGTGACAGCCGGGGCGCCGCGCCGTAAAAGCGAGGTTCCCGCTGCCTGATATTAGACTGCCGTATTTGGGATACCGAATCCCCCCAGGGTCATATTACAAAATATATTCGGAGTGTCAACAGGCCGGTGCGCGCGGGGGGAAGGAACGCGGAGGGGGCCGGCCGCCAAGGGAAATAAGGCTTATTGGTCGCTGGTCTCGTCGTCGAAGGCTTCCAGTTTCAGTTTGCCCTCGGCGTCCTTACGCAGCACTTCTATCTTGCGTTTCACTTCTTCCAGCTTGACCGAAAGTTCTTTGGAGATGCCGACGCCTTCTTCGAAGAGCGAAAGGGATTCCTCTATCGGGGTGTTCTCATCCTCGAGCTTGCCTACGATCTCTTCCAGCTTCGCGAGCTTTTCTTCGAAACCGCCGGCATTGGTTTTCTTTACCATAAAGTCTCCTGTCCGGGCCCGTCCGCGCCCTTGGTTCTCGTCTTTTGCTTCCTGCCGTCCGCGCTGCTCCCGGCGCCGCCCGCCTTGTCCGGGCCCAGCACCTCGGCCTCGGCGCGGCCCTCGGCGAACTGCAATGAAAGCCTGTCGCCCGGCGTCAGCGCCGCGGCCGTCTTTACCGCTTTACCCTTTATATCCTTAACGATGGCGTAACCCTTTTTAAGCGGAAAAAGCGGGCTCAGCGCCTTCAACTTTTCTGCCTGCAAGTTCAGCTTCTCTCCGGCGCGGCGCAGCCGGTCCGCCGAAGCGGCGAACATGCCCTCCACCGCGTCGTCGAGGCGCCGGGTGGGCCGTTCCAGGAGCACCAAAGGGTTTACCATAGCCCGGCTTGAGACCAGCCTGCGGAATTTGCCCTGAAGATTCTCGTAATAAATCCGCAGGCTCTGCAGCAGCCGCCGCTCGAGCCCGGCGATATTGGCCGCCAGCTCCACCTTGCTCTTTACCACCAGCTCCGCGGCCGCCGAAGGCGTGGGCGCCCTCAGGTCGGCCACGAAGTCCGCTATCGTAAAATCGGTCTCATGCCCGACGCAGGAGATCACAGGTATTTTGGAACCGGCTATGGCGCGGGCCACTATTTCCTCGTTGAAAGCCCAGAGGTCTTCCATCGAGCCGCCGCCGCGCCCCACCAACATCACGTCTATATCGGGGAAACCGGAGTTGAGGTCTTTTATCGCTTGGGCGATTTCCTCTTTGGAACCGACCCCCTGCACTTTCACCGGAGCCACGATGATGTGCATATTGGCATAGCGCCGCTTAAGTATGGAAAGGATGTCGCGTATGGCCGCGCCCGTGGGGGAAGTGACCACGGCGATCTTCTGCGGCAGGGCCGGGATGGGCCTTTTGCGGGCGGCATCGAAGAGCCCCTCGGACTGAAGCTTTTTCTTGAGCTGCTCGAAGGCCAGCTGCAGCGGGCCTATGCCGGCCGGCTGCACCTCTTTGGCCATCAGCTGGTACTTGCTCTGTTTGTCGTAGGTGGTGATGTTCCCACGCACGCGTACCAGCAGGCCGTTCTGCAGGTCGAATTTCATGTTGGCGGCAAAACCGCGGAACATTACGCCGGAAATATTGGAATTGGCGTCCTTAAGGTCGAAATATGTGTGGCCGAGAGATGAGACTTTCAGCCCGGATATCTCCCCCTCCACCCACAGCTCGCGGAAATTCGTCTCCAGCAGGTACTTGATACCCTGGCTGAGCTCGCTGACGGTGTAAATTCTGGGTTCCGTCATTTACCGCCCCGCAGGCGCTTGAGTCTTTTGGATATCTCGGCCTCGAAGCCCTGTTCGGTGGGCCGGTAGAAGATCTTCGGGTCCGGCATATATTCCTGGTGCACATAGTGGTTCTCAAAATCGTGCGGGTACTTATAGCCTTTGCCGTGACCCAGCGCCTTGCCATCTTTGGAGGCGTCGCGCAGATGCAGGGGCACGGCGCGCTCAACCCCGCTGTTCACTTCGGCCTGCGCCTCGTTAACGGCCAGATAGGAGGCGTTGGACTTGGGCGAGCAGGCCACGTAGATGGCCGCCTGCGCCAGTATTATCCTGGCCTCGGGCATGCCCAGCACCTCGGCGGACTTAAAGGCGCTCTCCGCCATTACCAGCGCCATGGGGTTGGCGTTGCCGACGTCCTCGGAAGCGCAGATCAGTATGCGCCGCGCCACAAAGCGGGGATCCTCGCCGGCCTCCAGCATCTTGGCCAGCCAGTAGACGGCGGCGTCCGGATCGGAACCGCGCATGCTCTTTATGAAAGCCGAGATATGGTCGTAATGTTCGTCGGAGCTGCGGTCGTAGCGCAGGCTGCGGCGCTGTATGGATTCGCGCGCCACGGCTTCGTCTATCACGCGTTTGCCGTCCGCGCCGGGCTTGGTGGTGATAACGGCCAGTTCCAGGGCGTTAAGCAGACGGCGGGCGTCGCCGGAAGAATTTTCTATCAGGTAGCGCTTCGCCCCGGGCGTCACCTCGGGCTTCAGGTTAAGCAGGCCCTCGGGGTGCGTAACGGCCCTGTCGAAAATGTCGGAGAGGTGCTCGACACCCAACTGCTTGAATTCCACCACAATGAACCGCGACAGCAGCGCCTGGTTTATGTAGAAGAACGGGTTCTCCGTGGTCATACCTATAAGGATGATCTCGCCTTTTTCCACGGAAGGCAGCAGCACGTCCTGCTGGGTGCGGTTGAAATGATGGATCTCGTCCAGGACCAGCAGCACGCGCTGGTTCTGGGCCAGGCCGCTGCCGAGCCCGCGGGAGAATTCTATTATTTTCTTCAGGTCGGCCACGCCGGCCATCACCGCGTTCAGGTCGAAGGTCTTGGCGTTGGCGCGGGAGGCTATGTAGCGGGCCAGCGCGGTCTTACCGGCGCCGGGCGGGCCGAAAAAGACGGCGGATTTCAGATTGTCGGATTCTATGGCGCGGCGCAGCAGTTTGCCCGGGCCCAGGATATGTTCCTGGCCGGAGAACTCCTCGATGGTCCTGGGGGCGAGGCGGGCCGCCAGCGGCGCATAAAGCGGGCCGCCCTCGGGTTCCGGCGCGACCGGTCTTTCGTCGAAAAGTGAGTCCGGCATCGCTATTTCTTTTCTTCCATCGACTTCTCAAGGCGGGAGACGATGTCGTCTATCTTCTTGGAATCCGCCTCCTGGTTGGTCTCGGACTTCTGTTTGAGGTTATAGAGTTCCACGGCGAAATCGTAAGCGGCGAGGATGGCGAGTTTGGACGTATCCGGGATCTTGAGCTTTTCCTCTATCTTGGCGATCTTCTCTTCCACCTCGCCTATTATGGCGCGCACCTCTATTTCCATCAGGCCGTCCACGGCCGGGAATTTTATGATGCGCCCGCGCACCTTGGCTTCGAAATCGTTACCGCTCATCGTCTTCCTCGAACAGGCCCGGCTGCAGGTCGTTGGCTTTCTCTATTTTGGCGCAGATGCGCTCCAGGCGGCGGCGCACCTTAACCCTGAAGTCGGCCAGTTCGCGGGCGGCGGCCGTATTGGAGGCGGCCTTGCCGCGGGCGGCGCCCAGCAGCTGCACCTGCCCTTTAAGGACCTCGTTCTCCTCTTTAAGGCGGTCTATCAGTTCGGCCGCGCTGACGGCCAATTCCTCAAGACGTTTTATACGGCTGTGCATGCCTAAATTATAGTAAAAAATACCATAAGACCTATTAAATACAGGGCCCTTGGACCTTTGTGGCCTTCCTTATATTAAGGGTATAACATATACAGCAGAATACAGGAGGCCTTATGAATAAACTTTTAAGATCGGTGTCACTGATAGCGGCGGCGGCGATAGTACTGCCCTCGCTGGCCAATGCCGGCGGCGCCAAGAGTATTTACGGCAATGACGACCGCCTGGACTACTTTGAGGCCTCCCCCGCCATGCGCCAGCTTGCCGACTCCGTGGTCTCCCTCTGGCCCTCCAAGCAGGTGAAGGCCGAGAACGGCGGCTACAAACTGGCTACCATCGGCTTCGGCGACGCCCTGGACCTCTGCCCGGGCGAGAAGTTCAGCGAACAGCCCATAGGCGCTTTCTGCTCCGGCACGCTGGTAGGCGAGGACATGATAATGACCGCCGGCCACTGCATAACCGACGAGGCCTCGTGCGCCGACGCCAGGTTCGTTTTCGGCTATAACATCGACACCGCCGGCGGCGCTGCCCGCACCACGGTACCGGCCAAAGACGTCTACACCTGCAAACGCATCGTCAAGCGCGACCTGGACAAGCAGGCCTCCGGCATCATCGGCACCGGCATAGCTATCATAGGCGCCCTGCTCAACAAGCAGGCCGGCCCCGACTTCGCCCTGATACAGCTGGACCGCAAGGTGGAAGGCCGCAAACCCCTCCCCGTCAACAGGGGCGGCGTGAACAACGGCGACCGCATCTTCGTAATAGGCCACCCCGTGGGCCTGCCGGTTAAAGTGGCCGGCGGTGCCAGCGTGCGCAACAACTCCTTCAAGGCCTACTTCCTCACCGACCTGGACACCTTCGGCGGCAATTCCGGCTCCGCGGTGTTCAACGCCTCCACCAATAAGATAGAAGGCATACTGGTGCGCGGCGGCACGGACTTCGTGGCCGGCCCGGCCGGCTGCAAGGTGCAGCTCCGCAGCGGCCAGAACGAGGGCAAGGGTGAGGCCGTCACCAAGATCTCGGTGCTGGAGAAGTACATCCCCGAGATCGGCGCCACCAGGACCGCCGGCCTGAAATCCATCGGCCTGACGGTAGACGAAGTGCCGGCCCCCTCCGAAGAACTGGCCCGCAAGATCCAGTTCTAAGAACCGAGCCAAATAAAAAACCCCGCCCGCGCGGGGTTTTTTATGGGGACGCTCTTAGTTAATTAGTTTAAAAACTAATTAACTAAGAGCGTCCCCTCTATTTTTTAAGGAACGTGCCTTTGCGGTATTCTTCGAAGGCGACCTTAAGTTCGTGCTCGGTGTTCATCACTATGGGCCCGCGCCACGCCACCGGCTCGCCCAGCGGCCGCGCGGCCAGCAGCAGGAAGCGCAGGCCCTCGTCGGAGGCCGAACAGGCCAGGGTCTCGCCCTCGCCCAGCACCGCCAGCTGGCCCGGCAGCACCGGCTGTTTTTTATCCTTGCCGAAATAACCTTTCCCCTCGAATACGCAGACCAGCACGGTATCTTCGGGCCTGACGTTCAGCGTGAACTCCGCGCCGGCCTCCGCCTTGACATCGAAGAACCACGGCTGCGCCGCTATCTCCTGCGCGGGGCCGCTCACCCCGCCGTATTCGCCGCAGATAAGCTTTATTTTGTAGCCGGGCCCTTTCACTTCCGGGATGTCTTCGGCGCGGATGTCCCGGTAGCGCGCGCGCGTCATCTTGTGTTTTTTAGGCAGGTTGACCCAAAGCTGGAAACCGCGCATGGTGCCCTGATAGGCCTTGGGCATTTCCTGGTGCACTATGCCCGAGCCGGCTGTCATCCATTGCACCTGCCCGGACTTTATCACGCCGGAATTGCCAAGCGAGTCGCCGTGTTCCACGACGCCTTCCAGCATATAAGTGACGGTCTCTATGCCGCGGTGCGGATGCCAGGGGAAACCGGCGATATAATCGGCGGGGTCGGCGGAACCGAAATTATCCAGCAGCAGGAAAGGGTCGGTCAGGGCCGGGTCCCCGAAACCCAGTATGCGCTTGAGCTTGACCCCGGCGCCCTCCACCACCCGGTTCCCTTCTATCACCGTTTTTATTTTTCTTGTTTTCATAATATCACCAGCCGCACCCGCAGCAATAGAATATCAAAAAAACACGGCCGCCGGGCTTCCCGTAAACCCCTTGTGCACTTGCAAAGGAAAATATTGTATGCTCACCCTTGGGTAGGGGACCGCATATTAAACACCGATTGTCGGGCATTTTCCTTTGTGATCCCTTTGTCTAAAAACGAACGGGGAGGCGATTATATGCTGTTAATGAACAAAGCGGGGTTAGAAGAACTGTTGAACGACAGGAAGGGGCCGTGCGTTTCTATTTTCATGCCCACCGTAAAGGGCAGCGAAGAGACGAAACAGAACCCCATAAGGTACCGGAAACTGCTGGGCGAGGCAGGGAAAAAGCTTGAAGCGCTGGGCCTGAAGGCGGCCGAGGCCAGGAAGCTGCTTGAGGCCGCCAAGCCGCCGCTGGAAGACCACAAATTCTGGCAGTACCAGAGCGGGGGGCTGGCCCTTTTCATATCCAGGGACGTAAAGCGCATCTACACGCTGCCGCTGAACTTCAGCGAGCTGACCGTGGTGGCGGACCACTTCTGCGTCACGCCGATACTGCCGCTTTTCGCGGAGGACGGCAGTTTCTACGTCCTGGCGCTGAGCCAGCATTCGCTGCGGCTTTACCACTGCAGCAGGCACAGCGTTACCGAAGTGGACCTGAAACAGATGCCCAAGAGCATAACCGACCTGCTCGAGCTTAACCCCAGGGAGAAGCAGCTGCAGTTCCACGGCAATACCGAGGGCAGCGCGGCCGGGCGGGGCGGAGCGGGCGCCTTCCACGGCCATGCCGAGGACTCCGACGAAGCAAAAGAGAACATGCTGGTTTACTTCCACAGCGTGAACCGCGGGATAAATTCCATACTCAGGAGCGACGGGGCGCCGCTGGTACTGGCAGGCGTGGATTACCTGACCCGCATCTACGGCAAAGCCAACACTTACCCGAACCTGGTGGGCATGATGCCCGGCAGCGCCGTCGGGTCGCGGCCGGAGGAACTGCGCGAGCGGGCCTGGGAACTGGTAAAGCCCCTGTTCGAGGCCGGGGAAATGGCCGCCGTAAGACAGTACGAACGGCTCATGGGCACGCCCAAGGCGTCCAACCACATCAAGACCATACTTAAGGCCGCCGACGAGGGCAAGGTGGGGACTCTGCTGGTGTCGGCGAACGCGCAAAGATGGGGGATGTTGGACCCGGAACTTGGCGTGATGGCTCTGCACGCCAAAGAAGAGCCCAGCGACACCGAACTGATAGACCTTTGCGCCACGCGCACCCTGCGCCACGGCGGCAAGGTGCACGTGCTGGAGCAGGCCAAAATGCCCGGCGTAGCCACCGTGGCGGCCATACTGCGGTACTGACCCGGGGCCCTCTGGGTGGAAAAAGCCGGCCCCCGCGACAGCGGGGGCCGAAAAACCGCGTTTCAGGGCGGCGCGTTACACACCGCTCCCGCAGGGCAGGATCATCTTCCGCTCTTTTTAAGGGCGAAGGTTATTTTCACGCTTTCCCCGTCTATTTCCACCCTGCCGGTGCCGGCCTCGGCCTCCTCGGGGACAGGCAGGATCTTTACGTAGCTCCGCGAGGACTCTCTTCTTATTATCCCGCTCCCGCTTTTTTCCTCGGAAGAGGTTTTCACGCTGAAGGCTACCTTTATGCGCCCGTTCGTTATGTCTACGACCGCGGTCCCGCCGGCCAGGCCGGGCACGTGCAGGGTAAGAACGATGTCCCTGTCCGTCCTGAGCGTATCGGTCTTAAACTCGGCCGGCCTCATCCGCTGGTTGAACCATTTCCCCCAGTAATCGTCAAAGAGGGCCCTTTCGCTCGCCCGGAGAGACTCCGAAGTCCGACGCCGCAGCCGCTCCATCTCCGCGAAAGGGTCCGCCTTACCGGCGAAGAACCGGTCGCCGAAGAAAACGTCGAAATCCCTCTCCTGCAGGGGGTCCCCCCTGTTGACCTGGCTGCGTATCTTGTCGCGCCATTTCTCAAATTCTTCCCATTGCGCGTCGGAGGCCATTTCGGCGTTGACTCCCTTATGTATCTCCGTCCGCCCGGGCGCCTGTTCTCCGATCTCTTTGGCGGACAGGGTGCATTCGTAAATATAGCACGCCTGGCCCAGCGTCAGCGCCGTAAGCGCCACCACGGCCAGCCACAGGTATTTCTCTCTCATCGCCGCCTCCAGAAGCATTTTCCGCCCCCGCCCCCATCCCCCCTGCGGGGGCGGAAAATGACTTTACTCCAACAATATTCTGCGCCACCAACCAATTTGCAGTAAATTCTCGTCCGCTATTTTCACGCGGCATAACTCCCATATTTCAGGCCGCTTCGCACAAAAGCCGGTTGGAGGCCCTGATAAGTTGCTCCCCCTTGAGATAATAGAACGTGCGCCGCAGGAATTGCCCTGCCGAGCTGGCGGCTGTGTTCTGTTTGCGGCGCGGCTGACGGCGCTTCGCGGCGACGCGGCGTCGCTTGCTGGCGGTTTTCATATTCCCCCCGATTTTTTTAGTGCGGCAAGGCCGCCGGCCTTGTAGAATAACATTACAAGCGCCGGAAGCTTACTGATGCGAAGTCTCAGTAGTACGTTGCGTTTACAGTTGCGTTACTTAGCCCCTACCCCTAGGAATTCAATATCTAAGCTTACTCTATTTAAAATGCCCGTTTAATGTCAAGTTGATCTCAGTCGCGGCGGCCAGGCCCTTATATATATACTATATATCAGCCAAGGCGCCTGCTCTGGCGCATGGGGGCGGCGCGGGAAGTACTCCGCGCCCGCAGCGCGTCACGCGCGGCCAGGGCGGCCGCGGCGGCGGCGGGCCGCTTGAGCACTTCAATGATATAAATATTGATCAGTTCCATCAGCCGCCCGCGCGCAATGGCATGGGTCTGGCCGGTGCGGATGTAAAGCCAGTCGCTGAAAGCGAGAAACTGATTGAAGGGGGACGGTCCCGCGCAGATCAACGCCGAGGTTTCGGCGAAAACGCCGCTGTTGGCCACCAGGTCCCAGTACCGCGCAAAACGGCGCAGGCGCTGCATGGTGAAGAAGTCCAGCAGGCCGTTGCGGCGCAGTTCGTAGGGCGGATACGGGCTGTAGACCATCTGCCACTGCACGTCGTGGCGGGCGATGGGTGCCCCGCGCAGGCGCTTCAGTATGCCCACCTGTATTTCCTGCGGCCCCAGGGCAGCCAGACGGTCGAAACCGGAGGCGAAAGAAGCCAGGTCCTCACCGGGCAGGCCCGCAATCAGGTCCGCGTGCAGGTGCGCCGCGGTCTCTTGCTTCAGGCGGCGCAGGTTCTTCTCCACGGCGGCATTGTCCTGCCGGCGGCCTATGCGCGCCGCCACGGCCTCGTTGAAGGTCTGCACGCCCACTTCCAGCTGCAGCGAACCGGCCGGGAATTTCTTCACCAGCAGATATATTTCTTCCGGAAAGCGGTCCGGTACCATCTCGAAATGAAGGAACAGGCCGGGCCGGTACCGCTCGAGGAAAAAGTTAAGTACGGCCGACGCGCGCGCGATGTCCAGGTTGAAGGTGCGGTCCACGAACTTAAACCTGAGCGCGCCGCGCGCCAGCAGCTCTTCCCAGGCGGCGGACAAAGCCGGCAGCGGGAAGTCCCGCACCGCCTTGTCCAGCGAGGAAAGGCAGAAATCGCAGGCGAAAGGGCAGCCGCGGGAAGCCTCCGCGTAGATCACGCGGTTGGCTATGTCCTCGTCTGTATAAAGGGCGTAGGGCAGCACTAAGGCGGCCAGGTCCGGCGCGGGGGATGTAATAATCTTTTCGGCCGGGACCCGCCCGGCCAGCAGACTCCGGCACAGGTCCGCGAAAGCTGTCTCCCCCTCGCCTTTTATGACATAGTCCGCATCGCCGCAGATCTGTTGGTCCGTGTCGTGGCTGACCTCCGGCCCTCCCAGAACTATGATGAGTTCAGGGCGCAGCCGCTTTAGTTCGGCCGCGAGCATGGCGCTCTCCTGCGCGTTCCACACATAGACACCCAGCCCCAGTATGCGCGGCGCCAGCTTTAATACCGCCTCCGCGGCTTCGGCCGTGCGTATGCCGGTGTTCAGCTCCAGCAGCCCGGCGAGCGGGGCCAGCTCGCCCAGGTTGGCCAGCAGGCAGCGCAGCCCGAACGAGCAGTGCTCATAGCGCGCGTTAAAAGTGGCAAGGACTATATCGGGCATATTTAAAGTGTATAAAATCCGCCGGCCCTAAAAAAGAAAACCGGCCGCCAGGCGGCCGGCTTCCTCCGGGCGCTCCATTTATTTAAAGTTCAGCGTGAACGAGACGTCGTAGTCGCCGCCGCGCGAATTCAGGTTTATCCCCGTGGCGGTGCCGTTATAGAGGCGGCTGGAAGGAACGGTATCGGGCCCCAGGACGCGGTCCTTGCCGTAGAAATCGAAGAAGCCGAAGCTCTTGCTCAGGCCTTTTTCCAGTTCCTCCAGGCCGTCGGACTCCAGGATCTTGAGTAATTTATGCTCCGTCTCCTGGTTATTATAGAGGAAATTGGTGCCTTCCTTGTTCAGCCGCGCGTCCACGTGCCAGATGGTCAGCCCGCCGCTGACCAAGCTGGTCTCGGTGTCGTTGCCGGCTTTCCGCCTGTTCTCCAGCAGGAAGAATTCGCCGAACGGATCTCTCTGCCGGCCGGGCGGCACCACCATTATGCACTCGCCGGACTCCGTGGCCGGCCTGAGCGTGAAGTCCCCTCCCGCCGATACCACCCGCGGCTCGGTCCAGCCCAGCATCATCTTGCTGAAACAATTATGGTCGAAGCTATTGCCGTCCATCATATCGAAGAAGCCGAGGCCGCCGTCGGGGCCCACGCCGGGTTTGTAATCGTAATAATCCGGCAGCCCCAGGGCATGGCCGGTCTCATGGACAAGGGTATGTATCTTGAAGTCGGCCGAGGAATCGTCCCACTTGGACACGATACCCTGCCAGGAATAGGCCCGCAGGCTCTTGCCGTCGACCTTAAATTCGGGCTCGGCGAACGTGGGCGCGAGCCCCCACCAGAAGGTGGCCCAGTCACCCGACGGCCCGGTCCAGATCACCGCGAAGTAATCTATCACGCCGTCGCCGTTATTGTCGTACTGCGCAAAATCATGGCCCTTATAGCTTTGCAGGGCTTTCTTTATGAGGGCTTCCCGTCCTGCCCAGGTTTCCGCCACATCGGAGCGCTTGCCGGCCTTATACCAGCCCAGCACATCGCCCTCTATGTTGAGTTTGCCGTAGGACGCGCGCCGGTAATAGGCGCTGAGGCTTTCGTACGGGAATTTCCCGCCCGAGCCGAATATGCGGGCGGTCAGCGCCTCAGGGGTATCGCCCGGCCTGGCCGGGTATTCGTCGAATTCTATCAGCAGCACCAGCATCTTCGGCTTGCCTGTGGACGGCAAGCCGACGCTGTGCATACCCGTGATCAAATTTGGGCCTTTATTGCCGGAAAGCCGGGCGCGCAGGTTCGCCACCAGGTGGGGCGCAAAAGACTGGTTGCCTATGCCCAACGCCGGACTTATCCGGGCGCGGCTCCTGGCGGGCGCGTCCTGGGGCGGCGGCTCAATGGCGGACACCACCCGGGCAAAACCCAGCAGCACCGTTAAAATATATGTGAATAGCTTCATGCTCGTATTTATAGTTTAACACCCGCCCCAGGGAAAGGCACGGGCATTAGGACCTAACCGCAAAGGACATAAGGCCTACGGGCAATAAAAGAACCGCCGGGGTTTACCCGGCGGTTCACTGACAAACCCGGCCCTGGGCTTATTTCCCGGTTCTCGTCAGCTCTTCCAGGACTTTCGCCAGCTGGTCGGAACAGGAGGTGGTATTTTCACCGCAGGAGATGCCTTTTAATTTGGCGATCACCTCGCCCACCGGCGCCCCTTCCAGCAGAACCGAAAGCGCCTTCAGATTGCCGGAACACCCGTTGGTGAATGAGACGTTCTTCAAGCGCCCGTCCACCACGTCGAATGCCACTTCCGTGGCGCAAACATCCTGCAGTTTATATTTCATATGTAGTTACCCGCCTTATGCGTTCATTTGCCGCAATCCCTGGCGCAGCGGCCCGGGTGGGCCCGCTCGAAAGCGTCGCAGACGCCGTCGCCGCAGCGTCCCCGCCTCTCCATCTTTTTAATCGGGGTACGCGGGCCGTACATCTGCTTGCCGACCTCGCCGTACAGCGACGGCACCGGTTTCAGCCGCGGCAGCCCGGCTTTAGGGGTTTCGGGCTGCAGGCCGGCGCTTTGCTTCTCTTTTTTAGCCGACGCCGGCGCGGCCGCCAATTTATTCTCCGGCAAAAGTCCGCCTTCCACTACGGCCGACACCGTGCGGCTGCGCAGGCCCCGCGGGTCCAGCCCCTTAAGGAACGACAGCCAGACGTAAAAAGCCCCGAACTCGGACTGCGAACTGGTGAACGAAGCCCCGTAAACCCCGGACGACAGGCCGGAGAACTCTTTCTCGGCCGCTTCGATACCGGCCTTATCCGCCGCATGAAAAGATGAAAGGTGCTTTTTTAAGGGTTCACCGCCGGCGACAGTCACAGATCCATTTACGCCCGCCGCGGCGGCCCCCTCTTTCCCGCGCGCCCCGCGGCAGATCTCGTAAGGCGGAGCCGCCGCCAGGAATTTCTTGTCCGCCTTGTCCGGCAGGCAGCCGGTCTTTATCTCGGGCGCAAGCAGGGCGAGCGCGGCGAAGTACTGCGCATGGCCCCGCGCGGCGGCCGCTCCGTCTTCCTTCCTTAAGCGCGCCAGCTCCGCCGCCGGCAGGTCGGAATAGCCGTCCCAGGCCCTGGTCTCAGGCCCCCGGTGATACGCCCCGATCTCGTGCCCGGTCTTTTTCCAGCCCTCCAGCTCCGCGAGACGCGCCGGGTCCGAGGCGATATACACCGCGTACTGCGGGGCGAACAGCAGCGTCAACCGCGCGTTCTGCGCGTCCGCCAGCTTTACCATTTCCCTCAGCGCCTTATAAGAGTCGGCCAGCTGCCCCGCCCCGGCCCTGGAATTATACGGGCCGTTCTGCACCGCGATAAAATAATACGGCTTCTCTCCGCCGGCCCGCGCGGCCGGCGTCAACAGGAGCGTCAGAAAGATGATAATGCCTGTATGGGACATAGAGCGTCGCCGTCTGTCAGCCGCGGCCCGGGACTACTTAGCAAAAGGCCGGGCGTGGGCCCGGCCTTTTTTCTTCGGCTCCGGCAGGTCAGCTGCGGAGCTTGGCGCCGAAGTTCCTGGCCAGTTTATCCAGTATGGCCGTCATGCGGGCGCCCACATCCGCGTCGTTAAGCGTGCCGGTCATGGACGAGAAAGTGAACCGTATGGTAAGACTGCGCAACCCCGCCGGGATATTCTTGCCCTTGTAGACGTCGATGAGCCGCGCCGAGGCCAGGTCCTGCACGCCGGAGAAAGAGCGTTCCAGCTCGGCCCAGACGTGCTTCTCCTCCAGCACCACCGACAGGTCGCGCCAGTTCTGGGGGAAAGGCGACACCGGCTTTATCTTGGTTATCTTCTGCCAGAATTCCGGCTTCCAGGCCGCCGCCAGGCAGGCGAGCGGGATCTCGAAGTAGAATATATTGTTGTCCTTGAAATCAAAAGCCGCGGCCACGGCTGGGGCGAGCTTGCCCACGTACCCGGCGCCGGCGCCGCCCAGTTTCATCTCGAGGCAGAGCCCCGGCTGGAAGTAACCCGGCGCCTTCTTCGGAGTTTCGAACCTGAAGCCGCCCTTGCCGGCGAACAGCCGGGTCATCATCCCTTTCAGGTGATAGAAATCCGCGGCGCCCTGCCCGCCCCTCCAGAAACCGCCCTCCGGGAAGTCACCGGCCATAAGCCCGGCGCAGCGGACCTCTTCGGTCTTGCCGCCGTCTTTTTTCAAATAGGTCGTGCCCGTCTCGAAGATCATGACCGACTCGCGGCCGCGGTTGAGGTTGTAGCGCAAAGTCTTCAGCAGGCCGGGCAGCAGCGTCTCCCGCATGAACTGATAATCCGAGGAGAGCGGGTTCTTAAGCTCCACCGCCCCTGCGGCGTCCAGGCCGCAGGCCTGCATTTCCTTGGCGGAAAGGAAGTCGTAATTATAAACTTCGCTGAACCCCAGAGCGGCCAGCGTGTTCTTCAGCTCCGCGGTCACGGCCCAGCTCGGGGTGACGGAAGAGGGCAGCATGGGCATGCGCGACACGGCGGGGATGACGTCGTAGCCGATATAGCGGGCGATCTCCTCCGCCGCGTCCCAGACGGATTCTATGTCCTGTCTGTAGGATGGGACCGAGAATTTCCAGGGCTTGGCGTCCTTCAGGTCGGGCTGGAAGGACCTGAGACAGGCGTAGATCTCGCCGTCGGCTATGCCGGTGCCGAGTATGGCGTTGACGCGGGCCGGGGCGATCTCTATGACCGGCGGCTGGTATTTAACGGGGCAAACGTCGGTTATCTGCGTCACTTTGGCCGCGGGCGCGGCTTCCAGGATGAGCCAGGCCAGGCGGCGGGCCGCTTTCAGGGTAAGTTCCGGGTCGGTACCGCGCTCGAACCGGTAGGAGGATTCGCTCTTTATGCCGGTGGTCTTGGACGCAAGGCGCACCGTGGGCGGGTTGAACCGCGCGGATTCTATCAATATCTCGTCGGTCAGGTCGGAGACGGCGGTGTCGAGCCCGCCCATCACGCCGGCCAGCGCCGCGGGGTTTTTGGCGTCGGCTATGACCAGCATACCGGGGTCCAGCTTCAGCGTCTTGTTATCCAGGGTTATGAAGGCCTCGCCGGCGACGGCGCGGCGCGCCCGTATCGCGGGGCCGTTCAGTTTGGAAATATCGAAGCAGTGGGTGGGCTGGCCCAGTTCGTACATCACGTAATTGGAGCCGTCGATAAGGATATTACCCTTGGGATTGGAGCCCATCGCGCGCAGGCGGTCGGCCATCCAGTCCGGGGTCCTGGCGCCGCGCAGGCCTTTTATGACGATGGCGGTATAGCGTGTGCACAGTTCCGGGGCGTCTATGGCCACCGGTACGCCGGCGGCGCCGGCGGAACCTTCGAAGATCCTCGCTTCTTTAAGCTTCAGCCCGTAGAAAACGCCGAGTTCGCGCGCCAGGGCGTAATGCGACAGGCAGTGCGACTGGTTGGGCAGCATTTCCACGTCCAGGACGTAGTCGGCCTTGGGAAAAAGAGTTACCGCGTTGACGCCCACCGCGGTGTCGTCCGGCAGCACCAGGATGCCGCTATTGTCGTAGCCGTCCAGGCCCAGCTCGGCGGCCGAGCAGATCATGCCCTCGGATTCCACGCCGCGGATCTTGGCTTTCTTCAGCTCGCCCTCGGCGAGCACGGCGCCGACTTTGGCGAAAGGGATCTTCTGGCCTACGGCGATGTTCTTGGCGCCGCAGACCACGCGCAGCGTGCCGGCACCGTCGCTGACGTCCACCAGCGCCAGCTTGTCGGCGTTGGGATGCTTGTCTATCTTCAATATCTGGCCGACGGACACGCCTGTGAAGGCCGCGCCGGTCTTCTTTATCTCCTCCACCTTAAGCCCCACGCGGCCGAGCTTGGCCGCCAGGTCTTCCGGCGAGGGAGGATTCTCCAGGAAATCGGAAAGCCAGGAATAAAGTATTTTCATTGCTGCACCTGTTTGAGAACGCGCAGGTCGTTCTCGTAGAGCATGCGCATGTCGCTGATGCCGAACAGCAGCATGGCGAAGCGCTCTATGCCCGCGCCGAAAGCGAAGCCGCTCCACTTGGCCGGGTCGTAATTGCAGGCCTTGAGCACGTTGGGGTGCACCACGCCGGCGCCCAGCAGTTCTATCCAGCCGGTGCCTTTGCAGACGGGGCAGCGCACGGCCTCGGCCTTGCCGCGGCAGAACACGCAGGACACCTCCACTTCGGCCCCGGGTTCCACGAAAGGGAAATAGGAGGGCATGAAACGCACCTTGGCCGACGAGCCGAACAGGTCCTTCATGAACGTCTCGAGGGTCCACTTAAGGTCCGCCATGCTGACGTGCTTGTCGATGTAAAGGCCCTCTATCTGGTGGAAGGCGAAAGAGTGGCTGGCGTCCACGGCCTCGGAGCGGAACACGCGGCCCGGAGAGATTATCCTCACCGGCGGCTCCTGACCTTTCATGGTGCGGATCTGCACCGGAGAGGTATGCGTCCTGAGCAGCATGTCCTTGCCGGAGGCGTCCTTAAGGTCCACGTAGAACGTGTCCTGCATGTCGCGCGCGGGGTGGAAAGGCGGGAAGTTAAGCGCTTCGAAATTGAAATAGTCTTCCTCTATAAGCGGCCCTTCCGCTATGGAGAAACCGAGCTTGGCGAAACACTCGGCCATGCGGTTGAGGGTCACGGTGAGGGGATGCAGGCTGCCTTTGGGAAAGGGCCAGCCCGGCAGGGTCAGGTCCAGGTCCGCTTTAACTACGGGCCCGGCGGCGCCGGCCGCGCCTTTCAGCTCGGCCAGCTTCGCTTCCATTTCCTGTTTGGCGGCGTTGCCGAGCGCGCCCAGCGGCTTGCGCTCTTCTAAGGGGATATCTTTAAGGTCCCGCAGCAGCAGGGCCAACTCGCCCTTGCGGCCAAGATAACGCAGCTCGATGGCCTCCGGGTTTTCAGCGGGGACGGCGGCTATAGAAACGGAAAAACTGCCCCGTATTGCGGACAGTTTTTCCTTCCACTCCGTGGCGTTCACGGCGCGGCCTTATTTCTCGGTACCGACAACTTTCTTCACGTTGCCGATAGCCTTCCTCGCGATCTCGGCGAGCTGCTTGAAGGACTGCGGGTCGCGGATGGCGATCTCGGAGAGCATCTTCCTATTCAGGTTGATGTTGGCCTTGTGGATGCCGTCCATGAACCTGCTGTAAGACATGCCTTCCTCGCGGGCGGCGGCGTTCAGGCGCACTATCCACAGCTGGCGGATGTCGCCCTTCTTGTCGCGGCGGTGTATATAGGCCGTGGTGAGGGACTTGTTGACCTGCTGTATGGCCTGGCGGAGGCGGTTGCCTTTATTGCCGTAATAGCCCTTGGCAAGCTTTAAAACTTTTTTCTTTCTTTTGGTGCGAGCTACGCTGTATTTTATTCTCATAACGCTACTTCCGTTCCGCGGAAATTACCGGCGGGAGCGGCTCCTTTGTTGATGTTCTATTCGTAGGGCAGGTAAGCCTTAAGCATGCGGCCTTCCGCGGAGTTCTTTTCTTCCACCTTGGCGGTGCGCAGCGTGCGGCCGCGCTTGGCGGACATGCCGGTAAGCAGATGGCGCAGGCCGGATTTCCGGTGCAGCCACTTGCCGGTGGTGGTTTTCTTAAATCTTTTCTTAGCGCCGCTGTGGGATTTCATTTTAGGCATATTGTTCTCTTGTCTGCTAAAAATATATGTCTCTCGGCTATCGTTCTGTTATTATATAACTTTCCGGGCCGGCTTTACCAGCGGGCTCAGGCGCCGGGCTGCTCGGGCTTCGGCGCGGGCGCAGGGGCCTGCGGCTTCGGGGCCGCCGCGGGCTTGCCGGCCGCGGGGGCGGCGGGCTTGGCGGCGTGCGCGGCGGGGGCGAGCATGATGCTCATGCGGTTGCCCATCATCGACGGCCGGCCTTCCACGATGCCGACGGAGGACAGGTTGTCGCGGATGGCGTTGAGGATCTCCTCGCCGAGATTGCGGTGCTGGTTCTCGCGGCCGCGGAACACCACGGTGACGCGCACCTTGTTGTGCTCTTTCAGGAACTCTTCGATATGCTTGACCTTGGTCTGCAGGTCGTGGGAAGCGATGCGCGGGTTAAGGCGGATCTCTTTAAGCACGCCGGCTTTCTGCTTCTTGCGGTTCTCGCGGTCCTGCTTTTCCTTCTCGTAGAGGAACTTGGAAAAATCCATTACTTTGCAGACGGGCGGGTTGGCGCCGGGGGAGATCTCCACCAGGTCCAGATTGGAACCCTTGGCCATGTTCACGGCTTCGATAAGCGGCTTTATGCCGAGCATGGTCCCGTGCATGTCTATCAGACGCACCTGCGGGGAAGTGATATTGCGGTTAACGCGTACTCTCTTGTCGTTGTTCAAAACTAGTCCTCCTGTGACCGGGAACACAACGGCCGGGGCAAGGCCTCGGCCTGAACCCTGGCTTAGACCTATATTCTACCTTTTTTGGAGCGTTATTGGACGCCTATCCCCTATGAACGAACAGGGGGTAATAGACGCGGTAAAAGGCCAGGCCGAAGATCTCGTTAAGGGCGTCTCCGGTGTCGGCCTGCTGGCCGGGCAGGTAATCCCGGAAATAGCGGGGTTCGCCCGGCCTTGTCCGGCGGCTTACAGGGAAAGGCTGCACCCCTTCAAAACCGGCTTTCCCGAATAGAAAGACCGCGCGGGGCATATGAATGGCGGAGGTGAGCAGTATTATTCTTTTAAATCCTTTTGAAGCGCAAATCTCGCGCACCGTGGCGGCGTTCTCCCTGGTGTCGCGCGCGGTAGTCTCGGTTATTATAGCGGCGCGGGGCACGCCCAGTTCAAGCAGGTAGGCGGCGGCGGCTTCGGCCTCCGACAGCTCGGAGAAGGGCGACCCGCCCGTAATCAGTATTGGCAGTTTGGTCCTCTTATACAGCAGCGCCGCGGCAATGGCGCGCTCCAAGGTAGAGGAGGAAAGGTTCTCAGCCGCAGAGAATACCGAAGGCAGGTTACGAGCCCCCGCCGAAAGCACCACAATAACGTCCCCCTCCGGCTTGGCCGGAGTATCATAGGCATACTCAAGAGGCCGTATAAGCGCGTCGGAGAAAATCTTAGTCGACCCTATCCACGTCATGCCCGCCAGCACCGCGCAAGCAATAGCCGCGGGCCGCGTCCTCTTCCTTAAATATACGGCCAACACAATTAAAGCCACCACCAAACACCCCGGCGGCAGCACAAACGCCTCGATGATCTTTTTAATAAGGAACATAGAACCAATAATACAAAATCCCCCCACTCTGTTGGGGGCGCCACGGGGGCCGGAACGCAAAACACGTTCGGGCACACCGTGCCCTCACTCGGTATTCGCCCGGCGCGCTTATGCAAGCGCCGGGCTCAACGACGGTTTTGCTAACCCGGCCCCCGCGCCGCCCCCAGCCTCCCCCCTCCTCAAAACAAAACCGCCGGACCTACCGGCGGCTCTTAAGTGCCCCTCTAAATAGCCATATAGTCATCAGCGTCCCCCACTGCCCTTAAGCTTACATATCTTACAATCCTATATTGCCTTTGCCCTATGGGGGTCAAGCGTAATGTTTCGCTAAGTGCTTTCCAAGTTCAATCCAGCCACTATTATCGTTTATGATTTCTTTCAATTCCTCATCATGAATGGGATTGTTCGGGTGATGATGTGGCATTAGAACAAAACAGGTGTGGTTACTCTTAAGCGAATCAATTTTCCCGTGCCCATTTATCCCGGAGATAACCACAACAATCTGGTTAAATTCTTTTGTTCGGTGTAATGGAATCACACGCTCCTTGATTTTTGTATTGACGTGTTCCTTATACGTAACCAATTCTGCATTTCGCAGCTTTTCCAATTTTTTCCGGCTTTGGTTTGCCCAATCCTCTGACATATATCCAAGATCATTCTTAACTTCTACAATCCCGACTAATTCATCCCCAAAAAGGATCGTTATATCCGGGTATATCATTTCCGCAGGTTTGCCTTTTTTAGACCGAACGGTTAACGGATAATCTACAAGAAGGTTGTATTTTGGAGAAATCATTTCAGAAATAGCCACAGCGATTAAATCTTCACATGCCGAACTACAGCTTCCCGCGCGACTACGCTAGTCGGGCAAAACTGGACCAGAATTTAGGCTGAC
>MGUD01000018.1 GCA_001799795.1 Elusimicrobia bacterium GWC2_61_19
CAACTTGGACGGTGTAGACATGCGCGGCTGCGCCATGTACGGCGACGGGGCCACGCTGGCGGGGGCTTCCATGATAGGGGCGGACCTGCGCAACGCCTATTTCACCAACTACGAAGGCTACGGCGGCAGCGACAATACCACCGACTTCACGGGAACGGTGCTGCGCGACGCTGTCTACAATGAAAAGAGCCGGTTCCCTTTCGACGGGGACGAGGCGGTCCGCCGCGGGATGGTGCTGCGTCCCGGGGAGTATTGAGGAGTCTGGCGTGCCGGGGATAGGGAGGATTCTGTTCGCTATTCCCGGTCTTTTCGCCGCATGAACGCTCCTAAGCAGAACGGACCTTGAAGATAGGGCCAATGCCTCATGCGGATTCCCCGCTGGTTGGCTATCATAGTTATTAACCGGCGGCGCGGAGCCTCTTCCCGTTTACCCGACCCGAAGGGATTTTAGCGCCGCCGGCCTTATTTTTGGCTGTTGCCAAAATATGTTAACCCCTTCCGCTGAAATGAAATGAGCACGTCCGCAGCTGCCAAACCTTTATCCGCTTCCTTGCGGCGCTGCCGGTCCGGCCGCGTTATGTTGCAACTGCTGCTGCCGGCGAGCGTAGTTACGGGGATATACTCGTTCTCCGTCGGCGCGCGCAAGGGGGAAGCTGCCGTACGGCCGCTGAATAGAGAGCACCTGTCTGCGCTGCTCGCCGACATACTAAAGGGGAAGGCACCGCTCAGTAATGCTGAAGGGGACTTGAGCATCTGCACGGAATCCCATATGATCAGATTTGGCGGAGAGGTGATAGATAACCTGACAGGCCGCGAGTTCGCACTGCTGGTTTTTCTGGTAAATGAAAGCCCCAGGATATTCTCCAGGGCGGAGATAATCTCCAGGGCATGGAAAACAGCAGCGGTAGAGAACCTGGTGGATACACATATCTACAATTTGCGCCGCAAACTGCCTGCCGCGCTGTCCGCGCGGCTGCAATCCGTCCCCGGCAGGGGATTCCGGTATCTTTCCCCTGGCGCTAGATAGAAAGGGAAGTACCCAGGCTGCGGCAACGTTATTGGGCACGTAGCATATAGAGCATATAGAGCATATAGGGGACGCTGATGAATTGTTTCCTGTTCCCGATTGCCTACCATTTAGGAATCAAGGAATCAGCGTCCCCTCCCTCTTTGGACGCGTTAGGTGGGACGGAGGGGTGGCCGGGGTGTTGGCCGGCGCACCCTTTGGGGAAGGGGGGGGGCTCAGCCTAATTATCCCGGCTGGGGGGAAACCGCGCAACGGTTTCCATCTTCCAGGGTGCGCAGGGCAGCACCCCGGCCGCCCCGAGTGCGGACCTCGAAGCTCATTCTCAACAGCAGCCGGCTATAAAGTGGTAATTTTACCCGACACTAGGGTGTCGGGATGGTCTGCTATACTATTTGTAAGGGGCGGACCTGGGGGCCCTTGACTGTATATACAAATGTATTACAATATGGGAGGCGTAATGATACGCTGGGATCCGGAGAAGAGCGAGAAGCCGAAACGCGAACGGGGCGTTTGAGAACTGCCATGAAAAGGTTTAAACTTACTAAAAGCGAACAGGCCATAGAGAACGCCCTGCTGCGCGGGGAGTATGTTCCGTTGTCCCCTAAAGAAACCCGCAGGGTGGCCGACGCCATAGCCGCGCACCGCAAGAACGCCGTAATAAGCTTACGCATCAATAGCCAGGACCTCACCCACCTGAAAGAAAAAGCCAAAAAGCTGGGCGTCCCTTACCAAACCTTCATAACCGAAATACTCCACCACCACGCCCAATAATTCCCAGAACCAGGCCATATTTTAACGCATTAGCTAAACCGGGCGAAATCTTTTATAATTAGTGGATGAACGGCAACATACAGACCTGGTTCGACTCTAACCTTATACTCGGCAACACCATCGAGGCCTACGGCCTGGCCCTGGCCGCCTTCTGCGCCTCGCTGGCCCTCCTTTACATAATCAAGAACGTCGGCATAAACCGCCTCAAGGCGCTGGCCGAAAAGACCGAAACCGACCTGGACGACCTGGCCATAGCCCTCATAGACAAACTGCGCTGGTTCGATTACCAGCTGGCCGCCTTCTACATAGCCACGCGCTATATCCAGCGCGCGGCGCCCTTCGACAAAGCCCTGAAACTGACCATCCTGCTGGTCTTCACCTACCGCGCCATCACCATGGCCCAGCACCTGCTCTCCTACTGGATAGGCAAACTGGCCGCCAAGCGCGACCTCTCCGAAGAAGCCAAGGCCTCGGTGATCAACAGCACCCAGGTCATCATGCGCGCCCTGGTCTGGGTAGCCGCCGTCCTCTTCGTCCTTGAGAACCTGGGCGTCAACATCTCCGCCGTGCTCGCCGGCCTCGGCATCGGCGGCGTGGCCGTCGCCCTGGCGGCGCAGGCCATCCTGGGCGACATCTTCAACTTCTTCGTTATCCTCCTGGACAAGCCCTTCCACGTCGGGGACTTCATAGTGACCGACACTATTTCAGGCACGGTGGAACACCTCGGCCTCAAGTCCATCCGCATACGCAGCCTCTCAGGCGAGCAGCTGATAGTCTCCAACACCAGGCTGCTGGGCACAGAAGTAAAGAACTACAGGCAGATGAAGCGCCGCCGCGTAGTGGTAAAGACTTCCGTAACCTACCAGACGCCGCTGGAAAAGCTTAAACTCGTGCCGGCCATGCTAAAGGAAGCGGTCGCCGGCCTGGAGAACGCCACCTTCGACCGGGCCAACATGGCCGGGCTGGGGGATTTCTCCATAGATTTCGAAACGGTCTATTACCTGGAATCTCCGGATTACAACTTGCATATGCAGGCCCAGGAACGCCTGCTGCAGGCCCTGATAGGGAAATTCGCCAAAGAAGGCATAGAGTTCGCCTATCCGACGCAGACACTTTACGTACAGAAATAAGCAACGGAGGGAATTATGAAAAGAACCATATTAGCGGCCGCCCTGCTGGCGGTATTCGCCGGCGGCCTTTACGCCGCCGAGAAAGAAGTAGCCGTGGTCAACGGGCGGAAAATAGCCCGCGAAGACCTGACCAAGAAACTCTGGTGGCAGTACGGGGCCCAGGGCCTTTCCGAACTCATAGACGAGCGGCTGCTGCTGGCGGAGGCCGCGCGCCTCGGCGTAAAAGCCGACCCGAAGGAGGCCCAGGAGCGCTACAACAGCCTGTCCGCCGGTTACCCCGACAAGGCCCAGTTCGAGGCCAACCTGAAGTCCGTGGGCTGGACCCCCGCCGACCTGCGCGCCCTTATCGACCGCCAGCTGACCATCCGCGCCACGGTGATAGCCGCCAGGAAACTGGCCGTCACGGACGCCGACGCCAGGGACTTCTTCGACAAGAACAAAGAGCGCCTGGCCACCCCCGAGTCGCTGAAACTCAGCCAGATCTTCGTGAACACCAAAGCAGAAGCGGACGACGCCTACGAACTGCTGACCTCCGTCGGAGCGGACTTCGCCAAGCTCTCCAGCCTAAAGTCCACCGACGCCAACCTCAAGAAGAACAACGGCAGCCTGGGCTATATCTCCAAGGGCATGCTGCTGCCCGAGATAGAGAAGGAAATATTCTCCCTGAAAGCCGGGCAGTACAGCAAAGTCCTGCCCACCGGCAACGGCTTCAGCATTTTCAAGGTGGAAGAGCGCAAACCGGGCCAGGACGCCTCGTTCGACAAGGTGAAAGACGAGCTCAAGGTCGCCCTGCTCAACCAGGCCGTCACCAAAGCCCTGCCCGAGCTGGCCGCGGAACTGCGCCAGAAGGCCAAGATAGAAATTATAAAGTAACTTAAGCCGAAGCGAAAAAAGAGAAGGCGGGCCGGATATTCCGGCCCGCCTTTCTTTTTACCCGCTTGGCTTTTTACGCGGCTTCCTCGGTGGAAACTTCCTTCTTACCCTTAGTGAAGAACGAGTGAGCTATGAAGTATATCACCATGGCCGCCAGAATGACCTGGCTGGCGTAGAAATACTTGGCCGCGGAGTAGGTGTACAGGTCGTCGAAGCGCCCGTACAACAGCGAGAACCGGGCCATGACGGTATTACCGAAGGCCGCGCCGAAGTAGACCATCAGGAAGTAGATGCCCACATTGGAGACTTTTTTAAGGTGGCCTTTATGCTCCACCGAGAAGAAGAAGTAGAAGAGCACGCAGATAGTACCGCCCGCCACCAGCAACGACCCGAAAATATTGAACGGGGTCATGGAAGCCAGCATGGAGAACGGCTTTATGGTGCCGCCTATCTGGCTGATGAAGTCCGTGGAAAGGCCGGCCGGGATGGCCAGGCCGGAGCCGTAGCCCATCATGAACGTGAAGCCGTAGCGGGAGATCCAGGAGATCTTGGGGATGAACTGGGTCAGCAGTGAAATACCCAGGATGGAGGGGATTATCACCAGCATCTCGCCGTTGGAGACGGGTTCCCAGATCTTCGGCAGCCACACGTTCGTGACCGACACCTGGAACAGCCAGCCCATGCCGGCGCCCAGGTACAGGTGCTCGGCGATCTTAAAGAACGGGTTGTCCTTGTAAAGGAAGCTGAAGAGGAAGATAGTGAGTCCCGCCGACACCCAACCGCCGATAATAAGCCATGTTTCTGACATAATCACCTCAAGAGAAAGTTGTTATCAAAAATATTTAATGAACAGCAGAATGATGTTGGAAGTCAGGATAAGCACCAGCACCAGCAGGTGCGCCAGGTTAAGCGCGTCGATCCCGGAAGTGCCTTTGCCCGGCTGCTTGATGAGCGACTCGTACTCCGCCGCGCCCTTCATGCCGCCTATAAGGCCTTTCAACTGATTGGTCTGCAGGTAGGGCCCGTAGCCCGGCTGGCTGATGGCTGTAACGCCGCCGGCCACCGGCACGCTGTACTTGTCGCCGACGTAAGCCACCCAGTAATCCAGCAGCGCGGTACCGGTAACGCTTACGATAAGGGCCATATCCTTATAGTTCTTCACGCCCTTCATGACGGGCATATCTTTGATGGGGGCACCGTTGCGGTCCTTGGCGTAAATACCGTAGAGGTCCGAAGACATCTGCGTCATGACCGCCAGCACATTGGGCTGGTACGGGAAAATAACATAATCCTGCCCGTCCGTTTTATTGTATTCCTTGGGGACCTTGGCGAAGACCTCTTCTATCAGGCCCGTGGAGCCGGCTATATAGGTAACCACGCCCACGCGCAGGTTCCGGCTGAAGGCGTGCCGCACCAGCGCCATGGCCATAGGATGCAGTTCAGGCCTGGTCGAGGGGTCGTAGTCGAGCGATAAAAGCACGAAAGACCCGACGGGCAGTTTCTCGATATTATCGTAGACCCGGCGGGTGGCGGGGGAGATGGTCTTATTGGGCAGGCCGATAGGCTTCATTATCGGGACGAACAGCGTGACCGCCAGCAGCAGGAAGATCCAGCGCCTGTCTATCTTGAAGAATTTCTGAAGTTGTTCCTTGAGCATGGCTTAATCCTTCCCCATATACTGTTTTTCGATGCCGAAGATTATTTTAAGCGAGGTCACGATAGCGCCGATGGAGATGCCTATCATGATACCGCGTTTGCCGGCCACCGCGGGTACCTGCATGATCCATTCTATGACCTGGTCCACCCCGGCGCCGGTCCAGCCCAGCACCGAACTCCAGATTATCTGGCCCAGCGGAACTTTGCCGAGTATCAGGATGAAAGCCGCCACGAACAACACGAAAGCCTGCAGTGATTTTATCCTGAACGACCTGTAAGCGGTGGAAACGATGTAGAAGGCCAGCACCGCGAACATGGTGCCCGAGAGGGCATTGTAGATGAACTTGAACGACCAGCCCAGCGGGGTCAGGCCGGCGTCGGTCATCTGCTTACCGTGGCTCAGGTAGGCGGGCAGCACCATGGCCAGGAAGCCCACGAACACGAAGACGCTGTAGCCCCAGCCGTCGGCGTGCCTCTTGATCTTATTGTAGTGCGAGAAGAACAGGCTGATGAGCCCCAGCAGAAAAGCGAAAGCGACCACGATATTTTCCCACTGGCTCAGGGTCTCGATGTAATTAACCGAGACCTTGTTGGGGACATAATAAGACACCAGTGTAAGAACACCGGTCACCATCACGATGGCTAAAGGTATATGTTTTTTTATCAGTTTCATAAATTAATAGCCTTTGAACAGGTGGAGCAGGCCGGCCACGAAATTGGTCCAGCCGAACTTCGCCCCCAGGACCACCAGGATCATGCCGAAGAAAGCCGAGACCATCACTATAAGCTTGCCGAAGTCCTGCACCTTGAGGGCGCTGAGCAGCATGGGCTCCTTGGACAGGTAGGCCCCCGCGGCGTAGAGTTCCTCGCCGATAAGCGTATAGTCGCAGGCCGTGAAGAAGAAAGGCAACTGGTGCTCCACGTCGGTGCCGGCGATCTGGATGGCGCCCGAGGTGGCGCCGACTTCGGCCAGCAGCAGGGATTCGGCCATGAAGTAACCCATATAGAAACAGGCGGCCGGTTTTTCGCGCGAGATCATACCGTCTACCGAGGCCGCGTAAGAGAACTGGTCGGCGCTGACGAACTGGTTGACGTCCTCGCGGTAGGAATCCGGGCGGCCGGCTTCCAGGTAGGACTGCTTGACTATCTCCTTGCAGACGGTCATGACTATGGGGTCGTAATGCGGCACTTTTATCTGGGAATCGTACTGGGCGACCTTTTTAGAAACCTCGCCCAGGATGAAAGCGGAGGCGATGGTGGAAATGGAGCTCATGGAGCCGATACCGGGCACATAGAAGATGGGCTTGCCCATCTCGGTGGCGCGGCCGATGGCCTCGTCTATGGCGTCCAGACCCGCTATGCGGCGGATGAACAGGCCTTTGCGCTTGGCGTGCGACACCGCCCAGAAAAAGATAACGATGAGCACGATGAGCAGGATGAGGTTGTTGAGGCGGTCGAGGCGGAACCAGTTGCCCACCGGGGTCACGGCCACGGGCAGCGACTCCGCTATTACTTTCTTGCCTTTTTCGGCCGCCACTTTGAACTGAAAAACAGAGGCGGGCAGGCTCTCGCCGAAAAGGTTATTGAGCTCGACTTTTACCGCGTGCTCGTCGGCGGAACCGTTCCAGGCCCAGAAAGGCAGGTCGATATCCTTGCCGGTCCTGGCGTCGAAGGCGAACCTGTCGGCCTCCAGCCAGCCGCCGGTCTGAAGAGAAGAAGCGTAAACCACGTAAACAGTATCGGGGGTATCGGCGGGGTTCACCGGCCATCTGAGGACGGCCGCGTTGCCGACGTCGTAGGGCATGTCCCCGGCGGTGAAGCCGTTCAGGACCGCCGCGGCGGGGGCCGGTTTAGCGGCAAAAACGCTGCCGGCGGCAAAGAGCATTAAAACAATAAGGGGGATCACTTTGGTTTTAATCATAACTGTCTAATAATATACACTTTATGGATTTTCCAGGCAAGGTCAAATGTCAGTTCTCCAGCAAATAGCTGGACACCCCGGCCCGCGAAGGCCCTGAGCTCAGGAATCTCTTTATCGCCGCGACGTGTTTCTGCATACCGGCCTTGTTCATATTTTCAAAAACGGCCTCTCTTGCCGCGCGGCTGATGTTTTTGGGCCAGAGCAGGTAAAGGGTGGCGGGGGCGCTGCCTTCTCCCTCATAGCGAAAAACTTTCATCAGTCTGTAAGGCTCAAGGAGAGAATCCAGCTGTTTGGCCGTAACATGCCATTGCGAGTACAAGTCCCTGTCCGCAAGGACATCTCCCGTCATGTACACGGGGACGGCCTGTGCATAGTAACGCGCGAGGCTGGCGCGCAGCTGCGCGACCGGGTCTTTTTTGTCCGCGTAGGCGTTCAGGATAGCCAGCTGGATGGAGATCCTTTTACGGTTGGAGAAATACGGGAGATAGACCTTCAACGCCCCGCCGGAGATCAGGACGGGGCTGTCCGGGTAGGTAAAGTGCGCGACCGCTTCGCAAAACCCGATGGCCGGCTTGACCTGCTTACCCAGATAATTAGGCACGATAAGCCGGAAGAAATTATTGCCGGCCAGAAGACCGACGAAGAGAAACCCGGCCGCGGGTAAAAAGCGGGCCTTCAGCGCCCGGACGCGCGCCTGGAACAGCGCCGCCAGCAGCCCGCAGCAGAGCGCGACATTGGTGGACCAGTAAATAGTGTTGGCCGGCTGCCAGACGGAGTACAGCAGCAGGAACAACGCGAAAGGCAGGCCGAAGGCGGCCGCGAGCGGCGCGCTTTCGGGTGTAAGGAGGGGGCGCTTTTTATCGCCGGAAGACGCGCTGAAGGCGGCCATGGCCGACAGGAGGAGCGCCGCGGCGGCGAGTACGGCCGCCGCTGATCCGCCGGTAAAGTAGAAAAAAGACAGGAGCAGGTTCTTTACCGGCAACAGTATGTGGGCGGGGATATTCAGGTCGAACTGCCCCAGGGGATTGCTCTCGGGTGAAACTCCGTTCACAAGCCCCGAACCCCACTGCCACCAGCGCGCCAAGCCGCCCCTGACAAAAAAACCGTGTATACCGGCGTAAGGCAGGAAGAAAACCAGGAATATGCCGGACAAAATACCGGCCTGCCTGAGGACCTCCTTGCGGTGATATAACAGCGCGGCAGCCGCGGCGGCCCAGAGGATATTATTGGCGATATGGAAACCGGAGGCCAGGCCGGCGAAAACACACAGCCAGGTGAAAGCGGCCAGGGAAAATTCCCGGAAATACCTGTAGAGCGCCGCGCAGAAAAGAACGGTGAACAGCGTCCCGGCCAGGTACGGCTCCGCCCCGGTGGAGCGGCTCCAATACACATTGCTGACGCCGGCCAGCAGCGTCCAGAACAGCGCCGGCCGCCTGGAAAGGAGCCCGTTAAGAATGGCGAAGAAGAAGGCCAGGCCAAGCGCGCCGGCGGCCGCGTTGAACCACTGGATGGCCTCATAGGTCAGGCCGCCGAAGCCCAGGGCCCGGATTAGCACGTAGAAAAAGCGCGTGGCGGGGTACCAGAGGAAATGGTTCCATTCGAATATGACGGAGAGTTCGTTGAGGCCGAGAGGCGCCCTGATGATGCCGGCGTACAGGACCGAATCATAAAAATACGAGTGGTCGAAAGTTACGGAATAAAGGAGCAGGAAAGCTATAAAAACGAAGACCGGGTCGGAGACCGCCTGAGGAACGGAACCGGAAATTATCTCTTTAAACCGGCCACCGCCGGGGTTGGACTCCATAAGCACCCTTTCACTTAGCGCCCTAAGTCTTATTTCGCACCTATGTACCGGACGATGACTTCCCGCATGATGTTGAAAGCAGGGGAGACCCCGGGAGGGAGTTTAGACACAAGTTCATAAACGGCCACGCGGTTGACGGGACGGCCGTTGTCCATCTCTTCGTGGGCGTACACTTCCACTACGTGCTTATCCCAGAAGGCATCGTAGATCCCGCGGGCCCGGGCGTCCCAGTAGAACATATTGTAGGCCTTGCCCAGCCTTATGCCTTCGGCTGGATTCAGCAGCAGATGCGTTATTCCCTCGGCTTTCAGGCGCGAGTAAAGTTCCTCGCCCGTTTTGGCGGCGGCGGCGTACTCCACTATCGGGGTTTTGTCGAAAACGGAACTTACCATGAAATCTTTCCTGAAGTACGAACCGCGGGCGTCCCCTATAATCAGCGTTTTGGCGCCGGGCGGCAGTTTATAATTGATGAACTGAATGGCCCCATAATGGCTGTAAGGGTAGGTGGGTTCGGTGACGGCCAGGTAAGCATCCTTGTCCACAAGGCCGAACACCGGCCGCCAGCGGCCCTGTGAATACAATATGAGGCCGGCCCAGTACACCCCGAAAGCGCAGGAGAACAGCGTCAGGATAGCGAGCGTTTTGCGCAGGAGCCTGTGCTGGCGGGCGTCGAGCGCCGCGGCTATCAGCAGGGCCGCCGCCGGGTAGACGGGCATCAGGAAGCGCACCATGGTGGAGGCGAAGGACCACAGCAGCCAGCCGCAGAGGAAATAGAGCCAGAACGGCGGCGTGCCCGCCGGCTGCAACAGGAACAGCAGCGGCAGCATGACCAGGAACAGAGGCGTGAAATAATTAGAATTGGGCAGGGCGCCCATCGTGACGTTCCACGGGTGCAGCAACCAGGCCTTCGGTTCCAGGGCGCTCATCTGCCGCGTTTCCACCATAAAGCCGCGCAGTTTATCCGGGTCCGCCCCGGACAGCCCGAAGACGGACGTCAGGAAGGGAAAGAAGGGATTGCCGCGGTACAGCCAATTCTTGGCCAGCCAGGGCAGCACCGGCAGGGCGGCCACGCCCGCGAACACCAGGGCAGCGCGCAGGGCGTTAGCGCGGTCGGCCCGCGCGCGCCAGAGCAGGACCAGGCCGGTGCCCACGGCCGGGAACAGGCCGGTGGTCTTTACCGCCATGCCGCAGCCGGAAAGAAAAGCCGCCAGCAGCAAAAAACGGTATTCTCCGGGCTCGTGGCGCAGGGCGGCGGCGAGCGCGCAGACCGAGAACAGGGTAAGCAGGTCTTCCGTGCCGGAGGACCAGGAGGCCATCATCGCCTGCGCTACGGTGTAGAAGATCAGCCCGGCCCAGAGGCCGGCGCGCAGCGTGAAATGCCGGCGGCCGATGCCGACTACGGCTACCAGGCTCAGGACCCCGGCCGCGTAGTTCAGCAGTTTGGGCACCATCTCGTCCTTAAGCAGCAGGCCGGCGGAATAGAGCATGCCGTGCAGCAGGAAGAGGTTGGAATACAGGTTATACGGCATGTCCGAGATACCATGCTTTATCGTATAGAAACTGGGCACGGCCAGGTGATAGACCAGAGAATCGTAAAAGATCTCGGGGCTGAGCGCGCCGATGAGGTTGAGCAGCAGCGCCGCGGCCAGCAGGGCCATGGCGAGCAGGTCGGGGAACTCCGGCCTGAAAGCGGGGGCGGGGGCTTCCGGGGGGATGGGATAATGTTTTCTGGAAAGCGCTCCCAGCGCCAGCGAAACCCCCAGGACCAGGTATACCGGCCCCCTGTAAAGGAAACCGCAGGCGGCCAGAACAAGTATCAGGTGCCCTACGGCACCGAACCCCAGCGCTACCGAGAAAGCCGACTCTTCGCAGGCCGTCATGCGCCCGGGGTTAAGCGCGGCGGCCAGCAGGAACCTGCCCAGGCCGGCGCAGGCCAGGACAAAGAACAGGCCGGACAGCAGCGCGGAAAAATGTCCGGGCAGGGCCTTGAACAGGGCGGCGCTGAAATACTGCCCCGGCGAAAGGACGACAAAAAGCGAATTGAGATCGGGGGGATAATGCGAGAGGTAGGTCTTAAGGACCCAGCCGCCCCAGAGCAGGAAAGCGCCCCAGGCCAGCCAGGCCGGGAACCGGGGCGGCTCTGGCGCGGCAGGCGGAACGGCGGCGGCGTTTTTACGTTTTTTTGCCATTAAACAAAAGCGGCCGCGCGGCGGGTTACCGGCGCAGGCCGCTCGTAGGTCAGGTTACTTCTCCAGCACTTCTATATTGGCGCGGGGGACCACTATCACCTCGCCGCCGTCGAGCGTAACTTCCAGCACGCGGGCGTGGGATTCGCTGCCTATCACGGTCAGTTCCGGCGGCAGGGACTTCACGGTGCCTATCACGCCGAAGTGGGGCTCGCGGATTATGCGGATAGGGTCGCCGGGTTCTATCCAGCCGCGGCCCTGGTCCTTCTTGCACTCGGTCACGTTCTTGGGGAAGCCGGGCACGATGATCTCCGGGCGCATGACGCCGGCGCGGATCTGCGTAGCGCCGGAAACGGAGGCGTTCTCCCCGTTGCGCGACGAGATCAGTTTAAAAGTATACTCGGCCATCGGGATCGCGCCGAAGCCTTCGGTCACGATCACGGTAACGCCCAGCTGCTCGTTGCCGGTCACCGCCACGCCGATGTCGTAGCCCAGGAGTTCGCGCAGGTCGCGGTCGTGGATGCCGCCCACCACTATGGCGTTAACGCCCATCTCGACGGCGCGCTTGATGGTGGCGAGGCTCGCGTGCCTGCCGCCTATGACGATCTTGCCCTTGTGTATTTCCTTGATGGCCTCCGGCTGAAGGTCCTCGTCGGGGCTGGCCACGGCCACGGCTATTTCGCCGTTGGTCTCGCCGCCCACGCCGAAGATGCCCTGGATGAAGGTGCCTTCGGCCTCTATGGCGACGCCGAAATTGGGGGTAACCTCCACCACTTTGCCTTTTACGTAGGCCTTAATGGGCAGCACTTTCGGGGGCTCGCGCAGCAGCACCTGGCCGGTTATAAAGGAGACGCTTTCCACGGTGCCGCTTACCGGCGACTCCACGGAGGTCTTGAACCACTTCAGGAAGGGTTTGTTCTCGGCGAGGATCTCGCCCTGCTTCACGGCCTCGCCCTCTTTCTTGAGCATATAGCCCTGTATTTCTTCCGGGCCCACGGAAAGGCGGTTCGCGACGTTCACGGAGAAGACCTTGCCGGGCAGTTCGGTCTGGGCCACGATGTCCAGCGAATCTACCTGCTGCCCCAGGGCGGCCAGCACCTTGCCGGGGATGGGCAGCAGCCTCTTCTTCACCAGCCGTGTGCAGGGCATTACTTTAAGTCCGGGTGTATACGCGTGTGCCATAAATTATCTCCTTGTGGTCGTACTAGAGAGGATACATCGACATCGCTTTGTACCACTTGTTCAGGTCGTCGCGGCGCTTGGACGGGTCCTTCGCCAGGTTGAAGGGGCGGCCGCGCCCGTCCAGCACCAGGCCCACCACGCCGCCCTCGATATCGGCTTCCACGCGGTTGCCGGAACCGGCGCCCATGTCGAAGCCCTTCACCGGCTTGGCCACGAGTTTGGCTTTGGGAGCGGCGAACGGCACATGGATGATGTCGCCGAAGCGCAGTTCTCCGGCCTGCCGGCTGCCGTCGGAGCCGGTAACTTCCCACTCCATTATAAGCTGGCCTTCCTTGGCCAGGCCCTTGGGGGCCAGGCAGGTGCCCATCCGCACAAGGCAGTCGTGGTAGAACACGTCCAGCGCGGCCTTCTCGCTGATCTGCGCCAGCACGCCCAGGTGCGGCATCATGAAGATGGAGTCCACGGCCATGCGGGTGACGCCTTCGGGCTGGTAGGCGTCTATCATCATCAGCATGGACTGGGTGCGGCGGGGGGAATGCGCCAGAATGCCGCCCGAACCTATCACGTAGTCGAGCCGCATCACGTTGATGAGGCTGGCCCCGGAAGAGGTCTGGTCGAAAGCGTCCGAGATGGAGCGCTCCTGCTGCACGCCCTTGAGCCCGACGGCCAGCGCCTTGTGCTGGTCGAAAGCCAGGCGCAGCGCCTCGCGCGAGACGGCATGCTCGATCTGCAGGTCCTCCACCGTCTGGGGGATGGTGGTGGGGCGGATCATTTTGTTCTTCAGGCGGTTTCTGAGGTCCTGCTCTTCGATGTCGAAAGGCAGCCAGCGCAGGATGTTCGCCAGGCCCGCCTCCGCCATGACATTGGAGATGGAGTAGCTCATACCCAGGTTGGCGCTGACGGTGCGGTTGAAGACTTCGGAGAACACGGAGAACACGTCGGTGGTGGCGCCGCCGATGTCCACGGCCAGGACGTTGAATTTATTGGCCTTGGCGAATTTTTCCGTCATGGTGCCTACCGCGGCCGGCGTGGGCATGATGGGCGCGCCCACCATCTTCATCAGGCGCGGGTAGCCGGGGGCCTGCTGCATCACGTGCTCGAGGAAAATGTCGTGGATCTTGTGGCGGGCCGGCATCAGGTTCTCGCGCTCCAGGCTGGGGCGCAGGTTCTCGGTTATGATCAGGGCGGTGGTGTCGCCGAGGATCGCCTTGATCTGGTCGTGCGCCTTGTTGTTGCCGGCGTAGATCACCGGCAGCTTGTAGGAGGCGCCGAGGCGCGGCTTGGGGTCGGCCGCCTTCAGGAACTGGGCCAGTTCCACCACGTGCGTGATGGTGCCGCCGTCGGTGCCGCCGGAAAGCAGCATCATGTCCGGGCGCAGCTGGCGGATGCGCTCGATCTTCTCGTGGTCCGCGCGGCCGTCGTTAGAGGCCAGCACGTCCATCACGATGGCGCCCGCGCCGAGCGCGCAGCGCTGGGCGGATTCGCCGGTCATGGCCTTCACCGCGCCGGCCACCATCATCTGCAGGCCGCCGCCGGCCGAGGAGGTGGAGACGTAAATATCGGCGCCCACATTGCCGTTGTTCGGGGTTATTATCCGTTCGCCGTCGAGGATCTTGCGGCCGGAGAGCTCCTCCACCTCGGTGATGGAGTTGAGCACGCCCTTGGTGACGTCTTCAAAAGGGGCTTCCACAGTGGTGGGGGCTTCGCCGCGGAAAGTCTGGCGGTAGGTGTCGCCTTTCTTTTCGATAAGGATGGCTTTCGTGGTGGTACTGCCGCAGTCGGTGGCTATTATGACTTCAAGGTCTTTGTTGGACATGTGGCTCTCCTTGGAATACCGTCAGATCTTCTTTTCAGCGTCCGCTCCCAGCCGCTCCGTCAGATAGGCGACGGCCTTGGGATTCTCCAGCAGCTTGGCATACCTGCTGACTTCTTCTTTCTGAAAAACCATGCTGAGCATCGGGCCCAGGAAAACCACGCCCTGCGCGCCCAGGTTATGCAGGGGCCTGGTGCTCTCCAGCGCCAGGGCGGCCATGTCGCCCATCTTTCTGGCCCGGACCTTGTCGGCGAGGGCGTCCAGAAGTTTTTTTTCCTCTTCCGTCGCCTCCGGCGGTTCGGGGAGTTTAAAAGCGTTGTCCCAGATTCCCATGCGCATTTATTTTACAATATTTAATACGGCGCAACGCGGATTCGGGCCGACCGCCGCATTATATTGTAAAATTATACCGTAACAGGACAAAGATATGGACCCGAACAACAGGACAAAACTTCCAGGCGGCCTCAGCCCGGCCGCCCTGCTTATCTTGGGCGTCGTCCTGACCGCCGCCATCATCCTGGGCATTAAGTTCCTGATGGGGAACGACTCCGAAGGGGCGCCGCCGTCCGCGGCGAAGGACGCCATTTTCAGGGACGAGACGGACCACACTAACGCGCCCGGCTACAATCCCGCCGTCCTCCCGGAAAACCCCGGCGGGGATTCGCTCTCCATGTTCAAGAAGACCAACGCCGGGTACGCGGCAGACGAATCCTCCGCCACGGACAAAGAGGAACAGGCCGGCCCGAAAACCGCTAAAAAGACGGCCGCGGTGAAAAAACAGGCCGCCAAAACCCCGCAAAAAAGCCGGCAGCGCACGGTGATCCCGCGCATGCAGGGGGCGAAACCTTTCGGCTCGGCGACGCCGGCCAGGCAGGGCCTGCCGGGCGGCGCCGGGATGCCGGACATCTCCGACATAATGAAGCAGGCCCAGCAGAAGCCGCAGAGCGGCGACTAAAAATAACGGGGGAAGGAAATTCTAATTTTCGAGCCGGGCCTGACCCGGTGCGCGCGGGCCGAACCCGCCGGCAGCTCCAGCACCAGGCTGGCGGGCGCCACGGCGCGCGCCACCTCGTCTTCCGGCTGGTCCGGCCTTGACCGGGGCACCCGGTGAAAGACCCGCAGCACTTTCAGGTCCGCGTCCAGAAAGACCATGTCCAGATCTATGAGGGTATTCTTCATCCAGAAAGATTTAACCCCGCCGCTGCCGAACACGAACAGCATGCCGCGGCCGGGTGGCAGCGAGGTGCGGAACATCAGGCCCTTGGCCTGGGCCTCGGGGGTGAGCGCCAGCTCCACGCGGACCGCGGCGCCGTCGGGCAGCGTCAGGACGGCCTCGCGCGCGCCGGACGGCACCCGCAGCGCCTGGACCCCGGCGCAAAGGCCCAGCAGCAAAGCGGCGGCGATAAATTTATTTCTTTTCGGCATCTGTTCGGGGGGGCGCGGTCGAGGACGCGGCCTCGTACGCCGCTGCTCCTGAAGTGGAGGTCGAGAGCAGGAAAAGCGGCAGACGCAGGTCGGCCGCTTCCTTAAGCCGGCCGCCGGCCTCGAAAAGCGCCATGGCGTCCGCCTTGTGTTTTTTGGCTAGGGCGCGGAAACTTCCCGCCTTCGCCAGGTCCGCCGCCAGCGTCCGGAAGGGAACCCGGACGCTCTCCGACATCAGCAGCATGGCGGCAAGTTCCTGACGGTAAATGCCCTGGCGCAGGTATTTAAGGATCTCCCGTTCCGGCGCCGTGGATTCGAAAACGGTATAGAGCGAAGCGCTGCTCACTTCCACGCTGAGGGCCCAGGCGAAAGCGTCCTCTCCGTCGGTGTCTATCTTCGCGTCGTCACCCCTGGTAAAGGCGTCCGGCCCGACCTCGGCGCCGAGAAAGACCTGAGCCGCGGCCGGAACGGCCGCGGACAGGGCGAGCAGGACGCAGACCAGAAGGGCACGCATGCGGCGCCGGCTTACAGCGACGTCGTCACCAGGGTTTCGGTGGAAAGCACGCCGGGGATACCGCGTATTTCCTGCACCACTATGTTGGAAAGAGTGGGAAGGTCGTCCGTCTCCATATCCAGCACCAGGTCCCAGCGCCCGAAGACGGCGGACATGTGCACCACGCTCTTGAGCGCCTTAAGTTTGTTAAGGGTCTGTTTTTCCTTGCCGGGCATCAGTTTCACGAGCACTAATCCAGTAACCATTTTAATTTCCTTTTCGCGCGGCCCTGAACTCCGGCCCGCGCGCGTTCAACCTATTATACAATCGGCCAGTTATATATTCA
This sequence comes from Elusimicrobia bacterium GWC2_61_19, assembly GCA_001799795.1. GTDB lineage: Bacteria > Elusimicrobiota > Elusimicrobia > Elusimicrobiales > UBA9959 > UBA9959. The sequence goes on from MGUD01000018.1 coordinate 16,625, forward strand.
AGCCTGCCGCCCCCTTCAACGCCGCCGCCGTCACTATCTTGTGCCGCGGAGACGGATAAATTAATTATAATAGAGCTATGCGTGCGCTGATACAGCGGGTAAAACGCGGCGGCGTAAGAACGGCCGGCGCGCATAGCACCATAGGGCCGGGCCTGGTGGTGCTGCTGGGCGTGGGGGAAGGGGACTCGGAAACCGACGCGGACTTCCTGGCGGAAAAGATCGCCAACCTCCGGATATTCTCCAACGCGGCGGGGAAATTCGACCGGTCGCTGCTGGACACAGGCGGGGCGGCGCTGGTGATCTCCCAGTTCACGCTGTACGCCGACGCGGCCGGCGGCCGCCGCCCGGACTTCACGGGCGCGGCGAAACCCAGCGAGGCGCTGCGCCTTTACGACTATTTCACGAAGGCCCTGCGCGGAAAAGGCCCGCCCGTGCGGACCGGGGTCTTCGCGGCGGACATGGAAGTGGAAATAATAAACGACGGCCCGGTCACGATCTGGCTGGACAGCCGCGTAAAGAAGTAGACGGCGACGACAGGCAGGGACGGTATGAAGACACTACAAATAAAATTATTGGCGGCGGCGCTGCTGGCGGCGGTTTTCACGGCGGGCTGTATTAATCCGGCCATGTTCAAAAAAGGCGCTTACGCCATAGACGACTGGGAAACCTGGACCGGCTGGAACGACGCCTACGGTTCCCACGAGGTACTGCCTGACGGTCTTTATTACCGCCTCACGGAACGTCAGGACGACACCCGCGACATGTCCTCAGACGGCTATTCGCCGGGGCTTATACTTTCCAAAGAACTGCTGGGCGCCAGCTGGACCCTGGACCTGGAAGCCGATTTCAGGATCCCGCCAGGCCAGGTAAAGCGTTTCTCCTACGGCATCTGGGAGGGCGGCGATTCCTCGCGGCCCTCTATCGGCAACGCCTCCGCCGTCCTTAAAGTGCTGGCCCAGCGCCAGAACGGCCCGCGGCCGCAGGACGACGCGCTGCTGGTCTTCTACCTGCCCGGCGGCAAGCCCTTCAGCCTGCCTATAAACCTCAAGGTGCTGCGGTTCAAGCGCGCCGGCAATTTCTTCTCGGTGGACTACTCCATGAACCGCAAGAAATTCATTCCCGTGTTCAGGCTGGACGCACAGGCCGCGGCGGCGGTACCGTCCCAGAAATTTTTCATCGGCGGCTTTGCCGGCGGCGATCCGCAGGGCGCCTACGCCAGGCTTACCAGCCTTAAAATAAACGGCAGGGAAACCCTGAGATGAAGGCGCCGCGCGCCGAGTTCCGTAAAGAATGAAAGAAACCGCCGACGGACTTATAGCACTTTATTCGCTTGAAACGCACCCAGAGGGAGGCTTTTTCCGCGAAAGCTACAGAGCGGGGGGAAAAACCGGTACGGAGCGGGGGGAAAGGAATTTTTCCACCGCCATCTACTTCCTCCTTAAAGAAGGCCAGGTGTCGCGCCTGCACCGGATAAAGGCCGACGAAGTCTGGCATTTTTACGCGGGGGGGCCCCTGACCGTGGCCGGCATACTCCCGGACGGCCGCGTAGAGGAAACCGTCCTGGGCCGGGACACGGCGGCGGGGCAGAAGTTCCAGTACGCGGTACCCGCCGGCCGCTGGTTCGGGGCGTACCCGAACCCGGGAACCGGATTTTCGTTCGTCGGCTGCACGGTGGCCCCGGGCTTCGAGTTCGCCGACTTTGAAATGGGGGACCGCGGGAAACTCCTGAAAGAGTTCCCGGCGGCCAAAAAGATAATCGAGAAATTGACCAAAGGAATAAAATGAAATCACATTGGAAAAAACGCGAGACGCGCGGCGCCTCCGGCGGCCATGAGGCCATAGTTGAAGGCGTAATACAGCACAAGGGCACCTTCGCCTTCCTCCTCTCGGAGAAAGAGGGCGTGGGCGACGTCTTTATCCGCGGCCGCGGGCTGGACCTGGCCATGGACGGGGACCGCGTTCAGGCGCGGGTGCGGCCCGAAAAGAGCGGCCGCCTGGCCGGCGAGATCATCGCCGTGGTAAAACGCGCGCACAGCTCCATGGTGGGCATACTCAGGAAAGTAAGGGACACCTGGGCGCTGTTCCCCGAAAAGGGCAACGCGCCGCCCGCGCTGGTAAACGGCTTCGCCCAGAAAATAACCCCGATAGAGGGGGCTTTCGCCGTGCTGGAGGTCAAACACTGGCCCGAGGGCGGCAACCCCGCCTCCGGCCTGGTTACCGAAATACTGGGCGACCCGGGCGACGTGCGCGCCCGCATAGACTCCATCCTGCGCGCCAAGGGCATAGAAGAGGTCTTTCCTCCGGAAGTTATAGCCCAGGCCGAAAGTTTCGGCGCCCGGCTTGAGCCCGAGCAATGGAAGGACAGGGAGAACCTGATCGACCTGCCCATTTGCACCATAGACGGGGCAGACGCCAAGGACTTCGACGACGCGGTCTCGCTTGAGGACCTGGGCGGCGGGACACTGCGCCTGGGCGTGCACATCGCGGACGTGGGCCATTACGTTAAGACCGGAACCGCGCTTGACGCGGAAGCCTACGAGCGCGCCACCAGCGTTTATTTGCCCGACCGGGTCGTGCCCATGTTGCCGCCGGCGCTGTCCGACAATCTCTGCAGCCTGGTGCCGCGCCAGGAGCGGCTGACCATGTCGGCCTTCATGGATATAAACTCGGCCGGCAAAGTAACGAAGAGGCGCCTGGCCCAAACCGTCATACGCTCGTGGCGCCGGTTCACTTACGAGGAGATCCAGACCCTTATAGACGGCGGCAAAGTGCCGGACGTACCCAAAGCCGTGGAAGAAGCCGTCATGCGCATGAGCGACCTGACCGACGTGCTGTACAAGCGGCGCGTGGCCCGCGGGGCCCTGGACTTCAACCTGCCGGAATACAAGATCAACGCGGACCCGCACGGCAGGCCGCTGGGCGTAAGCCTGCGGCCGCGGCTCAAGAGCCACCGCCTGATAGAGGAATTCATGCTGCTGGCCAACGAGGCCGTGGCCACGGAACTCTATGCCGCTAAAATGCCGTTCCTGCACCGCCGGCACGATTCGCCGGACCCGCTGAAGCTGAAGGCGCTGTCCGCCGCGCTGGGCGAGCTGGGCCTGACCGCCGGGCACATCGAGGGCGCCAACGCGCAGAAAGGCCTGCAGGATGTGCTGCGCCAGGCGGAGAACCACCCGCTGACCAATATCATAAACTCGCTGATGGTACGCAGCATGCGCCAGGCCGTTTACTCGCCGGAGTCCGAGGGGCACTTCGGCATAGCCACGCGCTTCTATTCGCACTTTACGTCGCCCATACGCCGCTACCCGGACCTGATGACGCACCGCGCCGTCAAGGCGCTGCTGGCGGGCAAAAAAGAGAACCACGGGGCGCTGCCGCTGGATAAGGCCGGGGTGCACTGCTCGGAACGCGAGCGCGCCGCCGCCGACGCCGAGCATAAGTCGGTGGATATCATGCGGGCCGAAATGATGAAGGAACTTGTGGGTTCCATAATGGACGGGGCCGTTACCACCGTTATCGACAGCGGGGCTTTCATAATGCTGGGCAGCACCGGCGCCGAAGGCCTGCTGCGCGTGAACGGCCTGAAGCCGGGCACCAAGGTGAAAGTGATGATAGCCGCGGTGGACACGGCGGAGGGCAAGATAGACCTGTCGCTGGAAGGCGCCCCCGGCGCCGGAGTCAGTGCGGCTCCGCGCGGCGGTCAGGGCCGCCAAACCCGCGGCGGCCGGCCCGGCCAGCGGCCCGGCGCGCCGCTCAACTTCGCCCGCGTCGCGCGCAACAAAGCCGGCGGCAAGGGCCGAGGCCGCGGCAGAGGCAGGGGCCGCGGAGGCGCAAGGTAAGTAATAAGGCCCGCGCCAGTACGCAATAAAAAACCGGAGGGGTGACCCTCCGGTTTTTTATTGCGGCTCAAAGTCCTACTTTACCAGCAGGGCTTTCATTCTTTCTATATCTTTGCGGTAGGCCTCGGATTTAAGGAGATCGGCGTGGTAGAGGTCGCCGAAGACCTTGCCGGCGGCTATGTCGGTGGGGAAATGCACACCGCCTATCACGCGGTCCTGGGCTATCTCGTCGGCCTTGGCGAAGAACTCGGGCTTACGCTCCGGCACGATGTCGGTCATCACATTGGCGAAAACCCTGGAGAACGAGGAATGACCGCTGGGGTAGGAGAAGCCGCCGCTTCTCTTTATGCAGGGCTCGGCCTGGCCGGGATAGGCCTTGAACGGCCGCAGGCGCTGGTAGCGGTCCTTGATGTTGGTGACGGCGCTGTCGAGGTCCAGGGTCAGGCGGTCGAAGAACTCCACCACTTCGGCCGGCAGCGGCTCGGGGAACGGGCTTTTGGCGCCCCAGAAAGCATCGTAAGTGGATTTAGCGGTTTTCTTGGCCTTCTTGCAATCCGCGGCCGTGCGCTTGCTCTGCCAATCCATTATCGCCGCGATATCGGCTTTCTGGACGTCGGAATCGAAAGCGGGGGGAGGGGCGAACTCCACGGTCTTGAACTGTTCGGCCTCCACATAGTATGTCCGTGTGGGTACGAGATGGGCCCTTTTAAGGGCGATCCTCGCCGTGGGCGAAGAGCAGGAGCTGGCGCCCAGCGCCAGCGCGATAAACACCAAAGCCAGTTGTTTTTTCCTGAAGATCATACCCAAATTGTACAAAATCAAAGCTCCGTCAACCTTGACAATAAATCTTCCCCGCGGCCTGTGAAGTATCCGAATTACCCGCCTAATTTAACGCGACACTACGGTGTCGGGATGACCTGCTATGCTTAAAAGGAGATTAAGAGTTAATTTAAACAGAGTCTGAAAATAGGCCTTGCGTATACAAGATATATCATGTATACTATTTTCGGGAAGGGGGCGGGATGTATTCTGTTGAATTTTACCAGACCCCGGGCGGAGAGTATCCCGCGCGCGACTTCCTGGCGCAACTGCAGGCTAAGGTCAGGGCCAAAGTCGCAAAGTGGCTTCAACTGCTACAGGAGGAAGGGCCGGACCTAAAAAGACCGTACGCGGATATGCTGCATGACGGCATAAGGGAATTGCGGGTCTCGTTCGGACATATTGAAGTTCGGCTGTTATACTTTATAGACGGCAAAGCCATAGTTCTGAGCCATGGCTTCTTAAAAAAGACCCTGCAGACGCCGGTTATGGAAATTGAAAGGTCAAAGAGATACCGCGCCGACTGGCTTAGAGCAAAGTGAGAAATTTATGAAAAATAAAAAACTGCTTCTAAACACCTGGCTCAAAGGTGAACTAAAAAATAAGGAATTCAAAAAAGCTTTCGACGCGGAAGACATCCGCGCGCGCCTGGCCCTGCTGATAGCCGAAAAACGCCACAAACTGGGCGTAAGCCAAGCCGAGCTGGCCCGCCGCATCCACACAAAACAGCAGGTAGTCTCGGACATCGAAACCCTGAAGCACTCGAACATAACCATCCTGACCCTGGACAAAATAGCCAAAGCCCTGAACAGCCACCTGACGATCTCTTTCTAAGGTAATAGGTGTCTGTCCCTAGTTAAGTTATATAAAGGGGCTGATACCCCAAAATGCTAAAAATCAAGACCTGACCCCAGTGCACAATGTGCCGCTGTTAATCTCGCGTATCGTAGTACTCCCGATATGCCTTTCTTTTTTTAAGATCTAAAAAATCCCGCAGCGGCCGCCCGTTTTCATATTTCCAAAGCGTAATGGAACAAAATCAACGCACGCGAAACCGGAGGGGGCTGCCGGGGGTATGGCCCTGAGCACCCGTTGCGGAAAGGGGGCCCCAGCCTAATTTTCCCGGCTGGGGGGAAACCGACGCAAGGGTTTCCTCTGCCCGGGTGAGCAGGGCCATACCCCCGACAGCCCCCCGACCGGGCATCCTTGCGGACCTAAAACCAAAGTTATTCTAAGCTTCCCCGCTCATTGCGGGGATTTTTATTGTAAACGCGCTTGAATTTTTAAATAATAGACATATGACACCGGCCATTAACGAGAAGAGGATGGTGCAGCTGTTCTGCGACCTGGCGCGCATCACGTCGCTTTCCGGCAAAGAAGGCGCCATAGCGCGGCGCCTCTCCATACTCCTTAAATTCATGGGCGCCGAGGTCTTCATAGACGACGCCGGCCGTAAGATAGGCGGCGAGACCGGCAACCTCATAGCCCGCTTCCCCGGCACCGCCCCCGGCGAACCCTTTTTACTCTCGGCCCACATGGACACCGTAGGCCCCGCCGACAACGTCCGACCCGTAGTACACAAAGACCGCGTCACCTCAGACGGCACCACCATACTCGGCGCCGACTGCAAAGCCGGCATAGCCATCATCCTCGAGGTCATCAAGACCCTCGACGAGAACAAGATCCCTCACCCGCCCATAGAAGCCGTCTTCACCATCAGCGAGGAAATGGCCCTCATGGGCGCCAAGTACCTGGACTACTCCAAGCTCCGCTCGCGCTACGGGCTCATCTTCGACAACGAACAGGGCCTCGAGAACGTCATCACCAGCGCCCCCGCCGCCGACGCCATGGAAATAAAAGTCTACGGCGCCGCCGCCCACTCCGGTGTAGCCCCCGAAAAAGGCATCTCCGCCATCAAGGTGGTTTCCGACGCCATCTCCGGCATGAAGCTTGGCCGCATAGACTCCGAGACCACCGCCAACATCGGCTTCATCTCCGGCGGCAACGCCATCAACATCATACCGCCCCTGGTGGAACTCTCCGGCGAAGCCCGCAGCCACGACCCAGCCAAACTGAAGAAACAGACCCGCCACATGGAAGACTGCCTCAAGCGGGCCGTCAAAAAGATAAAGATCCGCGCCGACGGGAAAATGATCATCCCCCGCTACGAATTCCTCATAGAGCAGAAATTCCCGCACCTGCGCATAGACAAGGCCAACCCCGTGCTGGCCCTCATCTCAAGCGCCCTGCGCGACGAAGGCCTTAAGATGAAACCCTCGGCCTCCGGCGGCGGCACCGACGGGAACATCCTCTACGGCCACGGCATCAAAGCCCCCATCCTGTCCACCGGCATGCGTGACGTCCACACCACCCACGAATACCTCGACCTCAAAGATTTCTTCGGCTGCGCCCGCCTCACCCTGAAAGTGATCTCCAGCTGGACGCAGCGCGAATACGCGAAGAATTAAAAGAACTATGGCTCATATTTTCGACCCCGAGGAAAGACATAAACTGGACAACGCCGACCGGCGCGCGGTGATGCCGCCGGAAGAAACCCTGGTGAAGGCCGGCATAAAGCCCGGCGACGTGGTGCTGGACATCGGCTGCGGCATGGGCTACTTCGCCATCCCCGCCGCAAAAATGGTGGGCCCCAAAGGCCTCGTCTACGCGCTGGACATTTCCGGCGTGATGCTGGCCGAACTCCGTTCAAAAACGGCCTCCACCGGCATATTCAACATACACACGCTGCAGACGCAGCACGGCAAACTGGCCATACCGGAAGTGGACTACACCCTGGCGCTGCTGTCCAACGTCCTGCACGAGGTGGATGACAAGAAGGTTTTCCTGGCCGCCATCGGCGCGGCGCTTAAACCCGGAACGCGCCTGGCCGTGATAGAGTGGAAGAAGGCGCAGACCCCGGCCGGCCCGCCCGTAAAAGAAAGGATCTCCGAGGACGAGATACAGGTGCTGCTGAAAAAAGCCGGCTTTACCGAACCTGTCACCTCCGACCTCACACCGTCGAGCTGCCTCTACACCTGCGTCAAGGCATGAAATACCGCAACCGGTTCCTCGCAGTAATTTCCGGGCTCCTCCTGGCCGCGTCGTTCGCGCCTTTCGGCGCCGGCGGACTCGCCTGGCTGGCCCTGGCCCCTCTGTTTTACGCCGTCCTGGACACCGGCGGGATGGTGGCCGCCGCCCGCCTGGGCGCGCTGGCCGGTCTGGTCTTCTACTCGGTCTCCCTGGTCTGGATGACGACGGTGGTGCATTACCTGGCCATAGTGTTCTGGGGCGTGTTCGCCCTGTGGCTGGCGCTGCACGCGGCCGTCATACGCGGTCTGTGGGACCTGGCCCGGAAACGGGGAGGAGGGCCGTGGAGCGCGCTGGCCTGGGCGGCCTCGTCCGGCGTGGTCTGGGCCGGCATAGAATATTTCCGTTCGGAACTCTGGCCGCTGGCCTGCCCCTGGCTGGGCATCGGCTACAGCCAGATGTACAGCCCGCCGGCGCTGCAGTCCCTGAGCGTCTGGGGCGTGTACGGCCTTTCGGCCTTTATCGTGGCGGCCAACTCCGCCTGGGCGCTGGCGCCGCGCAAACTGCGGCTGCCCGCCGGTTTTTTCCTTGCCGCTCTCATCCTCGTCACCGCCTGGGGCAAACACCGCCTGGCCGTCCTGCCGGCGGAGAACGGAACCCCTGTAAAAGTGGCGCTGGTGCAGGCCGAGCGCGCGGATATCGACAAGCTGGCAAAACTCAGCCTTACCCCTGAGGCCGCCGCGGCCGACCTGCTGGTCTGGCCGGAATGCTCGGTGATGATGCCCGCCGCCGACAGCCCGGACTACGTCGCGCTGATAGCGAAAAGGCTCAGACCCTCCAAAGCCGAAGCCGTCATCGGCGTCTGCGTGGACGCCAATAAGGCCCGGGGCATAAAACGCGCGAATTTCACCCTGGTGCTGGGCCGCGACAAAAAGACCTTAGGCGTCTACAATAAAATGCACCCCGTGCAGTTCGTGGAGACCGGCCTGCCGGAGAATAAAACACCGGCGCCGGTGGCCACGCCGCTGGGCAGGCTGGGCCCGCAGATCTGCTACGACCTGGCCTTCGAGGACGGGACCAGGAAGATGACCGCCCAGGGCGCGCAGCTGCTGATAGTACCGACGCTGGACCCGATGGAATGGAGCGAGTGGCAGCATCGTCAGCATTCGGACATGTCCGCGGCGCGGGCCGTGGAAGCCGGCCTCTGGCTGGTGCGGTCGGCCTCTTCCGGCTATTCCCAGGTCATAGACCGGCTGGGCTATGTCCGCGCGGAACTTGCGACCGGCAAGGAAGGCGCGCTGACGGCCGCAGTTTACGTGGGCGACGGGGGGACTTTCTACACAAGGGCCGGCTGGCTGTTCGCCCCTTTCGCTTTCGCCTTCGCGCTGGCCGCGGCGGCCTGGCTGGCGTTGTGCGCTTTCAGAGCAGGTAAACCGACTTAGACTGGAGACTACCACATGACAGAGACAAAAGAAGAATCTTTCATCGGCAAATTCATGGTGCTGAAGGGCTCCATACGCGAACTCTGGATCATCTTCGGCACCAAGATCATGACGATATTGGCGTACAGCCTGGTAAACTCCGTGCTGGTGCTGTGGCTCTCCTCCGACCTGCGCCTCTCCGACAAGAGCGCGGGCTGGATCATAGGCTACTGGTCCATCATAATGACGGCCTTTACCGTGATGGTGGGGTCGCTGGTGGACGCGGTGGGCATACGCAAATCTCTGATAGCTGGCTTCGGCCTGGCGGCGCTGGCGCGCCTGGTGATGGCCTTCTTCGCCGCCAAGTGGATAGCCGTGCCGTTCGGCCTGTTCCCGCTGGCCCTTGGCGAGGCGCTGCAGACCCCGGTGATGGTAGCGGCGGTAAGACGCTTTACCACGACGAAGCAGCGCTCCATCGCCTTCTCGATGTACTACTCGATGATGAACGTCGGCTTCGCGATAGCGAGCTACGTGGTGGACAAGGTGCGCGGTGGCATGGGCGAGTACGGCCACTTCACGGTGCCCTACCTGGGCATGCAGATCAGCACCTACCAGACCATCATCCTGCTGGGCATGTTCTGTACCCTGCCCAACCTGGTGCTGACCTGGATCGCCATGCGCGAAGGCGTGGAGGCCACCGACGAGGGGGTAAAGGTAACGCCCGCCGTCAGCAAATACGGCGGTGAGGGTTTCATGACCGCCTTCCTGCTGTCCTGCCGCGACGCGGCCAGGGACTGGTGGAGGATCTTCAGCGCGCTGTGGAGCCAGCCCACCTTCTACCGCTTCCTCACCTTCTTTGGTTTCGTAGTGTTCACGAAGCTCATCCTTTATCATTTCTACTACACCTTCCCCAAGGTGGTCATCCGCGAGCTCGGGGAGGGCGCGCCCTTCGCGCGGCTGTTCGGCTTCCTGAACGCGGTGGTGGTGATCATCCTGGCCCCCGTGGTGGGCGCGCTGACGCAGAAGTTCACGGCCTACAGGACCGTCATCATCGGCACCACTATAGCCGGCCTTTCCATCTTCCTGATGGCCCTGCCTCCGGCCACGTTCCAGCCGCTGGCGGGCGGGCCGTTCGGCGCGGTGATCTCCTGGTGGCTGGACCTGAAGGGCCCGCTGCACCCGCTTTACGCGGGCATAGTGCTGTGCGTGCTCATTTATTCCGTGGGCGAATGCTTCTACTCCCCGCGCCTCTACGAGTACCCGGCGGCCATAGCGCCCAAGGGGCAGGAAGGCTCTTACCTTGCCCTCTCGATGCTGCCGTACTTCTTCGCCAAGTTCCTGGCGGGCGGCCTCTCCGGCTATCTGCTGGCCGCCTACTGCCCGCCCGAAGGCCCGCGCAATTCCCAGATGATCTGGGTGTGGGTGGCGGGCATGGCCCTTATCACCCCTATCGGCCTTCTGCTGGCCAGGCGCTACATACAGGTGCACGAGGCGGGCCGGGAATAACCCTAACTACGCTGGCGTGACAAGGGTGCCGGATAAGCAAAACCGTCGTTGAGCCCGCCGCTTGCATAAGCGCGGCGGGCGAATACCGAGTGAGGGCACGGTGTGCCCGAACGCGTTTTGCGTTCCGGCACCCTTGGCGCGCCTGGAGTCCCGTTATTTTGGTTACAAGGTCTTTAATAAACGCTATTTATTATCTACAATTTACTCTTAACATGCGTTCCGGAGGCGCCAACAAATGACCGAACCTAAAGATCTTTACTCCTGCCTTGCCAAAACGGCCGAGAGGAACCCCGAAGAGACCGCTTTTGTCACCGGCGACAAGCGCATGTCCTGGCACGAGGTCCTTTTTTCCGTGGACAGGGCGGCCGATATGTTCTGGCAGCTGGGCCTGCGCAAAGGCGACCGCGCCGCCATAGCCCTGCGCAACTCCCCTGAATTCGTTATCGCCTACTTCGCCCTGGTAAAGATCGGCGCGGTGGCCGTCCCGATCAACTTCATGGTCTCCAAGGCGGATGAGCTCGCCTACATACTAGAGAACGCCGCCTGTAAGGGCGTGGTCACCGAAAAAGAATTCGTCAAGAACTACGTCAACGTAAAAAAGAACCTGCCCGGGCTGAAATTCCTGATCTCGGCCGACTTCTGCGGCGTGGACGGCGTGGTGGATTTCTGGCATTACCTCAAGCACGCCCATTACCACCCGCAGACCCAGAAGGCCTCCGCCGACGAACAGGACGTGGCCAGCATCCTTTACACCTCCGGCACCACCGGCCACCCCAAGGGCGTGCTGCTGACCCACCACAACATGCTGGAGAATTCCAAGGCGTCCATCGCCACCCTGGAACCCACCAAGAAGGACGTCTTCATGGCGCTGCTGCCCATGTTCCACACCTTCTCCTGGACCGGCAACGTCATCACCCCGATCCTGCTGGGGTCGAAAACCCTGATAGTGAAGAGCATCACCCCGCCCAAGCCGTGGCTGCAGGCCATGGGCCGCGAAGGCGTCACCATCATGATAGCCGTGCCCCAGATCTACGGCGTGCTGGCCAAGGAGGCCCGCGGCCTCAAGAAGTTCTTCCTCAAATTCTGGAGCCTCAGGAAAGTGCGCCTGTGCATGTCGGGCGCGGCGCCGCTCAACCATACCATCGCCCAGCACTTCCATAAATGCTTCGGGCTGCACGTGCTGGAAGGCTACGGCCTGACGGAAACCAGCCCGGTGGTCACCATCGTCCCGCCCCGGTCGCGCAGGCACGGCTCGGTGGGCAAGGCCATCCCCGGCGTGAAGATACGGATCATGGGCGAGGACGGCGGCCACCTCAAGCACGGCGAGGAGGGGGAGATCTGCGTGATGGGCCCCAATATCACCCGCGGCTACCACCAGAACGACCAGGCCACCAAGGAACTGTTCACGGCCGACGGCTGGCTCAAGACCGGCGACATCGGCGTGCTGGACACGGACGGCTTCCTGTTCATCCGCGACCGCAAGAAGGACATGGTGATAGTGAAGGGCCTGAAAGTTTTCCCTGCCCAGGTGGAACACGTCATAAACACCCACCCGAAAGTGCTGGAGAACGCCGTCATAGGCATACCGGACGGCTCCGGCAACGAGACCATGAAATGCTTCTGCGTCCCCAAGCCCGACGTACAGCTGGAGAAAGCGGAGATCATGCATTTCATAAAAGCCAATTTCGACGCCTACAAGCGCCCGCGCGAGGTTGAGATAGTCAGCGCCCTGCCCAAGAACACGATGCAGAAAGTGCTGAAGCGGGAACTCCTCAAAAAAGAACTTGAAAAGCGCCTGAAGGCCGCCGGAGCGGCCCCGTCGCATTAAGCCCGGGCCGGCGCCCGGCTAGTCAGGCCTGCAATGAACATAACCGCCAGCATCCTCAGCGTTTTCGGCGAAGCCTACCTGGTAGGCGGCGCCCTGCGCGACGCCGTCCTCAAGCGGCCGTTCAAGGACATAGACCTGGCGGTCCCGCCCTCGGCCGATTTCCGCGCCAAGGCCGCGCGCCTGGCCCGGAAACTCGACGCGGCCTGTTTCCCCCTCGACGAAGAGAACCAGGTGTACCGCCTGACGGGCCGCAAAGCCCCCAGGGCGCAGATCGACATCATGCCCTTCGTCGGCGGCGCGCTCAAGCCCGACCTCGAAAGGCGCGACTTCACCGTAAACGCCATGGCCCTGAAGCTCACCAAGGCCCTGGAATTCAAGACCGACCGGAAAACCGGCGGCTTCACCCTGCGCGCCGACAAGGCCGCCATCATAGACCCGTGCGGGGGGCTCAAGGACCTCGCCGCCAAAAAGATAAAAGCCGTCTCGGCCGGGATCTTCACGGAGGACCCGGTGCGCCTGATGCGGGCTTTCCGCATCGCCGCGGCCCTGGATTTCGATATCGCGCCGGCCGTGCTCAAAGCCGTCAGGAAACAGGCGCCCCTGATAAAAAAACCGGCCCAGGAACGCGTGCGCGAAGAACTGATGCGCCTCTTCGAGAGCCCCGAGTCCAGCCGGTGGCTGGCCCTGATGCACAAACACGGTCTGCTGACCGCCCTCTTCCCGGACCTGGCGGCGCAGGAGACGTGCGCCGTCGGCTATTACGGCGCGGGCGGCGTGCTGAAGCACACCCTGCTGGTGGTGGAGCGCATCGACCACCTGTTCGAGAACCTGCCCGCCTACCTGCCGGACTATAAAAAAGTGGAGGAGTTTTTAGCCGCGCCGCGCACGCTTAAATTCGCCGCGCTGCTGCACGACATAGCCAAGCCGCCCAAAGCCGCCATGGTAAAGGGCCGCCTGCGCTTCTTCGGCCACGAGGAGTACGGCGCCATCATGGCGGAAAAGGTCATGGAGGACCTGCGCTTCTCGCGCGACGACATCCGGCTGGTGTCGCGCATCATAGGCACCCACCTGCGCCCGGGCAACCTGGCCGCCAACGAGACCATTTCGGACAGGGCGATGTTCCGCTTCTTCCGCACCCTCGGGGAATACACCGTGCCCCTGCTGGCGCTGTCCTGGGCCGACCACGCCAGCTACGTGTCGGCGCAGCAGCTGAGCAAAATGCGCAAGCGCCTGCAGCACCCGCCGGGCCCGCTGCCGGCCGGCGGCCTGCCCTACAATTCGCCCAAAAAGACCCTGCGCTATATGCAGGTGCTCAACCTGCTTTTCAGGGTCTACGTAAAGAAGAACATGAAGCTGCGCTCGGCGCGCCTGATAGACGGCAACGACATCATAAAGACGCTGAAACTGCAGGAAGGCCCGCGCATAGGCGAACTGCTCGAGAAGGTCCACCTGCTCCAGTTCGAGGGAAAGATAAAGACCCGCGAGCAGGCCCTGAAAGCCGTTAAGGGAATGAAATAACCGCTCACCGGCACCGCTGCCCGAAAGGCCTACAGAGATGTAGGCCTTTTTATTTTGCAAACATGGCCACCGGGCCCGTGCCGGCCCCGCGCCCTTAGTGTAAACTATACAGGAACAGCGGACAGGAGACAAAAACCATGAAGATAAAATTCGCGCTTTCCGCCGGCCTTGTACTTCTCTCCGGGCTGGGCCTGGCTTTCGCCGCCGCCCCCGGCAAAACCATAACGCCGGCCGTCAGCCAGGAAGACGCGAAAACCCGCGACTACAAGGACATCCTTTTCAAGCTTGTGCGCCAGGACGAATACCTCGACGAGGCCATGGAGACCCTGGACGGCGCCAACGGCCGCATGCGCGCCCATGATCTTTCCGCCATGGGCCTGAGCCTTAAGATGATAGCCGGCAACCTCGACCGCGTGGCGGCCCTTAACAAAACGGAGTTCTCTTCCGTGCAGGCCGGTTCCATGCACGCCAGGTACATCAACACCATATTCAGCTACAGCTCCAAGGTCAACCGCAAAGCCGTCAAGGTCAGCGCCGTGATCGGGCGGATGGCCGCGAAGTATAAGAAGTCCGCCATGCGCGACGCTGTCTCCTCCAGGAAAAACGGCATAAAGGTCCGCGGCAAAAAAGTCCGCGGCAAAAAGTTGACCCAGCTGCTTGAGGAGAGAAAGGCCATGGACACCCTGGCCGCCGACGCCAAGGTCCTGCGCGCCGCCGCCCGCGGCGTCTCCGCCACCAGCAAGTGGCTGTATATCTCGGCGAAATAATAAAGAACCGCCGCCGGCCGCCGGCACGGCCAGACTCCCCCGCGAAGAAGCGGGGGATTCTTTTTGGCCGGTAAAGTTTGTAAAATCATAATCATGAAAGATCCGCTCGAAGCCGCGACCCTGCAGATACTCAAAGCCATAGGGGAAGACCCGGGCCGGGAGGGGCTGAAAAAAACGCCGCAGCGCGTGGCGCGCGCCCTGCGCGAGATCACCTCCGGCTATAACGCCGATATAACCAAAGTTTTCAACGGCGCTTTTTTCAAGGCCGATTACAGCGAGATGGTGATAGTCAAAGATATCGCCTTTTACTCCCTTTGCGAACATCACATGCTGCCCTTCTTCGGCAGAGCCCACGTGGCGTACATCCCGAACGGCCGCATAGTGGGCCTGTCCAAGATCCCGCGCCTGGTGGAAACTTTCGCCCGCCGCCTGCAGGTGCAGGAACGGCTTACCGTGGAAATAGCCGATACGCTGTTCAAGACGCTTAAGCCGCTGGGGGTGGGGGTAGTGATGGAGGCGGAACACCTCTGCGTCAGCATGCGCGGGGTAAAGAACGAAACCTCTTTCGCCACCACCAGCTCCATGCTGGGCGTCTTCCGCAGCGACAACAAAGTAAGGGAAGAATTCCTCAAACTCATAAAGAAACAATAATAATATTGAAATCTATAGGCCTTCTTAGGTAGAATTTACAGGTATCGGTAATTTGTGCATTTGAGAGGGGAGTAGTTCCCTTGAGAAAAGCCCGGGGCGGAAAGCGCCAAGGGCATAAACAGCGCGGGCGTCGTACAATGGTAGTACGAGTGCTTCCCAAGCATTAAACGTGGGTTCGATTCCCATCGCCCGCTCCAAATTATGACAAAATCAAAAACATTCTGGGCTGCCGCGGCGTTCGTCAGCCTGGCAGCCGCGGCTTTTGCCGGCTACTCCATCTATGAACGCATGTCGCTGCACTTCTCAGGCGACACTATAGAAGTGCACCCGGTGCCCCTGCCGGCCGCTCCGGCTGAAGAACCGACCGAGGAAACAGCGCCGGCCGCCGCCGCCAAACCCGAAGAAGTAAAACCCGCCGTCACCACCAAGGGCGCGCAGGCCGCCGAGCAGGCCGCGACCGAAAAGATAAAAGCCGTAAAGACCGCTTTCGTCTATAAAGACGCCAAGGCCAAGTCCGTAAAAATAGCGGGCAGCTTCACCTCCTGGAAAGACGTCAAACTGACAAAGAAGAACGGCGTCTGGGCGACCGACATATACATACTGCCCGGCACCTACCCCTACCATTTCACGGTGGACGGGAAAAAAAAGCTGGACCCGGGCAAACCCAAAGCCCCGACAGGGGATTCGCTGGTGGACGTGAACTGAAAACCGTTCTTTTACCGGGCCGCAACAAAGTTGTAACAGTTTTCTTGTAGACTATCTCCGGATAATTATGAATTTCAGAAAGGTCCTTCCTATATCGCTGTTCGCCCTGGCCTTGTTAGCGCCGGGAGCTGGCGCGCTTGCCACCGGCCGCCACGGCCATACCACCACCCTGCTGCCTGACGGCAATATCCTGGTAGCCGGCGGCACCACCGGCGCCGCCAACGTCTCCCTCAACAGCGTCGAGATCTATTTCACTTCCGCGGCCGCTTTCGGCGCGGCCCCCAACATGCCGGCCTCCCTGTCCTCCCACACCGCCACGCTCATGGGCAACGGTATGGTCCTGGTAGCGGGCGGTTTCACCAACGGCGTCCCGGTAAACTCCGCCGCGATCTATAACCCGCTGACAAAAACCTGGACGCCTGTAACCGCCACCCTGGCCTCGACGAGGGGGGGACATACCGCCACCCTGCTTAATAAAGGCGCCAGTTCCGGAAAAGTCCTTATCTGCGGCGGGCAGACCGCGAGCGAAACTTCCATAACCAACACCTGCGAGGTTTTCACCCCGAACGTCACCCCGGCGCTCGGTAATTTCGCCTCGGTCCAGGCCATGAGCAGCGAACGCATGGGCCACTCCGCCAGCGCCATAGCCGGCGGCCGCGTATTCGTATCGGGCGGGCGCCGTTGGGACGCCGTCGCCTCCACCTTCACCTACCTGTCCACCAACGAGATCTACGACCCCGAGAACTACCAGTGGCAGACCGTAACGGCCCTTACCACCGGACGCACCGACCATTCCGCCGTGGTACTCAACAACGGCACCATCCTCATCTCCGGAGGGTACAACGGCATCGACAAGCTGGACACAGCGGAAGAGGGCTGGTATAAAACCCCGCTGGGCAGCGCATCCAACCAGAACGCAGGCAGCAAAGGTTTCCTGGACAGCGCCGAGATCTTCGACTCTTACGGCGGCAGGGTGCCGGTCTCCGGCTCCGACTACCAGGTGATGCCTTACAGGAACTCGAAACACGCCGCCGCCCTCTCCCCGGACGGCAAGCAGCACATGTACGGCGGCTACGGCAATATCCCGCCCAAATTTTTCTTCGCCATCCCGACCATGGAAACCGGCTCGCAACTGGACACCACAAAGACCAATATAACCACCGCCAGGGTGAACACCAGCAGCATCCTCCGGTACCTGCTGGACATCAATCTCTCCAGGCCCGTGGACGGCCGCCTCGTCGACGCGGATATCTTTATCTCGCGGGCGGTGGACGGGCCTTCCCTCAGCGTCTCTAACGCGTCCATTTATATCGACGGGCCGAGCACCGCCACCGTGGACGGCTTTACGGTCGGCCTGATGGTCCCCGGCGTGGCACCGGGAGAGTTCAGGGACATAGTGCAGCCGCAGAACCCGACCGGCACCGTCAGCTTCGCCCCGGTCGGGGTCGCCTCCATCGACACCTACGCGACCTCCGGCTCGCTGGTCTTCTCGATCACCCCGATCCCGGTCGGGAATCCGCCCGTCCCGCTGACGGCGGGCTCCGTGCTGACCATTCCCGTCACCATCGAAGTCTCCCCGACCTACGTCGGAGGCATCATCAGCGGCACAATGACGATAACCGGCGCGTCGATATCCGACAACCTTGGCTACTGGCTGGCCTCCCTGACCGGCGGCACGGGGGAATTCACCAGCGGCGCGGTAACCTACGACGCCTTCACGGGGATGGGCGTGGCCTCCGGCAACGTGGCCTTTTCAGCCCTCACCGGTACTATCATAAATTCGACAACTACCGCGATAGTGTCCAGCCCGCTGGCCACTACCGCCAGCGACCCCGTGACCTCCGTATCACTGCGGGCCTATTACACCTCCACCAGGATAGACCTTTCAGACCTGCAGTATGCCATAAGCATATCCACATTCGTCGTCCGGGAAATGATATTCTCCGACAACCTGGAGTACAGCCCGGATAAGGCCAAATGGCAGTTCGGACAGGTACTCTACCCGGTCTTCAACCTGTCGGCCCTGGTCACCCCCGGCGCGGACACGGCCATCATAGGCGGCAGGAACTGCGAACTGATCCCGTCCGCACACTGCAAGCGCGCGGCCCTGGCCCCGGTTTTCACCGCCTCCAATATCTCCGGGGCGTTCATCTCCCAGAACCATTCAACTTGGTCCAAAAGCGGAAAACTCGCCAACAAGCGCGCCTTTCATACCAGCACCCTGCTGCCGGACGACGGGATACTTACCTGCGGCGGCTCCGACGGCACAGCCACGCTGGCCACCTGCGAAATGTTCTACCCGGCGGAACAAGAGTGGAGGCCGGCCGGGACCATGAATTACCCGCGCTCCAGGCACACCGCCACGCTGCTGCCCAACGGCCGCGTGCTGGCGGCCGGCGGTGCCATAAACTCCTCTACCCATGCCGTAACTTACGCGGAGATCTACTACCCGGACACCGACAAATGGCTGCCGACGAACTCAATGGCTTTCGCCCGCACGAACCATACCGCCACGCTGCTGCCGGACGGCAACGTGCTGATGGCCGGCGGTGATACGATAAACGGCTACTCGGCGACCTCCGAGATCTACCTTACCACCAGTTCGGTCTGGCTGACCGCCGGCGCCCTGGCGAACGGCGGCAGGGCCCAGCACACGGCCACGCTGCTTAAGAGCGGCAACGTGCTGATAGCCGGCGGCATAAACGGCAACGGCGCCATAAAGACCACGGAAGTGTATAATTTCGCGACGCGCACCTGGACCGACACCGGCGACGACCTGCAGGTAAAGCGCTACGCGCACGCCGCGAACCTGCTGATGGACGGCCGCGTTATGGTCACCGGCGGCACCGACGGCTACGGCCCGATGGACACCGCCGAGGTTTACGACGGGTTAAGCTGGAAACTCACCACCCAGCTGGGGGGCAACAACATGCTCGCCCGCCGCACAGGCCACCGTTCCACCCTGCTGCCCAACGGCAAGGTCCTGATCACCGGCGGTGAGGCCCCGGGCATCGCCTACTCTCTGGTAGAAGGCTACGACGTAGATTTCAGCACCTGGCAGAGCCAGGGTGAAACTTCCAACCGCTCCAACCATACCACGGTGCTGACCTCAAGCGGTACCCTGCTGGCCATAGGCGGCTGGGACGGGGCACAATATCTCGACACCACGGAAACTATCTACTTCAGCGCGTACCCGGACACCGAAGGCTTCGCGCCCAAGGACCTGCGCAACCCGCTGGTTTCCACGGGCACCACGCTCTTCGACCGCGGCGACAGGCTGACCCTGCTGGGCAACACCTCCAACTTCCACGGTATCAGCGAAGCCTCCGGCGGCGGCTCCGGCTCCATGAATTCCTCTTTCCACAATCCGCGCATTTACCTGCAGCAGATAGACAACCCCAGCGGCTTCCTGACCGACATGACCACCCGGCTGTACACCACCTACGGCGGCCCGAATACGGCCTGGGATAAAACGATCTCATCCATTACCATCATCTCCCCCATAACCCCCGGTGAAATGCCGTACGGCTGGTACCACGCGCGGATAGCGGCCAACGGCCAGTTCTCCAACGGCGTCCCCGTACAGGTCTCAGCGCCCAGGCCCACCGGCAGCCCCACCGCCCCCGTAGGCGCCGTACTGGGGACCAGTTCCATAACCTGGTCCTGGACTTCCGGCACCAGTTCCGCCGCGGACGGTTATGCGCTTTATTCCTCCTCCGACAACGTATTCATTACAACCACCGCTTTCTCGCCCTCGGCCGCTTTCACGCAGACCAGCCTGCAGCCCAATACCGCCGCCTCCGTGAAGGCAAACACTTACAACACGGGAGGCAGCGGCCAGCTGGCGCAGTCGTCCACCTATTACACGCTGGCCGCCAAGCCCACGGCGCTGACCGTGATGGACGCCAGTTTCACCACGGCCAAACTGGAGTGGGGCAGCGCCAATGCCCCCGGAACGCCGTTCGAAGTTTCCATGTGCGCGGGCAGCGATTTCGCCGACCCGGTGCTTATCTCCACGCCCGTGCCGTTCAATCTCATTTACACCAGCACCTCCGCCACGGTAGACAGGCTTTTGACCAACACCCGGTATTTTTTCCGCGTGCGGGCCAAGAACGGGGAGGGGGTCCCGACAGATTTCTCCAACAGGCCCTCCACGCTGACGGTATCGGATGTGGGCACGCTTACCGGCACGCCCACCAGCAGCTCTACCATAAACTGGGCGTGGAACTCCGCCGTAGGCGCCGACTTCTATGAGATCTTCGACGTCACCGCGGACACCGCCAACCCCGTCTATGTGGGGTCCACCACCTACACCGACTTCACCCAGAGCGGGCTGGGCGCCAACCGCCCCTATGCGGTATTCGCGCGCGCGGTCAACAACGACCCCTCCCCTGTCTACGGCCCCATGTCGGCCTCCGGCCGGGTCTACACGCTGGCGGGAGCGCCCTCTCCGGACCCGGCGAATATTTTTACCAACGTCAGCACCGGCAGTTTTACCGCCAACTGGCTGACCAACGACAACTCCACCTGGACAGTTTACGGGCTGATGATCTCCACCAGCAGCCTCTACCTCAGTTCAGGCACCAGTTCCGCCTCGGTCATCGGCAACAGCCATAATTTCTCCGGCCTGGCCGCCAACTTCCGTTACTACGTCAAGCTCGCTGCCATAAACGGCGACGGCATCCCCTCGGAAGCCGTCTCGCTGGGCTCTAAATATACCCTGGCGCGCGCCCCCGCGCAGGTTACGCCGGCTACGGTGGCCATATCGGGAGTGACGATAACCTGGTCCCAGAACAACAATACCCCGGGCACCGTTTACGAACTGCGCGGCACCACCGGCAGCTTCACCGGGCCCGTTACGACCTACGTGCCTTTCTCCCTCGGCTATACAGGCAATGCCTACACGCTGACCGGCCTGCTTACTTCCACTACCTATTACTTCGACGTGACGGCCAGGAACGGAGAGAACATCCTTACGTCCAGATCGCAGGCGGTGCCCGCCGCTTTCACCGACGACAAACTTACCAGCGCGCCCGCCGGCTCCATCGCCGGCACATCGGACCCCGCCCAGACCGTCACCATAACCGGCACGCTGCCCAACAGCCGCACCGTCACCCTTACCGTCCCGGCGGAGTCTTTCCCCGCCGCCACGGCCATAGCCATCTCGCCGTCCGCCACCAACAACTGCGGTTCCTACCTGATCAACGGCAGGACGGTGGAGGTGGCCGTCTACACGCAGAACAACGCCCAGCCGCAGACGCCGGTGACCCTCAGTGTTTCCTACGACGGGTTCATCGTCCCCAGTTCCGATATCTACAGCCTGGTGCTGGCCCGCGACAACGGCAACGGAGTTTGCCTGCCCCTTGAGACCAGGATTGACACGGGCCTAAAAACGATAACCGCTACGCTCAACCACTTCAGCGTGTTCCAGCTGATGTTCAAGGCCGCCGCTACGAACCTCAACGACGTGCTGGTTTACCCGAACCCTTTCAAGCCCAACCGCGGCAACGGTTTTGTCACCATCGCCAATCTCCCGGCCAGCTCCAAACTCCGCGTCTACACCCTGTCCGGCGCCAAAGTGTGGGAGGGGACGGCGGGCACCACAGGCATAATAATCTGGCGCGGCCTTAACGACGCGGGCAACCTGGTGGCCAGCGGCGTCTACCTGGCGGTCATCGATTCTAGCGCCGGCAAGAAGGTTCTGAAACTGGCGGTGGAAAGGTAATATGAAAAGGTCGAACACCCGGACGGGAATATTAACGGCGCTGGCCGCGGCGGCCTGCCTGGCCGCCTGCGCGGCGCCGTACGCCCGCGCCGGGGAAGACCCCCGCTATTTTTCCGCCGCCGCCGCCGGCACCACCACGGCCGACTTCCTGAACCTGCCCGTAGGGGCCCGGGCCGCGGCCATGGGCGGCGCCTACACCGCCGTAAGCGACGAAGCCTCCGCCATCTACTGGAACCCCGCCGGTCTTGTGCAGATCCCCAAGCTGTCGGCCGTGTTCATGCGGGCGCAGTACCTGGAAGAGATCAGCTACCAGTACGCCGCCTACGCTCACCGCCTGTCCTACGACTCCGTTATCGCCGGCTCCATCCTGCTTACCGATATCGGCTCCATCAAGCAGACGGATATTTCCGGCAACACGGTGGGCAGCTTCGCCCCGCGCGACCAGGTTTTCACGCTTTCCTACAGCAAGGCCATCCTGGAATTTTCCGACAAGGACATAGACGTCTCCATCGGCGTGAACGCCAAATACATAAAGTCGCGCATCTCCGGCTCCGCCAGCAGCTACGCCGGGGATATCGGCGTCATGACCTATAATTTCTCGGACATTCCCTACCGCCTGGCCGTCACCGCCAGCAACATAGGCGGCGGCCTGAGGTACGACACCGAATCCAACCCGCTGCCCCTCACGTTCAAACTGGGCGCCGCGGTGAACCCTTTCCGCAACATGCTCCTGTCCACGGACGTGGTCTTCCCCAAACAGAACAAGCCCAACGTGCTGCTGGGCGCGGAACTCGCCACCACGCCCAACGAGCTGACCCGCCTTTGCGTGCGGGCCGGCCTCAACACCCAGCAAATGCGCGACGGCATCAGCGGCCTCTCCATGGGCGTGGGCGCCACGCTGCACTTCTTCTCCCTGGACTACGCTTTTATCCCCATGGGGGAACTCGGCTCTACGCACCGCATTTCGCTCACCTTCGACTTCCCTTTCCGCAGCCCCGTCTTCCAGCGCAGGGACCGCACCATCTTCACCAAGATGAAAGGTATTTCGTTCAAATAACGCCTCCCGGCCACAAGGCCTTACGGGGTTCCGGCCGCCGCGGAACCCCGGTTTTTTTCGGAGGCCGCGTCGGTTGACACCCCCCGGCAAATAATATAGATTGTTAGGCCGCCTGAAGGCCATAGGCCTTGTTGCGGCACAAGCATAGCTTTGACCGGAAGAACCTAAATGAAAGCCCTTGGCCAACACCTTATACTGGAACTTTACGGCTGCAACGCCGCGGCCCTTTCATCGGTGACAAAAGTGCAGGACGCCATGCTGAAAGCCGCCCGCGCGGCCGACGCCACCATCATAGACTCGATCTTCCATCATTTCAAGCCCTACGGCGTTTCCGGCGTAGTGGTGATAGCCGAATCCCATTTCGCCATCCACACCTGGCCGGAACACCAGTACGCCTCCGTGGACCTCTACACCTGCGGCGAAAGGACCCGCCCCTGGGAAGCTTTTAAAGTGGTAAAGAAATTATTCAGGTCCACCCATTTCAGCATGATGAAGATGGAACGGGGCCTGCTGCCGAAATGAAAACCTCCAAGTTCAAATGGCTCAAGAATTCCAGGAGCGTCCTGCCCCGCGGGGAGTGGTTCGTGGAGTTCTTTACGCCCGGGGAGCTGCACGCCCACCGCGCCCTGGAGACGCTCGAGCATTCCTCCACGGCCTTCCAGGAAGCCACCCTCATAAGGACGCACACTTTCGGCAAGGTGCTGGTGATAGACGGGGAGACCCAGAGCAGCCAGTACGACGAGGCCTTTTACCACGAATCCCTGGTCTACCCGGCACTGCTGGCCCACCCCAGGGCGCGCCGGGCGCTGATCCTGGGCGGGGGGGAAGGCGCCACCGCCCGGGACATCCTCAACGACCGCGGCATCGAGCTTGTCGTAATGGCCGACATCGATTACAACATACTGCGCTTCGCGAAAAAACACCTGGAGTCCTGGCACAAAGGCGCCTTCGACGACCCGCGCCTGCGCCTGCTCGCCCAGGACGCGAAAAAGATAGTCGAGAACACCGCGACCAAATTCGACCTCATCTACTCGGACCTGCCCAGCCCCATAGAGGGCGGCCCGGCGTTCGGCCTTTACACGGTGGAATTCTACCGGCGCATGAAGCGCGTCCTGGCGGATGACGGGATCTTCACTATCCAGGCCGGCCCCGGCACACCGCTGCAGTTCGAACTGCATCCGGCCGTCTTCAACACCCTTAAGAAAGTTTTCAAGTTCGTCGGCAGCTACACCGCTTTCATCCCGTCCTACGACATGCCCTGGACTTTCCTTTACTGCACGGATGCTCCGGCCCTGGCCCCGCGGCGGCTCAAAGCCGCCGCCCTCGACCGGGCGGCAAGCTATAAGCTCAAACGCCCGCTCAAGTATTCCGACGGGCTCACCATAACCGGGGCCTTCGTCCTGCCCAAGTACTACCGGGACAGGATCAAGGCCTCGCGCGCCGTTATCACCGAGGCGCGCCCGATGTTTTTCAGCACTTCCCGACATTGACATTAACGGAGCCGATCATGAAAAAAACAAAAAAGACAGCGAAGAAGAGCCCCTCCAGGGCCGCGGTAAAGACCAAGCCCCGCGCCGCCGCGGCGCTGAAACTCAAAAAAAAGCCCGCCGCCGCGCCGGCGAAAAAGACGTCGCCCGCCAAAGAGGCGCTTACCAAGGCTGAGCTGGCGGAGATAGCCGCGCATCTCTCCGAGATGAAAATAGATATCGCCAAGAACGTCGAGGACAAGAAGAACCTGGACCTGCTGGAACCGGAGGTCGGGGACTCGATAGACCAGGCCACGCAGAGCCTGGACAAAGAGATCCTCTTCGAGCTCTCGGACAACGAACGCAAGATCCTGCGCGACATAGAAGCCGCGCTGCGCAAGATGGAGAAGGGCACCTACGGCCTCTGCGAGCACTGCAAGAACGTGATAGAGAAGAAGCGCATAAAAGCGCTGCCTTCCGCGCGCTACTGCATGGTCTGCCAGAGCGGTTCCGAACGCAACAGGGGGGAATAACCCCGCAGCCGGCTTTCCCGGCGTAAAAAAAGCCCCGCGTCCAACGCGGGGCTTTTTCCGTCCTCCGGCGGCGCCCGGTCAGCGCCGCTGCGGGGGCGCCGACGCCACCTGGACTTCCGTCTTGCGCCAGTTCCTGGCCTTGGCGGTGATGTAATACTTGCTGCCGTTGGAAGCTATCGCCAGCGTCCCCGGCTCGAGGGTCTTGAAAAGTTCCGCGCGCACGGCGTTGACGTTGCCGGTCATCTCGGCCAGGGTCTTCATGTCGTTGGTGTAATGCCCCTCCTGCCGCATGTAAATTTCCTCGAGCTTAGCCAGCTTGGAAATAGTGCGGTGCGCCGCTATGATCTGGCCTTTTTCGGCGGGGGAGATCCTGAGGACGGTCTGGTTCAGCCAGGACCCGATGAGTATCGCCATCAGGCCCCAGGAGAAGGCCAGTACCAGCCCGTTGGCCAGGTCCCCGCGTTCGCGCACGCTTACCACGCGGCTGCCGGCCAGATAGTCGTGCAGCGCCCTTTTCTCCGGGGTGACCAGGGCGGCGAAATAGCCCAGGTTCAGCGTGCCGGAACTAACAAAATAGGACAGCGCCCTGACGAAAGCCCGGCCCACGGAGAGGTCGCCCCCGTCCTTGGCCCGCACCCGGATGTTCAGCAGCAGCTTGCCCACCGTGGCCCGGCCGCCGCTCGACAGGACCGTTTCATAAATTATGTACGCGCCTATCCAGAGCAGCTTCCACTTCCATTCGTTGGCGGGGGTATAGGAAATAACGCCGGCCTTGACCAGGGCGTTAAGGGAGAGGTAGGTGCCGGCCACGAACGGAAAAGCGTCTATAGCATAAGCCAGGAACCGCTCGTTAAAGCCGGCCGGGACGGGCCCTTCCGGGCTGAATTCGGCTGGGGTGCCGTCCTCCCCGAGCATGGGCGCCGCCTGGGGCTCGATATTAAAATCTTCGTTTTCCATATATGCCTGCCTGTCCCGGAAATATAGTGACTACATGATAATTATATAAACATTAACCGGTCATTTGAATACCCCCTCCAAATTGAATAAAATATAGGCCTGATGTGCAGGATAACAGCGGTTATTTCGGCCAGGCCGGTTTCGGGCCGGGACCTTCTTTGCGAGGGCCCCAAGTCCTTGCCGGCCCGGGCCGGCGCCGCCGCGGCTGCGCGCGTTACCCTGACCCATCCGCGCGAGGCCTCCGATCCGGCCGGCCTGCCGAAGACGCGGCTGATAAGCCGCGCCAATACCCGGCCTTTCTCGGCCTACGGCCTGACCTTCGCCCATAACGGCACGCTTTTTATAAAGGACGAGATCCGGTCCCTGCTGGGCAAGTACGCCGCCAGAGTCAAAGGCGCCGACGATTCCGAAGTGCTGTTCTGGCAGGTGGTGAAGATGCTGGACGCCTACGGTTCCATGGGCACGGCGCTTGAAATGGCGCTCGACGAGATCCGCACGGTGTGGATCTCGACCAGGGACAAATATCCCGGGCGCGCCGCCCCTTACCGCGGACTGAACATGTTCCTGGCCTCTAAAGATTCCCTGGCGGTGCTTTGCCACTCGCCGTCCAAAAAGCGCGCGCCGGCCCTGCTGCCCCCGGGCTGGGAATTCGGGCGCGTGGCCTGGCGCCGGGAAAAGGACCGCCTGGTCTTTTCGAGCGAACCCGCCGACGTACGGCCCGGCTGGAAGAAGATGAACGACCCGGAACTGGCCTGCGCGACGGCGCGCGGCGGCAAATTGGAACTCTCCTTCAGGAGGCTCTGCTTATGAAATGGTTTTTAATGCTTTTGATCTTCATCTCCGGTATCTACTACCTGGTGAACCAGCACAAGCGCGAGACCGCCCGCAAGGAAATGGTCCAGCTGGCTAAAAAGGACCAGCTCAAGACCCTGGAAGAACCGCCCCTGCCGGTCAAGACCGAAAGAGTCTACATGATGAAATTCTCGCTGCAGACCATCAAGACCCTGCGCTCCCTCACCGAAGACTCCAACGAGAAGGTCCGCTTCGCCTCCGCGGAGCTGCTCTGGCAGCTGCAGGACGAGAGCGCCCCGGCGGTCATCAAGAACATGTTCGAGAACGAAACCGAGCCGGTGGTCAAGAGAAGCCTGATAGAAATGCTCGGCAAGGATAAGAGCAAGCTCAGCCTGGCCCTGCTCACGGAAGCCCTGAAGGACTACGACAGGGAGACCCGCCTGCGCGCGGTGGAGGCCATCGGCAATTTTTCCAACAAAGAAGGCATCCTGGCCCTCAATAAAGCGCTGCAGGACTACGACGAAGAAGTGCGCCTGAAGGCGCTGGAAGCGGTCAACCGCATCCGCCGCGACATAGAGGCCCACAAAGAGCAGCAGCTGCGCGAGATAGAGAGCAAACCGCTCTTCCGCATAGAATAAAACCGCGATCACCCACCAAGACGAAGGAGCGACACATGGACTCTGAGATCTCCAAACTGAACCATAAAATTCAGCAGGACGCGCTTTTCATCCAGGACCTCCGCAAGGAAATGGCCAAAGTGGTAGTAGGCCAGGAGGACCTGATAAACGGACTGCTCGTCGGCCTCATAGCCAACGGCCACGTGCTGGTGGAAGGCGTGCCGGGCCTGGCCAAGACGCTGGCGGTCAAGACCCTGGCGCAGGTCGTCTCGGCCTCCTTCCAGCGCATACAGTTCACGCCGGACCTGCTGCCGGCCGACATCGTCGGCACGCTGATCTTCAACCCCAAGGAGAGCACCTTCTCCGTGCGCAAGGGCCCGATCTTCGCCAACATCATCCTCGCCGACGAAATAAACCGCGCCCCCGCCAAGGTGCAGAGCGCGCTGCTGGAGGGTATGCAGGAGCGTCAGGTGACCATTTCGGACACCACGTTCAAACTGCCGGACCTGTTCATGGTGCTGGCGACCCAGAACCCCATAGAGCAGGAAGGCACCTACCCGCTGCCCGAAGCCCAGATAGACCGTTTCATGCTCAAAATAAATATCACTTATCCGTCCAAGACGGAGGAGGCCCGCGTGCTGGAGCTGATGGCCCGCCAGACCCTGCCGACCGCCGGCAAGGTGGTCAGCGCCGAGGCCGTGCTGAACGCCCGGCAGACCGCCGACCTTATCTACGTGGACGACAAAATAAAGAACTACGTGCTGGACCTGGTGATCGCCACGCGCGAGCCGGCGCGTCACGGCCTGGAAAAAATAAAGCCCTGGATACTTTACGGCGCCAGCCCGCGCGCCAGCATCTTCATGATACAGGCCGCCAAGGCCTACGCCTTCATAAACGGGCGCGGCTACGTCACGCCCGAGGACATAAAAGCGGTCGGCGTCGACGTCATGCGCCACCGCGTGCTGCTCACCTACGAGGCCGAAGCGGAAAATATCGGCTCCGAGGATATCCTCAAGAGCATCTTCGAAGCCGTCGAAGTGCCGTAAAGCAAGTCCGAGAGTCCGAAGGCCGAGACTGCCGTTATGAACACAGCCGAGATCCTCAAGAAGGTCCGCCAGATAGAGATCAAGACCGGGCGCCTGGTCAGCGAGACCTTCTCGGGCCAGTACCAGAGCGTGTTCAAGGGCCGCGGCATTGAATTCTCCGAAGTGCGGGAATACGTGCCCGGCGACGACATCCGTTCCATAGACTGGAACGTCACGGCCCGCGCCTCCAAACCCTTCGTCAAGCGCTACATCGAGGAGCGGGAACTCACGCTGATGATCCTTTGCGACGTGTCCGCTTCGCAGAGCTTCGGCTCCGGCGAGAAGCCGAAAAGCGAAGCGGCGGCTGAACTGGCCGCCATGTTCGCCTTTTCCGCCCTGAAGAACAGCGACAAGACCGGCCTGCTGCTGTTCACCGACAAGCCCGAACTCTACATCCCGCCCAGAAAGGGTAAGAACCACAGCCTCCGCATCATCCGCGAACTCCTCGCCTACACGCCCAAAAGCCGCGGCACCGACGTGGCCATGGCCCTGAGGACCGCCAACCGCGTAATGAAGCGCCGCGGCATCATCATCCTTATCTCGGACTTCAACTCCCCGGACTACGCCAGGGAGGCCCGCCTGACCGCGCGGCGTCACGACCTTATCCCCGTGATCATAACCGACCGCTTCGAGCGGAGCCTGCCCGAAGCGCGGGCGCTGCTGGTCTCGGAACCGCTGGAGGGGGGCCCCGTCTTCACGGCCGACCTCTCGAGCCAGACCGTCAGGCGGGACTACGAAGCCGCCGCGGAGTTCAGGCGCTCGGCGCTGGAAAGCCTCCTGCGCTCGGCCGGCGCCGACTGGATAGACGTCGACCCCGCCCTGCCCGTCTACGGCCCGGTGGTGAAATTTTTCCGCCAGCGCAGGAGGAACTTCCGCCTGCTATGAAGACCGCCGTCGTCCTGCTGCTGGCCGCGCTGACGCTCGCCCCGGTTCACGCCGGGGCGCAGGAAACCGTCTCCTTCAAGATAACGCCGCCGCCGGGGAAAACGCGCCTCGCCGAGGTTTTCAAACTGAAAGTGCAGGCGTCCTTCCCGGAGAAATACTCCGTACGCCCGGACACGGCCTCCTTCGAGGGGCAGGATTTCGGACTGCTCTCCTATTCGGGCTCGCCCGGCAAAGCCGCCGGCGGCCTGAAAACGGAGACCTTCGAACTGCGCCTGCAGGCGTTCACCCTGGGCGTGAGCACCTTCCCCGAGCTCACCTGGACGCTGTACGGCGCGGCCGCCGCCGCCTCGGCCAAAAGCCCCTCTTTTACGATGGAGATCCTGCCCGCTTTCGAAACCAGGCAGAACGAGGACATCCGCGATATCTATCCGCCGTTCCGCTACTTTCCCTGGCTCTGGCTGCTGGCCGGCGCGCTGGCGGCGGCGGCGGGCTGGCTGCTCTACCGGCGCTTCAGGCGCGCTTCCGCCATTCTCGCGGCCGCGGCCTGGACCGACGCCAGGGCCCCCTACCGGCGCGCCAAGGACAGATTGGGCGGGGTGGAAAAGTCCGGCCTCGCGGCGGCCGGAAAAATGAAGGAATACTACAGCGGCCTCGCCGCGGTACTGCGCTTTTACCTGGTCGAGGAGTTTTCCATAAACGCCGACCTCATGACGACCTCCGCCCTGGCCCGCGAGCTGAAAAGGACCGGCACGGATATCAAGGCCACGCTGAAGGCGCGTGAATTCCTGCAGAAAGCCGACCTGGTAAAATTCGCCAGACTGAAGCCCGAGGACGCGCAGGCCGACGCGGCCGCGCTGGACGGACTGCTGACCGACTTCAACAGCGCCGCGGAGACGGCCCGGGCCGCCGCGCAAGCCGCGCGCCTGGCCGCGGAGAGAAAGCCATGACGGTTTTCAAACACCCCCTGTTCCTGCTGCTGCTGCCGCTGCTGGGCGTGCTGGCCGGCCTCGCGCGCGCCCAGTCGGCGCGCCGCCTCAACTCCGCGCCGGTGCCGACGGGCCTGCCGGCCAGGGAAAGCCTGCGCTCGGTACTCTTCTCGCTGCTGCCTTTCTGGGGCAGGGTGCTGGCCATTACGCTGCTGATCTTCGCCCTGGCGCGCCCGCAGAAAGCCGCGCGCGGCGAGGCGCCGCCGTCGGAAGGCATAGATATAATGCTTACCCTGGACACCTCCGGCAGTATGGCCGCCGAGGACTTCGCCCCTTATAACCGCCTGGAGGCCGCCAAGGCCGCCGCCGCCGCCTTCGTAAAGAAGCGCCATAACGACCGCATCGGCGCGACCGTGTTCGGCGGCACCGCCCTGCTTACCTGCCCCCTGACCCTGGACTACCAGTCGGTACTGGAACTGCTGGACTCCACTTATCTCGACATGACAAAAGCGGAGGGCACCGCGGTAGGCGACGCCATCATCACCGCCGTAAACCACCTGAAGGACAGCAAAGCCAAGAGCAAAGTCATAGTGCTGCTCACTGACGGCCGCTCCAACGTGGGCATGGTGACCGACCTCCCCCTGGCCGCCAGGACGGCGGCCGCCTACGATATCAAGATCTACACCATAGGCACGGCGGGCAAAGGCAGGGCGAAGGTTACCACCGGCGATCCGGCCCAGCCAGTGGTCTACATAGAAGAGGACCTGGACGAGCCGACCCTGCGCGAAATAGCCGGCCTCACCGGTGGGGAATTCTACCGCGCCAAGAATTACGCCGAGCTGGACAAAATCTATTCGAAGATAGACGCGCTGGAGAAAACGAAGTTCGAGGCGAAGACCTATACCAATTATACGGACCTCTACCTGTATCTCCTGGCGCCGGCGCTGGCGCTGCTGGCCGCGCTGTACGTGCTGGAAAGAACTTATTTCAGGGTCATCCCGTAGGGCTTATGGATCTATTCAGATACCCTTCAATTTTACTCTGGGCGGCCGCGGCGCTGGCGGCCCTGCTCTTCTTCCGTTTCAAGGCGGAGGAAAGGCGCCTGGAGACGGCCCGCCTGCTGTTCGGCCCCGCGTTCGAGCGGCTTACCGCCGGGCCGGCCGCCGCCCGCAGGCGGCTGCGCGGACTGCTTTACATCGCGGCCCTGGGGTTCGCGGCGGCCGCCGCGGCCGGCCCGCAGTGGGGCGTGGAACTGACCCCGGTGACGGACCTGAAAGGGAACATTGTCATAGCTGTGGACACGTCCCTGTCCATGGCGGCGCGCGACCTGAAGCCCAGCCGCCTGGAGAACGCCCGCCTGCTCCTGGGCGCCATAGCCGAGAAATTCTCCGACTACCGCATAGGCGTGGTGGCCTTCGCGGGCGAAGGTTACGTGCAGTGCCCGCTGACCACGGACCAGGAAGCCATCAGTTATTTCGCCTCCGCGCTCACGCCGGGCATGCTGCCGGAGCAGGGCACCGACTTTTCCGAGGCCATCGCCACCACCCTTAAAATGCTGTCGCGCTACGGCGGGCAGAAGGTGATGGTGCTGATAACCGACGGCGAGGACCACTCCTCGGTGCTGGACACGGCGCTAAAGGACGCGGCGGCGCAGAACCTGAAGATCTTTACCATCGGCATCGGCACCCCGGACGGGGAACTGATCCCGATGAACGACTCGGCGGGCAACACCCTGGAGTATAAGAAGGACTCCGGCGGCAAGACCGTGGTCAGCCGCCTGGGCGAGGCCCAACTGATGAAGATAGCCAGCCGCACGGGCGCGGCCTACCTGCGCTACGCGGACCCCGACGCGGCGGCGGAAGAAATGCGCAAGGCCGTAAGCTCGCTCGACCTGGAAAAAAGCAAAGGCAAAGGCCGCGCCAATTTCAAGAACCGCTACCAGTGGCCGCTGGCTTTGGCCCTGCTCCTGCTTTTGATAGAATTAACGCTTATGGACAAGGGGTTCAGACTGGAATTCTCCTGGCTCCGTAAAGCCGCGGCGCCGCTGCCCCGCCGCATAGCTGCTGCCATAGCGGCGGCGGCGCTGCTGGGCACGCTGACGGCCGGCCTGAACGCCGCGGACGGCGGGGCGCTGGCCAGGCAGGGCAATTCGGCCTACGACAAGAAGGACTGGCCCAAAGCTTTCGAATACTATTCCAGGGCGATGGAGAAAAACCCGGCGGACAAGCGCCTGGACTTCAATATCGGCGACGCGTTTTACCGCATGGAAGACTACGCCAAAGCGGGGGAGTTCTTCGGCCAGGCCGCGGGGGCGCCGAAGGTGGCCGCCAGGGCCTATTACAACCGCGGCAACGCGCTGTACCGGGCCGGCGACCTGCCCGGCGCCATAGCGGCCTACCGCTCCGCGCTCACCCTGGCCCCCAAAGACGAGAACGCCAGGTTCAACCTGCAGAAAGCGCTCGAGCAGAAAAAAAAGAATTCCTGTAAAAACCCGAAAGAAGATAAGAAAGATAAGGACAAAAAGGACAAAAAGGACAAGAAGGACCAGGAGAAGAAGCAGCAGCCCCAGGACAAGAAAGACGACAAGCAGGACAAAGAAAAGCAGGAACAGGATAAAAAACAGGAACAGGAGCGGAAAAAAGCCGAAGCCAGGGAAAAAAGCCGCCAGATACTGGAAATGATGAAAGAAAAAGAAAAAGCCGCTGCCCGCGACCCGCAATCCGCCCAGCGCGCGCTGCGACAGGCCGGCAAGCCGCCGCCGCGGCCGAGGATGGAGGACTGGTGAGAACTATTTCCACCCTTCTCCTGGCCATGACCCTGGCCGTCTGCGCCGCCCCGGCCCGCGCGGCCCTGTCCGTCTCCGCCGAGGTCGATCGCAATTCCGTGGAGATCAGCGGCAACCTCTACCTGACGGTGACCGTGTCGGGCGATTCCGCCAGCGTGCCGGACCCCAAACTGGCCAACATGCAGAACTTCAACGTCTACAGTTCCGGGCGCAGCCAGAGTATCTCCATCATAAACGGCAGGATCGCCACCTCCGTCACTTTCACCTATATCCTGACGCCGCGCTTCCTCGGCGTCCAGCGCATCCCGCCCATCACCGTTTTTAACGGCAAGGAAAAAGCCGTGACCCCGGAAATACAGGTGACCGTCACAAAAGGCGGGCAGCAGGGCGCCGCGGCGCAGCCGACGGCCCAGCCCCAGCGCTCCTCCCACAGGCAGCCGACCAGGGCGGCCGCCCAGGGCGGGCCGCAGATCTTCGTAAAAGCGGAACCGGACAGGAGATCCGCCTACCCCGGCGAACAGATCAATCTCAGCATAAAATTCTACACCTCGGTGCCGCTCAGCTCTAACCCGCAGTACCTCCCGCCGACCTTCAAGAACCTGATCTCGGAAGACCTGCCCCCGATACGCAGCGGCGAAACGGAGATAGGCGGCGTGCGCTACGCCTTCAGCGAGATCAGGACCGCCCTTTTCGCCCTGGCGCCGGGCGGCGCGGAAATACGGCCGCTTTCCGTGATAGCCCAGATCCCCTCCAACGAACCCGTGGACCCGTTCGACCCGAATTTCTTCCAGAACCTGATGGCCATGAGCGGGGCGCAGGGAAAAAGCCAGGAATTCACCACCGACATCATCCCCCTGACGATAAAGCCCCTGCCGCCCGGCGCGCCCGCCGACTTCGGCGGGGCGGTGGGGAATTACACCATAACGGCCTCCGCCGACAGGTCCGAAGCCAGAACCGGCGAAGCCGTGAACTTTTCAATAGCCCTCAACGGCACCGGCAACCTGAAAGCCGTCACCGCCCCTAAATTGCCGGACCTGGCGGATTTCAAAGTGTTCGACACCATGAGTTCCCTGGACATAAAGAAGGAGAGGGACATCATAAGCGGTAAAAAGACCTTCACTTATATCCTGGTGCCGCGCGCGGAAGGCCGCAAAACGGTGCCGGCGGTGAAGTTCGCCTTCTTCGACCCCGCCGCCGCCGCTTACCGGGAGATACGTACCGAGCCCGTCGTGCTGCGGGTGGAAAAAGGCGCAGAAGGCGCCAAGAGCGTTTATTTCAATCAGGCCGCGCCCGGCGGTGGCGACGTAACACCCTCCGGGTCCGATATCCGTTACGTCAGCGAAAGGTCCGGCGCCGCCGCGTCGCCGCGCCTGGCCGCGCGTGTGACCGCCCTGCCCCTCTGGGCCCACGCCATCCCGGCCGCCCTGCTGACGCTGGGCTTCTGGCTGGCCAGGTTCAACCGCTTTAAATCCGCCAACCCGCTGCTCTTCAGGTTCCGCCGGGCGCGCGCTTCGGCCTCCCGCGACATCGACGAGGCCGAGGCCCTGGTGAAAGCCGGCAGGAACAACGAAGCGGTCTCCCTGCTTTATGACTCTTTCATGGACTACCTGTCCGATAAGTGCGGCGTAAAAGTAAGCGCCCTCACCATGAAGAAGGCCGGCGACCTCATAAAGGAACGCTTCCCCGGCGTCGGGGACCGCGCCATGGAGGAGATCCGGGAACTTTGGACGGCCCTGGAACTGCGCCATTTCTCGCCCGAGGCCGCCGGCGCGGAAGGCACGTCCGACCTGGCTAAGAAATACGCGCTGCTGCTGGAGCTGCTGGAGAAGGAGCTTAGGAAATGATCCCGGCGAAAAAAGTCTTATTCCTTTTGCTGGCGGCGGCCGCCCTGCCCGCGGCCGCCTACGACCGCAGCGAACTGGCGGAATTCAACGACCTGTATAAGACCGGCCGCTACGAAGAGGCCCTTGAGGGCTACAGGAACATCATAGCGGCCGAGCCGGCCAACCCCTGGGCGTATTACAACGCCGGCAACGCCTTATTCCGCCTTAACCGCATGGGCCCGGCGGTCCTGAACTATTCCAGGGCCTTCATGCTGGACCCGCGCTCCGCCGATATCCGCGCCAATCTCGACTACGCGCTGCGCCAGACCGGGCAGACCCTGGCCCCGGACAATGTGCCCAAAGCCCTGCATTACATTTACTATCTCCTGGCCGAGCGGGAGATAAAGGCGGCCGCCATACTGCTGTTCTGGCTGGCCTGCCTGGCGGGGGCGGCCAGCTTCCTGTTCGACGGCGGCGGGGCCGGCCGGGCCGCGGGCAGCGTCTCGCTGACGGCGGCGGGCCTGCTGGTGCTGGCGCTGGCCTGGCTGGGCGCGCGGCAGACCTCTCCCTTCACCGCCGCCGGCGTGGCAGTAAAACCGGACGGCGCGCGCATGCTCAGCGGCCCAGGCGGGAATTTCAAGACCTACGCCTCGGCCCCGGAAGGCCGGCTGGTCAGGATCCTGGACGCCGCCGACGACAACTATTACGAGATAGGCCTGCCGCGCGAAGGCATAAAGGGCTGGGCGCTCAAGACCGACATCGAGAGATTATAAAGGAACTGCCATGAAAATTGCCGTCGCCGGCGATCACGCCGGATATCCCCTGAAAGCCCTCCTGCTGCCGTATCTGAAAACCCTGGGCCACGAAGTGACGGACCTGGGGACCGATTCGCCGGACCGGCCGGTGGACTACCCGGACTTCGCCGCCGCCGCCGCCAGGGAGGTCCTGGCCGGCCGCTCCGAGCGCGCCATAGTGGTCTGCGGCTCCGGCGTCGGCGCCTGCGTGGCTGCCAACAAGATAAAAGGCATCCGCGCCGGCCTCTGCCACGACACCTACTCGGCCCACCAGGCCGTGGAACACGACGACATCAACGTGCTGTGCCTGGGTTCGCGGATCATAGGCCCGGCCGTCGCCTTTGAAATAACCGCGGCCTTCATGAACGCCCGCTTTTCCGGAGAAGCCCGGCACACCCGCCGGCTGAAGAAAATAGAAGACCTGGAAAAAGGCGCCTGATGCTCACCCCGGCCGACATCGCCAGGACCGGCCAGAGCCTCTGGCTGGACAACCTCCGGCGCGACTTCCTGCTGGACGGCACGCTGACCCGCCGCATGCGCGACTGGGCCGTCACCGGCCTCACCTCCAACCCCTCTATCTTCGAAAAAGCCCTGGCGGGCGAATTCTACGCGGGCCCGATCGCGACCCTGGCCGCCGCCGGCGCCGGCCCCGAAGAGATCTTCGAGACCCTGGCCGTGGAGGACATACAGCGCGCGGCCGACCTTCTTAAACCGATCCACCGGGACTCCGGCGGCCTGGACGGTTTCGTCAGCATGGAAGTCTCCCCGAAACTGGCCCGCGACGCGGCCCGCACCGAAACGGAGGGCCTGCGCCTGGCGGAGCGCGTCGGCCGCCGTAACCTGATGATAAAGGTCCCCGCCACCAGGGAAGGCCTGCTGGCGGGGGAGAACTTGCTTAAAAAAGGCGTCAGCGTAAATTTCACGCTTATCTTCTCGCTGGAGCGCTACCGCGCTGTCACCCAGGCCTACACGGCGGCCATGTCCTGGCGCGTGCGCAACGCCCTGCCCGTCGAGGGCGTCGC
The DNA here is from genome assembly GCA_001799795.1 of Elusimicrobia bacterium GWC2_61_19. Taxonomy (GTDB): domain Bacteria; phylum Elusimicrobiota; class Elusimicrobia; order Elusimicrobiales; family UBA9959; genus UBA9959. The sequence continues at coordinate 53,173 of MGUD01000018.1, forward strand.
GTCCGTGGCCAGTTTCTTCGTAAGCCGCATAGACACGGAGACGGACAAGGCGCTGGGCGCCGTTACGGGCCGCAGCGCCGGAGAGGCCGGGAAACTCATGGGCCGCACGGCGGTGGCGAACTCCCTGCTGGCCTACCGGCTGTACAGGGAGCTTTTCTACAACCCTGGCTTCAAGGCCACGGGTATACCGCCGCAGCGCATACTCTGGGCTTCCACCAGCGTCAAATCCCCGGTCTATCGGCCGGCGCAGTATATGGAAGAACTGGCCCTCGAGGGCTCGGTCAACACGGCCCCCGAGGACGCCCTGGCCGCGTACTTCGCCGACGGACGCATAAACAGGGCGCCCCTGGCGGGCCGCTACGCCGCCGCGGAGGCCCACTTCGCGCGCCTGAAGGCGCTGGGCCTGGATTTCGGCAGGATACTCGCAGACCTTGAGATTGACGGGATAGACAAATTCGCCAAGTCTTACGACGGGTTGCTGGCGGGCATAGCGCAGAAAGAGAATGCCGCCCGCCGACAGGAGGACCACATGCAGACGACACTACCGCAGACGAACAGCACGGCCGCTTTCAAAAAGCTGGCCGACATGGACTTTGCCGCCAGGCTCTGGAAAAAAGATCCCGGCCTCTGGAAAAAGGACGAGGCCGGCAGGAAATACATCTCCGGCGCGCTGGGCTGGCTGGACATCCCTTTCAAGATGCTGCCCAAGGTGAAAGAGATCCAAAGCTTCGCCGAGGAGGTCCGCGAGGACGGCTTCACGCACGTGGTGCTGCTGGGCATGGGCGGTTCGAGCCTGGCCCCGGAAGTTATCCGCACCGTGTTCCAGGACGCCGAATATCCCGAACTGCTGGTGCTGGACACCACCGACCCGGTGTGGGTGGCCTACGTGCGCGCCCGGATAGACCTTAAACATACCCTGTTCCTTTTCGCCAGCAAATCCGGCGGCACCATCGAGCCGTCCAGCCACTTCAAGTATTTCTGGGGCCAGCTCAAGACCGCCGGCGTCAAGGCCCCCGGCGCCAACTTCATGGCCGTCACCGACGCGGGCACGGGCCTCGAGAAACTGGCGAAGGAAAAGGGGTTCCGCAAGGTCTTCATAAACCCCTCGGACATCGGCGGACGCTTCTCGGCCCTGTCCTACTTCGGCCTGGTGCCCGCGGCCCTGTGCGGCGCCGACATCGGCCGCCTGCTGGAGCGCGCCATCAACGCCGCCAGCCTGTGCAAGCTCCCCGAAATAGAGAAGAACCCCGGGGCGCTGCTGGGCGCGCTGATGGGCTCTTTCGCGCTGGAAGGCCGCGACAAGCTTACGCTGGTGATGCCGGAAAAATTCAAATATCTCGGCCTCTGGGTGGAACAGCTGGTGGCGGAAAGCACCGGCAAGGAAGGACGCGGCATAACCCCCGTCTGTCTGGAACCGCTCATGGAGCCGGATAAATACCAGGCCGACCGCTTTTTCGTCTACACCAGGATGGAGGGAGCGGTCTCCAAGAACGACGAGGCCCGCCTTGAAGCCCTGAAGAACGCCGGGCACCCGGTCTACACCATAAACGTAAAAGACCCCTACGACCTGGGCGCGGAGTTCTTCCGCTGGGAAGCCGCCACCGCGGCGGCGGGGGCGCTGCTCGCGATAAACCCCTTCGACCAGCCCAACGTGCAGGAGGCCAAGCTCCTGACCATGAACGTCCTGGCCAAGCTCTCGCAGAAGGGGAAGAAACCCGCGGCCGCGAAACCCTGCTTTTCCTCCGACCGCGTGGACGTTTACGCCTCCCGCGCCATCAGCGACCCTAAAAAGACCGTCTCCGGCTACGACGACGTGTTCTGGACGGTCTTTACGGCGCTGGAGAAAAAAGAGTATATCGGCCTGCTGGCTTACCTGCCGGACGACCCCAAGGTGGCGGAGGGCCTGCGCAAACTGCGCGCGGCCTTTACGCTCTACACCTCGTCAGCCTGCACGCTGTCCTACGGGCCGCGCTACCTGCATTCCTCCGGCCAGCTGCACAAGGGCGGCCCGGACAACGCCGTCTTCCTGATATTGACCAGCCAGGCCAAAAAAGATATAGTCATACCTGGGGAAAAATACACATTCGGGCAGTTGGAAACCGCTCAGGCATTGGGCGATTTCGAAGCCCTCGATTCCAAGAACCGACGCGTTTTGAGACTGCACCTTAAACACCCCCTGGACAAGTCCCTCGCTTACCTGAGCGAACGGATAGCCAGGGTCGGCAAAACCGGGGAGGCCCCCGGGACTGCCCCACAAGCGGAGGAAAGCGAAATGCTTAAGTTAGCCGTGAAAAAAACCACAAACAATAAGACCGCCAAGACCAGGCTCACCAACACCGAAGAATACGTTGTTGTTGACCACCCGAAAAACCTGGAGACCATCACCTCCAGGCATTATTCGGTGCGCATAGGCGCCAGCGACTGCACGGGCGTCGACATTTCCGTCAACGACCAGCCCTGGCAGCCCTGCAGGCACGCCGTAGGCTACTGGTGGTTCGACTGGAATAATTTCCAGACCGGCACCCATCAGCTGGTGGCCCGCATGCACACGCGCAAAGGCGAGTACCTGATCTCCAAGCGCCGCCGCTGCAAAGTAGTTTAAAGAGGGGGACGCTCTTAGTTAATTAGTTTTTGCACTCAAAAACTAATTAACTAAGAGCGTCCCCTAAGCCGTCTTTTTTTGTGGAGCTGATCTAGCCCCAGTTAAAGGCGGCTTTTTCTATTATTGTGTAGAATACTGCCTATATGACAAAAACCAGGATACTGGCCACGCTGGGCCCGGCCTGCGCCGCGCCCGCCATGCTGCGCAAACTTTACGCGGCCGGCCTGGACGCCGTACGCCTGAATTTTTCCCACGGCACCCCGCAGGACCACGAAGCCGGCGTAAAACTGGTCAGGGAACTTAACCGCAAACTCCGGCGGCACATACTCATACTGCAGGACCTCAAAGGCAACCGCATAAGGATAGGGCGCCTGAAGACCCCGCTGGAGCTGAAGAAGCGGCAGCGCGTGACCCTTATACAGGCTGACGCGGCCGGCAAGCCCGGCGAGATCCCTTTCGATTACCGCGGCTCCCTCAAGGTCATTAAAAAAGGCCACCTGGTCTACATAGACGACGGCAATATAGCGCTGGAAGTGAAAGCCCCCGGCCGCGATTCGCTTACCTGCGAAGTGACGGCGGGGGGCCTGCTGAAAGAACGCAAGGGCGTGAACATACCGCTGGCGCGGCTGGACTTCCCGCTGCTCTCGGACGAGGACAGGGCGGATATAGAGTTCGGGGTAAAGCACCGCCTGGACTTCATCGCCCAGTCCTTCGTGCGCTCCCGGGAGGACGTGAGCGCCGTAGCCCGCCTGGTGAAACCGCGGCACCCCGCCTGTAAAATAATTGCCAAGATCGAGGCCCGAGAAGCCGTAAAGAATCTGGAAGAAATAGCCGACGCCGCCGACGGCATAATGGTGGCGCGCGGAGATCTGGGTGTGATGTTCCCGCTTTGGGAAGTGCCCATGCTGCAGAAGAGGATCATAAAGCTGGCCAACCGCCTGGGCAAACCCGTCATCACCGCCACGCAGATGCTGGAGACCATGACCGCCAGCCCCGTGCCCACCAGGGCCGAGGTTTCCGACGTGGCCAATGCCGTGCTGGACGGCACCGATTACGTCATGCTGTCGGCCGAGACGGCGGCCGGGAAATATCCGGCCGAAGCCGTCCGCATGATGGACCGGATAGTAAAATACACCGAAGCCAACTCTTAAGACCGGGAATTCCACCGCTACCAAAAGGCCCAAGAAATAAGGGGCCTTTAGGACCTATTGCGCCTCCCGCCGGCCGGCTATAATTATATAAGTGAAAACCAATAGCACCCGTACAGCCAGGGAGAACCACCATATGAAATACCCCGTAAGAGGTCTTTTTACCTATTTATGCGGCCTTATGATCCTGGCCGGCCAGGTTTCGGCCGCGCCTATCGACGAACTGGAAGCGCTCGCCGCCTCCGCGCCCGGCGACTACGGGAAGGTTTTCGACAAGAACCTGGCCTCCGCCACCGCCGGCGCCGCCGGGTCCATGACGCAGCAGCAGCTTAAGCAGCTGATGCTCCAGGACCTGGACTCGGTAAGGAACACGATAGCCGCCCGCTACGCCCCGGCCGGCTGGAAGCAGGAAGAGTTCGGCTGGAATCTGGACGCCGAGATACAGAAAGCCAAAGACAAGGTGAACGCCTCGGATTCCTTCGGCGTGCAGGACTACCAGCAGACGCTGAAAGCGATGCTGAACTCCCTGCGGGACTACCATGTGTCCGTTTCCTTCCATGCCACCGAATACTCCGCCCTGCCTATCGGCATTACCGAAGCGGGCGGCCGGTACTTTATTTCCGCCATAGGCCGCAAAAGCCTCCCCGAGAACGTCTTCCCTTTCAAAGTAGGGGACGAGGTCACGTCTTTCGACGGGAAACCCGTGGCCGAGGCGGTCGCGGAGCTTAAGAAAAAAGCCGGCATGGACAATGTGGCGCATACCGACGAAGCCATGGCCGTCATGATGTCCCTGACTTTCCGCGGCGCCATGTCCGGCGATGCCGTGCCCCAGGGGCCGGTGGCCATAAGCATCAGGCCCGCCGGGGCGGCGGAGTCCGTCCCCTTCCAGCTGAAGTGGATCCACGCGCCGGAGCTGATAGCCCCGCAGCCTTTCGTGACAAAGCGGACCGGCCTTAAACTCCCCATGTCCTGGCTGGGCATGATGCTGCTGGACACCCCTTACGCGGCCGTTAACGCCCAGGCCTCCTACGGCCTGGGCAACAAGGACGGCTTCCTGCCGGACTTCGGAGAGAAGGTCTGGGAAGCCCCGGCCGACAACTCTTTCAGGGCCTATGTTTACAAGTCGCCCGCCAGCGGCAGGAACGTGGCTTTAGTACGCATCCCCACTTACATGGTGGACAACCCCGCCAAACTGGTGAAGGACTTCGCCGCGCTGGTGCCCGAATTCAACAACCGGGCGGACGCGCTTGTAATAGACCAGACCAACAACCCCGGCGGCATCGTGTTCTACCTTTACGCGCTGGCCTCCATGCTGACCGACACACCGCTTACCCTGCCCAGGCACTATATCACGCTGACTCAGGCCGACGTGGCCGAATCGGTGAATTTCCTGCAGGAAACGGCCGCGGCGAAGACCGACGCGGACGCCAAGGACATGCTGGGCCCCGACGTGGCCGGCTACCCCGTAAGCTACGAGCTGCTCGCCAACTGGGCCGCCTTCCACGCGGAAGTGGTCAAACAGTGGGCCGCCGGCAAGACCATGACGAGCCCCCTGCCGGTGTTCGGCATCGCCACTCTTAAACCCGACGCGGCCGTGCGGTTCACCAAACCCGTGATGATACTCACCAACCCGCTCGACTTCTCCGGCGGCGACTTCTTCCCGGCCATCATGCAGGACAATAAGCGCGCCGTGATCTTCGGCGAGCGCACCGCCGGCGCCGGCGGCGTGGTAAAGGAATATAAACAGGCGAACTCCCTGCTGGGCGTGAGCAGCATCCACCTCACCGCCACCATAGCCGAACGCCCCAACGGCCAGCCCATCGAGAATCTGGGCGTAACGCCCGACGTGCCCTATATTGTAACCCCGGCCGACGTGCAGGGCGGTTACGCGGCCTATATAAGGGCGGCCGACGCCGCCGTAGCCGGGCTGTTCAGATGATAAAAGCGGCCCTGCTCGCGCTGACCGCCGCGATGTCGCTGACCCCGGGAGCCTGCGCGCTGGACCCCGGCTTCTGTATATTTAACGGCCGCGACGGCGTCCCCGGCGCCGCCGCCTTCAATGCCGCCGTGGCAGCGAGCGACCTGGTCTGCGTGGGCGAGAGTCACGACCAGGCCAACGACCACCTGGCCCAGTTGGAAGCGCTCAAAGCCCTTTACGCCGCCCGCGGCCGGAACGTGGCCGTCGGCTTTGAAATGCTGAACATGACGCTCCAGCCCGTGCTGGAGGACTACGCCGCCGGCAGGCTGAGCGAGGCGGAATTCCTGCTGAAAGCCGACTGGCGCAAAGAGTGGGGCTTCGACTTCAACCTTTATAAACCCATCTTCGACTTTATCCGGGAAAAGAAACTCGCCGCCATCGCCCTTAACCTGCCGAAAAAAGTGGTGGCTAAAATAGCCAGGACCGGCCTGGCCGGGCTTTCGCCCGAAGAGGCCAAGTACCTGCCCGCCAACCTGCACGTTACTACCGACGAGCGCTACATAGCCTACATCCGCCAGTCTTTCGACGGGCAGATGTCGGATATGTTCAAGTTCGAGAATTACCTGGCCGCCATGTCGGCCTGGAACGAAGCCATGGGCGCTCGCCTCGCCGATTTTCTAAACGCCAATCCCGGCTTCGCCGCGCTGTCGGTCGCCGGCTCGGGCCACATGATCTACAACGCGGGCATCCCGGCCTCGGTCAAAGCCAGGGCACCGGGCGCGCGCATCACCACCTATTTCATGCAGGGCTCCGCCGCCTGCCCCGGGGCTTTCCCGGCCGCCGACAAAGACCTCGGCGACTACATCTGGTACGTGCGGCACACCGCGGCGCCGGCGGAAAAATAAAACCCCGGCGGCGTCCTCCAATTTAAAGCTTCAATGGCCATACTGCTCAGCTGTCAAAATCTTTCCAAAAGTTTCGGCGCCCGGCCCCTGTTCGAGGGGCTGTCGTTCGGCCTTTCCGAAGGCGAACGCACCGGGCTCATAGGCCCCAACGGGACCGGCAAATCCACGCTGCTAAAAATCCTGGCCGGGGTAGAGACGCAGGACGCCGGGGCGGTCACGCCCAGGCGCGGCCTGCGGCTGGGCTACCTGGCCCAGCAGGACCGCTTTACCGACGCCCAGGGCGGCTGGACCGTGCGCGACGAAATACTGAAAGCCCTGGCGGACCTGAACCTTGAGGATTATGAGATCGACCGCCGCGCCGCCGCCGGGCTGGCCGCCGCCGGCTTTGCGGACCCGGCCCAACCCGTGAACGTGCTGTCCGGCGGCTGGCGCAAGCGCCTGGCTATCCTGGCCCAAAGCGCGCGCGAGCCGGACCTGCTGCTGCTCGACGAACCCACCAACCACCTCGACATCGAGGGCGTGCTGTGGCTGGAGAATTTTATCGCGGAGTTCAAATTTCCTTTCCTGGTGGTCACGCACGACCGCCGCTTCCTGGAGCGGGTCACCAACCGCGTAATAGAACTTAACAAGCGCTACCCGGAGGGCTACTTCAGCAGCGCCGGCAACTACAGCAAATTTCTGGAGAACCGGGAGTCTTTCTTCGACGCGCAGGCCTCGCGCGAGGACTCCCTGCGCAACGTTGTCCGCACGGAAATAGCCTGGCTGCGCCGCGGCGCGCGGGCCCGCATGACCAAGCAGAAAGCCCACATAGACCGTGCGGGGGGGCTGATACAGGAACTTTCCGAGCTGGAGTACCACAACGCCCAGAACCGCACCGCCGGCATAGATTTCACCGCCGGGGACCGCCAGGCCAACCGCCTCATCCACGCCGTAAAGATAGAAAAATCCCTGGGCGGCCGAAAGTTGTTCGGCCCGCTGGACCTGACGCTGGGCCCGGGCGAGAAGCTGGGCCTGCTGGGCGGCAACGGCTCGGGCAAGACCACCCTGCTTAAAATGCTGACCGGCCAGCTGGCCCCAGACGCCGGCACCCTGAAACAGGCCCAGGGCCTGCGCGTGGCCGTGTTCGACCAGCACCGAAGCGCCCTTAACCTGGACCATACCCTCAAACACGCCCTGTGCGGCCACGGGGAGCACGTATTTTACAAAGACGCCCCCATCCACGTAAAAGCCTGGGCCACGCGTTTTCTTTTCCGGGCCGAGCAGCTGGAGATGCCGCTGCGGCTGCTTTCCGGCGGCGAGCAGGCCCGCGTACTGATAGCCGGCTTCATGCTGGAACCCGCCGACGTGCTGCTGCTGGACGAACCGACCAACGACCTGGACCTCCAGTCGCTGGAAGTGCTGGAGAACAGCATGCAGGAATTCCCCGGCGCGCTGGTGCTGGTGACGCATGACCGCTACCTGCTCGAGCGCGTCAGCCGCCGTCTGCTGGCGCTAGACGGCAGGGGCAACGCGCGCTTTTTTGCGGATCTTTCACAGTGGGAGAGCTGGATGGCCGACACCGGCGCCGAAACCATAGCGGCACAGCCGGCACCCGCCGCCGCCCAGGGGCTTTCGGCCAAGGAAAGCCGTGAGGCCAAAGCCGCCATCCGTAAACTGGAATCGGAAATGCAGACCGCGGAGAACCAGGCCGCCAAAGCCCGCCTGGCCCTGGAAGACCCGGCCATAGCCACCGACGCCGGAGAACTGGCCGAACGCCAGAAGAAACTCGACGCGGCCCTGGCCAGGATAGACGGCCTCTTCGCCCGCTGGTCCGAACTGCACGAAAAAGCCGAAAATTAAATTTTAGGCCTTGACACCCAGAAAAATTCTGCTAGAATATGTTTGAGCCTGCGGCCCTTATAAACGGGATTCGTGGGCTCTTACTTTTATCCCCGTAAAATTCCCATTTGTTATAATTTAACCGATGCCACTGAACGCTATCTGCCGGGACGTGCGGGATTTCCTGAGCGGCCTCGTACACGATCTGCCCGAGGTTTTCCCGGCTCCGCGCGTTTACTACCGCCGCGCACCTACGCGCCTGGCCCGCCGGCCGTCCGCGGAGGAAGCCGCCGCCCGCAAGGGCGCAAGGGAAATTATCGGGGCGAGGGTCAGGCATTGGGCCGCGCTGATGAACCTCGATTACCGCCGGGTTTCCATAAAAGACCAGCGCACCCTGTGGGGCAGCTGTTCGGGCAGGAAGAACCTGAACTTCAACTGGCGCCTGGCCGCCGCGCCGCCGGAAGTGCTGGATTACGTGGTCATCCACGAGCTTTGCCACCTGCGCGAAATGAACCACTCCCGTAATTTCTGGGCCCTGGTAAACGCGCACTGCCCCGCTTACGCCGCCCGCCGCCGCTGGCTCAGGGATAATTGCTCCGCGCTAAGGGACCGCGCCTTATACTAACCCCGCCCTGGCCTGACACAAACCTATATACTGAACATGTCCGTCACTCTATTTTAAACCCCGTAAGTTTCCCCGCCAGCAGGGCCACATATCTGCCCTGGTACCTAGCGGCGGCCAATTCGTTAGCGCTCGGCATGCGCTCTCCCTGTCCTCCGGCTATGGTGCCGGCGCCGTAAGGGGACCCCCCGGTTATTTCAGTCAGGCCCATCTGCCCCTGGAAGGAGTAAGGCAGGCCGGCGATCACCATCCCGTGATGCAGTAACGTGGTGTGGAAGGAAAGTATGGTGGATTCCTGGCCCCCGTGCTGGGTTGCGCTGCTTGCTATTACGCTGCCGACTTTTCCTACTAAGGAACCTTTCAGCCATAACGCTCCGGTCGAATCCAGGAACTGCCGCATCTGGCCGCACATATTGCCGAAACGCGTGGGCGTGGCGAAGATCGCCGCGTCGGCCCCGGCGAGGTCGTCGGTGGAGCACACCGGCACGGAAGCCTGTTTTTTTTGCGCCTCGACCGCCCCCATCTGCCCCAGCACCTCGACTGGGAGCGTTTCAGGCACACGTTTTACGCTTACTTCGGCTCCTTTAACTGTAGCGGCGCCTTCGGCCGCGGCCTTGGCCATTTCATGAACATGGCCGTACATCGAATAATAAACCACCAGTATTTTCATATTTCTTCCCCCCGGGAATTATTATATTTCTACCCGCCTGAATCGTATATATTTTGACCTTTACAGTCAACACAACGCCGGGCTTGACAGACCACGCCGGTTTTAATGTAATCAGGGTAGGTGCAGGGGGTGGGATGAAAAACGAGATCAACATAAGGATAACCGGCGAGGCCGGGCAGGGGATAATCTCCGCCGGCATGATGCTGGCCCGCATGTATACGGACAGCGGGCGGCATGTTTTCGCCATACAGGATTATATGTCCCGCATCCGCGGCGGCAATAACTTTTTCCAGGTGCGCGCGGCGACAAAGCCGGTAGCCGCGCCGGCAAAACAGGCCGATATCATAATCGCTCTGGACAAAGAAGCGGTAGAAGCCAGCAAGGCCGCGCTGGCCCCCGGCGGCGTGATGGTGCTCGACGCGGAGAAATTCGGGATAAAGGACCTGGAGAACGGCCGGATCAACGCGCCCATCTACGCCCTGGCGCAGGAAGCCGGCGGTCCCCTCTACGCCAATTCGGTCGCGCTGGGCATTCTGGCGGCGCTGACCTGCGATAACTTCGAAGACGCCGCAAAGACGGTGGCGCGTGAGTTCGCCTCCAAAGGCGGCGAAGCGGCCCTAAGGAACGCGCAAGCCGCCCGCAAAGGTTACGATTACGCCGCCGGGAACATAAAGGATCCCGCCTTCAGACTTGCCGCCGCTCCGCATGACCGCGGCTGCCTGCTGGCCGGCAACGAGGCGCTGGCGCTCGGCGTTATCTCCGCAGGGTGCAAGTTCTACAGCGCCTACCCCATGTCGCCGGCCACAGGCATAATGAATACCGTGGCCGATCATGCCGCGCGCTACGGGATAATAGTGGAGCAGGCGGAGGACGAGATAGCGGCCGTCAACATGGCCATCGGGGCGTCATTCGCCGGAGTACGGGCCATGACCGGAACGTCGGGCGGGGGCTTCGCGCTGATGTGCGAGGGGCTCAGCCTGGCCGCCATGACGGAAACCCCTCTGGTAATAGCGCTGATAATGCGCCCGGGGCCCGCCACCGGCTTCCCCACCCGCACCGCGCAGGAGGACCTGCTGTTCGCGCTGCACGCCGGCCATGGGGAATTCGCCCGCGCCGTCTACACGCCGGGCTCGCCGGAAGAATGTTTCCTGGCCGCCAAACGCGCCTTCAACACCGCCGAACGCTTCCAGGTTCCGGCGCTTATCCTGTCGGACCAGTACCTTGGCGAGTCTTTTACCAATATTAAGTTTCCCGATACGGCGTGCGAACCGCCTGACAGGGGCCGCATCTTAAAGAACGGAACTACCCCTGGGACTCGCCGCTACGAATATAGCGATGACGGAGTCTCGCCCCGCGCCATCCCGGGCAGGTCCGAAGCGCTGGCCGCCGCCGACAGCGACGAGCACGGGCCGGAAGGCCATATAACCGAACTGGCGGAAGTCCGCATAAAGATGACGGAGAAGCGCCTGAAATTGAAGATGGCGGGCCTGGCGGGGGAGATCCTGCCGCCTACCGTGGTAAATCCCGGGGCGAAGACCATGCTCTGCGGCTTCGGCTCTACCCTTGGTGTGCTGAGGGAGACCTGCGCCGCGGCGAAGGAGACCGGATTCATCCATTACCCGCAGATCTGGCCTTTTCCGGCGGACGCGACGCTGGCCGCGCTGAAAGGGACCGGGCGCGTTCTTACGGTGGAGAACAACGCCGGCGGGCAGCTGGCCGGGCTTATACGCAGGGAATCAGGTGTACACGCCGCCGGGTCCGTGCTTAAATACGATGGGCGGCCGTTCACGCCGGACGAAGTGGTTTCGGCGCTGGAAAGGGGGAACCAAGATGGAGCCTAATGATTTTAATTCCGCCGATCCGGTGGCCTGGTGCCCGGGCTGCGGGAACTTCGGCGTTCAAGCCGCGCTGAAAGCCGCCCTGGCGCAACTCGGTAAAGAACCGCGCCAACTGCTGCTGGTTTCCGGCATAGGCCAGGCGGCGAAAATGCCGCATTATATAAAGGCCAACTTTTTCAACGGCCTGCACGGCAGGGCTTTGCCCGCGGCCGCGGCCGCGAAAATAGCCAACCGCGAACTGACCGTAATAGTAACAACGGGCGACGGCGACTGCTACGGCGAGGGCGGCAACCACTTCCTCCACAATATCCGGCGCAACGTGGACATAACGGTGATAGTGCACGACAACCAGATCTACGGCCTCACCAAGGGGCAGGCCTCTCCCACTTCGGAGCCGGGCATGAAGACAAAGATACAGCCCGGCGGGGTGATACTGGCCCCGTTCCCGCCGCTGGAAACGGCGCTGGCGCTGGGCTGCGGCTTTGTGGCCCGCGGCTACGCGGCCGAAAGGGAACATTTAACGGAACTTATCCTGGCCGGAATAAGGCACAAGGGCTTTTCGCTTATAGACGTTTTCCAGCCCTGCGTATCGTTCAACAAACTGAACACCTACGAATGGTACGCGCGGCGGGTTTATAAGGTAGGACCGGAACACGACGCGGCCGACAAAACCGCCGCCATGGCGCTGGCGGCCCAGCGGGAACGCCTGCCCATAGGCGTGATCTACAGCGGCGCAAAACCCTCCTACGGGGAGCTCAGCGGCCTGGACGGCATGCCGCCGCTGGTGGACGCCGACATAAGCAACGTCGACATAAACCCGGCCCTGGCGGATTTCCGCTAGGAGCCAGGCGGAACGAATTCTCGGTTAGGGGGAAGTCATGAAGAATAACGTGATCGCGCTCGCTGTAGCGGCGGGGTTTCTGTACGCCGTTGCCGCGCGCGCCCAGCAGACTGAAAACATGGGGGGAAACATGCAGCAAACAATGCAAACCTACAAGGCGGCGCAATATCCGGACCTCTCCGGAATGCCCGGCTTCAGCAGCCAGTTGATAGCCAACCACATTAAGCTCTACCAGGGCTACGTGAACAACACGAATGCCCTGGCAGAGAAACTTGCGGCCATGCTCGCCGAAGGCAAAGAGAAAAACCCGGAGTACGCTGAGCTCAAACGGCGTTTCGGCTGGGAGTTCAACGGCATGCGCCTGCACGAGCTGTATTTCGACAACCTCGGCGGAAGCGGCATAGCCAGGCAGAGCAGCCGGATACACAAGGCCATCCAGGACGACTTCGGAAGTTTCGAGGCCTGGAAAAAGGACTTCACGGCCACCGGCCTTATGCGCGGCGTCGGCTGGACGGTCCTATACCGGGACAACACCTCCGGCAGGCTGTTCAACGCCTGGATAAACGAGCACGACGGCGGCCACCTGGCCGGCTGCACACCGCTGCTGATAATGGACGTATTCGAGCACGCCTATCTGACCGACTATCAGCTGGACAAGGCCAAGTACATCGAAGCCTTTTTCATGGTGATAAACTGGGACGAGGTGGACAAGCGCTGGCCGAAGTAACGAACTCCGCTGCCCGGCTAAGGAAGGGGCTGCGGCTGGCCCCTTCCGGCCGGCTTTGAGACGGATAGAAAAATAAAATAACGAGAGGTGCGATAAATGAAAGGCGATACAGAACTGATAAAGACGCTGAATTCACTGTTGGCCGACGAGCTTACGGCCATCAACCAGTACATGGTGCATTCCGAAATGTGCGGCAACTGGGGCTACGCCAAGCTGCACAAGCATTTAGAGAAACGGGCCATCACCGAGATGAAGCACGCGGAGAAACTAATCGGGCGCATACTTTTCCTGGAAGGCCTGCCCACCGTAAGCGTCCTGAATAAGATCTCGATAGGCGCCGACGTGCCCAAGCAGCTGGTTAACGACCACGCCGCCGAGGCGGGCGCCATAAAGGCGTACAACGACGCCATAATTCAGGCGGGCGAGGTAAAGGACTACGCCACGCGCGACTTCCTGCAGGGGATACTCAACGACGAAGACGCCCATATAGACGAAATAGAGGAACTGCAGGACCAGGTAAGCCAGATGACCCTGCCGGTCTTCCTTGCCACCCAGGTAAAGGAATAAGCGAGCCAGGGGAGAATAGAACCGGCCAGGGCCGCAAAACCGCGGCCCCGGCCGGCTAACGCCTTTGCAGGATATTAATTTCTTCCTAACCTGCGCCATTTATCGCGGGAGTGATAATTAGGAAGTTAGGAAGCAGCGTCCCCTACGTCCCCAACAAAAAGATGGTCTCGGACTTCGACCTTGCGGTGGAAGAATTGGAGTTAAATAAAAAGAAGCGGTCGAAAGAACAATAGAAGACCGCCACTTTACAGGACCATTTTGTTGACGTCAACAAAATGGTTCAGCAGAAAATATTTTTTAAGGCAAAACAAATGCAGAAACCGGAAAATTCAAAATCGGCCGACCTTAGCGGCGGGGCGGCACCCTCGTCCAAGCGAGTCTGCATACTCACTTTCGGATGAGCTGTGGATTCAATTCAACCGTACTCTCTATAAGTTCCTCAAAACATTGTATGCCTGATCTTACCCGCGAGAAGCCGCTCGCGGGCAAGAAAGTGTCGCTTCGCTCCACGCGGCACTACGCGCCTTCGCTCCGCTCGCTCCCGCAGGGTGGCCGCTCGCCGGCCACTATGCGGCTCCCCTGCCGTCTTTGGAAGCGGTAGGCCGATCTTATCCGCGAGATGT
>MGUD01000019.1 GCA_001799795.1 Elusimicrobia bacterium GWC2_61_19
CACGGTGGGTTCCTACAACTTCCACCCCAAGAGCATCCGCCACGAGCGCGAAGTTAACCTGCACGTGCTGGACCGCCAGTTCACCTCCAAAATGGAGGCGACTTTTCAGAACGACCTGCGCTCCGCCACTCCCGTGACCGGCGCCGCCCAGCTGGGCGTGGTCCCCAACCCACTCAGCTTCCTCACCCGCCGCTACATGTTCGACCAGCTGTGAGCCGAAGCGGCTTATTTCGGGGCCCGGTTGCGCGCTGACGCAGCCGGGCCCTGGCTTTTCTCCCAACCTTTCCACCCCGACAGACCGCTGTCGGGGCGGCCTGCTAAGCTATTTATGCTGCAGGGGATGTACTATGCTTTATCTATATCTGGACGAAAGCGGGGACCTCGGCTTTGACTTCATAAATAAGAAGCCCGGCCATTTCTTTACCATCTGCGTTCTGTCGGTTCGCGGCCGCGACAATGACCGCGCGCTGGCAAAAAGCGTAAAAGAAGCCGTAAGGCGCAAGCTCCCGGCTTCCTCATTGCAGAACTTAAAGGGAATGTGCTGCCTCAGGAATTGAAGGAGTATTTCTTCCGGAAAGTCGGGAAGACCGACTTCAGTGTCTATTCCGCAACGCTCGACAAGATATCCGTCTGCAGGGGCTTCTCTCCGGAAAAAAGGCAGGATATATAATTACATGGCCAACCTGGCCCTTGCCAGCGTAAGCCTGGAGGACGCGGCTGTGAGGGTGATAATGACGGTGGGTAAAAGCAAGCGCAACAGCGGCATAGCCGAGTTCAACGCTTATGTCCTGAATCAGATAAAGGTCCGCCTGGACCCGCTTGTCCCTTTGAATTTCGCATTATCGTAAGTTGCCCTTTCCCCGGCGTATTGTTCGTCCTGCGCCCGCTCCGTTCCGGATAAATTTAAGGAGGCGGCGGGCTTGGGGTATACATAACATCTTATGTTCCCTACAATTCCGGCGGTCATAGGTCTTCCGGGCCTATGACTGGTGGGTCAAATGCCTTCCCGTTCAAGGGTCTTTGGACTCTTATATAAATATTAATTCTCTCCTATACTATGGTAAGGCCTGGTGCCGCTTTATGCACAGGGTCCGTCTAGGAGGGAATTAATGAATAATAAACTTATCGCGGCGTTAGTTTGTCTCGGTATGACGGGGGCCGCCAGTGCGGCTGATGTCGACTTCGACAAGGGTACGGACGTTTCCAAGGCCATAGAGCAGGCCGTTACGCTGGACATGCCCTACCCGGGCCAGATCGGCTACGACCACAACCCCGGCCAGTGGGATAACGGTAACTTCTACAACTACCCCGGCCAATCGCCTCATCATATAAGGTATAGCCGTGACTGCCACAACTTCTCCTTCGGCCCTTCTGCCGGCTCGATGCTGTCCGACAGAGTTCGGCTTGAAAGCGTCGAATATGTAGAGGAATGTCATTATGTGCCCGACCCTCCTCCGCCTCCCCAGCCCGGCCACCCCGGTCATCCCCCCAAGCTTAATGAGAAAGGGATGCAGTGCATGGAGCGCCCCCACGATGTGTTCCGCCGCACCGTGCAGCTCAGCATGGCGCCGCGCCAGCTGCTGCCCTGGGAGAACGACTCGTTCGAGGTCTGCATAGAGGGCCCCCGCGTCGACATGCGCACCCGCGAGGCCGCCTACTCTTATGACATCAGCGAGATGGGCCAGTATGACGTGCGCTATGAGCTGACTCCCAGGTACAAAGTCCCTACCGCCCCCGACCGTAACGGTCTGTCGGCGGGCGCGTTCTCCTTCGCCGACGGCAGGTTCACCTTCAAGGTTGCCGAGCGCTGGGCGCAGGAATACGCCGGCGAGAAGGTCGCCATAAAGGTGGAGCTGTACAAGGACGGGTTCCTGTTCTTCAACAGCTTAAAAGGCGAGAAAGAGTTCACCTTCGACACGGCCGCCGGCTATGAACTTAACTTCTCCGAGGGGGAACTGGACAAAACCCATGTCGTACAGCCCGCCGATCCCTTCCCGCTTAATCGCGGCCCCAAGAAGTATTACCTGCACTGGAGCTTCCACCGCATCGGCGGCACCTCCACCGGGGAGAAAGTTAAGAAGGACTCTACGGATAAGATAGAAGTGAAATAAACAGCAACTCGGCGCAATAAAAGAGAGGCCGGCTTAATAAAGCCGGCCTCTCTTATTTGCGGGTTAAACTGTCTAGTTGTTGGGCAGGGCCAGGGTGAAAGCGGAGCCCTTCTGCAGCTGAGACTTGGCGAAGACGCGTCCGCCGTGCACTTCGGCTATCTTCTTTACCAGCGCGAGGCCGAGGCCCCAGCCTTCCACCTGACCGGTGAAAGCCGCCTCAACCTGGTAGAACTTGTGGAAAATGTTCTCCAGCTCTTCGCCGGGGATGCCGGGGCCGTTGTCCCCGACCGAGAGCAGCGCGTGGCTGTCGCGCGCCTGCGCGGAGAGGATGACCAGCTTGTCCTGCGCCGGGTTGAACTTCACGGCGTTCTCTATCAGGCTGCGCATGGCTCCCGCCAGCAGCTTGCGGTCGGCCTTTACCCTGACCTGCTCCGGCGCGGCTATCTTGATGCTCAGGCCCGCGGTGCCCTTGAGGCGTTCTTTCATGTCCTCGGCTATTTCGTTGAGGAAATCCGCGGCGTCGAAATCTATTTTTTCCAGGGAAGAGGCGTCCAGGCTGTCTGTGGTGACGAAGTCCAGGAGGCTTTCCACCAGCGCGTTCAGTTTCAGGCCCTGCCCGTAGATGGTGTCCGAGGACTTCGTTATCAGCTCCGGCATTTCCTTGGAGGCGGCCTCGTCCTTGAGGATCTGTGCGTAGCCGTTGATGCAGGCCAGCGGGGTTTTGAATTTGTGGGAGATCAGCGACAGGAAGTTGCGGGCCATGCGTTCTTCGATGCGCTGGGCGGTCACGTCCGTGAGTATCCAGAGGCGGCCTTCCGCGGTGGAGTTGCCGTCCTTGTCTTCCTTGAAAAGTCTTATGGCGGAGCAGTCCAGGAAGAACTTCTTGGGCTTCTCCCTGTACAGTTCGAAGCGGCAGACCGGGTCCTCGTTGGCCAGCACCGCCTCCACGCCCGGCTTGGCCACATAATCGGCGAAGGCGTTCTTGATGTTGTCGAATTTGTATTTTTCGTGCTCGAGGTAAACCTTGGCCGAGCTGTTGAGGATTATGATCTCGCCGGCTACGTCGGTAAGGATGGCCCCTTCCTTGATGCGCTTGAAAACTATCTCCATCTTGCGCTTCTCTTCCTTGACGGAGGAGAACAGCCGGGAGTTCTCTATGGCGATGGCGGCCTGTGAGGCGAAAGCTTCGAAAGAGTTCTTGTCGGTTTCCGAGAAATCGCCGTCGGTCTTGTTGATGGCCTGTACCACGCCGATGGCCTTGCCCTTTATGATCATGGGGCAGGTCAGGAGCGAGCGCGTGACGTAGCCGCTCTTGGAATCGGCTTTTTTGGAATGACGGGGGTCGGAGGCCACGTCATTGATTATGATGGAACGGCTTTCTTTGGCGCAGGTACCCGCGATGCCTTCGCCCAGTTTGAAACGCATCTTCTGCACGTCTTCGGGCAGGCCCAGGGCCACGTCGAAGTAGAGCTCCTGGGTTTTCTCGTCGAGCAAATACAGGGAGGCGCGCTCCGCCCCCACCACGCGCGAAGCCAGGCGCATGATGGTGGTCAGCAGCTCTGAAATGTCGAGTTTTGAGGAAAGCAGCCGTGATACCATCACCAGCATTTCAAGGCTTTCCTGCGACTGCGTTATCATCTTGTCCCCGTGTTAGAAAAATACTTGCAGAAGTATTTTATAATAATTTTTCCACACCGAGCCTTCCTCTTTGTAGAGGTTGTAGGCCAAATCCAGCGTCGACCTTTCGGTGAGGCCCAGTTTCAGGCCCGCGATACCGGAGTTGGCCGCCCTCGCGCTTCTGTAGGATATTTTACTATATCCCGCGTAAATGTGGCTGTCAAAATCGGGCTTCATGTTGCGCGCCACCTGCGCGGACAGGGTCCATTCGGGTAGGGCGGTCACGGTACGGAAGGTGCCCAGGTAGGCCAGCTCGGAATGGTCCAGCGCAGGCGTCACCAGGGTGGCGTTGGATACGCCGTTCGGCTTTATGAAGCCAGCGCCGGATAGCTGAAAAAAGAACTGGCCGAAATATGATTTCTCCACCTGAAGCTCAAGGGCAGTTTCCGAGAACGTCTTCTTATCCATGACGCCGTTCTCGAGCGTGCGGGCGCGCTGGCTGGCCCAGGCCCCGGACAGGACCAGGTGCAGGTAGCTTTCATCCTCCCGGGCTTTGGCCGAGGTGAGTAGGTAAAATTTTCCGCCGGCCGCTCCGGAGCGGGTCTGCTCCTGGACCGGGTAGATAAAGGGCTTCAGCGATATGAAAAACGTGTCGCCGGAATACATCAGGGGCAGGCGAAAAGAGTAGACCTTGTCGCGGTAGGCGGCGGTGTCCCGGTAGAACGCGGCATTCATGCCCAGCACCGCGTGCGGGGTCACATTTGTGAACACGGTGAGGGAGTCCTTTTTTAGGCCGTTGGAACCGGTGGTGTAGTCGTTTTCCGCCCACCAGCCCGCTGAGGAGTCGGCCGCAAAAAAAGCGGAAAAGAACGCCGCCAGTAGGATATGCTTCATAGTAACTACATTATATATTATTAATCGGAATTCCAATGGCCGCCGCGGGAAACAAATAAAAAGCCCCCGGAGGCCGGGGGCTTTTTTGCCGTATAAAGCGGGCTTAGTTGTTCAGGCCGAAGAGCGCGTTGTGCACTTTCCGGCTGACTTGGACCTCGGTTATGTAGTAATAACGGGCCAGGCCTACGGCGTAATCGGCTGCGTTCAGGCCGGCCACGTCCACCATTACCATGTAGCCGCCAAGGTTGTCCTGGAAAGGCGCGGCTTTAAAGCCGTTGTCGTTCAGTTCTTTCACGACCTTTTCGATGTCCTGGCCGTGTTCCACCAGGCCCATAAGGGTGTCGTCCATATCGGGCTGGGCGGTGTTGACGGTGATCTTGCGCAGCGTCAGCCACTGGTTGTTCTTCGGGGTTTTGGGAGAGGGGGTTTCTATGCCGGAGAGCGAAAGGCCCGCGTTCGACAGGGCAAGGTTGTCCGCGGCTATGGCGGAAACGGCGCCCGTAAACGAGAGTAGCGCGGCAGCGGCTATATTGGTTATCTTTTTCATTCGGTATTACCTCCGGCTGATTAGCTATCTATATTCTGCCACAAAACCCGGGGGACCACAACGGACGCAGGGCCCCTTTGTTCCGCGGCTTTGGGCCTACGGGGCCTGGGCCCTTTGGGCCGGGTCTTGAAAAATCGGCTGGCCCTTGACATGTCAACCGGGTCTGCTATAATATTTTCGTGATCGACACCCCGGAGGTTCTATGCTGAAGATCTTACTCTCTCTCCTGCTGCTGGCGGCCCCCTGGTCCGCCTACGAGGCCTCGGCGCTCAGCGTTGATTTCGCCGGCGACACGTATAGCGCCGACTCGCAGGCCGTGCCGGCGCCTGCCGCCGATAAGTCCATCTTCCCCGTCTTGTTCCCTTTTTTTAACGGCAGCGACACCAGGGCTCAAAAAAAGAAATGGACCGTGATGGTCTTTGTGAACGGCAAGAACGACCTGGAGTCCGCCGGCCTGCTGAACCTGAACATGATGGAAATGGTCGGGTCCGGCAAAGACATAAATATCGTGGCCGAACTGGGCCGCATGAAGGGGCAGCTCAGCGACGACACCGCCGACGGAGATTGGACGGGTTCGCGCCGCATTTACGTAAAAAAAGACGCCGACATGGAGAAGATCAAGTCGCCGGTGGTGATGACCACGGAGAAAGTGGACATGGGCGACTATAAGCGCGCGGTGGATTTCGTCAAGTGGGCCAAGAAAAATTACCCGGCCCAGAAATACCTGCTGATACTTTGGGACCACGGCAGCGGCTGGATGGACCCGCGTATGGACCCCAAGCCCGCCGGCCAAAAAGGCATCTCTTTCGACGACGAGACCGGCAACTACATCCGCACCCGCGAGATCGGCGCCATAGTTAAAGAGGCCGGCGGGGTGGACGTCCTGGCTTTCGACGCCTGCCTGATGGAAATGGGCGAGGTCTTGAGCGAGGTGAAGGGGAACGCCAGCGTGATGGTGGGGTCCGAGGAGACCATCCCCGGGGTGGGCTACCCGTACCATGTGTTCCTCGCGGCCCTGGTGAAAGAGCCCGGCATGGGCGCCGAGAAACTGGGCGGCGTGATGGTGGAGGCCTACAAGATGTTCTATGAGGTGGCCGTAAAGCGCGGGGCGCAGCTCTCCGCGGTGCGCGTCGCCAAGGCGGCCGAGCTTGAAACCCGCCTGAAGGCGGTGGCCGCCGCCGCAAAGGAAGTCAACGACACGGCCGCGCTGAAAGCCGCCCGCGCCGGCGTGATGCGCTTCGACATGATAGGGGAGACGAGCGATCCCCAGAAGCAGATCTCCTTCTACGGCGACCTGTACAACTACCTGGAGCTGCTGGAGGGCGCCATGACGGCCACCGGCCCCGCCGCGGAAGACCTTAAGGCCAAATCGGCCGCGCTGCGCGCTTTCATCGCCAAGGACCTGGTGATCCGCAATAATTACTTCGACAAGGACCGGACCGGGCGCGACTTCAAGGATACGCACGGTATCTCGGTGTACCTGCCGCCGGTCATAGATAAGATAGACCAGGCCAAGCTGGAGGGGATCTTCGAGAATAAGTATCAGGACTTCGAGTTCTCCAAAGCTACCGGCTGGCACGACTTCGTGACCTATCTTTACGGCGTAAAGTAGCGCTGCTCAGGCGCGCGCGGTAAGGCCGGGCCTCGTTGCGGGGCCCGGCCTCCTCTTTTATTGTAAAATTTCAGGATGAAGCGCCTGCTGCTGGTCAATTTCGCCGAGTGTCCCGAAAACCTGCATTTCGAACGGGCCTTCGTGCGCGCCCTGGCGCGCCGGCGCGGTACTGCGCTGGACATAGTTCACGACTTCGACTTCGCTTATGATTTTATCGGAGCCCCTGTGCCGCCCGGGGGGCGGCGCTGGCGTTATGCGGGGCTGGAAGCTCTCAAGAAGGCCTGCGGCCGTTACGATAAAATAGTGCTGCTGGATTTTCCTAAAAGGGCGCGCTGCGCGCCGGCTTTCCTCTGGCTGGCGCGGCAGGCGCCGGCGGCGGAAAAGTTATTTATCGCCAACCACCTTATCCCCATGCTGGGCCATAATTTTACGGCGGACCTGGCGCGCAGGTACCGCGCGCTGGGCGGGCTGAGCGCGGGCTATATGCTGGAGTCCGACGACCGCGGCCTTTGGGCGGAGATGGGGCTGGCCGGCGGCCGGCTGCTCGAACGCGGCTACGCCTCCGATTGCGTTTATTACAGCCCGTCCGGCGCGCCCGCGGGCGGCTACGCTTTTTCGGCCGGTTCGGCCGGGCGCGATTATGCGGCGCTGGCCGCCGGCGCCAAGAGCGCCGGTTTCGGCGTAAAGATATTCAGCGACGCCAAGCCGGGCCGCCTGCCGCGCGCTTGCGAGTATCTGCCGCTGGCGAAGAACCTGCATAATCTGAAAGACGCCGTGGAAAGGGCGCGCGCGGTGGTCATCCCGGTGAGCGACGCGCATATCAACGGGTCGGCCGGTAATTCCATCGCTTTCCTCAGCATGGCCATGGGCCGCCCGGTGCTGACCCGCCGCACGCCGTACATGCGGCGTTTTATTAGGGACGGGGTCAACGGTTTCTTCTACGTGAAACTCACGCCCGCCTCGGTGGCCTCCGGGCTCAGGCGCATAGCGGCGCTATCCCCCGCGCGGCTGAAAAAAATAGGCGCGGCCGCCCGCCGCACGGTGCAGGCAAAGGCCAGTCTGGACAGGTTTTGCGCCGCCTTCCTGCGCCGCTTCGCCTGATAAACAATTTATGGATAAAATTCTTATTCTGGATTTCGGCAGCCAGTATACGCAGCTGATAGCGCGGCGGTTGAGAAGCGCGCGGGTTTACTGCGAGATACTGCCCTTCAACGCGCCGGTGGAGGAGATCCTTTCGCGCAGCCCGCGCGGGCTCATACTTTCCGGCGGGCCGTCCAGCGTTTACGACAAGGCCGCGCCCAGGCCCGATCCCGCCGTCTTCAGCCTGGGACTCCCCGTGCTGGGGGTCTGCTACGGCATGCAGTTGCTGGCGCATGAGTACGGCGGAAAAGTCGCCAAGGCGGCCGCCCGCGAATACGGGCTCAGCGGTCTTAAGATACTGAAGGGGTCCCGCCTGTTCAAAGGCATTAACGGGAGCGTCAGCGTCTGGATGAGCCACGGGGACGAGGTTAAAAAAGTTCCGGCCGGTTTCCATGTGACGGCCAGGGCGGGCGGTTCCGATATCTCCGCCATGGAGAACCCGGAGCTGGGCCTTTACGCCCTGCAGTTCCACCCGGAAGTGCACCATACCGAACAAGGCGCCAAAATGCTGGAGAATTTCGCGCGCGGCATCTGCAATTATAAGGAACGCTGGACGCCCGCCTCTTTCCTTTCTGAAAGCATAGCCGGAATTAAGAAGGCCGCGGGCGGCCATTCCGTCATCTGCGGGCTTTCCGGCGGGGTGGATTCCTCGGTGGCCGCGGTGCTGGCGCATAAAGCCATAGGAAAAAAACTGCGCTGCATTTTTGTGGACACCGGGCTGCTGCGCCACGGCGACCGCGAGCGGATGCTGGCCGTGTTCCGCGATAAGTTCGGCTACGGCCTTAAGATAGCCGACGCCTCGGCCCTGTTCCTGGGGCGGCTCAAAGGCGTGACCTCGCCCGAAAGGAAAAGGAAAATAATCGGCCACACTTTTATAGAGGTGTTCGATAAGGAAGCCAAAAAGATACCGGACGCCGCCTTTCTGCTGCAGGGCACGCTTTATCCCGACGTGATAGAGTCGGTTTCAGTGAAAGGCCCCTCGGCCGTTATAAAGAGCCACCATAATGTGGGCGGCCTGCCGGCTAAAATGAAGATGGGGCTTATCGAGCCGCTGAGATATTTCTTTAAGGACGAGGTGCGCGAGCTGGGCCGCAGCCTGAAAATGCCGGAGGCGGTGCTGATGCAGCATCCTTTCCCCGGGCCGGGGCTGGCCATCAGGGTGCTGGGAGAAGTGACGCCTGAACGGCTTAAGATCCTGCGTTCGGCCGACCGCGTCATGCGCGAAGAAATACAGGCGGCCGGCTGGTACGCCAGGATCTGGCAGGCTTTCTGCGTGCTGCTGCCGGTGCGGTCGGTGGGCGTAATGGGCGACGAGCGTTCCTACGAGTACACCATCGCCCTGCGCTGCGTAAGCTCCGTGGACGGCATGACGGCGGACTGGTCCAAGCTGCCGCACGGCCTGCTGCACAAGATCTCCTCGCGCATAGTCAGCGAGGTGCGCGGCGTCAACCGCGTGGTCTACGACATCACCTCCAAACCCCCAGCCACTATAGAGTGGGAATAGCGATAGAACCGGTTCCTAAAAGAGGTATCAAATGCTTCAGGATAATATTCGGTCGGGGTTAACTTTCGACGACGTGCTGCTGCTGCCGGCCAAGTCTTCGGTGCTGCCGGGGGAGACCGGGGTGCGGGCCAGGCTGACCGCCAAAATAACTCTTAACATCCCCCTCATTTCCGCAGCCATGGACACCGTCACCGGCAGCACGCTGGCCATAGCCATGGCGCGCGAGGGGGGCATAGGCATAATACACCGCGCCATGCCCGCGCACCTGCAGGCGCTGGAAGTCGCCAGAGTGAAAAAAGCCGACGCAAAAAAATATCCCAATGCCTGCAAAGACAAGGCCGGCCGCCTGCGGGTGGGAGCGGCGATAGGCGCCGGCAGCGACGCCGTGGAGCGCGCCGCCGAACTTGTGGCCGCCGGTGCCGACGTGATAGCGCTGGACACGGCGCACGGGCATTCTGCGGCCGTCCTGAAAACTCTTAAGGCCGTAAAGCGCCGTTTTAAAGTGGAAGTGATCGCCGGTAATGTGGCCACTTACCAGGGCGCGCTGGACCTGGTAAAGGCCGGCGCCGACGCCATAAAGGTCGGCATAGGCCCGGGCTCCATCTGCACCACCCGCATAATTTCGGGCGTAGGCGTGCCGCAGCTGACCGCCATAAAGGACTGCGCCCGGGCCGCCGCCCGGCGCCGCATTCCCGTGATAGCCGACGGCGGTATAAAGTTTTCCGGTGACATCACCAAAGCCGTCGCCGCCGGCGCAAGCTGCGTCATGCTGGGCACGCTGCTGGCCGGCACAGACGAAGCCCCCGGGGATGTTATCGTCCTCCAGGGACGCAAATATAAATCTTACCGCGGCATGGGCTCGGTGGGCGCCATGGAGGCCGGGTCCAAGGACCGCTACGGCCAGCAGGGCGTGGAAAAGCGGAAGCTGGTGCCCGAGGGCGTAGAGGGGCGGGTGCCGTACAAGGGCGCTGTCGCCGGCATCCTGCACCAGCTCACCGGCGGGTTGCGCGCCGGGCTGGGCTACTGCGGCTGTAAAGACCTGGCGCAGCTCGCCAAAAAAGCGCGCTTCATCCGCATCTCCAACGCCGGCCTGCGCGAAAGCCACGTCCATGACGTCAGGATCTCCAAAGAAACCTCTAATTACGCCTGCGATAAACAATAAAGCCGCGGCATAAAAAAGCGGGGCGGGCCTTATGGCCCGCCCTCTGTTGGTCTCAACCGCACCACGACCGCGCCGCAACTGCGCTGCCACCGCACTGCATTACCCCTCGCCGACCGCTACCCGGAGGAGACCCTCTCCGCTAATATACTATAGCTCCCAAAACGCAAAATATCAAGGGCCCTTTGGGTAGTCTTTTTACGGGCGGCCTTCCGGATAAAAAAAGGAGGGCAGGTCGCGTTCGGCCCGCCCTTACCGGGTCCCGCTCTGCAAGTTGTTTATACTTGGGCGGGGCTCATGGTTCAGTAATACTGTAGCCCCTGAAAGGGAATATTTCAAGGGCCCTTCGGCCCTATTTCTCTTCGTCGAAGCGGTTCATCAGGATGGAGTTGTAATAGGTGTCCTTGCCAACCTGCTTTACGGTGTTGAAAAAGCCGCAGACCGTGGCGTGCGCTCCCTTTCCGAAGGTCGGCAGGCGCAGGGAGATGACGTTTATAAAGTCGTAGCTGCCGTCGGGCGACGTTTCCTTCAGACTGAAAACGGTGTATGGGCGCACCAGCCTGTTGTCCTCTATCCGCAGGTCCAGCACTTCGCCGGTCACGCAGACCGACCGCGCTTCGTATTTGCCGGGGACCCTGTTCAGTTCCATCACGGAAACCGGCATGTTATGGCGTTTGGAGGAGGGCAGCCTGCAAAGCCCCAGCAGGAAGCCCAGCAGGCACAGCCCGGCCAGCACGCCCGCGCACTGGCCCCAGAAGTGCCCGAAGAACCAGGCTAAAAGGTCTCGTTTGGTTTCGCTTATCATGGCGGTTTAAAAAGCCCTGCTCCTGCGCGGCCCGCGCAGCGGCCCCTGCAGTTTCCCGCTCTCCTGGCTCTGGAAGCGGTTCAGGAAGAGCACGTTGTGGTAGGTATCTTTGCCCACCTGTTTCAGCTCGCTGAAAACACCGCAGGCCAGCACCAGGCCGGAGGGCGCTGCCTCCCGCTCTTTGAACGAGATGATGTTCACGAAGTCGTAGTCCCCGGCGGTTCTGGTTTCCTTAAGGCTGAAGATGGCGTAGGGCAGGTCCGACGGCTCGGCGCCGGCGTCCTTCAGGTTAAGTATGGTGCCCCTGACGCAGATGTTGCGGGTATTATACCTGGCCGGGGCGGCGTTCAGATCGAAAACCGACACCAGGGCGTTATTGGACACGTGCGTCTTGCTGAAGCAGCCGAAGGCGTAGCCGGCCGCCAGCGCGCCGGCCGCGGCAAGCAGCAGCTGGGCCCGGAATTCCTTCAGGACCCAGAGAACAAGCTTCTTCGTATTGTAGTCGAACATGCCGCCGCCCGCATATGTACGGGCACCCATACCCCTTTCCTGCAACATTCTGTCAGCCGGCCCCTCGGCCGTCTGACAAATATACTAAATTTAAATAAGTTCTGAACCGCATCTTGCCCAAAGTTACTCTTAATCGCCTTTAAAGCGCGGCTTGCGTTTTTCCATGAAGGCCTTTATGCCTTCCTCGTAGTCGCCGCTGTTATAGACTTTGCGGCGCAGCGCCTGTATGCGCTCGAAGGCCTCCGGGCTTATGGGGTGGGCTTCGGAAAGTATCCTGAACTGCTCTTTAACCACGGACACGGCCAGGGGCGAGTTGCCGGCAATGGTGCGGGCCAGGCCAAAAGTGAACTCCTCTATTTCCCTGGAGCTTATCAGGTGGTTGAGTATGCCGAAATGGTACGCCCTTTCCGCCTTTACCGGTTCGGCCGTAAAGAACATCTCCTTGGCGATGTTGCTGCCCACGCGGTTGATGAAGTGCATGATGCCGGAGGCGTTGTACGGCAGGCCCATTTTTACCGGCGTGATGGCGAAGGTGGACGTCTCGTCGCCGACAGCCAGGTCGCAGGTGACGGCCAGGTCGGTGGCGCCGCCCCAGACGCTGCCCTGGATCATGGCGATGACCGGGCCCGGATAGGACTGGATGGCGCGGAAAGCCACTTCCATCGGGCTGTCGTAGGCCAGCGGGTCGTGGTGCACTTTGGGCAGTTGGGTTATGTCGTGCCCGGCCGACCACACCCTGGCGTTCTTTTCGGCGCGTAGGATTATAACGGGTATTTTTTTGGCCTTGAAATCTTCCAGCGCGCTTGAGATCTCGCCGCAGAGCTCCAGGCTGAGGGCGTTGCGCCTGGCCGGGTTGTTTAGCGTCAGTACGCCGATACCGTCTTTTACTTCTTTCAGTACAAGGTCCATGTGCCCTCCTGCCGCGAATTGAGTAATTGTATAATTTAGCGGGCTGGTTTGCGCGTCATGGAGCTACTTATGAAATTTATCGTTCTGTCTCTCGTTCTCTTGCTTTCACGGGCGCCGGCCTTTGCCGCGGCCGCCGGCGGCCTGGAGAAGGCCGCCGCCGAGGTCGCCGCCGGCATCGCCGGAAAACCGGCCGGCCTGGAGGAGACCTATGACAAAAGCCTATTTCGCCATATCTCCGCGGAAAAACTGGCGGAAGTGCTCTCCGGGATCTACAAGGCCGACGGCCGGGTCACGGCGGAGCTGCTGGTAAGTTCGGACACGGCTTTCTCCGGGCATTTCCTGTTCGAGACCGAAAAAGGTTACAGGCTGCCCGCCGCGATTTCCGTAAACCCGGCGACGGGCCGCGTGGACGGTATCTTTTTCGGTGTCGCCTACAAAAAGGACGTGCCCATCGCCGAGACCCGCCGGGCCCTGGCGGCGCTGCCCGGCAAAACCGGGCTGCTGGTCCTGCGCTACGGCGAGAAACCGGAAACGCTGGAGGCCTTGAACGAGAACGCCTATTTCGCCGTCGGTTCCGCCTTTAAGCTTTACGTGCTCGGCGCGCTGCTGGAAAACAAAGTGCCCTGGACAAAGGTCTTCCGGCTGAAAGAAGAGGAAAAATCCCTGCCTTCCGGCCGCCTGCAGGAGTGGCCCGACGGCTCCCCTTTGACGGCGCACACGCTGGCCGCCATGATGATCTCCGCCAGCGACAATACGGCCTCGGACACGCTGATCGCCGGAGTGGGGCGCCGCAATATAGAAGCCGCGCTGCCGGCGCTGGGGCACTCCAGCCCCGCCCTGCTGCGGCCCTTCCTGAAAACCTCGGAGGTGTTCCGCCTTAAGGCCGACAGCGGGACCGCCTTGAAATATATGAACCTGCCGGCCGATGAGAAATACGGCTTTCTGGAGGACCTGCGCGCGGCGCCTCTTTCGGCCGCGGCCGTCAGGGCCAGCCCTTTCGGGATAGATAAAATAGAATGGCCGGCCTCCCCGGCCGACCTGTGCCGCGTGATGAAATATTTCGCCGACAAGGACGACAAGGCCGCCCTGGATATACTGGCCATGAACCCCGGCCTGCAGCTGCCCGAAGGCGGCTTCCTCTACGCCGGCTATAAAGGCGGCAGCGAGCCGGGCGTGCTGGCCATGACCTGGCTGCTCAAGAATAAAAAAGGCGAGTGGTATTGCCTGGCCGGCGCCTGGAACGACGAGAAGAACAACCTGGAAAAGGATAAGTTCTTCGAAATAATGCAGGCCGCCGTGAACGCTCTGAGCGGGCAGTAGTCCGGCGGCAGCGGAGGGAGAAGTTTTCAGGTAACTAGTGATAACTGCGCTTATGTTCCCTGCAATTGTTAATCCTCTATCATTGACCGCGCCCACTCGCGGTAGCGGAGAAGATGTTTCCATAGCATATCGACATCTTTGCGCGTATAAATCTCGCCTTCGTATGAGACGCGGTTCTTCTCGTTTATTATCCGCTCCAAATGCCGCGCCCCGGCAAGGCCTTTTTCATCAAGGGCTACCACCTGCCGCAGAAGTTCTGCCGCGGCCATGTGGTCTTCGCCTTTGCTTTTGACGCCACCGAATTTTATGGTTACCGCATCGGTATACGCTATGGCGGCGTGCACTATAAGCACTCCGGCGGCATTGTGGTATTCAAATTCCCTGGCCACCTCGGCGCCCTTGTAAAAATTGTCCCCGACCATGGCGTAGTCGGATCTCTTCGATTTAGGCACGGAGATCTTTTTTGTAAGTCTTGGCGTCATAAGATCACATCCTTTAGTTTTTCGCCAAGGAGGTCTATGCCGTGCGAAAGAATGTTTTTCAGCAAAGGGTCGCCATTGCGGTATTTCGCCCTTGCCTCCGAGGTTGAATAGGTGATGGGGGAAAGTCTTATCCCGTATTTCTTTGTAAAGCCGCGGCCGAATTCCAGGGCTTTATCCGACAGGGGGGATTTTGTGGCGCTGTCAGTTACCAGTAGCAGGTCGATATCGCTGCCTGGCCGGTCTTCTTTCCTGGCGGCGCTGCCGAAAAGCGTGGCTGTTCTGGCATCTTTTCCCAGGCTGTGGCTTATGCTATTGCGCAGTAGCGCCTGAAAGTTTTTTTCGGCCCGGAACAGCGGCAACAGCGCGTCTTTGACCAGAGCATGGTCGAAATTGAGGCGAACCAACTGTGTATGGCCGGAACCCTGCCTTATTAAAATGCCTATAGCTTCCAGCCTGTCCAGCGCCTGGCGGCATGCCTGGTGGTTTATTCCCGCCGCGCGCGCGGCGGCCCTGCCGCTCATACCTTCCGCGCTGTCCTTAAGCGCCCGCAGCAGCGCCACATGGCTAGGCGTCGAAAACACCCAGTCCAGCGGATACGCAATAAACGCTTTCTTCTTTCCCATATGTCTATTATAACAGCCAGTTGACTGCTTTTCAAGCCTTATTTGGGCTTAGGTACGCAGGCCGGTCCCCTCCGCTTCATCCGACGCGCATTGCGTTTCTTTCGTCAGCGGTCCCGCGGCTGCCGGCGACGTAAAATAAAAAACCCCGGCTCACCGGGGTTTTTTTATCGGTCCTTTCTCTTACAGGGCCGGCGCCGGGGCCGCCGGCGTGGGCAGCGGCAGGTACTGCCGGTAATTTCCGTTGTCTATGGTGAAGGCTTTGGGCCCCAGCACGCCTTTGCGGCCCAGGTAGCCGGGCACCATGGGCGGCGTGGTGGCGTAAAAATTGTAGATCAGGTTGGGGATGGTCCACATCTTCACCCGGCGGTCCGCGCTCAGACCGTGGTTGATCATCATTACCAGGTTGTTGGTGCAGTTGTTGCGGGTGGAGTGGTACCACTCGCCGTCGCGGTTTACCGTGGCCTGCTCTACCGTGTCGCGGACCATTTTTTGCAGGCCGGTCTTGTCGGCGAGCAGCGGGTAGAAATTCATCCAGTCTTTGCCGAAAGCCGCGCTGTCCATAGCGTAGTCCTCGAAATTCGTCAGCAGCCAGATTATGTTGTAGGTCTTCTTGAAGCCGGCTAGCAGCGAGTAGGCCTGGCCTTCGCGGGCGTAGGCCTCCACCGACAGGAAGAAACCCTTTGAACGCCGTCCGTCCGCGGCCGTGAATCCGCCGTCCCCGAATTCGTAGAAGAGCAGCGAATGGCCCGCTATGCCGGGCGGCTGGACTTTGGTGACGAAATAGACGTTCTTGATGAGTTCCGGGCGGATGGAGGCCTCTACCCAGGAGAAATCGTGGGCGGCCGCCGTCGGTTCCAGCCAGCGGAGGTCGGCCACTTCCAGAGCCCCGTCATCCACGCCCAGGAACCGCGCCGGGCGGAACTTGCTTTTATGAGGAGGCGGCTCGGCGGCGGCGGGGTCCGGGGTATACTCCTGTATGCTTGAAACTTTTATCGTGTCCACGTCGTCGGAGGCCTCGGCCTTGCCCCAGATCTCAACGGTGCGGTCGTCGAACTGCGCGGCCTGTTCTTTGGAGAGTTCCAGGATAAAGACCCGCCCGTCCTCGGTATTGAGGACGGTTCTCTCCGGGTGCACGGTCACAAGGCCGCGCAGGAAGTAGACCACGGCGTGTTTGTCCGCCGGTGCGGCCGCTTCCGGCCTGGGCAGCGGCGAGGTGTAGAGGTCGCTGAAATCATCGGCCTTGGCCGCGCCGGTCAGCGTCAGGGAAATTAAAAAAGGCAGCATGAGTTTCGCGTTCATATTATAATGGTAACTTTTAGGCCGCGCCGGCCATAGAGGCAAAGGGCCCAGGCCGGCGGGGTTATATTTCCCAGGCCTGCCTG
The DNA here is from genome assembly GCA_001799795.1 of Elusimicrobia bacterium GWC2_61_19. GTDB lineage: Bacteria > Elusimicrobiota > Elusimicrobia > Elusimicrobiales > UBA9959 > UBA9959. The sequence goes on from MGUD01000019.1 coordinate 16,616, forward strand.
GGCACTGCGGCCCCGCGCCTATTACTGCACGTGCATAGCATTGGCCGTCTGAGACGCATAGCGCCTATTACGGCACCTGCATAGCATTGTATAATTAGGCTATATGCCGCTTAAGAATACGGAAAAGGAAGCCGCCGCCCTGAAACCCCAGCCGGAAGCCCCGCTGCGGGCGCTTTATAAAAAGACTTTCGGCCTCGAGCCCGAGGTGTTCGAGCCGCTCAAGGCCGACGGTTCCGCCCGCCGGCTGTTCCGCATGAAGGACGCCGGCCGTTCCGTTATAGGGGCTTTCGGCCCCGACAAACTGGAGAACAGGGCTTTCCTGGAGTTCTCGCGGCATTTCCGCGCCGAGAAACTTCCCGTCCCGGAAATTTACGCCGCGGACCAGCCGCAGGGCGTGTACCTGGAAGAGGACCTGGGCAGCACCACGCTTTTTGAATACCTCGGCGCCGAGAGAAAGGGAGCGGAGCTGCCCGCGCAGGTCATGGCGGCGTATAAGAAGGTCCTTGAGTGGCTGCCGCGTTTTCAGGCGCAGGCGGGCCGCGGTCTCGACTTCTCGTTCTGCTATCCGCGCGCCAGTTTCGACCGCCAGTCCATAATGTGGGACCTGAATTATTTCAAATATTATTTTCTGAAGCTGGCCAAGATCCCGTTCAACGAGGCTAAACTCGAGGACGACTTCGTCCGCTTCACCGATTTCCTGCTGGAGGCCCCGGCCGATTATTTCCTTTACCGCGACTTCCAGAGCCGCAATATCATGCTGCGGGACGGCGAACCCTGGTTCATCGATTATCAGGGCGGGCGTAAGGGCGCCCCTCATTACGACCTGGCCTCGCTGCTCTACGACGCCAAGGCGGACCTGTCGCCCGAGACGCGTTCCGCCCTGCGCAAGCATTACCTGGAAGCCTCCGGCCTGAAGGCCGCGGCCTTCATGCGGCATTACCACGCCTTCGTCTACATCCGCATCATGCAGGCCATGGGCGCCTATGGCCTGCGCGGTTTTTACGAGGGAAAAACCCATTTCCTCAACAGCGTGCCCTATGCGGTGCGCAACATAGAGTGGCTGCTGCGCAACACCGAGCTGGAAGTGAAAGTGCCGGAACTGACGGCGGCCTTCAAGCGCATAGCCGCCTCCTCTTATCTTAGGCAGTTCGGCAAGACCAAGCTGGGGCTGACAGTACGTGTTACCAGCTTTTCTTTTAAGAACGGACTGCCGCTGGACGAGAAAGGCCACGGCGGCGGCTTTGTGTTCGACTGCCGCGCGTTGCCGAACCCCGGGCGGTACGAGGCTTACGCTAACCTCACCGGCCTGGATAAACCGGTAATAGATTTTCTGAAGAAAGAGCCGGAGGTGGCCAGGTATCTCGACAGCGTCTTCGCCATAACCGATATGAGCGTCGAGAATTATCTCTCGCGCAACTTTACTTCGCTGATGGTGAACTTCGGCTGCACCGGCGGCAGACATCGCTCCGTCTATTGCGCCGAGGCGCTGGCCGCCCGCGTTAAGGCCAAATACGGCGCCCGCGTGGAGCTGACCCACCGGGAATTCCCAGGGCTGGCCAAGTGAAAGCCATGATCTTTGCCGCGGGGCTGGGCACGCGCCTGCGCCCGCTCACCTACGAGCTCCCCAAGGCGCTGCTGGACGTGAACGGCGCGCCCCTGCTGGAGCTGGTTATGCGGCGCCTGGCCGCCGCCGGGGTGAAAGAATTCGTGGTGAACACCCACCATTTCCACGAAAAGATAGAGGCCTTCCTGCGCGCGAAGGATAATTTCGGGCTGAAGGTGGAAATTTCCCGCGAGGCGGCTTTCCCGCTGGAGACCGGCGGCGGGCTGAAAAAAGCGGCGGCTTTTTTCAGCGACGGGACGCCTTTTTTCGCCTATAACGCCGACGTCTATTCCGAAATGGACCTGGGCGCGCTTTACGCGGCGCATCTGGCCTCGGGCGCGCTGGTTACGCTAGCCGTGCGCGAGCGCCCGTCGAAGCGGCGTTTGCTTTTCGACGCGCGGATGGACCTGAAGGGGCGGGAAGGGGAAACGGCCGCCGCCGGGCTCAAGCCCTTCGCTTTCAGCGGCATCCAGGTCATCTCGCCAAGTATCTTTTCCGAGATCAGCGAGGAGGGGGTGTTCTCCGTCACCGGTGTCTACCTGCGCCTGGCCGCCGCGGGCAGGAAAATAAAAGGTTTCGAGGACAGGTCCCCGTACTGGAGCGATATCGGCGACCCCGAGCGGCTCGAGGCCGTGCGTAAGCGGGCAAAACAATTATGAAACTTAAAGAACTGATGCGGGTGCTGATAAACGAAGAAATGCTGGACGTCAACGTCTACGCCGAGGAGGCGGAGCTCTTTGGCGCCGACCCGAAGCACGGCAAGGAAATAAAGGCGCTGTTCTCCGGCCTTGCCGAGGAGAAAAAAGCCCGCCTGAAAGAGATCGGGCGCATCTCCAAAGGCGGCACCGGTTTCCGCCAGCGCAAGACGGAAACGTCCCGCTCGGTAGAGGCCGCCCTGCGCCTGCACATTACGCGCGCCCAGACCGGCATCCGTCTCTACACGGAGCTGATAATCCTCCTGAAAAAACCGGAATTCAAGGAGAACATAGCCGCCATGTGCACGGCCGAACGCCGCACGCTCGCCGCGCTGAAAAAACTTCAGCTAAGCATAAAGGGCGGAAAAGCGTAACGCATGATCGCTTCCGACCTCGAAACTGTCGGCCGGCAGGCCGTGCCGTCGCCCGGTATCGAAAAGGCCCTGGCATTTCTGCGCCGGCCGGACGTGCGGGCCCTGCCCGACGGGAAATATGAGATAGACGGGGAGCGCGTCTTCGCCATCGTGCAGCGCTATGAGACCGCGGCGCCGGCCCGGCCCCGCTACGAAGCGCACAGGAAATATATAGACCTGCAGTTCATCGCCGCCGGCGCCGAAGTTATCGGCTGGGCGCCGCTGGGCCTGCTGGCCGTCACGGAGCCCTACGACGCGGCTAAGGATATCTGTTTCGGCGCGGTCCCCGCGGGTAAGGACGCCGCCGTCCGCCTGGGGGCCGGCCAGCTGGCGGTGCTCTATCCGGAAGACGCCCACGCGCCCAGGCTGGCCGCGGGGGCGCCCGGCCCGGTCACAAAGATAGTGGTTAAAGTTCTGGTGTAGGTCCGCCCGCGCGAAATTTTATGGCAAAACAAAAAATAGCCGACGGCTCCGAGGTTTACTGGGACGGAGCCCAGTATGACGCCTTCAACCAGCCCTACGCGGACGACATGAAGTTCCTGCTGGCCGAGGCGAAAAAGGCCCGCGGGCCCGTGCTGGAGCTGGCCTGCGGCACCGGCCGCCTGACTATTCCTTTAAAGAGGGCCGGTATAGATATCACCGGTTTGGACCTCGCGGCCCCGATGCTCGCACAGGCCAGGGGCAAGGCCGCCGAGGCCGGTGTGAAAGTGAATTTTGTGCGCGGGGACGCCCGCAATTTCCGGCTCGGGCGGCGGTTCAAGCTGATATTCATGGCTTTCAACTCCCTGCAGCATATCGGCCGCCGCCAGGACCTTGAGGCCCTTTTTTTCTGCGTTTCCAGGCATCTGGCCCCGGGGGGGCGGTTCATTTTCGACGTTTTCAACCCGAATCCGCACTGCCTGGTGCGCGACTGCGACGAACTGCTGCCGGTGGCTTATTATCAGGACCCCGCCGGCGGGGGCAAAATGCTCGTCAACGAACAATATTCCTATGACAGGGCGGCCCAGGTTTCGCGCCTGACCTGGCATTACAGGCGTGAAAAAGACGGGAAAACGCTTAAAAAAAGCCTTAATCTGCGGTGTTTTTACCCAGAGGAGCTGAGAGCGCTGGTCCATTACAACGGTTTTAAGGTCCTGGCCAGGTACGGGGACTTTGAGCGGGGGGCGTTCAGCGGTGATTCCCTGAAACAGGTGCTGGTTTGCGCCCCGCGGGCTAAATAGTTGAAACTCCGGCCTAAATTTGGTATCCTAAACCTACTATGAACACTTATGAGTTAATGTTGATCATCAACCCCCAGCTTTCAGACGCCGAGATCGCTGAGGCCGTGGAAAAGGCCAAGAAGATCCTGACCGACGAGAAAGCGGAAGTCCTTGCCGAAGACAGGCTGGGCCGCAAAAAATTCTCTCACGCCGTGGGCAAGAACCGCGACGGCTTCTACATTTACATGAAGGTCAAAGCCGCTCCCGAGAGCGTGAAGGCCATAAACCACAGCCTGAACCTGCAGGAAACCGTCCTGCGCGCCATGATGATGAAGGCGTCGGCGGAGCAGCCCGTTAAGAAAGCCTAAGGGCCCGCGAGGGGATCATGGATATCCGTATTCCCGAGCTCAACCAGGTCCTTATCGCCGGCAGGCTGACGCGCGATCCCGAACTGCGCTTCACCCAGAAAGGCCTTGGAGTAGCTTCCTTTTCGCTGGCCGCCAACCGGCCGCACAAAGATCCGGTCTCCGGGGAATGGAAAGACGACACGACTTTCATTTCCGTGAACGTTTGGGGCGAGGCCGCCGAGCGCTGCAAGGATAAGTTGAAGAAAGGCAGCCCGGTCATGGTGGAAGGCCGCCTGGTTAATTCGGAGTATACCGATAGATCCGGCCAGAAGCGCAAAGAGATAAAGATAAACGCCCGCAGGGTCCAGTCCCTGGCCAAAAGCGGGACCGACGCAGGCGAAGCGCCCCCGCCCCGAGAGGCGGAGGAGAAACCCGAAGCGGAGCCGCGAAGCGACGCCAACGGCATAGAAGAAGTACCGTTTTAAAACTAGCGCAGGAGCAAAAACTATGGAGAACAAAGAAACAACCCCCGCCGTTCAGCCCGCAGCCGCACCCCGGCCCATGGGCGCACCCCCCATGCACCGCGACTCGGCCGGCCCCCGCCGCCCCGGCGGTCCCCGCAGGTTCGCCCCGCGCCGCAAGGTGTGCAGGCTCTGCGCCGAGCACATAGACCTGGTGGACTACAAACAGGCGCAGATCGTAAAGACCTTCTGCACCGACACCGGCAAGATCCTTTCCCGCCGCATCACCGGCGCCTGCGCCAAGCATCAGCGCCAGATAATGAGGGCGGTAAAGATCAACCGCAACCTGTCCCTCATGTCCTACAGCGGCTGATCGCCGTCCCATAAACCAGTACTGGAGCTTTAAAATGAAAGTCATACTTAAGAAAGACATCCTTAACCTCGGCCGTTCCGGCGAAATAAAGACCGTGAAAGACGGCTATGCCCGCAACTTCCTGATGCCCCGCGGCCTGGTGGAAACCGCCACCGGCGGCTCCCTGAAGGCCTGGAAGAACAGCGCCGAAAAGCGCGCCAAGCGCGTGGCCGCCGAGGACGGCGCCACCAACGAGCTGGCCAAACGCCTTTCCGCCATCACCCTTTCCTTCTCGCGCCCCGTCTCCGAAGACGGCGTGATGTTCGGATCGGTGGCCAAGAGCGACATCATAAAGAACCTGGCCGCCGCCGACATCGAGATCAACAAGGACATGATACGCCTGCCGGCCTCCCTGAAAGCCGTGGGCACCTTCGAAGTCGAGATCGCCCTGAAGCCGCATATAGCGGCCAAGGTGAAAGTGGCGGTTTCGGCCCAGAGCAAGTAATAGTCTTCCTTAATTAACGCCCGGGTCCGGCTTCCAATGCCCGGCCCGGGTTTAACTTAGCAGGGGGCGTGGTTATGGCCTACAACAAAGTTCCTCCAAATTCACTCGAGGCCGAAATGGCCGTTCTCGGGGCCATGCTCATCGAGAAAGAAGTCATAGAGAGCGTCACGGAGACGCTCCTGCCCAAGAATTTCTACAGCGGCGTCCACAGCCAGATCTACGAGGCCATCCTGGACCTGCGCGCCCGCAACCTGCCGGTGGACGTGGTCACCCTGTCCGAAGAATTGAAGAAAACCGGCCGCCTGGAAGAGCTTGGCGGCCAGAAATACCTGGCCGACCTGATGGAAAAAGTTTCCACCGCGGCCCATACCCAGGCTTACGCCCAGATAGTAAAGGAAAAGTCCGTCCTGCGCGACCTCATCCGTGTCTCCACCGCCGTGGTGGAGAAGTCTTTCGAGGGGTCCGAGGAAGTGGACCGCATCCTGGATTTCGCGCAGGAGCAGGTGCTGGGCGTGGCGCAGAAGAACACGGACCACGGCTTCTCCGCGGCCTCCGACCTGGCCAAGGAAGTGCTGGACCGGATAGAAAAATATTATTCCAACCATTCCGCCATCACCGGTGTGCCCACGGGATTTAGCCGCCTCGACGACATGACCGGCGGCCTGCAGAAGTCCGACCTGATCATCCTGGCGGCCCGCCCCAGCCAGGGCAAGACCGCCATGGCCCTTAACATGGCCTACCACGCCTGCGTCGAGAAAAAGATCCCCACCGCTTTCTTTTCGCTGGAAATGAACAAGCATTCCATCATGCAGCGTATGATCTGCTCGGCCGCGCGCGCCAACCTCAGCGGCGTCAGGAACGGCCGCCTGCCCCGCGAGATCTGGCCCAGCCTCACCCGCCACACGGCGGAGGTGTCGGAATCCCCGCTTTACATCGACGACTCTCCCGGCCTGAACATCCTGGAGATCCGCAACCGCACCCGCAAGCTGATGCACCAGCTTAAGGCCGAAGGCAAGCAGCTGGGCCTGATCATCATCGACTACCTCCAGCTGATCCGCGGCGCCGGCAAGACCGAAAGCCGCCAGCAGGAAGTCTCGGAGATCTCCCGCCTGCTCAAGGACCTGGCGCGTTCGCTGGAAGTGCCGGTCATGGCGCTCTCGCAGCTTAACCGCCGCAGCGAGGACAAGGGCCGCGAGGGCAACCGCCCGCAGCTTTCCGACCTGCGCGACTCGGGCTCCATAGAGCAGGACGCCGATGTGGTGGGCCTGATCCACCGCCCCGAATATTACAACCGCACCGACCCGACCCTTAAGAATCAGGCCATCCTTATAATAGCCAAGCAGCGCAACGGCCCCGTCGGCGACGTCGAGCTGGCTTTCTTCCACGAATACACCAAGTTCGAGAACCCGGCCATGCCCGGCATTGAATCCGCGGTGCCGGAAGAGGCAGTTTTTTAACCAGGGAGACATGGCCATAACCCTCAGGCCGACCATCGCCGAAATACGGCTTTCCGCCGTACGCAGGAACCTGCAAAAACTCAAGAAAACAGCCGCGCCCGCGCGCGTGCTTTTTGTGGTGAAGGCCAACGCCTACGGCCACGGCGCGGCCGCGCTCGCCCGGCTGGCGGAGCGCGAGGACCTCGCCTGGGGCTTCGGCGTCTCTTCGGTGGAAGAGGGGCTGGCGCTGCGCGCGGGCGGCATTATAAGCCCCGTGCTGGTGCTGGGCAGTCTTTACCCTTTTGAAAGCTTCGTGGAGGCCATCAACGCCGACCTGATGATGACCATCGCGAGCCAGGACGCCGCGCGCCAGGTGATAGAGGCCGCCCGCCGCCTGGGCAAGAAGGCCGTCTGCCATATAAAGCTGGAAACCGGCATGGGCCGCATCGGCGCGCGCAAGCCCGCCGCCCTTAAGATCTACGACGAGCTTTCCGCCTCCGGCGCGGTTTCCGTGGCCGGGGTCTATACCCATCTCTCCAGCGCCGACACCGACCCGGCCTATACGGCCGGGCAGCTCGGCTTTCTCACCGAAACGGTTTCCGCGCTGGCCGAGCGCGGGGCGCGCGGCCTCACTTTTCACGCGGCCAATTCCTGCGCCGCCGTCAACCTGCCGGCCAGCCGCCTGAACATGGTGCGCTGCGGCATAGCCGCGTACGGGCTGGCGGAAGGTTTCGAACCCGCCATGACGCTGAAGACCAGGATCGTTTTCATCAAGAACGTGCGCGAGGGCGCCTTCATCAGTTATAACAAGTCCTTCCGGGCCGACCGCCCCATGAAGATAGCCACCATTCCGGCCGGTTACGGCGACGGCTATATCCGCAGGTTCTCCAACAAGGCGGACGTGCTGATAGGCGGCCGGCGCTGCCGCGTGCTGGGCAACGTTACCATGGACATGACCATGGTGGACGTTACCCATGTGAAGGACGCGGCGGTCGGGTCGGAAGCGGTGCTGCTGGGCCGCCAGGGCCGCGAGGAAATAACCGCGGCCGAACTGGCCGCCATGGCCGACACCATCACCTATGAAATAGTCACCCTGGTCTCGGGCCGGGTGCCGAGGGTGTACGTGGAATGAAATTTTCATTTACCGAAAAAGTAGGGCATGAGTTCATGAACCTGGCGGAAGCGCTGGGCGGCGCGGCGCTCATGCTGAAGTCCGTGGCGTTCTGGATGTTCCGGTCCAAGTTCGAGGCGAAAGAGACCGTAAAGCAGGCCGTCAAGATAGGCGTTGATTCTTTTACCGTGGTGGCGCTGACCAGCTTTTTTACCGGCATGGTGCTGGCGCTGCAGATGGGCCATTCCATGAAGAATCTTTTCAACGAGCCGATGTATATCGGCACCATGGTGGCCTTCTCGATGCTGAAAGAGCTCGGGCCGGTGCTCACTTCCATAGTGGTGGCGGGCCGCGCCGGCGCGGTGGTCACGGCGGAAATAGGCACCATGCAGGTGACCGAACAGATCGACGCGCTCTATACGCTGGGTACCAACCCGACGCGCTACCTGCTGGTGCCGCGTTATATAGCGTTCATGATCACCCTGCCGCTGCTCACGGTGTTCGCCGATTTTATCGGCGTGCTGGGCGGCTGCATCGTGGGCATGGTAAAGCTGGGCGTCCCCACTTCCGTCTACTACGACGATATCTTCACCTACCTCGAGGTGGGGGACTTTCTGCACGGTTTTCTCAAGACTTATTTCTTCGCTTTCATGATCGCCACGGTGTCCTGCTACAAAGGCCTTAACACCAAAGGCGGCGCGGAAGGCGTGGGCAAGTCCACCACGGAGGCGGTGGTGGTCAGCATGGTGCTGGTGATGGTGCTGGATTATTTCATAAGCGCGCTGCTGGTGGCGGTGGGGATATGATAGAGATCAGGAACCTCGTGAAGAATTTTCCGGACCGCAAGGTTCTCGACGGGATCAGCGCCGAAATAAAGGACGGGGAGCTGTTCAGCGTTATCGGGCCTTCGGGCACCGGCAAGAGCACGTTCATAAAGTGCCTCATCCGCCTTATCAAACCCGAGGGCGGGCAGATCATCGTGGACGGGCAGGACATCGCCTCCACGTCCAGTGAATTTACCCTGGCCAAGGTGCGGCGCAGTTTCGGCTACCTGTTCCAGGAGGGGGCGCTGTTCGATTCCCTGACGGTGCTGGAGAACGTGGCGTTCGGCCTGAAATATCTTACCGACACGCCCAAAAGCGACTATCCGCGCATAGTCAAAGAAAAGCTGGCGCTGGTGGGCTTGAAGGACGTCGAGCACCTTAAACCCGCGGAGCTTTCGGTGGGCATGAAGAAACGCGTGTCTCTGGCGCGCTCGATAGCGGCCGAGCCGAAGTATATGCTTTACGACGAGCCCACCACGGGCCTGGACCCGGTCACTACCGGCATGGTCAAAGACCTGATAACCGGCATGCACGAGAAGCTGGGCATAACCACCGTGGTGGTCACGCACGACCTTAACCTGGCGCTGGAGATCTCCAGCCGGGTGGCTATGCTGACCGGCGGCAAATTCGCCGAGGTCGGGGAACCGGCCAAATTCCGCCGGTCGGAGAACGCCGCCGTAAAGGAATTCATGGAGATCTCCCACCTGTCGCGCGAGTAACCGCAAAATCACCTCCGAATCCGCCAATCCGCGCTTTTTCTTTTAGTATAATGGATATCGTATATAGATATCATTGGGTTTCGGTGTTTTAAAGGATCTCATGAACGGCGAGATGAAAGTCGGGTTATTCGTGCTGGTCGGCTCCGTCCTTTTCGGAGCGGCCCTTTTCCTGCTGGGGGATTATTCCTTCCAGAGCTATTACACCATTAAAGCCGAGTTCGCGGACGTGGCCGGCCTGCCGGATAAGGCCACCGTCAAACTGTCCGGCGTGGAAGTGGGCAAGATAAAGACCATTTACCTGAAAGACGACAAAGTGGTGGTGCAGCTCGCCATCCGCGAGGGCGTCAAGATCTACCGCGGCGCCAGGTTCGCGGTGGGCTCCACCAGCGTTATCGGCTCCAAGTTCCTGCAGGTGGACCAGGGGACGCCGGCGCTGGGCCATGTGGAAGCCGGTGAGACCGTGCGCGGCGAGGAGATAGTCCCTCTGGACAGGGCGGTGGCGCGCGCCGTGGCCAGCATGGAAGCCCTGGTCTCCGACATCCGGGGCGAGGGAAAGCTCGCCAAGAGCATGCAGGAGATCCTGGATAACCTGCGCGATATTACGGCCAACGTCAACGACCTGGTGGCCAACGGCCAGCCGCACGCCCAAAAAGCCATGGAGCGCATGGATTCCATCACCGCCAAGCTGGACGCCCTGCTCACCAAGACCGACGAGGTGGTGGGCAAGATCAACCGCGGGGACGGCGTGGCGGGAGCCCTGGTGTCGGACACCCAGATGAAGGATAACGTCAGCGCCGCCATCACCAACATGCGCGACGCCAGCGCCTCGGTAAAGGAAGCCATGGGCCGCGTGACGGGCTTCCACACCTACCTGAAGTGGGATTATAAGTACGAGCCGCTGGCCCGTTCCTCCAAGAATAATTTCGGCCTGAAGATCTATCCCCGCGCCGGCCGCTATTACTATATCGGCGCGGCCAACCTGACGAACGTTAAGGACAGGGTGGAAGGCGTCGACTACGAGACGCTGAACACCGTGGACGCCCAGCTCGGCTGGGACGTGGGGGGCTTCGACCTCTACGCCGGCGTGCTGCACGGCTCCGGCGGCGCCGGTCTGCGCTGGAAACCTTTCTTTAATTCCAAGTGGGACCGCCTCAGCGTGATCGTGGAAGGCTCGGAATTCGGCCGCGACCGCCGCATAAAGGGCAGGAATTTCAACGATCCGCGTTACGACGCGGGTGTGGACGTGGCTATCAATAAATATGTTTCGGCGGGCGTGCGCCTTAACGACATGCTGGAGACCAAGCGCGTAAATTACACCACGCGGCTGATCTTCGAGGATAAGGACATCTCCTATCTTTTCGGTTTCGCCACGCTCGGCTCGCTTAAAAAATGAAGCTTAAAACCGTCTACCGCTGCCAACAGTGCGGCCAAACCTCCCCCAAGTGGGCCGGGCAGTGCAACGCCTGCTCAGGCTGGAACACGCTGGTAGAGGAAGCGGAGGAAGTGCTTACGAAAGCGGCGGCCAAGGCCCGCGGCCTCACCGATTTCTCCGAACCGCCGGTAAAGCTTTCCGACGCCCGCGCCATTAAGGCGGAACACGCCTGCACCGGGCTGTCCGAGCTGGACCGGGCGCTGGGCGGCGGGCTGGTAAAAGGCCAGGTGGTGCTGCTGGCCGGCCCTCCCGGCATCGGCAAGAGCACGCTTACCATGGAAACCTGTTCGGCGCTGGCCGACGGGGCTTACGTCGGTGGAAAAATACTTTATGTGTCGGGCGAGGAATCCATCTCGCAGGTGGGGTCGCGCGCGGAGCGCCTGGGCGCCAGGTCCGAGAACGTCTACCTGATGTCGGAGACGAACCTGGCGCGCATCATAGAGGAGTTCCGCAACCTTAAGCCCGCCTTCCTCGTCATAGATTCCATCCAGACCGTCTACCATCCGGAGTTCGTCGGCAGCCCCGGTTCCGTGGGGCAGATCAGAGAATGCGCTTCCGAGCTGCTTAAGACCGTCAAGGCCGCCGGCGTCCCGCTTTTCCTTCTGGGCCATGTCACCAAGGAAGGTTCCCTGGCCGGCCCCAAGGTGCTGGAACATATAGTGGATACGGTGCTTTATTTCGACGCCGAGAAGAATAACGTTTACCGCGTGCTGCGGCCGCACAAGAACCGCTTCGGCCCGGTGGACGAGACCGGGATCTTCGAGATGACCGCGCGCGGCCTGCGCTCCGTGGAGGACGCGGGGCTGCTGTTCGCCGATTCCGACCGGGAGCGGGAGCTGGCCGGCCGCGCTTTCGCGGTGGCTTTCGAAGGCGCGCGCCCCGTGCTGGCCGAGATCCAGGCGCTGGCCTCGCGCTCCTACCTGCCGTACCCGCGCCGCACCGTGACCGGCATGGACCTGAACCGAGCGCAGATGCTGATAGCCGCGCTGGAGAAGAACCTGGGGCTGCGCTTCGACGAGATGGACGTGTTCGCGTCGCTGCAGGGCGGCATCCGCCTGAAGGATTCCGCGCTGGACCTGGCTTTCTGCGCGGCCCTGGTCAGCTCGGCCAAAGATATCCCGCTGCCCCCGGACGTGGTGTTCCTGGGCGAGGTGGGGATACTCGCGCAGGTGTCCAGCCCGGGTTTTCTGGACCGGCGCCTGGCCGAAGCCGAACGGCTCGGCTTCAAAACAGCTTTTGTCCCCCGGCTGCCTAAAAAAGACGAAGGGCGTTTCAAGACCCTGCGGCTTGAGGTGGTAAGGGACATGGGCGGGCTTTACGCCGCCCTGGGCCGTCTGAAGGGCAAAGCCCTCGGCCGTACTGAGGAGCATAGCTCTTAATACGGCATGACCATAGGTCTAATACGGCACGGCCATAGGCCAGCAAAATTAACCCCGCCGTTAAAGCGGGCAAGCAGAAAGTATAAGGAGCGATCATGATAGTATGGATCTTCAGGGCGGTAGCCCTTCTCGGCACCCCGGTGCTGACATGGCTTATGGTTTCGAAAGACCTCAAAGGCGTGGCCTTCGGCGCGCTCATCGGCCTGGTCATAATCGGGATAGAGTATGTTTTTGAGAACGTCAGTCTTTTCTCCCTCATCATCGGCATCATCGGGGCGGTGGTGGGTCTTATCCTGGCGAAACTGCTGGACTACAGCGTGTTCCAGGTCGGCAACGCGGCGCTCAACGATGTGTGGTCCACTTATAACCCCATAATCCGCTACGCGCTGGTGCTGCTGGGCGTTATGGTGAGTATAAAAAAGATACCCGAGCTGGACGACCTGGATAAGAATATCCTCTCCATGGGAAAGCGCGGCGGCAAGAACATGAAGGTGCTGGACCTGTCCGCCATCGTGGACGGCCGCGTGCTGGACATCTGCGATACGCACTTCGTTACCGGCGGTATAATCACGCCGCGCTTCGTGGTGCAGGAACTGCACGCCCTGGCCGAATCCAGCGAGCCGATCAACCGCGCCAAGGGCCGCCGCGGCCTGGACATCCTGGCGCGCCTGCAGGAATCGCGCGAGATCCCGTTCCGGGTGATAGACCGCGACATCAAGGAAGTGGCCGATAACCAGATGAAGCTGGTGGTCATCGCCAAGGAACTGGGCGCGGCCATCATCACCATAGACTTCAATATAAACAAGCTGGCCGCCCTTGAGAACGTGACCGTCCTCAATATAAACGACCTGACCATAGCCCTGAAACCCGTGGTCCTGCCCGGCGAGGACATGTCCGTCTTCGTCATGAAGGAAGGCAAGGAGAAGGAGCAGGGCGTGGGTTACCTCGACGACGGCACGATGATCGTCATCGAGGACGGCCGCGATTTCGTCGGCAAGAAGGTGGACGCGGTGGTGCAGTCCATCCTGCAGACTTCGCAGGGCCGGATAATCTTCACGCGGGTAAAGGGCAAGTCCGCCCAGCAGGGGCCCAAGCAGCCCTGAGGTTAAAGTGGCTATCAGAAAAAAAACAGGCGGCGCCGAGGCCATAATACTGGCCGGCGGTTCCGGCACCCGCATGGGGGCCGAGAAGCAGTATCTGCGGCTGGCCGGCCGCCCCATGATAGAGTGGACGGTGGAGGCCTTTACCGCCAGCGGGCTGTTCTCTAAAGTCATACTCGCCCTGGGCCCGGAAAACCTGGCCAAGCACGGGCCGGCGTGGGAAAAAGCCGGAGTGGTCACGGCCGCGGCCGGCGCCACGCGCACGGAGTCGCTGCGCAGCGCGTTCAGGCTGGTGAGCCCCGGCGCGCGGCTGGTGGCGGTGCACGACGGGGCCAGGCCCCTGGTGGACGCGGCCCTGATAGGCGCCTGCCTCGACAAAGCCGAAGAGTGCGGCGCCGCGGTGCCGGCCGTGCCGCTGAAAGACACGGTAAAAAAGGTGGACGCGTCCGGCGAGACCTTTGAAAGCACCCCCGAGCGCGCCGCGCTCATGGCCGTGCAGACGCCGCAGTGCTACCGCAGGGACGTGCTCGAGAGCATATTGGGGCGCGCGGCCTCTAAAAAAGATTACAGCGACGAATCCCAGGTGCTGGAGCAGCTGGGGATTAAAGCCGCGGTGGTGCTTTCCACCTACCGCAATATTAAAGTCACCACACCCGAAGATCTTGTTATAGCGGAGGCGTTCATGAAAGAAGAGAAATCGGTTTCTACCCGTTCTAAAATGCCGGTGTCCAGGGCCGGCTTCGGCTACGACATCCACCGCCTGGTGGAGGGGCGGCCCCTCATCCTGGGCGGCATAAAGATAGAGCACACCAAGGGCCTGCTTGGGCATTCCGACGGGGACGTGGTGCTGCACTCCGTCTGCGACGCGCTGCTCGGCTCCATCTCCGCGGGCGAAATAGGCGTCTACTTCCCGCCCACGGACCTTACCATCATGGGCATCTCCAGCATCGAGATCGCGGCCAAAACCCTGGAGATCCTCACCTCTAAAAAAGCCAGGATCATTAACCTGGACGTGACCATACTGGCCGAGGAACCCAAACTTAAACCCCATTACGAGGCCATCCGCGACTCGGTGACCAGGATCTTCAAGATGGACCGGGCCGACGTCAGCGTTAAAGCCAAGAGCCGCGAGGGCCTGGGCGATATCGGCCATGGCGAAGCCATCGTCTGTTACGCCATCGCCAGCGTTATAAAGTGAAGCCCCGCGTCCTGCTCGTTCTGTTCGCGGCCGCCCTGGCCAGCGCCTGCTCCGGGACCCTCGGCCCCGGCGGCAACGGCGGCGCGGTGGTCCTGCAGAAACAGACCTTTAAGCTTTTGAAGACCCCGGACCCGGAGTTCGAGGCGTCGCTGGCGGACCTGCTTTCCGGCAGCTACGACACGGCGGCCAAAAACCACGCCGGGGACCGCCCGATGGACATAGGTTTCACTTATTCCATGTCCCCGAAAGGCGCGGTCAACCCTTATTCGGAGATAGAGGTCTCCTGTATCGTCCGGGAGAAGCACGCCGGGCGCGCCGCCCGCGCGCTTTGCAGGGACCTTTTCCGGGACCTCGGCGTTAAACTGCGGCGCGCGCTCGCGGCCAGACAAGAGTAAAGGAACAGCGTCATGGACTCCAATGTTTTCCACGTTTACAACACCCTTACCAGGCAGAAGGAGATCTTCAAGCCGATAAAGGAGGGCGAGGCCGGCATCTACACCTGCGGCCCCACCGTTTACAACTACGCCCATATAGGCAACCTGCGCACCTATATTTCCGAGGACACGTTCGTGCGCGCCCTGAAATTCTTCGGCTATAAGCTCAAGCGCGTGATGAACATCACCGACGTGGGGCACCTTACCTCCGACGCCGACAGCGGCGAGGACAAGATGGAACTCGGCGCCCGGCGGGAGGGCAAGTCCGCCTGGGATGTGGCCAAGTTCTACACCGAGGCTTTCTTCAAGGATTATAATTCGCTGAACTGCCTGCCTCCGGACGTCCTCTGCCCGGCCACGGACTACATCAAAGAGATGATAGACCTGGGCCTGGTCCTGGAATGTAAGGGTTACACCTACAATATCGCCGGCGACGGCGTATATTTCGACACCGCCAAGCTGCCGGACTACGGCAAGCTCGTCGGCAAAAGTCATATTGAAGGCATCAGGGAAGGGGCGCGTATCGAGGCCAACGCCGGCAAACGCAACCCCACCGATTTCGCCGTCTGGAAATTCTCCGCGCCCGGGGAAAAGCGCCAGATGGAATGGGAGTCCCCGTGGGGTAAGGGTTTCCCCGGCTGGCACATGGAGTGTTCGGCCATGGCCATGAAGCACCTGGGCGAGACCATCGATGTCCACTGGGGTGGAGAAGACCACATCGCCATACACCACACCAACGAGATCGCCCAGTCCGAGGGCGCTACCGGCAAGCCTTTCTCCAATTACTGGATGCACACCCGCTTCATGGTGATGGGCAGCTCCGGCAAGATGTCCAAGTCGGCCGGGGGGTTCCTCACCACGTCCTCGCTGCCGGAGAAGGGTTACGACCCGCTGGCTTACCGCTATTACTGCCTGCTGACGCATTACCGCAAGCAGCTGGAATTCACCTGGGAAGGCGTAGAGGCGGCCGCCCGCGGCCTGGACGGCCTGCGCGCGCTGGCCGCCAGGGTGAAGGCCGAGGCCAACGGCGCCGAAGCCGCCGCCGACAGGGACGCCAAATATTTCAAGGACTTCGCGGCCGCGCTGGCCGACGACGTGAACATGCCGGCGGCCCTGGCCGTGTTGTGGGAGACGCTGAAGGACGCGTCCATCCCTGCCGCTAAACGCCTGGCCTTTGCCGCGGCGGCGGAGCAGGTGACGGCGCTGGACCTTTTTAAAGCGGAGACCGGGCAGCAGCTGCCCGCCGAACTGGCGGCGCTCATAGCCGAGCGCGAAGCCGCCCGCAAGGCCAGGGATTTTAAACGCTCCGACGAACTGCGCAAGGCGCTTCTGGACAAAGGCGTAAGCATAGAAGACACCCCGAAAGGCACCAAGTGGAAACTTACACGCGGATGAAGAACCTGTTCGCCTCGCTGCTCCTGTTGTTTGTTCTCTGTGTCCCCGTCCTTCAGGCCCAGGAGGCGTCGTCGCGTATCTACACCCTTAAAGACGGCTCCACTATGACCTACGCCAGGCCCGGCCTATGGCGGACCATCGGCGCCGGGCCCTCCGACTGGGGGCTGTTCGTAAAAGAAAGTTTTAAAAAAGAAAGCCTGCCCTGGCTGGCGGCCATCGGCGCCTCTACCCTGATCCTTATCGAGTACGACCAGAAGATCTACGACAATACGCAGCGGCTGGGTAAAAAGCTCAACATCTCCCGGGAAGATAAAACCAAGACCTACCTCAAGATCGGCGGGGTATCCATTTTCCGCGGCCCCAGCGACCTGGGCTCGGCTATGTATTTCCTCGGCGACGGCTGGGTGAACCTGGGGCTGTTCGGTTACTTCGAGACCTACGGCCTGGTAAAGAAAGACTGGCGCGCGGCGCAGACCGGCCACCAGCTGGCCGAGGGTCTGCTGGTCACCGGTTTTACCACGCAGGTGATGAAACGCATGACCGGCCGCGAGACGCCGCGGGCGGCTACGGCGCCGCGCGGTGTGTGGCGGATGTTCCCGTCATTCAAGGATTTTCAGGCGCACCGCACCCGTTACGACGCTTTCCCTTCCGGCCACCTGGCCACCTGCATGATGACGGTTACGGTGATAGCCGAGAATTACCCGGAAAAGAAATATGTAAAGCCGGTGGGCTACGCGCTGGTGGGAGCGTTAAGTTTTCAGATGGTCAATAACGGCGTGCACTGGGCCAGCGACTACCCCCTGGGCCTGGCTGTGGGCTACGGCATAGGCAAGGCCATCGCCTCCGGGGGGCGCACGGCGGCCAGGCTTACCGGCCCGGTCACGGCCTCCGCTGTCAGGTTCGCTCCTTATCTCTCTCCTGATGGGGCAGTAGGCGCCGGAATGACTTACCGGTTTTAAAAAAGCGTAATTTTTGGTAAAATATTCATAACGGCAAATGCGGGCGTGGTTCAGTGGTAGAACGCGACCTTGCCAAGGTTGAGATGTGGGTTCGATTCCCATCGCCCGCTCCAAATTTAAATGTGTAGGCCATCCTTTCAGGATGGCCTTTTCCATATGCGGGCGATGGGAATATGTTCCTTATGGGGAGAGCTCGCTGCCGCTCGCATGTCGCCCGCTCGCTAAAAAACAAGCCATAACCGCGCAGATGTTCCCTGCGGACCTTTGTGGGGTTGCCATGTATATGTCGGTCTGCTATACTCTATTTGGGTTTCAGCGAAATACTGATTACATAGGGGTTCCAATGAAAGATATTTTTAAAATAGCGGGTATGGTGGCAGCCTTACAACTGTTTGGTAACATGGTCGTTGCTGCAACGGAAGCTACGGCCCAACCAAATGCCGGCAAATCCGCGGCGGTGACCACTCCCATTGAGAGCGAAACGGAATCGGCTTTCGCCTCCGATCTTAGCGCTGTCCAGGACTTGCTTAAAGGGATCTCGCGTGAAAGAAAAATGACTCCCGGCCAGAGCAAAGAGTATATCGCAAAAGAGATGGAAAAAGCCCGGAAGTTTAGCGAGTTCGCAAAAACCACCCTGATCCCGCATAGCCTTGAGATAACGAAGAAGATGAAGGAGCCGGACACCCTTTTAGCGGAAGGGAAAGCCATGGTCGAAAAGGACGGTTCTTCATGGCAGGGCTATGACTATATGGCCAGCGGAAGCGTATTAAAAAACGACCTGGACGGGGCCATGGCTAATTTCAAGAAAGCCGCCAAGTACGCTCCCGACCTTCAAAAAGATTGGTATAACTATATGCTGGGGGCCTGCTATGCGGGGAAGAAGGACGACAAGAAGGCTCTGGGCTATTATGAGCGGGTAATTAGCAGGAACGATAACTGGATGGCAGTAAAAGGTGCTTATTTGGCCGCCAGTATGACGCTTGTCGGAAAGGACCCGGAAAAATCTGTTGCTTATTTTGACAAAGGCTATTCGCTACATACCCAGAGCGAGCAGGCCGTTCTTCTGAAGGCCGGTGTTTGCTCCAAATTTCAGGGCCTCGCAAAAGGTCCGGAAGCTTGCGGCAACCAACCTTTGAAAGACAGCTCAAAAGTGAATTAGTAAGGAGATCATATGTCTAATCCGATGATAATTGAAACTAAGGGCTCCGGTTGTGCGGCCTGCGACGATTGCGCCATGTGTGCGGCATGTATTCCCGGCATGAATATTGTCGGCCTTCTGGCCGGTATCGCTGGAGCCGGTACGATATCTAATTTCTAGAAAAGAAATGGCCTCTTGTTGAAGCCGCTGTGGAGCGACTATTCCCCAAGTGCGCTAAACGAGAGGCGCGGGCTTCGCGATACGCGATACCTGCGCCTCGGTCGCGGCGTTGCCGGGTTTAGAACCTGTGCAGCCTTCCTGATAAAAAAACCTTATGAGAAAATATATCGCGCTGACGGAGGGGCTGACCTTCCAGAGGCATCCCACCGGCGCTACTTTGTTCAAGGTCGTGAAGGGCAGCGAAGGCCGGACGAACAAGTTCCGTAAAACCGTGAACATGGACGCCGCCAGGATACTTGAGCTCTGCGACGGAATTGCGCTAAATGACCTGCTTGAAAAGCACAACAGATCATATCCTGCGAGCCAATTGACCGAAGAAGTAGCTAACGCATTCTTCGCCGCTGCAGAAAAAGAAGAAATGATCTTCGTAAGTTCGGAGAAAACCGCCTGCGCTGTGCGGTTCGCGGGGTCGTACGATCACTATTTCCCGCAGCACAGTTCCATAGAGCTTACCGATCAGTGCAATTACCGCTGTAAACACTGTTACCGTGAAAGTTCTCCGGAGCGGAACAACCGCCTTGATTTCGGAAAGGTCAAGGAGTATATAGAAGCACTTTGGGCGAATGGCGGTTCGGTGCTGGAGTTAACGGGCGGTGAGCCGCTGTTGTACGAGCATTTTTTTGAGGTCGTGGATTTCGCATATCCGAAGATGGGGATGGTATGCATCCTGACGAACGGCTATTACCTTCAGGAAGACGCAGTAAAGCGGTTGCTGAAGTATAAAGACAAGCTCGTCTTTAACATCAGCCTGGACAGCCATAAACCGGAGTTCCACAACGCGTTCCGCGGCAAGAGCGACGCCTACGAAAAAACCCTGAACGCAATGCGGCTGCTCGGTGAAAACGGATTCGTATACCGCGTGGCCATGTCGGTTTCCAGCGAGAACAATTACGATATCGCCGAAACCATACAGTTGGCCAGAAAATGCGGGGCAAAACTGTTCGCTTATACGCATGTCACCAATGTCGGAAGAGGCGGGGATGTTCTGGCCGCCGGCCGGCAGATGACGGAGGCGGATGTGAGAAAGATGGTAGATTATGAACTCCGGGTGAGGGAAGAAAACAAGGATATAATGCATTTTCTCACCGTGACGCAGGTCAACGAACTGAAGGCGACCAACTGCGGAATTATCCACCGGTCGGTCACGCTCGGGCCTGACGGGGTAATAAGGCCTTGCATAATGTTCGGGGGCGACGTTATAGAGATCGGCAACATAAACAGGCAATCGTACAGGGAAATATTCGAGGGCGGCATAGGAAAAGCTTTCGCTCACATGAGCGGGCCTAAAGCCGAGGTCTGCGGTGATTGCAAGCACCTGTTCTACTGCGGAAATTGTATTTTGAGGGGCATACAGAAGGGGATGGAGCTTAACGGCTGCAAATGGCTGGAAAAGACCGGAGTGCTGAAGTATATTAAAGGGGCGCCCCAGCGCAGAGTCTGCGGAAACGCCCAGGAGCCTTGTAATGGATAATATCCTGGAAGTCGAAGGCTTGGTAAAGAAATACACGGCCGATAGCGGCGTGCTGGGAGTTAGTTTTTCTTTAAAGCCTGGCCGCATACTGGCTTACCTCGGTCATAACGGCGCGGGGAAGACCACAACCGTTAGGGCCCTGCTCGGGTTGCTGAGAATGGACTCGGGCCGCGTTTTATACGCCGGCAGGGAGTATGATACGTTTTCGCAGGAATATGACGGTGTTCGCCGGGACTACGGGGTGGCAATGGATTCCCCGGGCTTTTATCAGAACATGTCCGCGCTGAAGAATCTTGAGCTATTCTCAGGGTTCTATATGCTGACGGGGCCGGAATTTACGCAAAGGGCAGAGGTTCTTCTTAAAAAAATGGGGCTGTATGAGGTCCGGTCCAACCCTGTTAAGACATATTCAAAGGGTATGGCTCAAAAACTGGCTCTGGTCCGTGCCCTGCTGCACCGTCCCAAAGTGCTGTTCCTCGATGAGCCGATGAGCGGCCTGGACCCCGAGGCCAGGATCCTCGTGCGCGAGCTGCTCAGGGAGCTTGCGGAGAAGGATAATGTGGCGGTTTTGCTGACATCTCACGACCTTAACGAGGTGGAACAAATTGCCGACGATATCGTTATATTAGAGAAGGGCCGCGTCATGCTTTCGGGAGGATTGGAGACTCTTAAGGCCTCGTTCCTGAAGGCTTTCGTTTATCTGCTGGTCCTGCCGGGCCGGCCTTCCGCCGAGGCGGTAGCCGCCATAGCCGCGGACCTTAAAGCTGATAAATATTTATTCGAAGGGGATGCGCTGCGCGTAGAGCGTGCGGACGCGCTTGAGCTTACGGACGCCGCGGCCGCATGCGCCAAAGCCGGCCTGAAACTCGCGGAGTTCAAGCGGGCTACGGCCGGGCTTGAACAGATATATTTTGAATCCATCAACCGCAATGAGCATAAAGATTGATCCCGCGCTTTTCCGCTTCGAGCTGGAGCAGCTTTTTGCGAGCAGGCAGGGCTGGTATCTGATGGCGCTCGTCCAGTTCGTGCTCTGGATGTCCGCGCACAAATCCTCTGCCGGCCTTTACGTGGGGCTTCCTGATTATTGGTCCAACTATATACTGATAAACGGCTTTTGCCAGAGCCTTATTCTTAACCTGCTAGTGGCCGGCGAACTTTTGATAAAACCAAAAAACGAGAAGACGATAGAAATGATGCTGGCTTCCGGCGTAAGCCTGCAAACGATAGCCGCGACCAACGTGGCGGTATGTGCCTCTTACAACGCGTTCTCGCTGCTGCTGGCGTTCTGGATACTGGGTCATTTTACGATAAAGCCTTCGTTCACGGCCGTTCACGCCCTCTCTTTCTTGGTGGTTATGGCGCTCAATCTTGTCACCTTGGTTTGTGCCGGCTTTATCGCGCTGCAGACCAGGTACGGTTCGCGGTTATCCGGTTTCTTTCTGCTCTTATCGGTTGCGGTCAGCATCGCTGCCGCCGTCTTCGGTTTTTCTCTTAATACGTCTCCGTCCTTCCAGTTCGGGTTGCTTTTCGCGGCCTGTATTCTGGCAGGTCTGTCCCTTCTCCTGTTCCGTAAATTAGACAGGGAGAAGGTGATTCTTTCATGAAATACACGGGCACTTTTTTCCGGCTGACAGTGAAGGAACTGGGTTCTTCTTACCAGTTGTATTTATCCGTTGCGCTGCTCTCGGGCATCTTTTATCTGTTGCTGTCCAAAATAGGACCCGCATTGGCCGATCCAAAAGCGGCAGGCTTGGCGGCCGGACAACTTGTTTATAGCACGCTTTCGAGCGGAATTGTTCTGGTTTTCTTGTTTTTGCAGCCGGTATTTCTTTCTGAGAAGCGGGAAGGAACGATAATTCCGCTATTATGCTCTCCCGCGGGCGCGAATGACCTTTTGTTCGGCAAATGCGCCGGCGTGACCGCGGTCGCCATGGCCGGGTCCTTGCTCTCCCTGGCTTTTCCTTTGGCGTTTTCCCCGGTCATTTTCAAAGCGATGCTCGCCCCCGGGGCTGTCGCTGCCGTATTTATAGTTTCCGGAATAGTGTTTTCGTATGTGGCAATTACAGGCATGCTGCTGCTGTGCCTATCGAACGTGAAAGTGGTTTATCCGGCGCTTTTCTTTATGAATTACGTCCCGGTAGCGCTTAACCGGTACAGTAAAGGCTATATGCAAGCTCATGGTTTAGGCGGCGCTAATTGGCTCCATCTCCTTAGCCTTGCAATCTTTCTGCTTTTCGCCGCAAGCATGCACAGGTTCTACTTCACGAAACAGCGAATAGTAAGATCCGCGTAAAGCGGACCCCAGACTATTTTATTTTGCCGTCCACGCCGAAGATGTAGGCGAGGAGGGCGGCGCGGGCCCACATGCCGTTGCGCTCCTGGCGCCAGAAGACGGCGCGGGGGTCGTCGTCCACGGAGACCTCTATTTCGTGGCGGCGCGGCAGCGGGTGCAGGATCACGCAGGTCTTTTTAATGAGCTTAAGGTGTTCCTGTTTGAAGTAGAAGGGGGAATAGTCCACGGCTTTGGATTCTCCGGACTTGTCGTGCTCGTCCTGGATGCGGGTCATGTAGATGGCGTCGGCGGTCTTCATCACGCCTTTGAAGTCCTCCGTTTCCTGGAACGGGATGTTGTGGCGCTTGAGGAAGTCCAGGATATCGGTTTCCATGCGGAATTCTTTGGGCGAGACGAAGGAGAGGGAGACGCCCTTGTAGTTCTTCATCAGGTAGCTGAGGGAACGCACCGTGCGGCCGCGTTTCAGGTCGCCCACCATCACAATGTGCTTGTTATCCAGTTCACCGTCGAAGCTGCGGTACAGGGTGTAGGCGTCGAGCAGGGCCTGGGTGGGGTGCTGGTCCTTGCCGGAGCCGCCGTTTACTATGGGCACGGGCCGGCCGGTGCGGTTCATCAGCCAGGCGGTCTTTTCCACAAAGCCGGGCGCGGGGTGGCGCATGATTATCATGTCGACGTAGCTGGAGAAGGTGCGGACGGTGTCTTCCGGGGTTTCGCCTTTTACTTCGGAGGAGGTGGAGGTGTCGCGGATCTCGGAGGTCTTGATGCCCAGGATGTGGCACGCGTTGAGGAACGACATGAACGTGCGGGTGGAGGGCTGGACGAAGTAGAGCATGGCGCGCTTGTCGGAGAGAAGGTTGCCCACGTGGTCGGCGCCGTCCTTTTTGCGCGTGATGGCCTTTAGCGCGGTGGCGGTTTTGAAGAGATGTTCGAGGAGCTCGCGGTTGAGCTGCTGGGCGAAGAGGCAGTCGTAGAGGCGGCCGTCGCGGGAGAAGTAGGGGATCTTTTCGGAGATGGGGCGGGGGTGGAAGTTCTCCCAGTCGGGCTGCACGCTGGTCATGGCCTGTGTTCTTTGCATGAGGGGCTCCTTGGGCGGCGAGTTTTAGATCTTTTTAACCAGGTCGAGCAGGACCAGCTGATTGCGGCGGTCTATTTTTACTTTGGCTATAACGGAACCGCTGCGGGCGTCTTTAAGCGGGTTGTCCTCGTTCAGGAAGAAGCGCTCTATGCCGTAGCGGGCGCCTGGTCCGCGCCAGCTGGGCTGCAGGGTGGCGCGGACCCAATTGGGGCCCTGGGCTTCTTCGGAGCAGTCGGTGGCTTCGTACACGGGCACGGGGCCTTGCGGGGTTATGGCGGTCCGGCCAATATTCTCCAACTTCACAAAAAAGGCGCTGTTGTTTGCGACTATGCCCCGGCAGGCGCCGGCCTGAGGGTTGGATATTGTGTAGGTGAGGGCCACAAAGGTGCCGCTGAGCAGGTCGCGCGGGTCCACCGGCACCGTCTCAAGGTAGAACTCCGTGGAGTTGGCGGTCTTTGAGGAGAGCAGCCAGCCGCCCCAGGCGGCGAAGACTAATATCTGCAGACCGAGCACTACGCGTAATTTATTCATTTCTTCACCGAATCTATCAGGGCTTTGCGGCCCCGGTTCACGAAATAGGCCAGCGCCGCGAAGGCGAGGCCGGTTATGATGAAGGCCACGCCGCTCTTTAGCAGGCCGCCGAAAATATCCACGAAGCGCGTAATGGCGGTAAGCGTTATCACCAGGACGCCGCGGTTTATGAGCTTCTCGTTGGAGTTCCTGGCGCCGCTGATTATGCAGCCGGCGCCGAAAGCGGCCAGTATGATGTTCGCCAGGACGGCCAGGACCTTGGCGGAACCTTCGTTGGCGTCGAACAGCAGGAAGGCGGCCAGCATCGACGCGGCCAGCAGGCCTTTGGCCAGGTGATCTTCCATTTTTCCTTCGGGCAGCAGGCGCTGCTTGCGCAGGGCCAGGGTTATAAGCGCCCCGACGAATATGGTCCAGGTTATTACGGCGCCCAAAACGGTATCGGTTCCGCCGTAGAAGTGGTGGATGTCGGGCCTGTAGTGCCAGAAGAACGTCATCGCGTAGACGGCGCCGGTCCAGGCCGTCAGCGGCAGGCCGGGCCGTTCGCCGCCCTCTTCACCGCCCCAGGTCAGCCACAGCACGGCCAGCGACATGCCCGCCAGCAGTACCAGCGCTTCGGAGCGGACCCTGATAGCCGTGTCGGCGATCATCATGAAGAAAAGCCAGACGATGCCGGCGCCCAGGGGTTTGGCTAAGTTCTTGCCCGGGTAAACGGCGAAGCCGCCGGCCAGAACGGCCAGGGCCAGCGCCCAGTGCTGCAGCGGCTGGGCCGTATGGCTGTAGCCGGCCGTGAGGGCCAGTATGTTGGACGAGCCCAGCGTGCCCCAGTAAAGCACGGCGAAAAGCAGGATGGCGGTGAGATAGGCGGCCAGCGGGCGTTTAGAGAACAGTGCCAGCGGGGCGGAGAGCACGGCCCAGACGAGGTAGGGTTTAACCGGGTCGCCGCTGAGGTTGAAGATCTGCGCGTAGAGGCCTATGCCCAGCACCGGCATGAAGAACCAGATGGTTTCCAGCGGTATGGCGGCGGCGGGTTTTTCTTCCAGCCGCAGGCCGGCTTCGGCCACACCGGCGAACAGCAGCAGAAAAGCGCCCATCTTGGCTATGGCGCCTATCTTGTCCCAGTTATGGGCCGCAACCAGTATGACGCCCAGGGCGATGAAGAGCCCGGCGGCCGCGGCTATCCAGTGGGCGGCCTTGAAAGAGGCGAATGTCCGCGAGGAGTAAGCGTGTTCCCAGGCCTTATCCGCCTGCCCGGGCGTTATGATGCCGGCGGCCGCGGCGGCCAGCAGATCGGTTTTTAGCTTTTTGTAATAGGCCATGGTTTTCCCCGAATCAATTATATTAAAAAACGGACGCGTCTATTTTTATAGAATTGATTCATGCATGACCGCGACAGGATAGTGAGCATACTGGGCTGGGGCGCCTTCGCCTTCGCGGCCAGCGTGTTTTTTCTGCCGGTCATAAACCCCGATATTTTCTGGCACCTTTCCGCCGGCAAATACACGCTGGCGCATTTTGGCCCGCCGCGCGCCGACTTCCTGTCCTGGCCGCTGGCCGGCGCCCAGTGGGTGGATTTCGAGTGGCTGCCGCAGGTTTTCTATTACCTGCTCTACCGCGCGGGCGGCTTCTGGGCGCTGCTGTTCTTCAAGGCGGGCCTGTTGACGCTGACCATGCTGGTGTTCCGGTCCATAGCGTTGCTTTACGGCCGAGCGCGCGCGCTGCCGCTGGTGCTGCCTTTTTTCGCCGCCGCCATCATAACCAACAGCGACCTGCGCCCGGAGAATTTCACCCTGCTTTTCTTTACCATAACCCTTTATTACGCGGAGAAAAGCCGCCTGGCGGGGCTGCCGGGCGGGTGGCGGTTCAAGGCGGCGGTCTTCGCTTTCTTCGCGCTCTGGACCAACCTGCACGCCGGGTATCTTTACGGCCTGGCGCTGACCGGGCTCTACGCCGCCGGTGAATTCTTCAGGGAAGAACTGCCTTTTATCTACGGGAAGGCTCCGTTCGCCCGCCCAACCAAAAGCCTGGATTACCTTGCGCTGTTCTTTGTCGGCCTGGCGGCCAGCCTGGTCAATCCCTACGGCTGGAAGATCTATTCCGTCATCGCCAACCACCAGCAGTACCTGAACACCCTGCAGGAATATATCCAGGAGTGGAGCACCTTCGACCTGATGAACGCCTACCAGTGGCCTTACGTGCTGGCGCTGGCCGGGGTGATGGGCAGCTTCGTATATTTTCTGCTGCGCCGGCGGCATACGGTGTATACGCATTTCGCCTGCCTGCTCTATTTCCTGTGGGCGTCGGCCAACCACGCCCGGCATATCCCTTTCTTCATTATCGTCGGCCTGGTCTTTACGCTGGCCCTGCCCTGGGGGGAACTGCCGGAGAAGAAAATGAAGCGGGCCGCGGTCTTCGGCGCGGCCGCCGTCTGGCTGCTGGTCAACATCTGGTTCTATAACGGTTTTATCTGGAACCAGTACACCGGCAAGCCGGCGCTGATGAAATGGGGCTCGGAAGGGCTGGCCGATTTTCTGCGTTCCAATAAGAAAGAATTGTCCGGGCTGAAGCTTTACAACCCCTGGGGCTGGGGCGGCTGGCTGGGCTGGGAACTGGCGCCCGACTATAAGGTCTTCATAGACGGCCGCTATCTTTTCCACGACAAGATCTCCGAGGTGGTGGAGGTCCGCAACGGCCCGCAGAACTGGCGCGACCTGGTGGCCAAATATAAATTCGACCTGATGCTGATAACCCTCGACGAGCCCAAGGTGCCGCTGCGGCATAAACTGGCCGACGGCCGCGCTACCATCTTCTGGCGCCCGGCCTACCTGTTCTACCTGCCCAAGGCCGACTGGGCCGTGATCTACTGGGACTACTCCGTGGCGGCGCTGGTGCGGCGCGCGGCGGTGCCGCCCGGCTGGCTGGCGGCGCGCGAGTTCCGCTACCTGCGCCCGGACGATATCCCCAACCTGGTGGCCCCGGTACTGGCGGGCGAGGTGCCGCTGTCCGGCGTCAGGCGCGACATGCTTACCTACTTGAAGAACCGGCCGCCGGCCGGAGAGGCTTCGCCGGCGGCGGATATCATAAGTTTCATGGGTACGCTTGAAAAGATCTGCGCGGGGAAGGGGGGCCGGTGCAGGCGATAATATCCGAGGTCAGGGCGCACCCGCTGGCGCTGTTCGCGGACTTCCGCCGGCTTTTCGCCGGGCGGGTGATCTCCGCCGTGGGCGACAAGTTCTTCGCTATCGCCATCGCCTGGTGGGTGTTGACCGAGGCCGGCGCTAATTCCAAGTTCCACCTGGGCCTGATCATGGCCGTGAACGTGCTGCCGGTGGTGGTGTTCGGGCCGCTGCTGGGCACGCTGTCAGACCGGTCCGATAAAAGGCGCGTGATGCTGGCCGCCGACGCCGCGCGGGCCCTGCTGGTGCTGGCGCTGGCCGTCCTGCTCTGGAACGGCCGTCTCAATCTTTACTGGCTCTACTCCATTTGTTTTCTTATCTCGGGTTTCGGGCCGCTGTTCGAATCCGCCGTGGCGGCCTCCATCCTGCGCCTGACCTCGCCGGAAAAAATGCCGCAGGCCGTAGCCGCCGATTCCTCGGTGCTGCAGTTGTCCAATGTGATAGGCTCGGCGCTGGGCAGCGTGCTGATGGCGGCGGCCGGCGTGGCCGGCGCCTTTCTCTTCAATGCCGCCGGTTACATGGCCTCTTTCGCCGCCGTGTTCGGGATAAAGACCGGGCTTCAGCCGGAGGAGAAAGTGGAGAGTTCCTTCGTGGCGGAGTTCAAGGAGGGGCTGGCTTATACTTTCGGCAATAAACCGCTGCTGGCTTTGATCCTGTCTTTCGCTACCTTTAATTTCTTCGTTTCGCCGATACTTATTCTTATCCCCATGATAGTGAAGTTCACGCTGAAAGAGTCCGTCACCTGGCTGGCGGTCTTCGAGGCTTTCTTCGCGCTGGGGTCGGCCGCGCTGGCCGTGGGGCTGAGTTTTAAGAAGTCTTACGGCAATATTTACGGCTGGCTGTTCGGTTCGCTGCTGCTGGTGGGGCTGTCTTTCGGCGGGCTATATTTTACGGCCGATAAATACGCGGCCTGCGCGCTGCTCTTTGCCGCGGGGGCGGCGCTGGGCGGCGGCAATACCGTCGCCATTACGCTGTTCCAGGCCACGGTGCCGGACGCTATGAAGGGGCGGTTCTTTTCGGTGCTGACCACGCTGGCTTACGCGGTGATGCCGCTCTCCTTTATGGCGAACGGGCTGCTGGCGGAGAAATTCTCGGTCGGTTTCTGCCTGGCGTTCAACGCGCTGGCCGTGCTGGCGCTTTCCTGCGTGGTGCTGGTGATCCCGCGAGTGGGAGGGGACGCTGATTCCTTGATTCCTAATTAAGAGTTGTTTGCTTTAGTTGAGGGGGAAAGACATGAAAAAAGGGTAAAAATACCCCGACACAAGGGTGTCGGGATCGTCTGCTATGCTATTCTCGAGAGAAAAAGGGGGGCTTATGCCAAGGCAAGCGAGAATAGATGTTCCGGGCCGGATGTATCACGTAATGTCGCGCGGTATTGAGCGGCGCGCAATATTTCTTGACGAACAGGATTATGCCGATTTCCGGGAGCGTATCACCGTATGGCTGAATAAATCCGGCGGAAAATGCCTGGCTTGGTGCCTGATGCCGAATCATTTTCATCTCTTGGTGTTAAGGGGCGCGCGCCCGCTTTCCGAAATGATGCACCACGCGATGACCGGCTACGCGGTCAATTTCAACTTGAGGCACCGCCGCGCCGGGCACCTGTTCCAAAATAGATATAAGTCTATAATCTGCGACTTGGAGGAATATCTTTTGGAGTTGGTCCCCTACATACATCTTAATCCCCTGCGTGCCAAACTTGTCAAAGATCTGGCTGACCTTAAAAATTATAAATGGTGCGGGCATTCCGCCGTGGTCTCTGGCTTCCCGGACGGGATATTAGACCGAAGAGAACTCCTGGGCCACTTCGGGGAAGCGGAAGCGCGTGCGCTTGATAAATACAACGAGGTAATGGCGGAGAAGGCCGCTGAAACTGCGCGGGATCTTTCCGGGGGTGGGCTGGCGCGCAGTTTTGGTGGGGTAAGCACCGCCATAGGATCATTCCCGGCGGATGAAAAAGTGTTTTCCGATCTGCGGGTTCTCGGTGGAAGCGGTTTTGTGGAGGCTGTGTTGAAAGCCGCCGGAGAAGTTATGGAGATAGGGGAGAAAAACCGCGCCGAAATCATGGGGGAAGTCGAAAATATGACAGGGATAGCAAGGGCTGATATTCTCAGGCGTAGCCGTGAAAGAGGGCCTGCGGGTGCCCGCGCTGTGTACTGCTATCGGTGTAAAGAGGAGGCCGGGGCTTCTGGCAGTGAATTGAAGAGGGAGCTGAAAATTAGTCAGGGCGCGGTTTCAAAACTGGTGGCAAAAGGAAGAACCCTGATGGAAGGATATGAAAATTAGGAAACAATTCATCAGCGTCCCCTAGATCTTAACGATGCGCGTGCCGGCGATGATGTCGTGCCAGGTGCGCTTGTCCTTTTCCCAGAGGGCCCAGGCGTAGCCCAGCCCGGCCGCCCCGAACGAAACCAGCGAGAAGAAAGAGCGCAGGAAGGCCTTGTCGGCCGGGACAGGCATCCCGGCGGCGTCTTCTACCGCCTTGAGCTTCAGTACCATCATGCCGGGGGTGGCTCCGAAGCGCCAGATCATTATGGCGCAATAGAGCGCCCAGATGAACATCTTCAGCGGTACGCGTTTCTTATCCGTGTCGCCGGTGGCAAAGCCGACCGAGGTCCGCTTTGAATATTTACCGTCCGGCCGGCCGGGCTCGTTCACTTTGACGCCGTTCTTGTCTATGGAGACCACTTCCCCGTTGTCGCCCTTTATGGTTATGGAGCCGGATTTTATATCCACCTTGCCCGCGGGGATGTTCCTGACTTCAGGCTTATCGGACGCTTCCAGCTTGGTTTCTACCTTAGCGTTGGGGCCGCAGGCCTGCAGCCCGAGGATGTTCATCGCTATCGCGAAAATGCAGATATCCACCAGCAGCGAGGTGAAGCGGCGCCAGAACCCGGCGCGCGTTCGGCCCGGCAGCGTTTGTCCGGCGGCGGGCGCCGCCGCGGTCTGCTCTGCGGCCACGGCGGCAACGCCCGCGGGCTGGGCGCCTACGGGGGTTTCGCGCAGCACGCGGAAGACCTTGATCTTTTCGGGGATGCCTTTGAACTGGCGGTAGCCGATCTCGCTGGACGGCACCTCTTTCTTGTTCATCGCCAGGTAGACCGATTCGGTAAAGAAGACCTCGCCCGGTTCGGCGATGCTCTCCAGGCGGGAGGTTATATTGACGGCGTCGCCGTAGATGTCGCCGTCGTCGTGGATGGCGACCTCGCCGGCGTTGATAGCGATGCGGATCTCGATCTTTTCGTCCTGGGGCTTGTCGGCGTTATGGCTTCTCAGGACGGTCTGGACCTCCACGCCGCAGAGCACGGCGTCGGTGGGGCTGTTGAAGGCCACCAGGAAGGCGTCGCCAATGGTCTTAACGAGGCGGCCGTGGAATTTTTCAATTACGGGCAGCACCAGTTCGCGGTGCTTGGTCAGCAGCTCCTGGGTTTCGGCCCGCGAGAAGCTGGCGGTCTTCGACGTGAAGCCCTTTATGTCCGTGAGCATTATTGTGATGTGTCTGGTTTCCATGTTCCTGGATCCTTTAGCGGTCCGTTCTCTCTACGCCGGGTTGGGTATATCTATGAATTCGGTTTTAACTTTGAATTTCTTCTCAAGGAGGCCGGCCAGGGCCAGTACGCCCGGTTTCTCCGTGTTGTAATGCCCGGCGGCTATGAAGTTGGCGCGGCTTTCGCGGGCGTACTCCTGCGCGGGTTCGGAGACCTCGCCGGTGATATAGAGGTCCAGGCCGGCGGCCACCGCCTGGTCGAACATGCGCGCCGCGCCGCCGCTGACCACGCCGGCTGTCCTGATCTTTTCCTTGCCGAAGCGGAAGCAGAGCGGTTCGGCGTCCAGCTTTATCGCCAGCGCCGCGGCGATATCGCCGATCGTCAGCGCCTTGGGGAAGGTGCCGGAGAAGCCTATGGTTTCTCCGTCGTAAGTGCCGAAGGGCTTAAGGTTCTTCGCTCCCAGCATCCCGAGGAGCCGGGCGTTGTTGCCGCAGACCGGGTGCTTGTCCAGGGGCAGGTGCCAGGCGCAGAGCGAGAGGCCGCCCTTCATCAGGGCTTCCAGTTTGCGTTTGAAGGGGCCCGTGAAGGGCTGGGACCGGCCCCAGAGCAGGCCGTGGTGGACTATGAGCATGTCGGCGCCGCAGGCTGCGGCGCGTTTAATGCACTCCAGTGAGGCGGAGACCCCGAAGGTGATCTTTTTTACTTCGGCGGCCCCTTCGTACTGCAGACCGTTCTGAGAGGAGTCTTTTGTCCTGTCAGATCCCAGATATGAATTGATGAAAGCGACCAGCTTATCTCTGTCCGCCATAGTGCCCCCTGTCGCCGCGATTATTTTCTGCCCGGCCGCACGGCGTAGATATAGCCGTTGGAAATGTCGGCCGCGATGTAGTCGGTGATGGTGAAAGTCTTCGCGTCCTGCGGCGCCAGCAGCAGCGCCGCGTAACCCCACAGGAGCGGGTTGCCTTTCAGGACCGTCCGCGGTACGGTTACGGTGATGGCGCCGCCCTCGGTCCTGGGTTTGAAAGTGCCGGCAGGCAGTGGGCCTTTGGCCGTAACGTTATAAAGGACGGCCCGTTCCGGGGTTATCTCGAGGGCGTATTCCCAGGCGTTGTCCGGGAAAAGCCGCAGGGGCCTGCCCTCCAGCGGGCGCGACATGCCGGCGCGCGGACGGTGATTGATGTCGATATAAAGGTCCAGCCTTATGTGGCCGAAGCCCGACGGATTGCGGCCGAGGTTCTCCAGTTCGGCGGGGGAGAAGCTGAAAGCTATATTTTCCGGGTCGGCCGCCACCCGCATGGAGGCGAGCTTCCAGATCTTGTACGGGTCGGCGTTCTTCGACAGCCGTATCGCCGCGGACGGCACTTCCGGTTTGCGCGTGACGTTGGTTATTTTGAAACCGCCGTCGCCGACGGTGACCGCCAGTTTGTCCGTGGTTTCGGCCACGGCGGCCGCTTCGGCCAGGCTCGAGAAGATCCAGGGCGGCGGGGTCTTCTGCATCAGCCGGTAGGCGTTGCCGAGCGAATTCTGTATTTCTATCTCGGTTTCACCGGCCTGGTCGGCGCCGGCGGCGCCCAGGCCTTTCAGCTTGCCGCCCTCTTCGGCGGAGAAGTATTCTTCAAAGGCGGCGGCGGCGGGCTTGTAATTGCCCTGGAAAGAGTTCAGGTGCAGCATCAGGTCCGCCCTGGTCTTGGTAAAGGCCGCCAGCGCGCCGGCCTGCGCCGGTGCGGACGCCCAGGCCGTATAGTCGCCGCTCCAGGGCGCCGCCAGGGCGGAGATCTCGGCGGGGGCCGCCTGCGTGGAGAAGACCAGCTTCAGGGCCTCGGACACCGTGAGCCTTTTTTGCGGGGCGGCGGCGGCCAGTTCCGCCGCCAGCGCGGCGCGCAGCGCGGCGGGGTCCTCTTCGGCGGTCTCGTCGAAGACCGTAAAGACCGGGCCCTGCCCCGCGGGCGCGGCCGTGGAGAACCTGACAAAAGGTACGGCGTAAACCCCGTTCGCTTCAAGGACCGCGGCGGCCGTGGAGGCCAGCGGGCCGGTGGCCAGCCACTTCAGGCCCATGGCGCGGGCCAGCGGGAAATAGTCGGCGGCCAGGCCCCCCGGCGGGTTAACGAAGCCGGCCGGGATCTTTTTTGTGCTTTTAAGGGCTTCCTCCCTGGCAAGGCCCAGGCGCAGGGTGAGGAAATAGGGGTCGTTGGTCAGCGTCGCGGTGGAGGGTTTGCCGGCCCACTTTACGTCTACGGAGGCGGGCGAATAGAGCAGCGGCAGCGGCGGGTCCCCGGCGGGCCGCAGGGCCAGCTCCAGGCGGCCGTCCGCCGCCAGCTTGGAGACGCGCGCTTCTATATCTTTTGGCAGTTCGGTGAAAGCCGCCGTGAGCCGCAGGTCGGGGTTGTTCTCCAGAAGGATTATTATTTCGGAGGCCGCCTGCCTGCCGGCGGGTATCCAGAGGATGGCCTGCTGCGCCGACAGATTGACCGAGAGGGCGAGCAGTAACGCGGCTGTGAATTTAAACATGTTATTTCACCGTCAGCAGGGAAACCTTGCGGCCCGCTTCCAGGTCGGTGTCGGGGTTAAGCGGGTCCAGCACATCCTGCCCGTCGATGCGGCAGATGTACCTGTATTTTCCCGGCGGCAGCGGTATCATGGCTTCCCAGCGGTTGCCTTCTTTTTTCTTCAGGACCAGCGCTTCGGGGTTCCATTTATTGAAGTCGCCGGCCACTTTCACTTCTTTGGCGCCGGCCACCTTTACAGAGAATTTAACGAAGCGCAGTTCCGGCTGCGGCATTTCTCCGGGCCGCCCGCCGCGCTGGCGGGTGGGGGGGAGCACGCCGGAGCGCGTCGGTTTCACCACCGCCACGTTCCAATGGCCCACGAAACCGAAATAGGTCTTAATGGCGTTATTGAACAGCACGCTGGGGACGCTTACCAGCGCGAAAGCGACGAAAGCAAGCGCCATGAGGACGGCTTTGCGCTCTATCACCCGGCCTCCTCTTCGTCGAGGCGCGGCCGCACGCGCGGTTCGGCGCCGAGTTTTTCCGCCAGGGTCTTAAAATTCCCTATGTCCACGCCGTTGCCTTCCACCGCGGTCGCGTAAGCTTCCGGCAGCAGGAGGGAGGCCTCCCTGATGAATTCTTTTACCTTTTCGAAGCCGGTGGCGGCCCAGGGCGCCATAGGACGCATAAGTTCGGCCCACTGGGCCGGGTCGGAGGTGTTGAGGCTGACGTGCACGGAGTCTATAAGACCCTTCATCTCCGGCACCACGTTGCGGCCCCAGACGGCGTTGGCCAGCCCGTTGGTATTCAGGCGCACGCGCATGGAGGGCGGGATCGGCGCGGCTTTGCCGTGTTTTATCAGGCGCGCCGTCGCCAGCAGCGCCTCCAGCCGCATGGTGGGTTCCCCGTAGCCGCAGAAAACGAATTCTTCGAAAGGCGCCGCCGTCCATTCCTTCCTGGCCAGGGCGATTATTTCGGCCGGCGAAGGTTCCGTGCCGGCGAGGTTCAGGTTGCTGCCGCGGTAATCCATCTTCCACGAGTTCTTTACGCAGAAAACGCAGGCCGTCGGGCAGCGGTTGGTGAGGTTGACGTAGAGCCCGCTTTTGTAGCGGTAAACTATGGTTGGGGAGGCGTCCATGGAGATAAAGACTGTCCTTTCTGTATCCGACCTCGCAATCGTTCCTTCTTTATTCTATCATTTAGGGATGAAGATTTTGATAGCCCCCAACGCTTTCAAGGGCACGCTTACGGCCGCCGGCGCCGCCCTGGCCGCGGCGCGCGGCGCGCGCAAAGCCGCGCCGGGGGCCGGCATAAGGACGCTGCCCATCGCCGACGGGGGCGACGGCCTGCTGGACGCGCTGCGCCCCGCGCTGGGCGGGACGCTGGTGAGAAGCCGCGTGGAAGGGCCGCTCGGCGCGCGCGTTACGGCGCGGTGGCTGCTGGCGGGCCGGGTCGCCGTTATAGAGATGGCCGAGGCCTCCGGCCTTAAGCTTTTGCCCGTTTCCCGGCTGCGCCCGCTGGACGCCTCCACCCGCGGCGTCGGGCAGCTCATAGCTTTAGCCGCGGCGCGCGGCGCCCGTGAAATAATAGTGGGGCTCGGCGGCAGCGCCTCCAACGACGGTGGGGCCGGCTGCGCGGCGGCTTTCGGGTTTCTGCTTAACGATAAAAAAGGAACGGCCGTCGCCCGCGGGGCCCGCGGCCTGGCCGCCGTCCGTGAAATCCTCCCCGGCGCCGGGGCGGGCCGCCTTAAGGGGCTGCGGGTGGAGGGACTGGCCGACGTGAAGAATCCCCTGCTGGGGCGCGACGGCTCGGCGCGGGTCTTCGGCCCGCAGAAAGGCGCCGGTCCGGCCGAGGTCAGGTTCATGGAGGCCGCCCTGCGCAATTACGCCGCGGCGGTAAAGAAGTTCTCGGGCAGGGACGTCGCGCGGCTCCCGGGCGGGGCCGCGGCGGGCGGGTTAGGGGCCGGGCTGGCGGCTTTTTTCGGCGCCGAACTGCGCGACGGCTCGGCTTTTGTCCTGGAGCGGCTTGGTTTCGAGCGGGAATTGGCCCGGGCCGACCTGCTTATCACGGGGGAAGGTTGTTTCGACCGGCAGACATTTTACGGCAAGGCGCCCGGAGCGGCCATCGCCGCCGCCCGCCGGCTGGGCAAGCCGGTTATCGTGGTCTGCGGCCGGTCCCTGCTGAAGGACCAAAGAGCTTTGACCCGTCTGGGGGTGGCGGGTGTGATAGAGACCGGGGCCGCCCCCTCCCCGGCCGCGGCCGTCAGGCTGGCCGTGGAACGCGCGCTGCCGGCCATTCTCCAGCGGCTGATCATTTGAGTTGCCTCTTTAATTTTAATAATATATATAT
Source organism: Elusimicrobia bacterium GWC2_61_19 (assembly GCA_001799795.1). Taxonomy (GTDB): domain Bacteria; phylum Elusimicrobiota; class Elusimicrobia; order Elusimicrobiales; family UBA9959; genus UBA9959. Next base: position 52,422 of record MGUD01000019.1, read on the forward strand.
TCTTGATGGAAAGGCGGCGAAAGCCGCCGCCACGGTTTTGGCTTTTTAAGAGAGGTACAAATGAGTTCCCACCAGGCAAACCATATTTCGTTCGGCACTGACGGGTTCCGCGGCATTGTCGCCAGGGACTTTACCTATGACGTGGTGAGGAAGACCGCCCAGGGCATGGCCGACTATATCGCTTACAAGTACATGCGCACCGAAAAACCCTCCGTGGCCGTCGGCTACGACAGGCGCTTCATGTCGGACCGCTTCGCCCGCACGCTGGCCGACGTCCTGGCCGCCAACGGCCTGGAAGTCGCGCTCAGCGCCACCCCGCTGCCCACCCCGGCCATAAGCCTGCTCACCACCAAGGGCTACGGCCTGGGCGTCATAATAACGGCCAGCCATAACCACCATTATTACAACGGCATTAAAGTGAAACAGAACGGCCGCTCCGCCCCGCCCTCCGTGACCGCGGAGATAGAGAATTACGTGGCCAAAGCCGTGCCGATGAAGCCGTCCGGCGCCCCGGTGGCCGTGAAGGATTTTCGGCCGGTCTACGCGGAGTACCTCAATTCCAAAGTGCCCGCCGCCAAGGTGCTGCCCAAGCTGCCCGGCACGGTGGTCATAGACTTCATGCACGGCGTGGGCGCCGAGACCGCCGCCTCCCTGTTCAACGCCAAGAACGTCGTCAGGCTGCGCGAGCGGCACGACCCGCTTTTCGGCGGGATGGCGCCGGAGCCGGTGGAGAAAAATCTGCAGGAACTGGTGGCCGCGGTGAAGAAGCACAAGGCGCTCTTCGGCGTGGCGCTGGACGGGGACGCGGACCGCTTCGCCCTGGTGTCCGACAAGGGCCAGTATATGACGCCCTGCCAGACCGCGCCGCTGCTGCTGGACTACCTGCTTTCGAAAGGCAAGTACAAGGGCAAGGTGGTCCAGGCGGTGTCCATGGGCTACCTGACCAAGCGCATCGCCCGCGCCGCCGGGCTGCCCTTCGACGAGGTCCCCGTGGGCTTCAAATATATAGCGGAAAAAATGCTCTCCGAAGACGTGACTTTCGGCGTGGAGGAGTCCGGCGGGTACGCCTGGAAAGGCAACCTCCCCGAGCGCGACGGCGCCCTGACGGCCCTGTTCTTCATGGAGATGGCGGTAAAGACCGGCAAATCCGTCTCCGCCCTTTACGCGGAGATAGAAAAGAAGCACGGCAAGTCCTGCTTCATCCGCCGCGACTTCGATCTGGAGAAGGCCATCCCCAATAAGCACTCTTTCGCGGTCAAGATAAAGAAAAAACTGCCGAAAATCCTGCTGGGCCACAAGATAACGGAGACCAACACCATAGACGGCCTCAAGATCATACTGGACAACGACTGGTGGGTGCTGATGCGCCCCTCCGGCACCGAACCGCTGCTGCGCACCTACGCGGAAACCGACAGCCAGGAGAACACCAAGAAGTTCCTGGACCTGGCCTTCAAGCTGGTAGAGCACAAGTAGGGGGCGCTTGGGCGGCAGCCGGGGGGGTGCCCTTGAGCACCCTTTGCGGAAGGGGGCCCCGCCATCAAAGTAAGGCGGGGGGAACCGACGCAAGGGTTCCCTCTTCCAGGGTGCGCAAGGGCACCCCCCGGCTGCCGCCCGGGCGGGAGATGCGGAGAAATTTGTATAATTTAGTAATAATACAGGGAGGAAGATAACATGAACTTCAAAGGCAAAAGATACGTCAGCTCGGAGTCGGTGACCGAAGGGCACCCCGACAAAGTTTGCGACCAGATTTCGGACGCGGTGCTGGACGAGATAATGAAGAAGGACCCCGCCGGCCGCGTCGCCTGCGAGACCTTCATCACCCGCGGCATGGTGGTCGTGGGCGGCGAGATCACCACCAAGAC
>MGUD01000020.1:0-3758 GCA_001799795.1 Elusimicrobia bacterium GWC2_61_19
TGGGAGATCAAGAAGACCCGCAAAGACTGCGTCATCTTCAACCAGTTCGAAGAGATGGGCAACCCCACCTGGCATTACCACGTCACCGGCTCCGCCCTCGAGGAAGCCTTCAACGCCATAAAGGGCCCCAAGAGCCGCCTGGCCGCCTTCACCTCCGCCACCGGCTCGGCCGGCACTATCGGCGCGGGCGACTACCTCAAGAAGAAATTCCCCGGCATGAAGATAGTGGCCTCCGAGGCGCTGCAGTGCCCCACCATCCTCAATAACGGCTTCGGCGAGCACCGCATAGAAGGCATCGGCGACAAGCACATCCCCTGGGTCCACAACGTCCGCAACACCGACGTGGTCACCGCCATCGATGACGAAGCCTGCGTGCGCATCGCCCGCCTCTTCAACGAACCCGAGGGTAAGAAAGTGCTGGCGCAGTACGGCGTGAAGAAAGAGGTCATCGAGAAGCTCGGCCTGCTCGGTTTCTCCGGCATCTCCAACCTGCTCAGCGCCATCAAGACCGCCAAATATTATGAAATGGGCAAGGATGACGTCATCGTCACCGTATTCACCGACTCCATGGAGCTTTATGGCTCGCGCCTGAAGGAAATGGAGAAGGAAATGGGCAAATATACCCGCGAGAACGCCCTGGTAGATTTCGAACGCCGCCTGCTGGGCGAGAGCGTGAATTACATGAAGGAGCTCACCTACACCGACCGCAAGGCCGTGCATAACCTGAAGTACTTCACCTGGATAGAGCAGCAGGGCCGCACTTCCGACGAGCTGCGCCAGTTGTGGGACCCGGCCTTCTGGGACGAGACCTTCGGCATGGTGGGCGAATACGACAAACTTATCGAGGACTTCAACAAGGAAGTCGGTCTCTAATGGCCACCAAGGGTCAGTTCCGGGTAGAGTGCCCCCATTGCGGCGAAAGTTTTGACGCCGACTTCTGGACCGTAGTGCGCGGCGACCGCGACCACGACGTGAAGGAGCTCATTCTCAGCGGAGAATTCGACCTGCTGATCTGCCCCAAGTGCGAGGACATGGTGCAGCACGAGGAGCCCTTCCTGTATATCGATCCCACCAGGGATATACTGGCCTTTGTCATGCCCGAGTCCTACGAGGCGGAGAAAGATAAATGGATAGCCCGCATGCAGGCGGACTACCAGCCGGTCAAGGCCGCCCTGACCGCCGGCCAGGGCCTCACCGGCGAGCCCCTTTACCTGTTCGGGCTGGGGGCTCTTACCGCCCTGCTGGAGAGCGACCGCGACCGCGAGGAAGAGACCGACGTTATGGAATTCATGGCCCGCGAAGAGGGCCTGCAGCTGCTGCCCGTGAAACCGGCCGCCGCCCGCGAACTGGACCTGCCCTTCACCATTCCCGTACGGACGGGCATGGCGGGGCGCGCCGCCGCCCTCAGCGCCGCCGAGGGTCTGTACGCGAAGAACGACGCCCTGCCGCGCCTTAAGAAGCTTGTGGAGTTCCTTAAAACTCCCGGCAGCGACACGGTGCCCTTCCTGAAGAATAAATAATGCAACTTGCCCCGCTCAACGACCTGCCGCTGATAGAGAAAGCGGCCGCGCTGGCCGACGCCGCGGGGCTCGAGCTCTACGCCGTGGGCGGCTGCGCCCGCGACTGGGCGCTGGGCCGCGAGAGCGCCGATATCGACTTCCTTTTGAGCGGTGACGCCGGGGCCGTGGTGGCGGGGCTGGAAAAAGCGTACGGCGGCCGGCACGAGAAGTTCGGGCCTTTCCTTACGGTGCGGTTCTTCTCGGCCGGGGGCCGCCGTCTGGATTTCGCGCGGTTCCGCAGCGAGACCTATGCCAGGCCCGCCGCCCTGCCCGCGGTGAGCGCGGCCGCCTCCGCCGCCGAGGACCTGAAGCGCCGCGATTTCGCCTGCAACGCCATGTGCGTACGGCTCAATGGCCGGTCGCCGTTCGGGCTGCTGGACCCTTACGGGGGCCTGGCGGACATAAAGTCGGGTCTGGTCCGCGTTCTGCACGAAAAGAGCTTTGAGGACGATCCCACCCGTATTTTCCGCGCCGCGCGTTTCGCCGGCCGCTTCGGCTGGCGGCTGGAGGCCGGGACCATGGAACTGGCGCTGGCCGCTGTGAAGGCCGGTCTGCCGGGCCTGCTCAGCCGCGAAAGGATACGCAACGAACTGGTCAAACTTCTTTCTGAAACAGACCCGCTGCCCGCGCTCGGCCTGCTGAAACAACTGGGCGCGCTCACTTTCGTGCACCCGGCTTTCGCCTTCGGGCCGGCGCTGAGCGCCCCCGCCGCCGCGCGCGAGAGGCTGGCGCTCATAGCCGCGCAGATGGGGCCCGCCGGGGCGGAATTTCTGGCCGGCCTGAGATTTTCCAAAAAAGAAACCGCCGCCCTGGCCGCCCTGGCCGGGACCTTTAAAAAATAAACCATGTTCCTGTTTTAGTCCTGGGTTTTCTGGATCAGCAGGCGGGCTTTTATGATATTCCCCAGGACCTCAAGGCTGATGGGTTTCTGTATATAGTCGAACGCTCCGGAGTTCAGGCAGGCTTTGGCCACTTCCTCGTCCTCGTTGCCCGTGATCATGAGGACCCCCGTGCCGGGCAGCTCCTCGGTAAGCTCCCTCAGTACCGTCAGGCCGTCCTTCCCAGGCATGAAAATATCCAGCAGGGCTATGTCCGGTTTTTGCGCGCGGGCCAGCTCCATGGCGGCTTCTCCGTCGGCGGCCAGCAGTACTTCGTAACCTTCAGCGGTCAGGAAGCGGCTGAGGACGTTGAGGATGGCCTGGTCGTCGTCGGCCACCAGCAGCAGCCCCTTGCGGGGGCCCGCCGTACGCGACTCGGAACGGCGGCGCTCGATGGGCTGGGCGGCGGTCTTTTTGACGCCCAGGACCCGGTCAACTTCGCTCAGCACGTTGGACAGGCCGTCCCCCTTCGACAGAAAAGAGGCGGCGCCGTCCCTGAGGTAGGCCTCGGCGTCCTCGGGCGCGTCGAAGCCCGTGAGTATTATCACGGGGGTCTGTTTCGAAATTTCACGGATCTTCTGCAGGACTACGGAGCCCGTCATCACAGGCAGGTCCCGGTCCAGGATCACCAGGTCCGTCGGGTTGTTCTTAAAGGCCAGCACGCCGTTGCCGCCGTCCGAGGCGGTGTGGACCTGGTGCCCGGCGCGCGAAAGAAAAACGGTAAGCGCGTCCCGCACTATCCCGTCATCGTCTATTATAAGTATTTTAGCCATGGCGTCCGTTTTGATAATTATATTATAAAAACGGCCAGGCTTTTCCGCTCAGTCCAGCCTGCGGTCCTTCAGATACATGCTGCCCACGCGGTCCTTCAGCCCTTTCAGGTATTTCTTTATTTCAGAGGCGATATCCACTATCTTGGCGTAATGGTCCAGCGCGCGTTTTTCGTTGGTGGCAACGGCAATGGTCAGCGTCATCAGGGGGAACTGACGGACATTGTTCATGCGGTCCTTCGATACGATGTACCCGCGTTCCCTGTCCTCGCGGTTGTAGAGCTTGGGCGCCAGGGCGTCGAACTTCGTGGCTATGGTGCGGGCGATCTCCTCGCACTTGGCCGGGGCCGCCATCAGCACAAAGTCGTCCCCGCCGATATGGCCCACAAAAACGTCCTCGGCCGGGAAAGCGTTCTGTATGTCGGTAAGCAGGGCGGCCGCCTGCTTGATAGCGTTGTCGCCGTTGAGGTAGCCGTAGTTGTCGTTGAAGGCCTTGAAATTGTCTATGTCCACGTAGAAGAAGGCCAGAGGGCCGCCGGTCTTTATACGGC
>MGUD01000020.1:3773-36729 GCA_001799795.1 Elusimicrobia bacterium GWC2_61_19
GGCCGCCAGCATGCGGCGGGTCCTGCGGCTGGCGCTCTCTATCCTGGCCGCCAGCTCTACGGGGTTGAAAGGTTTGGAGATGAAGTCGTCGGCGCCCAGGCCGAATTCGGCGGCCTGTTCCTGCGGGCTGTTGTCGCCGCTTATTATGATCACGGGGATGGTAGCCAGGCGGGCGTCCTTGCGCAGGCGGGCCAGCAGTTCGCGGCCGCCCAGGCGGGGCATGTTCAGGTCCAGCAGTATCACGTCCGGGGTCTGCAGCGCTATGCTTTCCAGCGCTGAAAGGCCGTCCTCGGCGGTGGCCACATCCCAGTCCGTGCCGGCGAATACGCGGGTTATTATCTTGTGAAATGTCTTGTCGTCGTCGGCTACCAGCAGTTTCCTGTTCATAACTCCCCCTTACTATTAATATTATAGCGGGGGGAGTTAACGGATAGTTCAGGTCCGGTTCAGATTTTCCTCAAATCACGCCTCGGCTTCGGCCCCCTGGCCGCCTTTAAGCGTCTCATCTATGGCTTTCAGCAAAGTGTTCACGGCGAAAGGTTTGGGAATGAACCTGTAGCCCATTTTATTCATTAGGTCCCAGTTGGCCTTTTCCTCCAGGTAACCGCTGGTGAAAATGAGGCCGGCGCCGGGGCTTCTCTTGACCAGTTCGTCCACCACGGTCATGATCTTGCCGTCCCCCAGCACCATGTCCGAGAAAATAATGTCGAAACCGTCGCCGCGTTCCTTCAGGATGCCCAGGGCCTCCTCTATGCTGGCGGCTTTCTCCGGGCAATGGCCGTTCTCCGTCAGGGCCTTTACCGACAGGTTGCGCAGTACCGGGTCGTCCTCTATCACAAGTATCCTGGCCGCTAAGGCCCTGCTCTCCCGCCCGGGGGCGCCGGGCGCGGTCTCTTTCAGCGGCAGGGGGCAGGCTTTGTAAGGCAGATAAACCGAGAATTCCGCTCCCTGCCCCGGTTCGCTCTCCACGGTTACCCAGCCGTTATGCTGCTTGGCCGCGCCGTACACCGTGGACAGCCCGAGGCCCGTGCCTTTGCCCCGCTCCTTTGTGGTGAAGAAGGGTTCGAAGATATGTTCCCTGGTGGCCTTGTTCATCCCGGTGCCGGAGTCCTTGACCGAGATCAGCACGAAGTTCCGGCCCGCCTCCTCCGGCCTGGGGGCCCGCACTCCGCCGGGGTCGACCGTGACCAGCCGGGTGCGCAGCGTTATGTTCCCGCCGTCGGGCATCGCGTCGCGCGCGTTCACCAGCAGGTTCATCAGCAGCTGGTCAAGCTGGGCGGGGTCCGCCAGCAGGCTCGGCAGGGCCGGGTCCAGGTCCAGTTTCAGCTTGATGTTCTCTCCGATTATCCGGGTTATCATCGTCTGTATGCCGGTTATTATGGCGTTCAGGTCGCAGGGTGTTTTCTGCAGGGCCTGCTTGCGGCTGAAGACGAGTAGCTGCTTTATCAGGGCGGCGGCCCTGGCCACGGCTTTGCGTATTTCCTGCAGGTCGTTCTTTATCGGGTCGTCCGTTTTTATAAAATCCATCGCCAGCGTCGCGTAGCCCTCTATGGCGCCCAGCATGTTGTTGAAATCGTGCGCTATGCCGCCGGCCAGGCGGCCCACGGCTTCCATCTTCTGGGATTGCCGCACCTGTTCCTCCAGGCAGCGGTGGCCGGTTATGTCGTGAAAGATCCCCTGCAGGTACATCACCTCATCGTCTTTTTTCCTGGGGTACAGGGCGCCTTTCACGGTGAGACGGCCGCCTTGTTGGGAAACGAAGGTCGTTTCAATATCGGTCGCGTCCCGCCCGGCTCCCGCCTGCGCGAGGGCCTGCATGAAACCGGGCCGTTCCGTTTCCGCGGCCAGCTGTTCCGCTTTGAACGCGGGCGCGCTGCGCAGCCCGCAGCCGGTGGCCGCCTGGAACGCGGGATTGGCGTCGATTATCAGGCCGTCCAGGGAAACCAGGAAGATCAGGTCGGAGGAGGACTCGAACAGCTCCCTGTAGCGGGCCTCGCTGTCCGCCAGGCTCCGGACGGCGGCTTTCAGGTCCAGTTCGTTCTCATGTTCGGTAATGGCCGCGTTGATGGCGGCCGGCAGCCGCGCCAGCCTGTCCTTTAAAATATAATCCGCGGCCCCCATTTTCAGCAGGTCCACGGCCGTCTCGTCGCTGAGCGCGCCGGTGAGCAGGATAAGCGGCAGGCCCGGGGCCAGGTCGCCGCAGAGCCTTATCACGTCCCGGGCGTCGAAGCCCACAAGGTTGAAGTCCGACAGCACTACGTCGAAAGTTTCGGTTTTTAGCAGCCGCTCTACCTCGGGCAGGCTGTCCGTAAGCCGGATCTTGTATCCCGGCAGGGTCTTTTCCAGGGCCTTCATGACCATCTCCGAATATTCAGCGGAGTCTTCTATGTAGAGGATCTTTCTGGTCATATATTTCCCCTGCTGCGCCGCCGCCCTTCGTCACGCCGCGGTCTCTCTTAATGTATCCCGCAGCGGTCGATTACGGAATCTTCCTTGGCCATAAAGGCCTCGAGCTGCTTCACCTGGGCCGCCTGCATGGCGGGGGTTTCGTCCTGGTCATGGTACATGGAGAGCAGCTCGTAGAACTTCTGCTTGGTCTGGAAGTCCTTGATCTCGCTGCCGGGGTTGCGGCTCAGGCTGCCCATGGTGAAACCGGGCTCTTTCATCTTGCGGGCCCAGTAGCGGGCTTTCAGGTCCACGGCCGCCTCATTAAGGCGGTTCATGTTCTTGAAGGCGCCCTGGCAGTCGAAGCCGTTATCGGCGGGGGCGTCGCGCAGGTCGCCGGGCATGGGGGCCATGGCCACGGGCTCGCCCCAGTTGATCTCGGGCACGGGGGGAAGTTCGGAGAAGCGGGCCTGGGACTTCATTTCCACGGCCTTAATAACGCGGCCGCTGCGGGCGTCCACCAGCTTGACCATGATGGTCACATCCTGGCCATCCTGGAAAACCGAGCCTTTGATGAAGGCCTGGGGGCGCATTTTGGAGGGCAGCTTGTTCAGCCAGCCGTCTTTGGAGCCGGTGCTGGCCTGCAGGGCCTCCTGGTCCAGCACTTCCAGGTCTTTCTCTCCGGCCAGGGAGCCGGCGGTCTTTTCCTCGGCAAAGCCGGCCTCGTTCCTGTCGCCCGAGAAGGAGCCCAGGGCTATACGGGTTATGCCGCTGGTCCTGGCGGCCAGGGCCATATTGGCGGCCATGGCCTTGTAGTCGGCGGCCGAAGCGCCCGACGTAAGGAACAGCAGGGCCAGGGCCTGGACCGCTAAAGTTTTTATATTGATCGTTTTCATAACTCCCCCTTATCTGCACTAATAGTATAGGAGGGGGGGTTACGGGATAGTTCAGAACAGGTTCAGGTTTTCCTCAAATCGCCGGGGCGGCGGGCAGGTAGATCTGGAATTCGGTCCCTTTGCCCTCTTCGGTTCGCACGGTGAGCCAGCCGTTATGCTGGTTAACGGCGCCGTAAACGGCCGACAGGCCCAGGCCGGTGCCCTGGCCTTTGGGTTTGGTGGTGAAAAAGGGTTCGAAAATGCGCTCCAGCGTTTCCGCGGCCATGCCGCGGCCGCCGTCCTTTACCGACAGGAGGGCGAATTTCAGCCCCGCTTCCCGCGGATCGCGGGAGCGCACTTCCTCCGGCTTAAGCGTGACGGCCCGCGTGGCCAGCCGTATAAGGCCGCCGGTCGGCATGGCGTCGCGCGCGTTCAGGATGAGAACGTTCAACAGCTGGTCCAGCTGCGCCTGGTCCGCGGGCAGGGCCGGCAGGCCCGGCTCCAGGTCCAGCTCTACGCTGACGCCCGGCCCGTTCAGGGGGGCGGCCGCCTCTTTGGCCCTTTCGGCCGCGGCGTTAAGGTCGCAGGGCTTTTTGCTCAGGACCTGCTTGCGGCTGAACATCAGCAGGGCTTTCGTGAGGGCGGCGGCCCTGGCCACGGCCCGGCGGATCTCTTCCAGGTCCGGTTTTAGGGGGTCGTCCTCTTTAAGGGTGTTCAGTATCAGCGTGGAATAGCCCTCTATGGCGCCCAGGATATTGTTGATGTCGTGCGACACCTTGGCGGACAGCCTGCCCATGGCCTCCAGCTTTTTCACGTCGGGGTTGATCAGGCCGGGTTTGATCTCGGGTGGGGTCATAGAGGGTCCCTATTCGAACTTGTAGCCGTGGCCGGTCACGCTGGTAATGCGCGCGGCCATTTTTACGCCCAGCTTCTTCCTCAGGGAGGAAATATGCGTCTCCACCGTGTGCGGGTTGTCGTAGGTGGCCATGTCGTAGCCCCAGACCGTTTCCAGCAGGTAGGGCACGCTGAGTACGCGGCCCTTCTTTTCCAGCAGCAGCGTCAGCAGGTCGAATTCTTTGCGGGTCAGCGGCACCGGTTTGCCGGAGACCTTTACGCTGCGGGCCTCCGGGTCCAGTTCCACCTCTTTATTCTTTATCCTGCCGGTCCTGCCCTCCATAGTCGCGCCGTAGCGGCGCAGCACGGCGTTGATCTTGGCGGTCAGCACCGGGAAGGCGAAAGGTTTGGTGAGGTAATCGTCGGCGCCCTTGTCGTAACCCTCCACGATGTCCTCGTCGTCGGTCCTGCCGCCGGAGATTATTATCACCGGCGTGTGCGCCGTCTTGGGCGCGGCCTTCAGGGCTTTGCACAGTTCAAAGCCGTCCAGCCCCGGCAGCTGCACGTCGGCTACCACCACGTCGGGCTTGGAGTCCCTGGCCATCATCAGCGCTTCGGAGCCGTTGTCCGTGAAGATCACGGAGAAATCGTGGTTCTCCAGGTAGCGCCGCATCACTTCCAGCATTTTCCTGTCGTCGTCCACCAGCAGCACTTTTTTAGGCATTGCCGCCCCCCTGTCCGCCTATTTTGGGATTCCTGGCGAAGTCCTGGAATTTGCTGGTAAGTTCCGCCGCGCGCTGGACGGCCTTTATGATCTGGGAGATCTCGGTCTTTATCGGGCTTGTGTCGGTAAGGCCGTCGTCTATCAGCGTGGCGTAGCCGTTTATGGCCGCCAGGGCGTTGTTGAAGTCGTGGGCCATGGGCCTGGCCACTTCGCTCACGGCGTCGGCGGCGCGCGCTATGGCCAGTTCGGCTTCCATGCGCTTAAGGTCGGTTATATCGCGGGCGATGCCCAGCAGGCCGATGGTCTTGCCCTGCACGTTCTTCAGCGGGGTCTTTATGATGTTGACGTGCCGGCTGCCGGTGGGAAAGGCGTGGTGGTTTATAAGGGACAGCGTGCGGCCGGTGCGTACCACCTCGCTGTCCGTGCGGAAAATTTCGGCCGCGGCCGTTTTGGGCAGATAGTCGGTGTCGGAGCTGCCTATTATTTTCTCCGTGGTGGTGCCCAGCAGTTCGGCGCAGGCCTTGTTGGCCTTTACGTACATGCCGTTCATATCCTTTATGAAAATGGCGTCCTTGGCGGTGTCGAACACCATGCGCATCAGCGTTTCGCTTTCCTTCAGGCGCAGTTCCGTTTCGCGCTGTTCGGTGACGTCGCGTACGACGCAGGTGATGTAGGCGGGTTTTTCACCGTTAAAAACAAGGCCGCTTTTCTGCTCGGCGTAAAAGTAGGTTCCGTCCTTCCTTTTTGCCCTGAACGGCAGTATGGGCAGGGTGCGGCCGGTCCTCGCCGCGTTGGCGAGGGCTTTCGTCAAAAAATCCTTATCGTCCGGATGGGAGAACTCCAGAACATTATACCCCACCATCTCCCCGGGAGCGAAGCCGTAATCTTCCACCCTGGGGCTCATATAGGTTATCCGGCCGGTCAGGTCGGCGGTGTAGATAATGTCTTTCGACGAGGAGATGATGGCCTTGAACCTGGCGTCCTCCTCGCGCTGTTTGTCCTCGCCCAGTTTGCGCTGCAGTATCATGGCATAGACGCGGGCCAGCTTCTGCGCCGTTTCGAGGTCCTCCGGCCTGTAGTCGCCTGCGGGGTTGGCCAGCGCCAGCATGCCCAGCAGCTTGCGCCCGGACATGGCCGGTACGCCCAGGAATTTGTCTATTTTTACATGGCCGTGCGGGATGCCAATGGCCCTGCGGTCTTTGTCGGCCCCATTGGTGAGCAGCGGCTTTTTACGCTTCAGCACCCAGCCCCAGAGCCCGGTGAAGTCCTTGAAGACCACCGGTTTCTCCGCCATCCGGCACTTCGCGCAGGTTTCGGTGGTGAGGGAAGAGGTCATGAACCAGCCGGTGGCCGGGTCTATGTGGCCGGCGAAGCCGAAATCGCTGCCGGTCATGCGCCGGGCCTCGTCCATCACGGCCCGGGAGATCTCTTCTATGGAAATATTCGGGAAGGCCAGGTAGAGCTCTTCCACGTGCTTTACCGCGGAGGCGATGTCTTTCTCCAGGTTCAGTTCGGCGTCCCGCTTCTCGCCCGCGAGCCGCGCGGCTATTATCATGGCGGTGGTCTCGGTCAGGCGCCTGGCGGATTCTCCGGCAATGCCGGTTTTGCCGGCGCGCGCGAAAATATAACCCGTCCTTGCCCCGCCGTGCATGACGGGCGCGCAGAAGACCGAGCCTTTTTTTGTCCTTACCGGGCAGACGCGCGGGGAGGCCAGCATAAGGCGCCGTTCGGCCGCCGGGATATTGCTGAAGGCCGCAGTGGGGGCGCTATCCGGGCAGCCGACGATGATGGCCAGGCCGCAGCCGCTGCCGAAACCGCCCGGGCCCGACAGGGTGCCCAGTAGCCGGCGCAGGAAAGGCTCAAGGTTGGTCAGTGAAAAGGCGGTGAGCAGCAGGGCCTGAAGGGTTTTCCCCGGAGCCGCCGGATCCTGATCTGTCATGCCGGTTTTTTTCATTTATTTAAGTCCGTCCGCGGCCAGGAAGTCTATTCGAATTTGTAACCGTGGCCCGCCACGGCCTTTATCCGCTTGCCAAAGGCGCCGATCTTGCGGCGGAGGTTGGAGACATGCACCTCGACGGTGTGCGGATCGTTGTAGTCGGCCGTGTTGTAGCCCCACACCGCCTCCAGCAGGCTGTTAAGGCTGAGCACGCGGCCGGGGTTGGCGGTCAGCGTGTGCAGCAGGTCGAATTCTTTGGAGGTGAGCTTTACCGGCCGGCCCTTCATCTTTATGGTCCTGGCTTCCAGGTTCAGCTCCAGGTCGCCTTTCTTCTTGACGGCTTCCTTCTTTTTGCCGCAGGCGGCGCGCTTGAGCATGGCTTTTATTTTGGCCAGCAATATAGGGTAGGAAAAAGGTTTTACCACGTAGTCGTCGGCGCCGTAGCCGTAGCCGGCGACGTGGTCGGCTTCCGAGACCTTCTTGCCGGTCATTATTATCACCGGGATGCCCGCCAGCACCTTGTTCTCTTTGACGCGGCGGCAGAGCGTAAAGCCGTCCATGCGCGGCATTTCAACGTCGGTAATTATGATGTCGGGTTTGCCCGCGGGGGCGGCGGCCAGCGCCTCGGCGCCGTTGGCGGCGGAGATGGTCTCGAGGCCGTGGTTCTCCAGGTACTTCTTCAAAATGCCAAGAAGCTCCGGGTCGTCGTCCACTATAAGGGCGCGCTCTTTCATACCAGAATTATAATATTTTTACGGGGCAAAAAAGCGCCCCGCCGGAACATAACATGAGGTACAGTTGGCTTACTAAGGAGTGGTACTTGCTGTTGCCCGGCGGGGCTTTTAAAAAGCCAGCGCTGCAGATGCATAGAGCACGGACCCGAAGGCCCGAGTCTTGGGGGTTTGGGTTAGGGGGGCGCACCTACAACGCTGGAGATCTGTTTGTAAAGAACTAGACTACCCGAAAAGTATAACAAAGGCCGTTCAAGAATCGCTCAAATCTTGGTTTAAGATATTCTTAGGACGTAAAAAGACAAAAAAGCACCCCGCCGGATCTTCGTGGTGAGTTACTTGTGCCTGACTAAGGAGTCTTATCTGATGAGGCCCGGCGGGGCTTATAAATTAAGCCAGTGCTGCAGATGCATAGAGCAAGGGGCCCGAAGGCCCCGAGTCTTGGGGGTTTGGGTTAGGGGGGCGCACCGTACAGCACTGGGGATCTGTTTTTAAAGAGCTTCTTCCTACATAAAAATTATAACAGAACCTGTTCAGGAATCGCTCAAATACGGCTCAAAAGCCGTTCAAGATTCGCCGCGGGTTTCCTACGACGGGCGCGGGAAATAATATAATAGCTTTGCGGTAAAAAAACATGGCTTCCATACAGTTCTTAAAAGGCGTGGGCCCCAAAAAAGCGGAATTATTCGGCCGGCTCGGCATCGAGACCCTGGACGATCTGCTTTTTTATTTTCCACGGGCCTGGGAAGACCGGCGCCCGGCCGCCGGCAGGGAACCGCTGCCTTACCTGGACCCCGTCCCCGTCGTGCGCGGCAAAATAAAAACCGTCCGCGACCTCTATACCTCCAGCCGCCTGCGCATCTTCAAGATAGTGGTGGAGACCCCCTACGGCGAAGCGGAAGCCAGTTTTTTCAAGCGCCACAGCCCGCGTTTCGACGTGTTCGCGCTGCTGCGCAAAGACCTTAAGCCCGGCCAGGTGGTGTGGGTCACCGGCACCCCCGAGGACCCGCTGTTCCTGAGCCGCCTGCGCGCCGACGAATATTACCTGGACTCGGACGCCGCCGCGCTGAAGATGCATATAGGCCGCATAGTGCCGGTGTACCCGCTTACGGAAGGCCTTACCGCCAAATTCATGCGCGAGGCCGCCTACGAGGCCGTCCAGGCCGGAGCCGAAGCCGTGGGGGATTTCCTGCCGCCGGCCCTGGCGCTAAAACGCGGGCTGGCCGCGCGGGACCTGGCCGTCAGGGCCGTGCATTTCCCGGCCAATAATTTCGAGCTGGCGGCCGCGCGCCGCCGCTTCATCTACGAGGAGCTGCTGCTGCTGGCGCTGGCCTGGGCCATAAAGAAGCGGCAGACCCGCAGCGTGCTGAAGGGCTTCGGTTACGAAATAAAGAAAAACCTGCTGACCCCTTTCCGCGAGCGCCTGGGTTTCCAGCTGACCGCGGCGCAGGCGCACGCCATAAACGAGATCTTCGCCGACATGCAGGTCCCCACGCCCATGGGCCGCCTGCTGGAGGGGGACGTTGGCTCCGGCAAAACGGTGGTGGCGCTGTCGGCCATGCTGCTGGCGGCCGAGAACGGCGGCCAGAGCGTGTTCGCCGCGCCTACCGAGATCCTGGCCGAACAGCATTTCCTTACTTTTGAAAGATTCCTGAAGGGCCTGGGGGTGCGCTTCGCCCTGCTCACCGGCCGGCTGAAGGCCGCCGAGAAGAAAAAGGTCCTGGCCGACCTGGCCGGGGGAAAAATAGACATCCTCATAGGCACCCACGCCGTTATCAGCGACGGGGTCAAGTTCAAGAACCTGCGGCTGGTGGTGGTGGACGAGCAGCACCGCTTCGGCGTGCGCCAGCGCGCGGCCCTGCGGGCCAAGGGCGACAAGGCCGACATGCTTATAATGACGGCCACGCCCATACCGCGCACGCTGTTCCTGGCGCTGTACGGGGACCTGGACCTGTCGGTCATCAAGGAAATGCCGCCCGGCCGCCCGCCGGTCAAGACCACCGAGGCCACCGAAGACATTGCTTTCCAGGCGGCGGCCGACGAAGCGGCCAAAGGCCGGCAGGTTTATATCGTTTATCCCGTTATAGAAGAGACCCAGGCGGCCGATATGAAGTCGGTCAAGGCCGAATTTGAGCGGTTGAGCGTCTATTTCAAGGGCCGGCGGGTGGCTATGTTGCACGGGCGGCTGCCAGGGGACGAAAAAAAGCGCGTCATGGAAGATTTTGCCGCCGGCCGTATCGATATCCTGGTGGCTACGCAGGTTATCGAGGTGGGGATCGACGTGGCCAATGCCACGCTGATGGTCATTAACAACGCGGAACGCTTCGGCCTGGCCAGTTTGCACCAGCTGCGCGGCCGGGTGGGCCGCGGCCGGTGGGCTTCGCGCTGTATGCTGGTGGCGCACGCGCGGGCGGGGGACTCGGCCGACCGGCTGCGGGCCATGGTGCAGACCTCCAACGGTTTCGAACTGAGCGAGAAGGATATATATATAAGGGGCGCCGGCGAGATCCTTGGCGTGCGGCAGCACGGCGACATGGACTTTAAGATCGCCGATATGTCGCGGGACAAGGACGTGCTTGAGCAAGCCATCGAGGACCGCGCGGCCCTGCTGGCCGCCGACCCCGAACTGGTAAAACCGGAAAACGCCCCCCTGCGCCACAAACTCCGATCCCTCTACGCCGCCCGCTGGAACCTCATAGATCTCTCATAGAGGGGACGCTCTTAGTTAATTAGTTTTCGAAAGAAAAGCTCCAGCAAACAGGGAAAATCTTATTTTGCAACCCGACAGTAGGCTGTCGGGTTGCTCTGCTATGCTATTTGGGCATACGGAGTTGCGGTCGACACGGTCTGTTTGCCCGGCAAGGAGATATTATGCCAAGACATGCAAGGATTAATGTTCCCGGTGCGCTTTACCATATAATGACCAGAGGGATAGAAAAACGAAAAATTTTCCTTGGTGATGTGGACCGCCGTGACTTTATTGCGCGTTTGCGTAACGCGCTTGCGGAGCATGGCTGCGCCTGTTTTGCCTGGGCACTGATGCCTAATCATATTCATCTGCTGCTTAAATCCGGGAATGACGGGGTTTCAGAACTGTTGCGCTCCCTCCTGACCGGTTACGCGGTAAGCTTTAATCTGCGTCATAAGCGGGTTGGGCATCTTTTTGCCAACCGGTACAAATCCATAATCTGCGATACGGAAGAATACCTGCTGGAACTGACGCGGTATATCCATCTCAACCCGCTGCGCGCAAAGATCGTAAACAGCATGGAAGAGCTAAGAGAGTTCCCCTGGTGCGGGCACGGCGCCATCTGCGGTGCGCGCGAGGCCGCTTGGCAGGATACACGGGAAATACTTCTGCATTTTGGCGACGCCCCGGCTGCCGCACGCAGAAAATATATCGAGTTTGTGGCGGATGGCATAGGGAAAGACAAGCCCGGCAGCGGTGTCGGCGCCAAGCGACCGCAAGAGGGTGGCGGAGCGCGGATTTCGGACGAGCGGATCCTTGGATGCCAGACTTTTGTCCGGTCGGTCCTGGCTAAGCGGCCTGCCGCGGCGGATATAGGCGAAGATCTCCGGCTTAAATTCAACTTGGGGGATATTTTGGGCGTTTGTGCTGCGCAGTTCGGAGTAAAGGCGGAAGAGTTGCGGTCTGTGGGGCGTTCTAAAGGCGTGTCAAAGGGAAAAGCGCTGGCTATATTCCTGTGTGTAAACTATCTTGGCCTGAGAAACTCGGAAATGGCGCGCCTTACCTGTATGCGTGACTCTTCCGCCAGTCTGGCTGCGCGCAGGGGCCGGTGTCTGGCGGAGCAATGCCGCATATTCGAAAAAC
Source organism: Elusimicrobia bacterium GWC2_61_19 (assembly GCA_001799795.1). Taxonomy (GTDB): domain Bacteria; phylum Elusimicrobiota; class Elusimicrobia; order Elusimicrobiales; family UBA9959; genus UBA9959. The sequence continues at coordinate 15,091 of MGUD01000020.1, forward strand.
TAATTAACTAAGAGCGTCCCCTACCTAAAATAAAAACCCCGCGCTTGCGACGCGGGGTTTTTTATCGCCCTCTTCCTTTTAGAAGGTCGACCAGGTGGCCTGGTTGCCGGTAAGGCTCTGGCCTTTTATGTCTTCATGGACGCAGTTCGCGACGAACGTGCCCCAGATGGCTGAGACCGTCGGGTCATTGAAATACGCCCAGCCGCCGCCGCCCGTGCCCAGGGGGTTTTCCACAACGCCCGTCCCCGTCGTCCCGGGGTCGAAAACTCCGGAGACGGAGGCGGAGCTGAAAGTCATCACGACCTTGCTGTCAGCATGCCCCGTCGTCGGCAGTTTTGCCATCGGTATTTCATTGATGTACTTGGCGTTCAGCAGCAGGCTGCCGGCGAAGTCGTCCGTCGGGAACCAACCCTCGTTGTCGCCGTAATACACCTGCAGCGCGCTCCTGACCGACGAAAGCGCGCCCTTGGTGGCGCCTTCTTTCGATTTGTTGATGAGGTCCGCGAACTTAGGTATCGCTATGGCCGCCAGGATACCTATGATCGCCACGACTATCATCAGCTCGATCAGGGTGAACCCCTGTCTTACCTTTTTCATAACACTACCTCCTGTCGATAGCGTTTTCCCGGGATAATATATAAATGAGACCCGGTTCCGCGCTACAACAGTATAGTGTAGCCCGCAGCGCTCCGTTCAGCCATCGCCGTTAGGGCACATTTAACCAAAGTTACAGCTTCCCCGCGCGCGAAGAACGCGCGTATATATACCATCGAATAGATACGCGGCGTTTTTTTGAAATTCTGTCAAGATTTAATTTCTCCAATGAAAAATAGCGGAATATTTGCGCTAAAAACAGGATATGGTGTAAAATATCCGGGATACTACTAATAGTGGTGGGGTAGGACTTAGACACAACTTATAGTGGTTTGCCGGACGCCTAGGATAGTATAGTATGGGCTCCGACGCAGGGGACCCTTCGGCCCCAATGAAGACAGGGAACCAACGATGAAATGCCCATTTTGCGGAGCGGAAGACACCAAAGTCACCGACAGCCGCGACTCAGCCGAAGCCTTTGAAACAAGGCGCCGGCGCGAATGCGAAAAGTGCGAAAAAAGGTTCACCACCTACGAGCGCATTGAGCAGCACCCGCTGGTCGTCATAAAGAAGGACGGCCGGCGCGAGAGCTTTTCCCATGACAAGCTTATGGGCGGCATCGTAAAATCCTGCCAGAAGCGGGAAGTCAGCATGGTAAAAATAGAGGAGGCATGCAGGGATATCGAGAATATTCTGAGGAACGAGGACAAGAGCGAGATCTCCAGTAATCTGATAGGGGGGCTCGTGGCCAGGAAACTCAAGAAGCTCGACAAGGTCGCCTATATAAGGTTCGCATCCATATATAAGGACTTCGAAGACGTCACCGATTTTGAAAAAGAGATCAAATCGATTAAAACGAGGGGATTTAACTAAAATGAACGAATTTTTTCCTAAAGTAATAAAGAAACGCGACGGCAAAGTGGCGCCTTTCAACCTGGACAAGATAAAGGCCGCCATCTACAAAGCCGCCTACACGCTGGGCGGCCGCGACGAGGATAAGGCCGTGGAAGTGGCCAACGAAGTGGCCCGCCGCCTTAATAAAAATTTCACCGCGCACAACAAGATCCCCAACGTGGACGATTCTAACGCCGTCTGCGTGGAGGTGCTGCGCGAAAAGGGCTTCGACCGCACCGCCGACAAGTTCGAATCCTACTCCCTGGACCGCTCCCGCGTGCGCCGCAGCGGCCTCACCGTCAAGAAGAAGGCCGGCCGCGCCGACATCACCGACCAGATGCTGCTGGTGCAGAGCATCACCAACGAGACCATCGAGGCCTTCGACCGCAAAAAGCTGGCCGACGCCCTGGAGAAGGAATACCAGCTTTCCCGCGACCTGGCCGACATGATAGCCAAGGAAACCGAGAACGACGCCTACGAGCTGTCCGAGAAATACGGCACCAAGAACTTCGACACCCAGTTCCTGCGCCGCATTTCCGAGGCGCACCTCAGCATGATGGGCATCCCGCTCAAGAACTCGGCTCTCGCCATGCCGCTGTCCACCATCGACTCCCTGGTGTTCGGCAGCAGCAAGGAGAATTCCAACATCACCTCCAACAACCCCGAGGCCGTCAACCTCGGCATCGCCGAATACGTGCTGAAGCAGTTCAACCTGCGCAAGGTGTTCAGCGAGGAGATCGCCGAGGCGCACAACAGCGGCACCATCCACATCCACGACCTGGGCTACCCCCAGCGCGTGTACTGCAGCAGCCACTCCATCGAATACATCAAGAAGTACGGCCTGGACAAGATCGTGTCCAACCTGCAGAACAAGTCCCAGCCGGCCAAGTCCGCCATGGTGCTCAACGGCCACATCCAGACCTTCCTGGCCTCCATGCAGAGCCGCTACGCCGGCGCGCTCGGCTTCGGCTTCCTTAATATCCTCTACGCCCCCATGCTCAACTGCCCCGAAGTGCTGGTGGAAGGCGAGCTGGAAGGTAAACCTGTCAGGATAAAGAAAGACACCCTTGAGGCCATGGTGGAGGCCGGCACGGTCAGCTGGACCGACGGCACCGCGGTCCCCTACTTCAAGAAGACCGGCGAAGTGCGCACCCTCAACAAGCTGTCCCGTAAAGAGATGCGCCAGATCGCCCAGAACCTCATCTTCTCCGCCAGCCAGAACGCCTTCAGCCGCGGCGGCCAGACGCTGTTCATCGACTTCAACATGCACACCGGCGTGCCCCAGTACATGCACAACGTGCCCGCCATGGGCCCCGGCGGCAAGTACATGCTGGAAGACAAGGCCGGCAACGTCGAGCTGGTGGACGAGGCGCCCCGCTACAAAGGCGTGGAAGGCGATTCCCGCAACGGCGACGTGGTCCACCCCGACGATGGCAGGCGCTTCATCACCTACGGCGACCCCCGCATGGTGAAGACCGCCCAGGAATTCGCCATCGAGCTTATGAAGGTGTGGGAGGACGGCGACAAGTACGGCATCCAGTTCGCCTTCCCCAAGTGCGACCTGCACGTGAGCCGCGAAGCTTTGGAGAACCCCGACGAGCGCGAAGTGTACGATTACGGCTGCCGCCTGGCCACCAAGAACGGCTCCACCTACTTCATGTTCGACCGCGACGGCGCCGGCGCCACCCTGGCCCAGTGCTGCCGCCTCAAGGAAAAGGTCACCGACCCGTACCTGCTCAAGCACCCGGAGAACATCCGCTTCACGGGTTTCCAGAACGTCACCATCAACCTGCCGCAGGCCGCCTTCAAGGGCAAAACCCTCAAGGGGACGCTGGCGCAGATAGACAAAGCCATCGACCTGGCCGTTAAGGCCCACCTGCAGAAGAAGGCCTACACGCAGACCCTGCTGGACACCGACGGCAGCCCGCTGCGCTCGCTGGGCATACCTTCCGACGACGGCACGCCCTACGTTAACCTGGAAAAGGCCACCTACATCATGGGCCTCATCGGGCTTAACGAAGTGGTGCAGTACCTCACCGGCAAGGAACTCCACGAGAGCAAGGACGCTTACGAGACCGGCCTGCAGGTCATCGACCACATGCACCAGACCATCAACGCCATGCGCGCGCTGTACGGCCTGAAGATAACCCTGGAAGAGACCCCCGCGGAATCGGCCACGCAGAAGCTGGCCAAGGGCGACATGGCCCGTTTCCCCGAAGCGAAGAAGGTGATCAAGGGCGACCTGAAGAAGGCCCCTTATTACACCAACTCCGTGCACCTGAACCCCGGCGCCAACGTCTCCATCCTGGACCGCATCGAGCTGCAGAGCAAGTTCCACGACATGATCGAGTCCGGCTCCATCATCCACGTGTACTGCGGCGAGTCCCAGATCCCGCCGGCGTCCATAGGCGAGCTGATAGAGAAGACCTACCGCAACACCCGCGCCTCGCAGGTGACGGTGTCGCCCGAGTTCACGCACTGCAACAACTGCCACACCAACTACTTCGGCTTCAAGGATAAATGCGGCCGCTGCGGCAGCGAGGACATGACCAAGCGCACCAAGATCGTGGGCTACTTCTCCAACCTCTCCGGCTGGAACGATTCCCAGCTGGAGATAAGCCGCGCCCGCGAGGCGGTGGCGCACCACTACGCCGACTTCGCCCCCAAGGTGAGCTGGCTGCACGAGAAGGACGCCTCCAAGAAGGTGATGGTATTCGGCAAGGCCGGCTGCGGCATGTGCGAAGAGGCCAAAGCCAGCCTGACCAAGGCCCTTAAGGAAAAGGGCATGGAGATCCCCGTGGAGTTCCACGACCTCACCACGCAGGAAGCCCGCATGGTGGCGGCCCGCTGGAACGTCCCCCTGGACCCCATCCCCACCGTGCTGGTAAAGAACAACGGCACCGCCACCCGCTACGAGCTGGAGTTCAAGCGCGGCAAACCGGTGCACCGCAAAGAAGTGGAATACTACAAGATGATAGAAGGCGCCTACGCGGTGAAATAGGCGTCTGCCAGGCGGCCCGGGGTAGAAAAAACAGCGTCGCGCACACCGTGCGCGCGCTTCCGGCTCTCGGCTGCCGCGCTTACGTAAGCGGCAGCCTCCGAGACGGTTTTTCTAACCCGGGCCGCCTGTCATCCGCGGGGAAATAAATAATGGAGGGGTGGCCGGGGAACACCCCGGACAGGCCCCCGACTGGGCATCTTGCGTTTTAATTTAAATATTTAAATATGAAAATAGGCGCGGCACTTGGGTTTAATCTTATCGACTATCCCGGCAGGATAGCCGCCGTGGCTTTTACACCGGGGTGCAACTACCTGTGCCCCCATTGCCACGCCGCGCCGCTGCTGGCCAACGCCAAGGATATAGGCGACGCCGGCTTCCTGGAGTACCTCGAAACCGTAAAAGAATGGGTCACCGGCGTAGTCATCTGCGGCGGCGAACCCACCCTGCAGCCCGACCTCCTCCCCTTCATAAAAGAAATACGCAGCCGCAACCTCGCCGTAAAACTCGACACCAACGGCAGCCACCCCAAAGTCCTCGCCCAGCTGCTCGCCCAGGGCCTGGTAGACTACATAGCCATGGACGTAAAAGGCCCCGAGTCCCTCTGGCCCGCCACCGCCGGCGTGCCCGGCCACCAAGCCGCCATGCTTGAAAGCATCAAGCTGGTCTGCCAGTTCCCCGTTTACGAATACCGCACCACCATCGCCCCCGTCATCCGCGCCGACAACACCATCTCTTTCCTTACCGCCCCCGAAATGGCCGCCGCCGCCCGATTGATAATTGAAACCACCGGCAGCCCGGCCCACAAATACTACGTCCAGAAATTCATCCCCCGCAAAGACGGCCTGTTGGACGCGCGCCTTGAGGCCTTCCCCGAAACCCCCATACAGCTTTTACAGGACATCCACAAAGAAGTCCTGAAACATCTGCCGAACACCCAGGTAAGAGGATAAAATAATGAGCAAACTAGAAATAGCCGTACAGAAACTCCACGCCGACGTGAAAATGCCCGCCTACGCCCACGAAGGCGACGCCGGCCTGGACCTTTACTCCACCATTAACCACACCCTGCAGCCCGGCGAGCGCGTGCTCATCCCCACCGGCCTGAAGATGGCCATCCCCCACGGCTACGAAGGCCAGGTGCGCCCCAAGAGCGGCCTCGCCCTCAAGCACGGCCTCACCGTCCTCAACACCCCCGGCACCGTGGACGCCCCCTACCGCGGCGAAGTCGGCGTCATCCTCATCAACCTGGACCCCAAAGCGGCCTACGAAGTAAAAAAAGGCGAGAAAGTCGCCCAGATGGTCTTCAATAAAATAGAATACGCCACCTTCGTCGAGGCCGCCGACCTCACCGCCACCACCCGCGGCGAAGGCGGCTTCGGCAGCACCGGCAAGCATTAAGCGGCCCGTCCTACGCAGGCCCAGGAAAAGCCCCGCGCGATCCGCGGGGCTTTTTTGCCGGCCGCCAGACAGTGATCAATAGGCACTAGGGCCAGGGCGGATAGGCCATTTTACTGGAGAAGATGGGACTTTGTGTCCATCCGGAGCCGGGGGCCGGCTGCTAGAATATCAGTGTTGAGCAATGCTTTAGGGGGGGCGAGGGGGGGGCGAGGGGACGCTGATGAATTGATTCCTAATTATTATCCAACAAGAAGCGACTAAGCCTTGATTAGGAAACAATTCATCAGCGTCCCCTACATCCCCACCCTACATCCCCAGCGCGACATCGGTGACGGGGATGCCTTCGGTTTTGGCGGTGGCGGACAGGGTGGCGTCTTTGGTGAGGATGATGATCTGCCAGCCGGTGGTCTTGTGGAAATTGCCAAGCAGCTTGATGGCGGCCCGCTCGCGCGCCGTGTCCAGCGTGTAGAACGGCTCGTCCAGCACTAAGAGCGCAGGCGCCAGGCCTTCCGGCGTCAGCCGCGCCCTGTGCGCTATGGTCAGCCGCGCCGCCAGCATGAACAGGTCACGCATGCCCGAAGAAAGATTTTTAACGGAGCGCTTTATCCCGCCCGCGTCGGTAACCGCCGCGCCGGCCGCGTCGAAGACTTTGAACTCGGCGTAAACCTCGGGCAGCACGGCCCTTAAAGTAGTGGTCACTTCTTTGCCCAGCGTCTCAAAAGCCATGGCCGAAGTTTCCGCCAGCCGCGTGAAGGCGCCGGCCGCCAGGGCGTAGGCCTTGGCCTGCAGCTCCAGCTCGGCCAGTTCCGCTTTCTCCAGCTCCAGCTCGGTCTCCGCCTGGTTCAGCCGCGCCGGCAGGCCGCCCAGCCGCGCCTCGGAGACGGCCCGGGCCGTGTCCAGCGCCGCGGTTACTTTATTGAGCGCCGCCTCGGCCTCATGCGCCTTTTCGGCCAGCCCGGTGAGTTCGTGCCGCAGGCGCGCCAGTTCGGCGTCGGCGCCGGGGGCCGGTTCCACGCCGCGCCGCTCCAAGTCGCCGTTCTCGGCGAAAAGCTTGTCCTTGAAATCTTCCTCGCTGGCGCAGCCAAGGCCGCCGGCCAGGGCCAGCACCCGCTGTTCCATGTCGCCTGCGCGGGCCGCAAGGCGCTTGTGGTCGGCCGCCTTGGCCAGGTAATCGTCCTCGTCCGCGCAGCCCAGCGCCTTAAACCAGGCCGCCACCGCGTCCGCGGCCTCTACGGCCGCCTGAGCGCGTTCGGCCGCGGTCTGCCCGGCCGCTGTTACGCCGCCCTTAAAACCGAGTATCTCGGCTTTTTTTGCCTCGCAGGCCGCATTGGCCGCCTGGTGCTCCGCCTGCGCTTTGGCGATAAAGGCCCGCGCGGCCTCCAGGCCGGCGGTGGGGAAAGTTTCCGGCGAGACCGCCGCCCAGTCGCCGGTAAAGCCGGCCAGGAAAGCCGCTACTTCTTCGGGCGTGTGCCCGGACAGCGTTTCTGTTTTGGAAAGTTTTATGCCCGCCCAGGCCGCCGCCGCTATTATGCCGGCCGCCGCCACGTAGGGGATAACGCTGTCGCCGCCGCTAAAGCCCACCAGTGCCGCCAGCGCCGCGCCGGCGCCCCAGATGCCCCAGCGCATCTTCTTGTCCACGCCCACGGTCACCCTTTCAGGTTCGGCGGCGAACTGCGCCACCCGCGCGGAGAACCCTGCGGCCAGATCGCTCTGGAGCTTGAACGTCTTAGCGCGCTGCTCCAGTTGCTCAAGCGCGGCCTCGGCGGCAGCTAAAGCCGCCTGCTTTTCGGCCAGGCCGGCCTCGCCGGCGGCGGCTGTCTTTTCGGCTTCCAGTTGCGTTTCCTTTAAAGGTTTGTAGCCCGGCACCCCGTCCTCGGCAAAGGCCGCCATGGCCGCGGCCGCTTCGCGCGCTTCTTTAAGTTCGCGCAGCGCTTTAAGCCCGGCCAGCACAACGGCGCGTCGCACCGCGTCCGAGAGTTTCTCTATCCCGGCCGTTAAATCCTTAACCTCGCCGTTCCTGGCGTCCAGCTCGGCGGCCCTTTGCGTCTTTTCTTCCGTCAGGCGCTCGGCTTCGGCCGCACTGGCGATAATGGCGTCGTGCTCGTTCTTCAGCGCCGCTATGGCCTGTTCGCGGTCCTTTATGGCTTCGCGCAGGCGCCTTATGCCGGCCTGCACCGAACCTTTGCGCACGCTTTCGGCCTTGTCGGTAAGCCCGGCCGCCAGCTGGGCCGGGTTAAGCCCGGCGTTGAGCAGCGCGTTCTCGGCCGCCAGCGACCAGGCCGAATCGCTTTTGTTCTCCGGGTGATGCACGCCCAGCTCGCCGCCGCGTATGGCGAAGATCTCTATAAATTCATTGTCGGTGAAGGCCAGGGGGGAGGCGCCTTCCTCCCAGACCAGGGCGGCTTTGCGCAGCGCCGTGTAGCGGCCGGCCAGGTTCTTCCACAACGGCCGGCCCTCGTGGCGCGACTCCGCGCACAGCGTGTCGAACAGCGCGTCGAAGACGGTGGTTTTGCCTGCCTCGTTGGGTCCGGTTATAACGGTGAAAGGGCCAAGGGCCAGCTCGGTCTTGCGGAACTTGCCGAAGTCGGGCATGTCCAGGCGGCTTATCATTTGGCCTCCCGGAGCTTGGCGGCCAGTTCTTCCAGCCCGTACTGCCGCGCCAGCAGCCAGCAGCGGTAATCCCTGCCCTGCTCCGCCGCCGGCTCTATCTTATCCATTTCTTCTAAGAAAGCTTTCGTAAGACTGTGGGTGGACAATTCCGCCGCCACAACGGTGTCGGTGTCCACAATGGCCAGGCGGGCGCTGTCTTTAAGCCGCGCCTGCAGCGCCGCGGCCGTGGCCTTGGCGGCGTGCTCGTCCTCTACCACACCGGTAAGCGTTATCTTCACCAGGTCCAGCGCCGTGGCCGCGGCGGCCGCCTTGTCGGCGTCGGCCGGGTTAAGCGCGCCGGCCAGGTCCAGCGGCAGGCGGTATTCCTTGAACAGCCCGGCGGACTTCAATTCCACCGTGCGCACGGCGGGGGCGGCGTCGCCCAGGCGCACCACGCAGACGCGCCGCGGCCCCGCCTCGCGCGGATGGGCCCGCCACACCCGGGCCGAACCGGGGTAACAGGCCAGGGCCCGGCCCAGCGCGGCCTGCCGCCCGGCGTGCACGTGGCCCATGGCGGCGTAATCCACCTGGTAGCGGCTGAAAAGATCGTCGTCTATAACGCCGGCGCGGGCGTCGGTTTCTTCCTCGGGGCCGGTATAAATAGTGGAGTTGAGCGCGTGCACCACGGCTATGCGCGTGGCGCCGGGCTTTTTTGGGGGGACCGGCCAGTCGCGGTAGCCGTCGTAAGACTCGGCGTGCGGCACGCAGAGGAATTCCAGCTCCCCGGCCTCTATCAGCGAGAAAGGCCGCGCCGCGGCGAACAGCAGGGGGTCCAGGTTATAGGCGGTCAGGTCGGCGGTGGCGCCGCGGCCTTCGTGGTTGCCGGGTATATAAATTATGGGGACGCCGGCCTCGGCCAGCGGTTTGAACTTAGCGCAGACCTCGGAGCGCAGCGCTTCGAAATCGCCGAAGGAGTCGAACATATCTCCGGCCAGCACCAGCGCGTCCGGCTTTTCGGCCAGGGCCAGGGAAATTATTTCGTCCAGCACGCCGTAGCAATAGGACAGCTCTTCGCCGTCTTCTATATGCAGGTCAGCCGCGTGAATAATTTTAGCCATTCGCCTTGTCCCTTATTATATTTTTTATTGGCCCCCGCCGCACGCCCGCGGCTGTTGAGCCCCTACCCCTACATTGCCTACAATATCCATGTCCTATGAAAAAAATATTCCTTTGCCTGACCGCCTTACTGGTTCTGACCGCGCTGCGCGCTACGGCCGCCACTTTAGCCGTTTACCACACTTCCGACGTGCACGGCTGGTACTCGGCCCGCCCCGCCCTGTGGGACAACGCCAATTCCACCCGCAGCATAGGCGGCTTTCCCGCCCTGTCGGCCCTGCTTAAAAAAGAAACCACGCCCTATATCCTGCTGGACTCCGGCGACATGTTCCAGGGCACGCCCGAAGGCATCCTCACCAAAGGCCTGGCCAGCGTTATCCTGATGAACCAGCTGCGCTACGCCGCGGCCGTGCCCGGCAACCACGACTACGACTATAGCGAAGCCCGGCTGCAGGCGATGGCCGTGCACGCGGCCTTCCCTTTGCTGGCCGCCAATATCTACGTAAAGAAAACCGGCGCCACGCCCGCCTACCTTAAGCCTTACACCATTGTTGAGAAGGACGGCAAACGCCTAGCCGTGCTGGGCCTGGCCGGCAAACACACCGCCGCCTCCACCCTGCCCGAGAATGTAAAGCACCTGGACTTCCGCGACGAAGCCGCCGAGGCCGCCCGCTGGCTGCCGGTGATAAAAAAAGATAACCCCGACGCCGTAATAGTGCTGGCCCATCTGGGCCTTAGCGAAGACCTCTCCCTTAAGCGGGTGGATATCTCCACCTGGACGTTCAACCCCGCGCCCCCCGGTACGCTGGCCGTGGCCAGGGCCGCGCAGGGGATAAACCTGGTGCTGGGCGGACATAACCACACCGCCTTCCTCAACGGCTATCACGACCCGGTCTCCGGCGCCTGGCTGGGCGAAAGCGGCTACGGCCTTTCCTATGTGACCCGCGCCGAAATGACTTTCGACGACGCTACCGGCAAACTGACCGGCATGGACGTAAAGCTTATCCCGCTTTGGACCGACCAGACCGGCGAAGACCCCGTGGTGCTGAATATGCTTTCCGGTTTCAACGCCGACGTCGAGGCTGCGATGGGTAAAGTGATCGGTAGCGCCGCCGCGGACCTTAAATTCTCGCCGGACGGGCTGGATTCCGGCATCGGCGGCTGGCTGTGCGATATTACGCGCCAGGCCGCCGGCGCCGACATGGCCTTCCACAACACCAAGGCCCTGCGCGCCGAAATAAAAAATGGCCCGGTGCGTCTGCGCGACCTTTACCAGGCCATGCCTTTCGACAATACCATCGTCACCATGCGGCTTAACGGCGCCCAGATCAAAAAGCTCATGGCCGACAATCTGCGTCCCGACATGAGCTACATCCAGGTGTCCGGCCTTGAGGTCGGCTTTAAGCGCGGCCCCGGCGGCAAACCCGTAGATATCCAGCTCAAGCGCAACGGCCTGCCTGTCGGCCCCAAAGAGGTCTTCCTGGTGGCCACCAATAATTACCTGGCCGGCGGCGGCACCGGCGGGGACGTCTTCGCCCGCGGCAAGGATATAAAAGACACGCTGGTGCAGGTGCGCGACGTGATGATAAAGGCCTTCGAGGCCGGCCCCGTCACCGCGCCCAAAACAGGCAGGATCGTCCTGACCCGTTCGCCCAAATGAAAATAATCGTTCACCGCGGGGCGCAGGAAATAGGCGGCAACTGCATAGAGCTGCGGTCCGGCAAGTGCAGGATACTGCTGGATTACGGCGCTCCGCTGGCCAAGATCGACCCCGTGACGCATAAGAGCGTGCCGGCCGCGCCCGAAGAGACCATCCTTAATATCCCCGGCCTTTACGACAAAGCCCCCAATCCCATCCTGGCGCTGATCATCTCTCACACGCATGCCAGCCATTACGCCGCGCTGCTCGCCAAACCAATTAACCCAGGCATAAAAGTTTACATGTCGGAGATCATGGAAGACGTGGTGCGCATAACCACAAAAATGCCGCGCGACGGCAAAAAACTCCCCGTCGGCATCAACTATTTCCGCCGCAATCATAAATTTATCGTGGGCCGTTTTGTTATTACGCCTTATCTTATGGACCACACCGCGGCGGAGTCCTTCGCTTTTCTGGTGGAGTCGGAAGGCAAGCGGGTGCTTTACACCGGCGACTTCCGCGACCACGGCAATAAGGCCAGCGCTTTTAAGCAGTTTTTGGCGGCCGACATGGGCCCCCTGGACGCCCTGATCACCGAGGGAACGCAGGCCGACATAGAAAAAGGCCCGGCCGAGACCGACGTGATGGCCGAGATAGAAGCCAATCTTAAGGACCGGCGCGGCGCGCTTTACGTTATGTGCGCCGGGCAGGACATCGGCCTGCTTACCAGCCTGGCCTTTCTGGCTAAGAATACCCGGCGCTACCTGGTGGTGGACGGTTATACGGCGCTGCTGCTGGAGCGGGTGAAAGCCCTGGCGCAGAAGCACGGTGTGGACCTGAAGATCCCCAGCCTGGACACCGAGTACCTGCGCATTATAAGGAATAACGCCACGCAGCGCATCTACCAGCTGACCGAGTACGCCGAGACTTTCAGGCGGATGCGGCCCAGGCTGTTCGGCTGGGACTGGGTGCGGGAGAATCTGCCCCGCCTTATAATCCCGGTGCGCGCCAACGCGCAGCTATGGGTGGGAGAAGAGATAAAAGATTTCAGGGGCGCGGCCTTCCTGTATTCCGACTGGGAGCCCTACAGCGACGAGGACGGCATGCAGGAAACGCTGGAATGGTTCAAGGCCAAAGGCCTTATGGCCGTCCCCATGCCGTCCACCGGCCACGCTTATTTTGCCGCCATCCGCAAACTGGTAGAAAATAAAAGGCCGCGCTACGTCGTGCCCATCAACACCGAGCACCCTGAAAAATTCACCAAAGCCTTCGGCAAGCGCGTCCGCCTCCTGAAGAACGGCGAAGAATTCTACCTGGATTAATTCGCCGAGGTCGAGCCTTTTCTTCACTCCTCGTCGGCTTCGGGGATGCGGGTGAAGGCTATGCGCAGGGGGACCAGGCCGGCGGATTCGTGGGTGGCGCCGTAATGCAGGATGTCTTTGCCGAATTTCTCGTTTATCTGGTCCAGGGTTTTCGTCAGCCGGTCGCGGCGCAGGTCTTCGAACAGCGACGGAGCGTGGAAAGCTTCCGGCACCAGGCCCGTCATTACAACGCCCACGGCGTAAACGCGGCCTTCGGGCAATTCCTTCCACAGCGTTTTAATGGCGTGGATAAAAGCCAGGGTGTCCTGCGTCTCCATTAAATTACAGCGGGCCTGCCAGCCGTCCTGGTCCAGAAATTTCACAAATATCTGTATGCCCGAGGCAAAAAAGCCCTCTTTGCGCAGGCGCGTGGCGGCTTTATCCGTAAGTTTCTTTAAAATGCGCATGGCGCCCGGCCTGTTGCGCAGTTCCGGCGGCAGCACATGGGAATGGCTCAGGGACTTCTGCTCCGTTACCTTCTCGACCAGCTGCTCGCCGCGCAGCAAATGCCACATCTCTTCGCCGCTCACGCTGCCCCAGGCCCGGCGCATTTCTTCCGGCGTCAGCGCCAGCAGCTGCGCCATGGTGCGCAGGCCCTTCTGGTTAAGCCGGGCTTCCATTTTGGCCCCGACGCCGGTAAGGTCGCGCAGTTTCAGCGGGTAAAGCGCCTGCGGCAGGTCGCAGGGGCGGATAACGGTAAAGCCGTCGGGCTTTTTCATGTCGCCGGCTATCTTGGCCAGGTAGCGGTTGGGCCCCAGCCCGATAGAACATTTCAGCGACGAACCCACCGTATCCCTGATGGTGGCCTTGATCTTGGCCGCCAGCTCCGTGGCCGCTTTCACGTCCTGCTGATAGCCGGTAAGCCGGCAGGCCATTTCGTCAATGGAACAGACGGAATCCACCGGCACGCAGGCCTCCACGGCCTCCACTATTTTATTGTGGTAATTGATGTAGTTGGCGTGGTCGCCCACTATAAACTTCATATCGGGGCAAAGCCGCCTCGCCTCGCCCACCAGGGTGCCGGTCTTCACCCCGAAGGCCTTGCCCTCGTAGCTGACGGCGATGCAGCAGGTGCTGTCCGCCAATAGCGGCGCCACCGCCACGGGCTTGCCCCGCAAAGAAGCGTCCAGCTCCTGCTCCACCGAGGCGAAGAAGGAGTTCATATCCACATAAAGCCAGTTTACAAGGTTAGCGGGATCTTGCGGCATGGTAGCGGACTGTTTTTACGCTGGTTATTCTTTGATCAGCCGGGCGAGCATCTCTTTGGCCCGGTTTATGGGGATGGCGAAACCGATGCCGGAGAATTCCCCGGCCGGGGCGTAGCTCGCCGTGTTTATCCCTATAACTTCGCCGCGGATGTTAAGCAGCGGGCCGCCGGAATTGCCGGGATTGATGGCCGCGTCCGTCTGGATCACGTCCAGGTAGGTCCCCTGGCCCAGCGGCAGTTTTTGACGGGGGGCCGAGATCACGCCTACGCTCACGGCCTGCGCCAGCCCGGCCGGGCTGCCCACCGCTATGGCCCATTCCCCGGCGCGCAGTTTGGACGAGTCCCCGAGGCGCGCGCAGGCGAGCCCTTTCTTTCCTTCTAGCTTTATCAGGGCCAGGTCCGCGCCCTTGTCCTGTTCCAGCACGCTGCCGCTGTAGCTTTTTCCGGGCTCGCCCGCGAAGGTAACGGTGATAACCTCCGCGCCGTTCACTACGTGCGCGCTGGTAAGGATATAGCCGGCCGCGCCCACCACCACGCCCGAGCCGGTGTTGGGCACCTGCCGCCCGGTATGGGTTTCGGCCCTGCCGGCCCGGTGCGGCGCCGTAGGAAAAAAGTACCGCCCGAACATCTCTTCCGGCTCGCGTTCCAGCGGCGCCCCGTCGTTGGACGGCCCGCTGCCGGCGGTGATCGCCGCCACCGCGGGCTTTACGCCGGCCGCCGCCCGCACGAACGCCTCCTGCAGGTTCAGCGCCTCCGCGGGCGCGGCCCAGGCCTGGGGGGCCGGCTCCGCCGCGGCCCGCGCGGGCAGGGCGGCCGCGGCCGCCAGCAGAACGAAGAGCGCGCGGTCGTTCATCTTAGTACCAGAGGAAACCGAGCACGCGCTTGATGGAACCCACCATGCTGTCGGAGTTGTGCCATTCGTCCAACTTCAGGTCGCCGCTCTGGAATTCTTTATAGTACTTGCCCTTGTAGATCTCCTCGTAGACCGCGTCCAGGTTGTCCTTGGTGTCCAGCCCTTCCTTGGCCTTCAGGGCCTTCAGGTGCGCCACCGCCGCCGGCCCCTTGCGCATCGCCTTCCTCAGCTCCTTGGCTTCGGCGGGCGTCATGTGCTCGGCGGCGCGGTGGGCCTTCTGCGGGCAGATCAGGATCATCACCGACTTCTTCATTTCCTGCTCGGTCTTGTTGGAGAAGAGCGACTGGATGATAGGGATGCTCTGCAGGAACGGAACGCCGCTTTTGGCCTTGCTCGTCTCGTTCTCGGACAGGCCGCTCAGGATCAGGGTCTCCCCGAACTTCATGATGGCCGTGGCGTCCACGGAAGTTTTGGAGGTCTGGGAGAAAGAGTCGAAGCCCAGCTTCTCGCTCTTGGATTCTATGAAGCTGCGGTCGGCGTGCACCTTGATCTTTATCGTCTCGTTGTCTACGAAGGTGGGCGTGACCGACAGGTTGATGCCCACCGGCACGTCCACCAGGGACCCGTCGGAGTTGTTGCTGTTGAGCTGCACGTGCAGCACGGCGCCGGAGTAGAACTGGGAAGTCTGGTTCTCCACGGCCAGCAGCGAAGGCCGGGCCAGCACCTCGGCCTTGTTCATGCCGTCGTTCCAGATGTTCAGGTTATAAGTCATGTTGTCCAGCGCAAAGGTGGGCGCCACGGTGGTGGACCGGCCCGACGTGCCCCCCGAGCCGCGCGCGTTGACGTATTTGTACGCGTACAAAGTTCCGGTCAGCGTGGCCTTCAGGCCTGCCAGCAGGTTGATGCCCTTGGACTGGGTGCGGCTTTCTTCCGTGCTGAGCAGCACCACGTCCACCAGGGTCATCTTGGGCTCGGCTTCGTCCAGTTTGGTGGCGGTGCTGAAGGGAGCGGGGGCGGGCCCGGGCGGGAGGCTCTGTGCCGAATTCTCATTGCTGTCGTCGTAGTTCTCTTCCTGGCCGGCCACGTCCAGCGGTTTGCCTTCCGCCTGTACCGGGGCCTTAAAAACCCCGGGGTTGGCCGCCTGCACTATGGCGGGGTGCTGGCGGTGAAAAGCCTTCCAGTCTTCTATCCGGTTCCTCAGGTAGGCGGTGGTCCATTCCTGGACGGCGCCGTTGTTCTTTTTACCGGCCTTCAGCCCGGTCAGCGCCTGGTACTTAAGAAAACCTTCTTCGGCCCCTTTAAAGTCCCCTTTGGCGGCCCTGGTCAGCGTGGCCAGGCGCCAGCCCGAAGGGTTGAGCGGCTCGGCGGCCGCAGCTTTCTCCGCGGCCCAGCCGGCCGTTTCCAGGCTCTGCTCGTAATAGGACGCCGTGGCGAGCGCTCTCAGAAATTCCGCGTCCCCGGGGACGTAGAGCAGGGCGTAAGAGAACTGGTTCTGCGCGTCCTTGTAGCGCTTCTGGGAGAAGTAGACGTGGCCCAGGAAGTAAGAGGCCCAGTAATTATCCGGGTCGAAGCGCAGCGCCGTAGCGTAGCCCGACTCGGCCAGGTCCAGCATGGCCTGGTCGCCCGAGAGCGAGCTTAAGTGATAGGCCAGGGCGTTGAGGAAGTGCAGGTTCCCGTTCACCGGGTCTATCCTCAGGCCGGCCGCGAAATTTTTACCGGCCGCCGGGTAGCGGCCCTTGCGGATGTTCTTGATCCCGTCCCTGATGGACGCGCTTACCTTGCTGTCGGAGGGGCTGCGGGCGACGTCGTCGAGCATCCGGTCTACCGAGGGGTTCAGGGGGACGCGCCGGGCCGTTTGGGCCGTGGACGCGCAGCCCGTGAAGGCGGGGGCGAGGAGGAGCAGGCTGAGGAGAGGGCAGGTTATTTTTTTCATTTTGTTAATTCCAGTAGTGTGCTGTCGTTGGGAACGATGTTGCAGTCCGCTATGCCCGCTTCCACGTCCTGGGTGGACCCCGTGGGCGGGGCGGGCAGGGTCATACAGGCATTCCTGGGCGCGATATAGAACTGGTCGGCGTTGGCCGACTTGGAGTTGATCCGCCAGAACATGTCTTCGCCGCGGTCGCAGGCCCGCAGCGCCAGGGTGGTCGCCTTTTCCTGGGGGTAGACGCAGGCGCCGGTTTCGGTATGTACCAGCCGGATGTCGCCGTCCACCTCTTCGATGTAGTTGAACTTCTCGCTGCCTTCGCCGCACTTATGCGCGTAGAGCTTTATCTCTTTTTTGTCCGGCGTGATCTGCAGCGCGTTCTCCGTAGTCTCCACCACGTCCAGGCACAGGCCGTTGGCCGCCTTTACCATGGATTCCACCTTATGCCAGGTGGGCTTCTCCGCGTCGGCGATATCCCTGAAGGTCTGGGAATCGGTGCCCAGGCAGCTGGTCCACACGGCGAACGCCGACTCCGGGTTGGCGTCCTCCTTGTTGAAGTGCAGGCATTTCTGCGAGGCGCGGTTGACGATCTCGTCGTAGAACCCGTCCGCCGAGATGATCTTCCACTGCTCGTGCAGGTCGTCCGCGTCGCACTGGGCCAGGATCAGCGGCTCGAAGCCGTCCCGCTCGTCGCCCTGGCGGGCCTTCAGGCAGAGCCCCTTGTTCTTGAGCTCCACGTAGCCCGCGGCGTCGTCCTTCAGGGCCGTCGTGCTCCACTGCTGCACGTCCGCGTCCTTGCAGGCCAGCTGCACCACGTTCAGGCCGTCCTTGGAGACGGCCATGCAGAGGCTGCTGTGCCCGATGGCGAGATAAGTGTTCTGGTACTGCAGGCTGTTGGGCATCAGGTCGCTGACGTCCATGCCCTCCACCAGCTTCAGGTGCTCGTCGGCCTGCTCCGCGAAGGCTTTTTTGTACTTCGCGGTGCCGTTGTCGAAGGAGTCCATCACGGCCTTATACTTCTCCTCCTGGGCTTCCACGGCCTGGCGTACCTTGTCTTCAGCGTCGGCGATCTGCGAGGCGATGTGGGAGTGCACCCAGCGCGCCGCGGACGGTGAAAGTTTGCTCAGGGCGTCCTCGGTCAGCTTGTCCATGGCCAGCGCCGGCAGCAGCGCGAAGGACCCCGCGTCGAACTGGGCGTTGGCCTCGTTGACCGGGATCTTCACCGCGAAGAATTCGTGCATCGGGGCGCCGGCCAGTTTGAACTGCATGTCCAGCACCAGCGGGTCGTTGTGGGTGACCATGTCCTTCAGGTCGCCCACGATGAAGGTCTTGTCGATCTCCAGGGGCATGTCGGAAATGGCCTTCTCCAGCACGGTCTCCAGTTCCTTCAGCACGAAGTCTTCCACGTCCTCGGCTACCTTGACCACCGCCTGCGCCACGCTAAGGCCGGCGCGTTCGATGTCGCGCTCGGCCAGCAGGGCCGCTACGCGCGGGTCAAGGTTGGTGGCGGCCGCCACGGCTTTTTTGGCGGCGGCCAGGGACTTTTCGGCCACTTCGTAGATCACCCAGGTGGCCCCGGCGGCTATGCGCCAGCCCGGGGAGCACGCCCAATGCGTCCAGCGCGAACCGCAATGGTGGGCCTGGTGGTTCTCGTGGTCGTATCTGTCGTACAGGGAATCCACGCGGCGTCTGGCGGAATCCAGGGCGTCGTCGGCCCGGTCCTTGGCCTTCTGGTCTTCTTCTTTGAGCTTCTGGATCTTGGCGGTGAGCTGGTTCACCTTGTCCATCGCCTCGTTCAGAGCTTTGCCGTCGGCCTCGAATTTGGCCTTGGCGGAATCCCGCAGATCTTCCACGCCGCGCTTTACCTCGGCCTTCATCCACGGCACCAGCGTGGACTGGAACTCGCCGACAACGCTGATGCCGGCGTTCTTGTCGAAGGTGCCTTTCTTCAGGTCGAAGCCGTCCATGGTGACCGTCAGCAGCGCGTTGCCGAACGCGCCCAGCTTCTCCGTCATGTCGAAGGAGAAATGCGGCGGCTGGATGTCGATCGCCACCTTCTGGGGCGCGCCCAGCAGGTTCACGTTGGCGTTGATGACGTACTTCGGGACCTGGTTGAGGGAAATGTCGATGGTGTTGTCCGTGAATTTCAGCACTTCCAGGTCGATGTCGCCGATGGCGCCCTTTATCCTGAGGCCGCCGGGCCCGCCGGCGCCCGTCACGTGCCCCAGGTTCTTGTTCATAAAGAAGAAGTTACCGGCGAAGGCGAAGCCCTCGCTCACCAAGCCCAGCTGCGGGTCGCTCGCGCCCGGGGTGGCAAAGGCCAGCTGGGCATTGTCTATCTCGAAGTACGGCACCGGCAGTTTGGCGATGCTGCCCGCGGGCACGCCCATCAGCGTTTCCGTGATCTCCATCAGCGCCGGGATGCCGAGCGGGTTCACCTTGCCGGCGAAAGCCACGCCGTCGGGGAGGCCGTCCTCCAGCGGAACCTTTACGCTCATAGCCAGGTCCACGTCCACGCAGTCTTTGGATTTCGGATCGTGGCAGTTGCCGTACTGCTGGTCGCCGGCCAGGCCGAACTGCACCTCGCCCACGGGCGTTATGGCCACGTCCATCTTAAGGTTGTTAAGGGTCAGCCCTTTTATGCCGAAAGGCCGCTGCCAGGGTCCGTTCTTCTCGCCCAGGATCTTTACCCCGGCGCCGGCCTCGCCGAACTGCAGTTCCATTTCGGTGGTGAAGTCCAGCGTCTCTTTGCCGGCTTTCACCAGCACGGCGGTGCGCAGGCCGGCGTAAAGGTCCGCCCCGGCCCACTGGATGAAGTAGGCCGGCGGCACGCCGGGCTTGAAGGTCATGATCTTGCCGGGCAGGCCCTTGGCCGAGCCCGCGTTCTCCATGGCAAGCGACAGCATTACACCGGGCGCGCCCTGGAAAACGCCGGTTACGGCGCCCATTATTATCGCGTCGTCGTGCACGCCGATAGCGTTAAGTCCCTTACCCACCACGCCCATGGAATTGGCGTCGAACTCGGCCAGCAGGCCTATGCCGTCGGGCAGGGTGACGGGCACGTTGGATTTTCCGAGGATGCCGTCGAACATGTCCTTGGCGATCACGCCCAGCGAATTGCGGTCGGCTCCCTTCAGCCCTTTCTCGGACAGGATCAGCGCCGCGTTGGGGATGGTTATGGCGGCTAGCGGCTTGATGTTTTTGGCCGCGGGCAGAAGTTCCGTGAGCTTGAAGTTCTTCTGGTTGATAGCGAAGATCCAGTTAGGCGTCGCCGCGGCGCCCGCGTTGAACATGTAGGCGTTCACCTTGTTGCCGCCGATAACGGTTTTGGCTTCTATGCCGTTGACCGACAGCTTCAGCTGGTCCAGCTCGAATTTGTCGCCGGAGGGGATGTTCTTGCCGCCGGGGAAATCGGCCAGGCGGAACTTGCCGTCCAGCTCGAAGTAGTCCAGCGTTATCTTCCCGTCGGCGCGTTTTAAGGCGGCGGAGACGGCCACGTTCCTGGAACCGATCAGCGCCGTGGCGAAGAAGGCCAGGCTGCTCTTGGCCGCCGCGTCCTTGCCGTCCAGCGCGAACTCGAAGCCGCCGTCGGCCAGGGTCAGGCCCTGCACGCCGAAGGGCTGCTTCCAGGCGCCTTCATACAGCGCCAGCAGGCTTAAGCCCCCGCCGGCGCCTTTGTCCAGGCTTACCAGGGCGTCCAGCTTCTCGCCGATGCCGGCCCCGACGATGTCCACCTGGAACTGCACGGAGACGTCCAGGTCTCCTTTAGGTTTGGAGGCCGCTATGGCCGCGGGCACACGCGCCCAAAGGCTGCTCTTGTTCCTTGCGTCGCCGCCGATATTAAGGGTAACCGGTCCTTTTACGGTAACCATGCCCGCGATGGCGGGGAGGGTAGGCAGCGGGAGGTCTACGCTGAGATCCAGCCCGGCCAGCATAGCCTGCTTGTCGGCTTCGGCCAGCGCCGCGCCCGGGGTCATGCCTTTAAAGGTGTTCTGCGAGAGCGTGCCTTTGACGAACACGCTGGGCACGGGCACCCCGACGGTCTTGAAAGCGTCGCCGAGCCGGCCGGCCTTGGCCACGGTGATAGTGGCGGCCAGGTTCACGCCTTCCGACAGGTTCAGCGACGTGTTAGCCGGCCACGTTACCAGTTTGGGCAGGTCGCCGGGCAGGTCCGCGGCCGTAACCGCGCGCGCAGGCGAGCCCGCGGGCTGGACGATGAACAGCGCGTTTTCCATGAAAAGGTCGTTGACCAGATGCCCCTGCGCCGCCGGGATAAAGGTGGCGGCCGAGAGCGTGTTAAAGAAGACCGCGACGTAGGCGCCTTCGGCGCCCTGGTTGGCGTGGGCGATAACGTCCACCTTCACGCCGTTCAGCCGGGCTTCGGCTTCCACGTTGGCGCCGTCCAGGCTGATCTTATCTACGGCCACCGCGTTAACTGCGGGCAGGCCGGCCAGCGGGGCGTAAAGATCCGCCAGCACCATGCCGTCGGCCGTTACGGTGGTCACGGGCTTGTCGCCGCGCGTGCGCGTGAACTTCACCGCCTTGCCGTTGAGCGTGCCGGCCACCTGCACGGCCGCCGGGGACACGCTGACCAGGTTCAGGGCCAGCGCGTCGAAAGCCTTAAGGCCGCCCGCCTCGGGCACTATGTCCTTGAGGGTAAGCCCCTCGCCGGTGGCGGTAAAGGCCGCCGCCGGGCCGAAGTTCTTGGTAACCGAAACTTTCTTGGAATTAAGCTTCCCCTCCACCACTATGGCGTCCGGGGTATAGGCCAGGCTGTCGAAAGCGAAAGCCTTCAGGAACGGCACGTCCGCCGCCTCGGGCACGAAGTCCGCCAGCTTCAGGTCGTCGCCGGTGACCTTGATGCTTTTGGCCGCGTTGTCCCGCACGGCGGCTACGTTCTTGTTTCTCACCGTGCCGCTCACGGTCAGGGTCGCGTCGGTATACTCCAGGCTCAGGAAAGCGAAAGAGTTCAAGAGCGGGATCCTGGCGGTCTCCGGGATGAAGTCGGCCAGCTTAAGGCTGTCGCCGGTCACGGTGATGACCTTGGGGGAGAAGACCCAGAC
>MGUD01000021.1:0-14549 GCA_001799795.1 Elusimicrobia bacterium GWC2_61_19
AGATAAAGAAGTTCTGCAACGTGCACGCTCTGCTTTTCCAGAAGGACCTGGAGAAGAGCATGGCCGATCCCGAGTCTCCGTCCCACCCTGTAGCGCTGTTCAAGGCCGAGAACGCCGAGATAAAGCGCCGGGTGGATTCAGCCAAAGTCCTGCTGCCGGCGCTGAAAGAGGGAAAGGGCGGCGACTGGGTGCGCAATATCATAGAAGAACTGCGCGCCGTGCTGAAACATTACGAGCGCAAAGAGCAGCTGCTGTTCCCTTACCTGGAGAAGGCCGGCTTCTACGGGCCTTCCAAGGTAATGTGGGGCAAGCACGACGAGGTGCGCGGGCTCTTCAATAAGGCCCTCACCGCGGGCCCCGAAGAGTTCCCGGTCGCCGCCGCCGCCCTGCTGGAAGAGCTGGACGGCATGATCTTCAAGGAGGAGAGCATCCTCTTTCCCACGGCTCTCGAGAAACTTAAAGCCGCCGACTGGGGCGAGATCTTCCGCGAAAGCGCCCAGGCGGGGTATGTTTTCATAGAGCCGCCGGCCGCCGCGGCCGAGGCGCTGGATATCGCGCAGAACACGGCTTCGCTGTCGGGCGCCGTGGTGAACCTGCCCAGCGGCAACCTTTCGCTGCAGGACCTGACCGCCCTGCTCAACGCCCTGCCGGTGGACCTCACCTTCGTGGACGCGGACGATACCGTGCGCTACTTCTCGGAGGGGAAAGAACGGGTTTTCCTGCGCGCGCGGTCCATTATAGGCCGCAAGGTGCAGAACTGCCACCCGCCGCAGAGCCTGGGCGCCGTGGAGAAGATCCTGAAGGGCTTCAGGGACGGCTCCAAGAACTCCGAGGAGTTCTGGATAAACATGAAAGGCCGCGTTATCCACATCCGTTATTTCGCACTGCGCGGTGAGGGGGGGGAATACCTGGGCTCGCTGGAAGTTACCCAGGATATAACGGACATACAGAAGATACAAGGCGAAAAAAGGCTGGCATGATATGGCTGAAAAAATAATAGACCTGGACAAGACGCTCTACGACCTGACCGCCCAGTATCCGGAGACCATAGATGTTCTCTTCGAGCTGGGCTTCATGGGCGTGAAAAACCTCGTAATGAGGGAAACCCACGGCCGTCAAATGACCGTGCGGACCGGCTGCGGGCACCTGGGCCTGGACCTGGGCGCCGTGGCAGCCGCGCTCAAAGCCAAAGGGTTTGCTGTAAAGTCCTGAGGTTCGTTGCAAAGGCGCCGGGGGGGCTGGCCCCGGCGCTTTTTCCTTGACAACTATTTGGCTATTTGGTAGAATAGTAAATATGAAGAACTCGATCCTTGAAGCATACTCCACAGAAGCTGCCGCCTTTAAGGCGCTGGGGCATCCGACCCGGCTTTTTATAGTGCATCAACTCGGCAAAAGGGACACCTGCGTGTGCGAGCTTACTGATATGGTGGGTGACGACGTGTCCACCATTTCCAAACACCTGTCGGTGCTGCGCAGCGCCGGCATTGTGGATTCTACAAGGAAAGGGAATCAGATAATTTACAGGCTTAAGTTGCGCTGTGTGCTTAATCTAAGCGTCTGCGCTAACTTCAAGAAAGGGAAACATCTATGAACTGGAAAGACGAGTGGAAATGGCTGGCGGGTTTCATAACGGTCTTCTTCGTGCTCTATTTCCTCCCGGTGGGCTCGGCCCGCTTTGACGGCGCCATAACCGAGGCGCTGGAACTGACTAAATGGTACACCCGGGAGCATGTGGTGCTCTGCCTCATCCCGGCGCTGTTCATCGCCGGCGGCATCTCCGCTTTTGTCAGCCAGGCGTCGGTTATGAAGTATTTCGGCGCGAAGGCCAATAAATTCCTTTCATACGGCGTGGCTTCCGTTTCTGGCACCATACTCGCCGTCTGTTCCTGCACGGTGCTGCCGCTATTCGCGGGCATCTACAAGCGCGGCGCGGGCCTGGGCCCGGCCATAGCTTTCCTTTATTCAGGCCCGGCCATCAACGTGCTGGCCATAGTGCTGACCGCCCGCATACTGGGTTTTGAACTGGGCGCGGCCCGCGCTATAGGCGCGGTAGTGTTCAGCGTGGTCATAGGCCTCGCCATGCATTTTATATACAGACATGAAGAGGCGGCCAAGGCCGCCGCGCAGGCCGAGCTGCCCGAGCCGGAAGTGAAAAGGCCGCTGTGGCAGACCACGCTGTATTTCTCTTCCATGGCCGCGGTGCTGGTTTTTGCCAACTGGGCGAAAGCGGAACCTTCCGATGTTTTCTTCCACGCCGTGTACGGAGTTAAATGGCCGCTTACGGCTTTCTTCGCCGCGGCGCTGGGCCTTATGCTTAAGGCTTGGTTCGGCGCGGACGGAAAAAAACTTATTATCGCCGCCGTACCTGCCATACTTCTGGCCGTTTTCTTTGCCGACCTGCCCATACTGTCCTTCTCGGCGGGTTTCATCGGCCTTTCCTGGGTGCTGAACACTTCCGGTGACGGGGAGCTGGACGACTGGTTCTCCGCGGCCTGGTCGCTGTCAAAAGACATTTTCCCGCTACTGATAGGGGGCGTGCTGGTGTCGGGCTTCCTGCTGGGCAGGCCGGGCCACGAGGGCGTTATCCCTTCGGCCTGGGTGGCTTGGGCGGTGGGCGGCAACTCCTTCTGGGCCAACTTCTTCTCGTCCATAGTGGCGGCCTTCATGTATTTCGCCACCCTCACCGAGATCCCGATACTGCAGGGCCTGCTCGGCTCCGGCATGGGCAAAGGCCCGGCGCTGGCGCTGCTGCTGGCCGGCCCGGCGCTTTCCCTGCCCAGTATGCTGGTGCTTAAAAGCATAATGGGCACCAAGAAAACTGCGGTCTATGTGACGCTGGTGGTAATAATGTCCACCTTCAGCGGCATGTTCTACGGCGCTTTCTTCTAAAGGTCAAAATGAAACTACAGCTTGCAATCTTTCTTCTGTTCGCCGTCCAGCCGGCTATGGCCGCGGGCTATACGCTGGACGAATGCCTGGCCACGGCCACCGGCAAGAACCCGGACCTGTTGCGGGAGCGCGCCGCGCTGGACGAGAACCGGGCGGGCTATGTGGTTTCAAGAGGCGCGCTGCTGCCGCAGTTGGACGCGACCTTAAGCTACCAGCGTTACGACCAGCAGCTGCCCAGTAAAAAAGTCCTGTTCGGTGTTTCCCCGGACGATTATTACTCGGACATAACCGTTAAGCAGCTGCTTTTCTCCGGCGGAAAGTACGTGTCGCAGCTGCGGTCCTCTAAAGTTTCGGTCGAGGCGCAGAAGCAGCGGCTGTCGCTGACGGAAAGGGGCCTGGTCTCAAACGTGACAAAGGCCTATTACGAACAGTTACGCGCGGCGCAGACCCTTGAAATACAGAAAAGCGTGCTTGAAAAACTTTCACAGCAGCGGGTGGCCGCCCAGCTGCTTTATAACGGCGGCCGTACCAGCGTGGTGGACGTGCTCAAGATCCAGACCAACGA
The DNA here is from genome assembly GCA_001799795.1 of Elusimicrobia bacterium GWC2_61_19. Lineage (GTDB taxonomy): Bacteria > Elusimicrobiota > Elusimicrobia > Elusimicrobiales > UBA9959 > UBA9959. The sequence goes on from MGUD01000021.1 coordinate 3,455, forward strand.
AAGCGCCCAGCGCGACGCCGTGGCCAATGCCGAGAACCAGGTGTACGTTAAAGCGCTGGCCCTAGGCCAGGCCATGGGCGTGGAAGAGCCGGTGTGGGCGAATTTCGCCATGCCGCAAATAAACGGGACCGCCGCTTTCGAGAAGACAATTCCCGCCGCGGTGCTGGACTCCAACCCGGAAATGCTCTACGCCGCCCGCAACGTGGAAAAGAGCGGCCTGGAAATTACTACGGCCAGATCCGCCCATTATCCGGCGGTCTATCTTAAAGGCTCCTATTTCCTGGAGGATAAAGACTTCTTCCCCGGCAACGCCAATAGTTACGCCGGGGTATTCCTGGCGCTGCCCATCTACTACGGCGGCGCGGTCTCGGCGCAGACGGACCGGGCCGGAGCGCGCTACACCCAGGCGCGCGAGACGCAGCGCAAGGCCCGCCTGTCGCTTTACTCCCGCTACGCGGCGGCGGTTTCCACGGCGCTGGATAAAAAAGAGCGCGTGGCCACCTCGGCAAAAACGCTGTCACTCGCCAAAGAAACGCTTACGGCTTCCGAACTGCGCTACTCCGCGGGCAAGATCAGCGTGCTGGACCTGCTGGACGCCCAGAACCTGTGGAGCAACGCGTACATGGCTTACGCCAACGTCATTTTCGATTACCTCATAAATGCCGCCGAAGTAAAGGCCATTTGGCCCGAAGCTGTTAAGGGAGAGATTTTAAAATGAAAAAGATAATTATTCCCGTTCTGTTCTTGTCGGTGTTCGCTTTCGGCTGCGGCAAAAAAGAAGCGCCCGCCCCCAAGATCCCCGGCGTTAAGACCGTAACCCTGGCCCCTGCGTCCATAACCGCGTCTATAACCTTATCCGGCACGGTGGAGTCCAAAGCCCGCGCCTGGCTTATCTCCCCGGCCGATGGCGCGGTAATGGCTATAAACAAAGAGGAAGGCGAAGCGGTGGCTAAAGGCGACGTGCTGGTGCTTATAATGCCGCTGGAACAGCAGAACCTGCTGGGCCAGTCGAAGGCCGAATACGACGAGGCCCAGAAAGCGGCCGCGGCCGGGGCAGCCGATTCGGAGGCCGTTCTGAAAGCGGCGGCCGAGCGCTACGAGGCGGCGAAAAAACTTTACAAGCCTTTCCCTGTGGCCAGCCCTGTGGACGGCGTGGTTACGCTGCGCAAGATAGACATTGGCGAGAACGTGGCCGCACGCCAGAACCTGCTGTCCGTGGCCGACCTGAACCGCTTGGTGGTAAAGACCGCCGTCTCCGAGAAATACTCCGGGCAGTTCTCCAAAGGGCAGGGCGTGAAAGTTAAGATCGAAGGCGCGGGCGGGAATTTCTCCGGGCAGATCTCGCTGGTCTCGCCGGGTATAAACACGGAGTCCCGCACGTCCGACATCGAGATAAAACTGCCGCAAAGCGCCAGGCTGCGCCCCGGCATGGCCGCCGAAGTAGAGCTTGTGGTGGCGGGCAGCCAGAACGCCATTGTGCTGCCGCAGGACGCGCTGGTGGTGAAACCGAACGGCTCAAAAGTAGTGTTCGTGATAGAAGATTCAAAAGCGGTAATGACAAAAGTGGAAACCGGCATAGAGGCTAACGAGAAAATAGAGATAACAAAAGGCCTGAAGTTCGGTCAGGAAGTAGCGGTTGCCGGGCAGGAAAACCTTAAAGACGGGGCGCAGGTCAAGATAGCCGGCGCAGACAAGAAACCGGAAGGCAAAAGCAAATGAAAATAACGGAGCTTTCCCTTAAAAGACCGGTTGCGGTCATTGTGCTGATGCTGTCGGTCTATGTGTTGGGCATTATAGCGCTGTTTACCCTGCCGGTGAATCTGCTGCCCACCATAGTCTACCCGCTGGTCAAGGTCAACATCAGTTGGCGCGGCGCCACGCCTTCGGATATTGAGAACCAGATAGCCGATGTGGTGGAGCAGAAAGTTTCCACGGTGGACAACCTGGACTATATCGCCACCACCTGCATGGACGGTTTTTACGAACTGCTGATCTATTTCGATTATAACGCGGACAGGGATGTGGCCTACCAGGACGTGGTGGCCAAGATGGGCATTGTGCGCAAGAACCTGCCCAAGGACGCCGACGAGCCGGTGATAATAAAGGCTGACCCTTCGCAGTTGCCGGTGATGGACCTGCTTGTCACTTCCGACGGTTGGGACGTGGTAAAGCTGCGCACCTGGGTGGAAAATTACCTGAACCTGCTTTTTGTGTCCGTGCCGGGCACCGCCGGTACCGACGTAAGCGGCGGCATGAAGCGTGAGATCCGGGTGCTGGCCGATCCTTTTAAAATGCAGGCCAAGGGCGTTAACGCGGACCTGCTGGCGCGCCGCCTTAAAGATGAAAACATAGAACTTTCCGGCGGGCGCGTGACCACGGGGCGTAAGGAATTCCTGGTGCGCACCAAGGCTGAGTTCGCGGATGTTGAGGAAATAAAGAACACGGTGGTTTCTACCGATAAATACGGCAAGACCGTTTATGTTAAAGACGTGGCGTTGGTTAAAGATACCGGGGATATACAGCGTGTTAAGACCAAGCTCAACTCGAAGGAGGGGGTAAAGCTTTCTATCTTCAAGCAGGTAGCCGCCAATACCCTGGACGTGGACGCGGCTATAAAACTTAGGATAAAGGAAATACAGCCCCTGCTGCCGGCCGGCATTAAAATCGAACAGATCTACACGCAGGGCTCCTATATAAGGGCCGCTAATAAAGGCGTGCGGGACGCCGCGCTTATAGCCATGCTGCTGGTGGTGCTGGTGACGTGGTTCTTCCTGGGCACCTGGCGGCGCACTATGGTTATAGCGCTGTCTATGCCGGTTTCCATGCTGATAACTTTCTTCAGCATGAAGCTGCTGCACTTTTCTTTCAACATGTTCTCCCTGGGGGGCCTGATACTGGCTATAACCGTTATATTGGACCAATCGGTGATCGTACTGGAAAACATAACCCGCCACCAGGAAGACGAGGCGGCGGCCGGCGCTGCGCGCTCGGTGCCGGAGGCGCTCATCGCCCTGGCTTCCAACGAAGTCTCCCGCGCGCTGTTCTTCGCCGTTCTGACCTTTGTGGCGATCTTCCTGCCTTTCCTGCTGGTGCCGGGGCTGGCCAGCATGCTGTTCCACGAACTGATAGTGATAGTCGCCATAGCCATAGCGTCGTCCATGCTGGTTTCCATAACCGTAACGCCGCTGCTGGCCAAACTGCTGCACGAAGAGTTCCACGCCGGGACAAAAAAGCCTTTCGGCGAGGAACTGCTGGATAGCCTTAAAGAAAAATACCGCCGCACGCTGGTCCGGGCGCTGCAAAGAAGAAAAGGCGTAATCTGGCTGACCGCGCTGCTTTTTGCGCTGGGGCTTTTCTCCTTCACAAAAGTGGGGCGCGAGTTCCTGCCCAAAGCCGACGACGGGCAGATAACCGTAAAGGTTAAAATGCCCAGCGGCAGCTCCATGCAGGAAACGGAAAAAGCGCTTTCTAATATAGAGAAGAAAGTGAAAACCCTGCCTTTCATGGATACCTGGTTTACGCTCGCCGGCGGGCGCATCTGGGGCCTGGTCACTTATGAAATAGCCAACGAAGGCGAGGTTGATATACAGCTGGTCCCCAAGGGCGAGCGCAATATCGGCACCGACGATTACCTGGAAAAATACGGCGAGGAAATACAGAAAAGCGCGCAGTACCCGGGCGCCAAGATAAAAGTCTTCCATACCAAGATGAAAGGCATAGTGCAGACCGGCGACTATGACGTGGAGGTGGAACTTTACGCCCCCAAAACCATGGACATAAACGACCTTTATGGGCTGGCCTCGAAGACGCTGGGCGAGATAAAGGATGTAAAAGGCCTTACCGCGCTGGACGTTTCCATAGACGTGAGCAAGCCCGAATATCAGCTCATCTTGAACAGGGCCAAGGCGGCAGACCTGGGTTTCAGCGCCGCGCAGGCGGCTGACCTTATAAAAACCTACGTGGACGGGAAGATAACCACCAGTTACAAGGACGGCGGCTATTATTACCCTATACGCCTGGTGGTGGACGAGGCGGCTATAGGCGGCAAAGAGGATATAGCCAATATGCCGGTGCTGTCGCCGCGCAACCTGCCGGTGTACCTGCGGGACCTGGGGAAACTGGTTTACAGTATTGGCCCCGTGGAGATACAGCGCAAAGACCAGATGCGCCTGATAAAGGTGACGGCCTCGGTGGTGGGCGAAGACGTGGGCAAGACCACGGACCTGGTGTATAAAAAAGTCGGCGCCATGACTTTCCCGCCCGGGGTTTACGTTAAAGCCGGCGGGCAGGCCAAGATGATGAAGGATAACTTTAAAGCGCTGGCCTCGGTATTGCTGCTGGCGCTGTTCTTCGCCTATGTCATATTGGCCATCCAGTTCGAATCGTTCGTGTGGCCCGCATTGATCCTGGCGCGCATACCGCTTTCGCTCATCGGTATAAGCCTGGCGCTGCTGCTCACAGGCTCCTCGCTGGGCGTGACGGTAATAATAGGCGTGCTGGTGCTGGCGGGCATAGAGATAGTGCACGGCGTGGTGCTGCTTACTTTTATTCAGGAACTGATGGAGAAAGGCCTGCCGCTTGAAAAAGCGGTGCTGGAAGGGGCCACGCTCAGGATGCGGCCGATATTGATGACCGCGTTCGTGGGCATTATGGGCCTTGTGCCGCTGGCGCTGGGCATAGGCGAGGGCACGGAACTGCTGAAGCCCATGGCCATAGCGGTCATCGGCGGACTGCTGTTCTCGATGTATCTTACTTTCTACTTCATGCCGGCGGCATTCACTTTGATAATGGAAAAGAAAGTAAAATAATCACGGCTTTGCAAAGGAGACCAAAATGAAAAAGAAAATACAGATACTCGGCATGGGCTGTCCCAAATGCAATAAACTTTACGCGGCCGCGGAAGCGGCGGCCAAGGAGCTCGGCATAGAGTACGAGATGGAAAAGATAAACGACATCAACAGGATAACGGACATGGGAGTGATGATGACGCCGGCCCTGGCTATAAACGACGAGGTGAAATTCGCCGCGAAGATCCCGGCCATGGAAGAACTGAAGAAAATAATCTCGGAGGCAAAGTAATATGGCCGAACAATGCGCTTGCGGCGGCAAGACCATGATGGTGTTTCCTTGTTCGGGGTCCGCTGATGTCGGCGAGCTGGCCGACAGGGCGGCCCGGCTGCTTTCAAAAGAGACCTGCGTAAAAATGAGCTGCCTGGCCGGGGTTGGCGGCAATATCAGCGGCTTTATAGCTTCGGCCAACGGGGCGGACCTGGTGATAGCCATAGACGGCTGCCCGGTGGGCTGCGCCAAAAAAACGCTTGAGACCCACGGAGTAAAAAAGTTCAAGCACCTGAAAGTGACGGACTGCGGCTTTGAAAAAGGCAAAACTCCCGTTACGGAACGGAATATAACAAAGGTCTTCAAACATGCAAAACAACTCATCTGAAAAGGCCGCGCCTAAAGGCGCCGGGAAAGCGTTGAAATATGTGCTCATAGCCTTCGTGGCCGTCAGCGTGGGTGCGGTTGTCTATAAAAACCTCCCTTGCTGTTCCGGCGATAAGACACAGGCCGCGCCTGTTGAGGCGGCGGCTGCGACAGAGGCCGCCCAGCCAGTTGTTAAGGCAGAGGCGAAGACCCCGGCCAAGGCGGTAAAGCCTGCGGCCAAAGCCGCGATCGAGGCAAAGACAGCCGTGGTTTACTACTTCTATACCAATACGCGCTGTTCCTCCTGCAAGACCATAGAAGCCTATACCCGCGAGGCCGTAGCCACCAAGCTTGCCGCCGGCTACAAGGACTGGAAAGTGGAGTTCAAAGGCGTGAACGTGGATGATGAGGCCAACAAGCACTTTGTGCAGGATTACTGGCTTAATTCCAAGTCGGTCGTGGTGCAGAAGTTCGCCGGGGAGAAGCCGCTTAAATGGGGCAAGCTGGACAAGGTCTGGCAGCTGCTCGGCGATAAAGAGGCTTTTATGGCTTATGTCGCCGATGAAACCCATAAACTGCTTGACGCTAAATGAGCGCTGAACTCTGGGCGGCGGCGCTGACGGCCTTGTGGACGGGGGTGATCACTTCGGTGAGCCCCTGCCCGCTGGCCACCAATATAGCGGCGCTGACCTATATCTCAAAACATTCCGGTTCGCATAAACTGGCGGTGCTGGGCCACGGCCTGCTTTACGCCCTGGGCCGGGCGCTGGCGTATGTCATCATCGGCTTCCTGCTGGTAAAGAGTTTACTTTCTGCGCCGTCTTTTTCTTTCTTCATGCAGAAGTACGGCGGGCAGGCGCTGTCGCCTATCCTAGTGCTGGCCGGCATGTACATGCTGGACATGTTCGGCCGGGGTTTTGAGGGATTCAATTTCTTCGACCTCTCCAAATTCAAGGCTAAAGCCGGGGCTTTATCCTCGCTGCTGATGGGGGCGCTGTTCGCGCTGGCCTTCTGCCCAATATCTGCCGCGCTTTACTTCGGCGTTATCATCCCGCTGGCGGCGGCCAACGCCGCGCCGTTCTCGCTGCCGCTGCTGTACGGGCTGGGGACGGCCCTGCCGGTGATCGGCCTTGCGGTAGCGCTGGACTTCGGCCTGAAGAAGATCTCCGCCATAACCGGCCTGGCCGGCAAGTTCGAAAAATACGCCAAGCCCGCCACCGGCTGGGTGTTCATAGCCGCCGGCGTCTATCTCGGGCTCAGGGATATTTTCGGATTGATCTAGGCGTCTGTCAACAGCAGGAAGAGTCGTCGCCGCAGCCGCAATCCGGCTCGGTGCCTTTAAGAAAGCCCATCCGCACGGCCTGCGCGCAGCCTACGCCTTTCTTAACGGAAATGGCCGCTGTAGGGCAGTTAAGGGCGCAGGCGCCGCATTCCATGCAGAGGTCGGCGTCGGTGATAGCCGCCTTGCGGCTCTCCAGTTTGAAGACGGCATGCGGGCAGACATTTAAGCACAGGCCGCAGCCTATGCATTTGGCTGAGTCCAATTTCAGCGTGGCCACCCCGCGCAAATATTTCAAGATCATAAAAATCTCCTTGCGCCAAGCAGTACAAGCCCGGCCAGGAAAGCCAGCGCCTGCGCCGGCGTAGCCAGCCGCATTTCTTTTTTCACGCCGGACAAGGAGGTATAGGTGGAAGCTCCTGTAAAATCAAGACCTATGAATGAAGCCGCTGCCGCGTAGACCAGCGCGCGCGCGGCGAGCTGGTACGGGCCAAAGGGCAGCAGGGGGGAAAGCGCCGCTACCGCCGCCAGTCCCGCTGCGGCGCCTTTTACCGCGAAGCTCCTGCCGGGCAGCCAGGGCAGCAGAGCGGGCACTATTACGCTGCCGGCGAGCAGGGCTCCCACGGTCAGCGCCGCGTCATTCTTTAACCCGGCCAGGTACAGCAGGAGGGCCGCCGGGAGCAGATATTTAGCGTAATAGACCAACTGTACCGGAGCCAGGATTATCCGGTCGGTAAAGTTGAAACGCACCTTTCTCATTTCTGGGGTGGCCTTGCCGCCCAGGCGCAGGAACTCCTGAAGATCTTTTGCCCGCACCGGGCCGTAGCTGACCGAGAAGCCGGTGTAAGCTTTTACCTGGTGGGCGCTGACGCCCGGGGCCCCCAGCTGGGGGAGAATAATGGTTTTATGGCTGACCAGCTGCTCAAGCCCAGTCTGGCGGATAGAACGCGTAAGTTCCATGGTGCCGAAGGTGCCTTTTCCCGCCGCGCACCAGACGTTGATCCCTTTGGTGTCCAGGACCAGCAGCCAGGCGCTAAGGCCTTTTAGATTAGTCCTGAGCGCGTTAAAGCTTAAAGTGTAATTGGCGCCTGCGAAAACAGGGGAAGAGGCCGACGGCGAGCCCAGGGCGTAGAGCCCCGGCTTTACCCGGTAGGACATACGGGCGATGCCCCAGCGGGCTTTCCAGGCGGCAAGCCGGTCGGTGGCCGTGTACTCGGAGGAGATCCGCTCCGGGGGCGCGGGCTGAGCGCTTTTTCTCCCAGGCAGCATAATTATCTTCTGGACGTTTTGTGACATAGGTGGCGTGCCTTAAGGCGCCGGCGCGGCGGAGCAGCCGCTTGACAGCGCGCTGACATATGCATATAATAGCATATGTTGGCCGACATGGCACCAGCTATGAAGAACGAACGGTTCGATTTTAAAACTTGCCTTAAAGCCTTTAAAGCGCTGGGCGACCCCAGGCGCCTGCGGGCCGCGACGTTGCTGGCCTACGCCGGGCGCGAACTGTGCGTCTGCGAGATCGTGGACGCGCTGGCGGAGAGCCAGTACAATGTTTCCCGCGCGCTGGGCGCGCTTTGCGCCGCCGGTATAATATGTAAGGAGAAGAGGGGGCGCTGGGCCATGTACGCGCTGGCGGATAAGCGCGGCCACCTGGCTAGGCATCTGCTGGGGCTGGTAAGACCCGCCCCGTGCTGTTCGCCCGTGGCCAGGGATATCGCCCGCCTTGAAAAACGGCTGGCCCGGCGCGAGGGCGGCGTCTGCGTTATCGGCTGCAAGTGTTAAGCGGTACAGCTTTTAAAAACAGAGACCAAAGGAGCATAATATGGAAATCACCGACGCGGCGATAGAGACGCTTAAGAAAGTAATAAAGGAAGAGGGGAAAGGCTCCTGCCTGCGCATTTTTACGACCGAAGGCTGCTGCGGCCCCTCGCTGGCCATGGACCTGGCGCCCCAGCCGGACAAGGACGACGCTGAAATAGTAAAGAAAGATTTTAAGCTGTACGTGCACAAAACCGCCGCGCCGCAGCTTGAGAAAGCCATTATCGACTGCGACGCCGCGGGCGGCATAATTCTTAAAGGCCTGCCCAGCCACGGCTGCGGCGACAGTTGCGGCGACGGCGGCTGTGGCTGTCATTAACATGAAGAAGATCTTATTCCTTTGCACTGGCAATTCCTGCCGCAGCCAAATGGCCGAGGGGTGGGGGAAAAAGCTGCTGGCAGGCCGCGCCGAGGTGTGCTCCGCCGGCACCAATCCCGGCACGGTAGACCCGCGCGCTATAAAGGTGATGGCCGAGGCCGGGGTGGATATTTCGAGCCACAGGTCCAAGCACGCTTCCGAATTCAAGGATATCGCTTTCGACCTGGTAGTAACGGTCTGCGACAAGGCGCGGGAGAGTTGTCCCGTCTGGTTCGGCAAGGCGGAGAAGCTGCATAAAAGTTTCGAGGACCCGCCTTTCCTCGCCAAAGAGGCGAAAACCGAGGAAGAGGCGCTGGCGCACTACCGCCGCGTGCGCGACGAAATACGGGATTTTGTTTCAGGTATGATCAAATGAACGTATTCGAAAAATACCTTACCCTGTGGGTGGCGGTCTGCATGGCCGTGGGCATTGTGATCGGTAAAATGCTGCCGCAGGCCGTTGAGGCGCTGCGCGGTATGGAGTTCGGCGCCGGGTCGCAGATAAATATCCCCATAGCCATATTGCTGTGGCTGATGATCTACCCGATGATGTTAAAGGTGGATTTTACCTCGGTAATGGACGTGCGGAAGAAACCGAAAGGCCTTTTTGTGACGCTGTTCGTCAACTGGCTGGTGAAGCCCTTTTCGATGGCTTTGATAGGCTACGTTTTCTTCAGGCACCTTTTCCTGCCTTGGATAGGGCCGGAACTGGCCGACCAGTACATCGCCGGGACTATAATACTTGCCGCCGCGCCCTGCACGGCCATGGTCTTCGTGTGGAGTTACCTTACCGACGGGGACCCGGCTTATACGCTGGTGCAGGTGGCGGTAAACGACCTGATCATGCTGGTCCTCTTCGCGCCGATAGTGAAATTCCTTGTCAGCGGAGCATCCACCCTGGTGGTGCCTTTCGGCGTGCTGCTTTGGGCTGTCTTTATCTTTATAGTCGTGCCGCTTACCGCCGGCGTTCTCACCCGTGCCACGCTGGTAAAAACCCGCGGGAAGGAGTGGTTCGAAGGAGTCTTCCTGGAGAAATTCCACCCGGTCAGCATGATAGCGCTGCTGCTTACCCTTGTATGCATCTTCGCCTTCCAGTCCGAGAACATCACCTCCCGCTTCTTCCATGTGGTGCTCATCGCCGTCCCGCTCCTTATACAGGTTTATTTCAACTCAGGGCTGGCCTACTTCCTGATGAAAAAGTTCAAGGTGGAGTATTGCGTGGCCGCTCCCGGGGCGCTGATAGGGGCCAGCAACTTCTTCGAGCTGGCCGTGGCCACCGCCATTGCCCTGTTCGGCCCGGAGTCCGGGGCCGCCCTGGCCACGGTGGTGGGGGTGCTGGTGGAGGTGCCGGTGATGCTGAGCGTAGTGAAGTTCTGCAACGGCACGCGCCGCTGGTTCGGGCCTGCTTCATGCGGCGGGCAAACGGCCTCTTGAAACCGGCGCGCAGATATTGTCAAATGGGGGGAGATTAGCGGGAGGGGGAGGGGACTTATGAAGAACGGATCCATTAATTGGCTGCTGGCGGCCGGGCTCTGTACGGCCGTGCTGACGGGCGGCTGCGCGCGCAGGAACGAGGCGAAGATAGGAACGCCGGAAGAACCGCTGGTGGTGGTCCTGTCGCCCGCCCACGCGCCTGCGTCCTCGTCGGGTGCTTTAATCTTTCTGAAGAAATATCTCGAAGCCGCCACCGGTATGTCCGTAAATATCGAAGTAGCGCTCACACCGGCCGACGCTATAAAGAAATTCGACGCCAATCAGGCGGACGCGGGGCTGGTCACGCTGGAGGAATACCTGGTGGCCAGGGAGGAATACGGTGTCAGGCCGGCCCTGCAGGCGCTGCGCGGGGACGGGCTCGACGCTTACGACGGCGTTATTCTGACCAAAGCCGCGGGGGGAGCGAAAAGCGTGGCCGACCTGGCCGGAAAAAAGGTCGGCTTTACCGGCCCCTATTCGGTCAGCGGTTTTACCCTGCCTTCCATTTACCTCAAGAAGGCCGGCGTGGAGGTGAACGCTGATTTCTCGCCGAGCCATGAGGCCAATCTTCAAAAGCTCGTTAGGGGAGAGGTTTACGCGGCCGCAACTTATGCCCGGCAGGCCGCCCGGCAGCCCGGCCTGAAGGTGCTGGCGGTTACGGGCAAGGTGCCCAATGAGCCGCTGATAATAAGGCGCAGCTTGCGCCCCGAAAAGTCGGCGGCCCTGGTCTCGGCTTTCCTGAA
>MGUD01000021.1:14564-15236 GCA_001799795.1 Elusimicrobia bacterium GWC2_61_19
GGAAGGGCGCGGCGCGCTTGGCGCGCTGGCCGATATCACCGGCTTCGGCCCCGCCGATACGGATGTTTACCGCCCGGTGCACGACCTTATCCGCGCGGAGGGCAAGACCGTGTACGACCTGGTGCCGGACGGCTGGTATATCTACAGGCTTAATCAGCCGTATTATCCTGATTAGGCCGGCTTTTCCTGAAAATGTATAATCAGTATGTCCTGGCAGGAAGAACATATGGCTATTAAAATACTTATTGCTGACGATGACGAACAGATCACTGAGGCCCTTTCCAGGCTGCTGAAGGATTATAAGGTGCTGGTAGCGCGCGACGGCAAATCCGCGCTGGACAGCGCGGTTTCCTGGAAACCGGACCTTATACTGCTGGATATAGCAATGCCGGTCATGAACGGTATAGAAGTGCTTGAGAAGCTTACGGCCATGCCGCGCAAGCCGCTGGTGATAATGCTGACCGGTGACGAATCAGTTAAGACGGTCTCCAAAGCCATGGCCATAGGTGTGTTTTCGTATATAACGAAGCCTTTTGACGCTGAATTGGTCCTGGACCAGGTGCGCAAAGTCGCCGAATTCCTGGGAAAAAGTTCCGCGGTCTGAGTGGTCGGTAAGGCCCGCCGTTAAAAGAAGAACCCCGCTTCCGTAAGAGGCGGGGTTCTTCTTTTAAC
>MGUD01000021.1:15244-31808 GCA_001799795.1 Elusimicrobia bacterium GWC2_61_19
CCTCCACCAGCGGCCGGTGCTCTTCCATGAGGGGTTCGGACTTCTTTCTGAGCGGAGTTTCGTTCCACAGGCGGGTCATCAGCAGCGCGCCCATAAGGGAGAAAGGCATTATCATATAGGTCCAGGAGCCCCAGCCCCACTTGTCCAGGTAGTGGCCCATCAGAAAGCCGGTGAGGCCGCTGGCCAGGTACTGCACGCCATCTAGCAGGCCGGCCACGGTGGAGGCCGCGCGGGTGCCGCCGAAGTCCATGGACGCCGTGCCGGTGAGCATGCCGTGCACGCCGAAGATCCACATGCAGGAGACGCCTATCATGAACGACGCTACCAGGGGACTGGCCGTGCGGCCCAGGATGAAGAGCGAGACTATCTGGGCCAGGTAGAAGATAAAGGCCACGGGCGCGCGGCGCGACTGGAAGAGTTTGTCCGACATGTAGCCGCAGAGCATGCCGCCCGCTATGCCGCCCACGGTAATGCCGGTGGTGGCTATGGAGAAAAGCGTGGTGCCGTGCGCTATCTTATGCACTTCGCTCAGGAAAGGCACGAACCAGAGCAGCAGGCCCTGCCGTACGAAGCCGGTGCAGAACTCCGAGACCGCCAGCGTTACGATGACGGGGTTGGTGAACACGCGCTTCATGAGTTCTCCGAACTTGAGCGGAGTCCCGGTATCTTTCTCGTGCGAGGAGGCGTCCCCGGTGTTGAAGTTCTCAAAGCCCGCGTCCTTAGGTGTGTCCTTTACGAAGTAAAGGTCCACCAGGAACATCACGAATATGGCGGCGGACGGGATAAGGAAGACCATGTACCAGGGCAGGTTGGAGAGTATCCAGCCGCCTACGGTCATGGCCAGGAAGTAGCCGCCCGAGATCATGATGCCGAAGATGCCGCCGAACACGCCGCGTTCCTTAACATGGAACCACGGGGCGTTCACTTTCACTACGGAGAGCGCGCCGAAGGACTGGAAGTACTGGTTTACGGCGTATAGGAGGGACATGCCCACTATCAGTTTGGTCTGCCAGCCGCCCAGGAACAGCAGGCCTATCACCAAGTTAAGGAGGGACGCGCCCAGCGCGCCGAAGAGTATCGCTTTCTTGCCGCCTATGCGGTCGGCCAGCGGGCCGTTGAACATCACCGACAGGGCGTAAGTCCAGAAGCCGGCGGTGGCGATAATGCCGAACTCCGCTTTGCTCAGGTGGAACATGTCCATCATGGTCTTGGATGCCACGTTAAGGTTGTAGCGGCCCATGTAGAAGGTGGCGTAGGTGAGGCCGAGGGGGAACCAGTTCATAAAACGGCGGCGGCGGTATTCGGCGGGGTGGCTGGGGGCTTCGGACATGGTATAAGCTCCTGTTTAAGAAAGTTGTAAGAAAGGTATAATCAATTGTATAAATTTAGTCTTAATTCAAATGTAAAGTCTGTGTAAAAATTCCGGTGATACTATGAAGCCTAAAATACTGCTGGTTGACGACCTGGAAGACGTATTGGCCGCCCTGCGCCGTCTGCTGCGTTCCTGCGATCTGCTGGAAGCGCGCAGCGGCAAGAGCGCCCTGGAGCTGGCGGCCGCCGAGCGGCCTGACCTGGTGATCCTGGACGTCCACCTGCCGGATATGAGCGGCGTCGACGTGATGGAGAAACTGGCGCTGATGACCCCTAAACCGGTGGTGATAATGCTTACCGGCGACGATACTGTCGAAACCGCCGGGAAATCCCTGGCGGCCGGGGCTTTCGCCCACATAACAAAGCCTTTCGAGGCCAAGGACCTGCTGGAACAGGTGATCAAAGCCCTGGAGTTCGGCGAAAAAGGAAGAGGGAAGCGCGGTGCCTAGTTGCGACCGCTAAAATCAAAACCCCGCGCCCTTACGGACGCGGGGTTTTTTTATCCCCTTACTGCTGGTAAGCTTAGAACTTGTAGCTTACGGTAAGCGCCGGCAGGTGCGCTGAAGAGTTGTACTTGCCGTCCAGAACAGTCGTTCCGCCGGTAAGCGCGCTGTCCTGTATGCTGGAATCAATTTTCCGCTCAAGGAACATCAGGTACATATAGGAAACATCAACGGTGATGCTGCCTTTTGTGTAGCCGGCGCCTACTGAAAGGGCCACGCGGTCAGAGTCCGGAACGCGGGTCTCGAAGTACTTTTCCTTGACCGGGTTCATGTCGTAGAACGTACCGGCGCGGAACTTCCAAGTATCGGAATACTTATACTCGGAGCCGAGGCGAAAAGCCCAGACGCTCTTCCAGTTCTTGACGGCGGTGCTGATTGTGGAGCCGTCTAAGCGCTTTTTTATAACGATCTGTCTGTAGGTCGTCCAGTTGGTATAGTCAGCTTCGGCGGAGAACGTCAACTTCTCGCTGTACTTGTAGGCCGCGCCAAACTGCAACATATCCGGAAGTGTCAGTTTGGTTTTGACCGGGGTAACGTTCCCGGCCGCGTAATACTCTTTGAGATCGCCTTCCAGGTCCACTTTTACCTGGCTGTGGTAGTTGGCGCCAAAATTCCATTTGTCGTTATGTTTGTACATGGCGGCGGCGTTGTAGCCCATGCCGTTGCCGTCTCCGTTTAACAGTATTTCCCGTCCGGCGGGATGAATGCTGTTGAGCGTTGCGTCAACCATCGCATAGTCGATGCCCGCTGCGAACGAGACTCTGTCGTTCAGCTTATAGGCGCCGTTGAGATTATAGTTTACAGAGGTAATCTCGGATTTGGTGGCGACTTTGCGGGTGACCGCCGTGACCTTGTCCCATTCCGTGGAAAGGCCGAAAGGGGCGTTCACGCCGAAGCCCAGCGAGATGTTCTCGTCTAATTTCCGGGTGGCGTAGAAATGGGGGGGGATATGTATTTTATTCTTTATCTCATCGGTGGTGCCGTTCACGTTCTTGTGCTCCATCGAGGGGGCTACCATTACGGTGCCGAGAGAGACGTTCGTCCCTTCCAACCCGGTTATGGCGGCGGGGGTATACCAGACGGCTGAGGCGTTGTCCGCCACGGCCACAAAGGAATTACCCATACCTGTCGCTTTAGCATCCTGCTCCGCAAGGCGGAAACCCGCGGCGTTGACGCTGCTCGCCATCGCCATGAGTGCCACCAGTATAAGGACTATTGTATTTACCATTATTCCTCCTACTGCGATTTAACAACAGGTCAATTATACAAAAAACCCCTCCGTAACCGGTTTAACATCGGTCAAGCCGTGGGCCGGCTATTTGGGGGGTTAAAGTGCCCAGATCTTTACGGTCTTGTCGTTGGAGGCGCTGGCGATATACTTGTCGTCCGGGGAGACGTCCACGCTGTGGATCTCGTCGGCATGCCCCTCATAGGTCTTCAGGCAGGCGCCGGTGGCCGGGTCCCACACCTTTACGGCAGTGCCGCCGGTCACCAGCTTTTTGCCGTCATGCGTGAAGGTCACGCAGTTCAGCCAGTCGGAATCTTTTACGGAACCGGTCTCCACCAGGTTCTCGGCGTCCCAGAGCTCAAGGCGCTTTTCCATGCCGGTGGCCGCGGCCAGGATCTTACCGTCGGGTGAGAACGCCAGCGACTTTACGCCGTAGACATAAGAGTCGTTATCCTTGAGGAGTTTGCCCGAAGGTGTTTCCAGGAACTGCAGTTCCGCGCCGCCCACCGCCAGCAGGCCCTTGGCGGAAATGGCCAGGGCTTTAATGTCGCCGATGTCGGGGGTGAGGGTGTTCTCCAGCCAGCATTTGGGCGAGGAGAAGATCTTGACGGCGTCGTCGTCGGAGCCGGAATAGAGGAACTTGCCGTCGGCGGAGAAGGCCAGGCAGTTCACGGGGCCTGCATGCTTGGCGGCCGAGGCCAGGGTGGAGCAGTCCGAGGTGCGCCAGATCTTTACGCTTTTATCCCAGGAGGAGGAGGCGAAGACGTCGCCGTCCGGGTCGAAAGCCAGCGCCCGGACGTCGCCCTCGTGGGCCGCGATGGTCCGTATCTCTATACCGTCCGGTATGGACCAGAGCTTGATGGCGTTATCTTCGCCGCCGGTAGCCAGGAATTTCCCGCACGGGGAGAAGGCCAGCGCCAGAACGCCGTCGGTGTGTCCCTGCAGTGTTTTTACCAGTCCGTTGTCAGCCATAGAGCCCCCTAGCCTGT
Source organism: Elusimicrobia bacterium GWC2_61_19 (assembly GCA_001799795.1). Lineage (GTDB taxonomy): Bacteria > Elusimicrobiota > Elusimicrobia > Elusimicrobiales > UBA9959 > UBA9959. The sequence goes on from MGUD01000021.1 coordinate 19,336, forward strand.
TTCCCGTTGGAACTGAGCATAATTTATATAATTTAAGGACAATAAGCAAAGATAACGCGCGGAGGTAGGTCCAGTCATCTCGCGCCTGGTGACGGGCTCTTCATACATAAAATATATAATACCTTTGGGTTGCGGCGGCAATAAGGAAAATATGAACTTTACCGAAGACATACGGACGGTTTTTGAAAAGGATCCGGCCGCGCGCAGTTTAGCGGAAGTGGTTTTCTGCTATCCAGGCCTGCATGCCGTGTGGCTGTACCGCCCCGCGCATTGGCTGTGGGAGACCGGCCTTTGTTTCCCGGCCCGGCTGCTGTCTCATGTCGCCCGGTTCCTCACCGGCGTGGAGATCCACCCCGGCGCAAAGATCGGCCGGCGTTTCTTCATCGACCACGGCATGGGCGTGGTGATAGGCGAGACCACGGAGATCGGCGACGACGTTCTGCTTTACCAGGGCGTGGTGCTGGGCGGAATTTCCCTGGAACACAAGAAGCGCCACCCCACCCTGGGCAACGGCGTGGTGGTGGGCTCGGGAGCGATCGTGCTCGGCGCCATTAAAATAGGGGACCGCTCGCGCATAGGGGCCGGTTCCGTGGTCCTTAACGAAGTGCCGCCGGAAACCACCGTCTTCGGCGTGCCGGCGCACAGCGCGCACGGCGGCGCGGAAGGCCGCGCCCAGCTGGACCATAACAAGCTGCCCGACTACTGCAGCGAAGAGATGCGCCGCGTTCAGCGGGAGCTGGACGAGCTGCGCAGGGAAATAGCCGCCAAATGAAATACGCCGCCGATATGAGCGGCCTGATAGGCCGCACGCCGCTGGTAAAAATAAACCGCCTGGCCGCGGGCAGTACCGCCCTGCTGCTGGCAAAACTGGAATCTTTTAACCCGTCTTTCAGCGTAAAGGACAGGGCCGCTTACGGCATGCTGAAAGACGCCGAGGACCGCGGGCTGCTGCAGCCCGGCGCGCGCATAGTGGAGCCGACCAGCGGCAATACGGGCATAGGCCTGGCCTGGCTTTGCGCTATAAAAGGCTATAAGCTCGTGCTTACCATGCCCGAGACCATGAGCGTGGAGCGCCGCAAGATCCTGCGCGCCTTCGGCGCCGAGATCGTCCTTACCCCCGGCCCGGCCGGCATGGGCGGGGCCGTGGCCAAGGCGGAGGAGATCCTGGCCGCCACTCCGGGTACTTTTATGCCGCGCCAATTCTCCAACCAGGCCAATCCGGCTATTCACCAAAGGACCACCGGCGAGGAGATCCTTAACGATACCGCCGGGAAGATAGACATCCTGGTGGCCGGGGTAGGCACCGGCGGTACTATTACGGGCGTGGCGCGCGCTCTTAAAAATAAGCGCCCCGGAGTTAAGATCGTCGCCGTCGAGCCCGCGGCCTCCCCGGTACTTTCCGGCGGCGCCGCCGGGCCGCACCGGATACAGGGTATCGGCGCTAATTTCGTGCCCGAGGTGCTGGATAGAAGCCTGCTCGACCAGATAGTGAAAGTGAAGGATGTCGACGCGGGGATCATGGCCAGGCGCCTGATGACCGAAGAAGGGATAATGGCCGGCATTTCGTCGGGGGCGGCCATGCAGGCGGCCGTGGAAACCGCGTTAAAGCCGGAATCAGCAGGCAAGACCATAGTGGTCATACTGCCGGACTCCGGCGAGCGCTACCTCAGCACCTGGCTGTTCGACGACCTGCCGCCGGTGGGCGCGGGAGACTGATAACTATATGAAACTCGCTACTTTGTGTTATGTCAGGAAGAAAGGCAGCACGCTGATGCTGCACCGCGTTAAGAAGCCGGACGACGTCCACGAGGGGAAGTGGAACGGCCTCGGCGGCAAGTTCGAGCCCGGGGAAAGCCCGGAGGACTGCGTGATACGCGAGATACGCGAAGAGTCCGGCTTGAAAATAAAGGCCCCCGTGCTGAAAGGCGTGCTGACTTTTCCCGGTTTCGCCAAAGGCGAGGACTGGTATGTCTTTGTTTTTACGGCTTCCAGATTCACCGGGCGCCTGCAGGACTCTAACGAGGGGAACCTGGCCTGGATAAAGGACCGTGACCTGCTGAAGCTGAACCTCTGGGAAGGGGACAAGGTGTTCCTGCCGCTGCTTAAAAGGCGCGGTCATTTCTCCGGCAAGTTCCATTACCGCAACGGCCGCCTGGCCGAATACAGCGTGGAAAAATACTGACATGGCTAAAACTAAAATAATGGGTTTGATGAGCGGTACCTCCGCCGACGGGCTTTCCATAGCCCTTTGCGAAACCTCCGGCCGCGGGCTGAAGGTCCTTAAATTCTCCAACTACGCCTATCCGGCCGGGCTCCAGGCCAGGATCATAGCGGCAAAAGAGATGAAGACCCCGGAGCTTTCCGCGCTTAATTTTGAATTGGGCCGCCTCTGGGCCGGCCTGGTCAGGAAGTTCTGCCGGGCGCATAAAGTCGCTTATAAAAGCATAGCCGTCATAGGTTCGCACGGCCAGACGGTGTGGCACGCCCCCGTACGGCCCGGGCATACGCTGCAGATAGGCGAGGCGTCGTTCATCGCCGAGGAAACAGGCCGTCCCGTGGTCTGCGACTTCCGCCCGGCCGACATGGCCGCCGGCGGTGAAGGCGCGCCCCTTATTCCTTTCATGGACGAATACCTGTTCGGCGGCGGCGCCCCCGTGGCGCTGCAGAACATCGGCGGCGTAGGGAATATCGCTTTTACCGGTAAAGGCGTAAAAACTTTCGGTTTCGACACCGGCCCCGGCAATTCCCTGATGGATACCGCGGTGTATCTGATCTCCGGCGGCAAACTTGTCTATGACAAGGGGGGCGCGTGGGCCGCCGCCGGCACACCGGACCTGGCGAAGGTCTATGGACTGCTGGAGGCGCCCTTTTTCGGCCGCCGCCCGCCCAAGTCCCTGGACCGCAGCGAATATTCCGCGGCTTTCCTCCGGAAGCATTTCTCAAGCCAACTGAATACACGCCGTTCGCGCGACCTGCTGGCGACTCTGAATATTTTTACGGCCGCCTCCATAGCGCTGGCCTTCAAGAGCAACGCCCCGCGCGGCACACACGAACTTATAGTCAGCGGCGGCGGCGCGCTTAACCCCGTACTGATGGACAACATTGCCGCCCTGCTGCTGCCTTCCGGAATAAGGGTCAGGTCGATCGCAGAGCTTGGCATGCACCCGCTGGCCAAGGAACCGGCGTGCTTCGCGCTGCTGGCGTGGCTGGCGCTGCGGGGCCGCGTCAACCACAGCCCGTCCGCCACCGGCGCAAGAGGGCCGCGCGTGCTGGGCAAGGTCCTCGCCGGGCGTTAAAAGGTATAATAGCCCCATGGGTTCAGGGACACCGACGCGTAACACTATACTCATAGTCGACGACGACAAGCTTTGGCGCTCTTCTTTCTCCAGGCTTTTTTCCGCTTCCGGCTACCACGTCATTTCGGCCGCCAACTGCGCGGAAGGCCTCAAACTGGCGGAATCTTCCAAGCCGCTCTGCCTGCTGTTGGATTTTCATCTGCCCGACGGCAACGGCGGCATGGTCTGCGCCGCCGTGCGCGCCAGCTCCGCATTGCGTAAAACCCCCGTCATTATAGTCAGTGCCGACCCCGCCGAAGAAATTAACGCGTACTCCGTGTACCGCGCCGACGGCTTCGTGCTTAAGGGCTCCAGTTTCGAAAAGATGCTGGCCGTGGTGCAGGGCGTCCTGCGCCGGGTGGAGATGGAGCGCGGCTGCTTCGAGAAGGGGGACCTGAAGCTGGAACCGGAAGGCTGCCGCGTGCTGCGCAACGGCCGGCAGGTGCTGGTGTTGCCCCCGGAACAGTTCCGCCTGCTTTCCCTGCTGCTGGAGGCCTCTCCCTCACCCGTCAGCGATGGCGAGATCTGCCGCCGCGTTTTAAATACCGAGCATAGCCCGGATAAAGCCGACACCGTCTACTCGCTTGTTTACCGCTTGCGGCGCGGCCTGGGCCCGCGTCTGGGCCTCAGAGTAAAGACCCTCAGCGGCCTGGGCTGGGCCTATTCACAGCCCCGGGCGAGGGGCTGCGGGCAATAGATCAGTTTAAGTTTTGTAATATTTAATTGTCGTGTTTACGGCAAATATGACACACCACGCCCCCGGTGTTCCCGGCTCGTCTAAATTAACCCTTATTCTGCGGGCTTTTAAATACCGCAACTACCGCCTTTTCTTCGGCGGCCAGGGCGTGTCGCTTATCGGCACCTGGATGCAGACCGTGGCCATGAGCTGGCTGGTTTACCGGCTTACCGGGTCCGCCCTGCTGCTGGGCGTGGTCGGTTTCTGCGCGCAGATCCCCACCTTTATCCTTTCCCCGTTCGCCGGCGTGCTGGCCGACAGGCTGGACCGCCACAGGATACTGCTCGTTACCCAGACCCTGGCCATGCTGCAGGCTTTCGCGCTGGCTTACCTGGTGCTCGCCGGCAGGGTCCAGGTCTGGCATATAATAGCGCTCAGTTCTTTTCTCGGCCTGGTCAATTCTTTCGACATCCCGGCGCGCCAGTCCTTCGTGGTGGAGCTCGTTGAGAAGAAGGAGGACCTGGGCAACGCCATAGCGCTTAATTCTTCCATGTTCAACGGCGCCCGCCTGCTGGGGCCTTCGCTGGCCGGCCTGCTGATAAGCGCGGTCGGCGAAGGGATGTGCTTCCTGCTCAACGGCCTCAGCTACCTCGCGGTTATCGCCGCCCTGCTGGCCATGGACGTGCCCGAGGCGAAAAAACGGCCGGTCGGGGAGGGGGTGTTCAGGCGCCTCAGGGAAGGCTTCGATTATACCTTCAGTTTCACGCCCATACGCTATATCATACTGCTGCTGGCGCTCACCAGTCTTATCGGGATGCCCTACACGGTCCTTATGCCGGTTTTCGTAAAGGACGTGCTTGGCGGCGGCCCTGAAACGCTGGGGTTCCTTATGGCCTGCTCGGGCCTGGGCGCCCTTGCCGCGGCCCTCGCGCTGGCTTCGCGCAGGAACGCCTTAGGGTTGGAAGGGCGCATCCCGCTGGCCGGCCTTGTTTTCGGGGGCGGCCTTATCGCCCTGTCCCAGGCGCGCAGTTTCCCGGCGGCGGCCGCCAGCATAGCAGTGGCCAGCTTCGGCATGATAAGCCAGATGGCCTCCTCCAACACCATCATACAGACGGTGGTAGAGGACGACAAGCGCGGGCGCGTGATGGCTTTTTATGCCATGGCTTTCATGGGGATGGCCCCGTTCGGCAGCATCATGGCCGGCTGGGTCGCCAGTAAAGTCGGCGCGCCGCACGCCATCCTGATCAGCGGGGTGTTGTCGTTGGCCGGCGCCTCGGTCTTCTTCGGCAGGCTGGGGGAGATCCGCAGGGCCGTGCACCCGGTTTACGCGCGACTAGGTATCGCGCCCGCAGTGGCCACGGGCCTGGAGGCGGCTTCCGAACTGACGGCGCCGCCGGAAGATTGACGGCCGGCCCGCGGCTTGCGGCGGCGGCTTAAACAAAAGTTTGGTAGAATTTAATCGTATGGAAAAACGCGACAGGGCTATTCTCTCCGGGGACATCAAGAACATCCTTAAACATGTTTCACGCACGCTTTACCTCAGCGTGAATATCCTGCCGGAACCTGTGCGGTCCTCGATGGGGATGGGCTACCTGCTGTGCCGGATGATGGATACGGTGGTGGATTCGCCCGCCATCAAGGCCGAGGAAAAACTCGCCATACTCTCCATGATGCGCGGCGTTCATAAACCGGTCAACGCGGAAGCCGTCGTCTCCAGGGTCCATAAGCTGGCCGCCATGGCGCCCGCGCACGGTGAAAAGGAATTGCTCCTCAAGTTCGGCAGGATCCTGGCGCTGTACGAAAGATTCCCCGCAGGGGAGAAGGAACTCTTTTCGCGCCTGCTGGATTCCGTGGCCACCGGGATGGAAATGGACGTGCGGACTTTCCCGGGCGGGACCCCGACGGCGTTCAAGACCCCGCAGGACCTGGAGCGCTATTGTGCCCTTATCGGCGGCGCGCCGGGGGTGTTCTGGGCCAGGCTTTACCGCGAGGCCATCAGGCGCTCCACCCGCACCCTCTCGGATTTTCCGTCCGAGAGGGACGCCGAGCTGATCGGCTCGGCCCTGCAGATGACCAATATCTTAAAGGATATAGCGGCCGATTTGCGCATAGGCCGCTGCTACCTTCCGCAGGCCGACCTGGATGCCAAGAACCTAAAACCCGCCGACTTGCTGCTGCCGGAGAATATGGGCCGCCTGCGCGACATAGCGGCCAAATGGATGGGCTGGGCGGTGGACCGCCTGGACCAGTGCGAGGCTTTCGTCCTGGCCATCCCTAAGACCGAACTCGCGCTCAGGGCCGCCGTTATCTGGCCGGTTTACTGGGCCATGGATACGCTGGAGGCGGTCGCGCACGCCAACCTGCTCGACCCGGCCGGCAGGCCCCGCATCCGCCGCGGCCGCATTTATTCCACTATCGCCGCCACGCCGCCGCTGCTGTTGAGCAACACGGCTTTTGCCCGCGGCTACCGCTTCCGCCGCGAAACGCTCATAGTATCCATCACCGGCGGGCATTATGAGGGGCGGGCTATATGAGTAAATTAGCTTTATTCGCCGCCGCGGCCCTGGCCTGCTGTGCCTGCGCCCGGCCGCTGCAGCCGGCCGAGAGGGAAGAGGCGCGCCGGGCGGGGCTGGAACTGCAGTCCGTTATGGACATGGTGGCCACGCGTCAGGTGCCGCCGGTGGAATTCGAACTGGGTTCCGCCCGCCTGCTTGAGTCCTCCCGCCCGCTGCTCGACAGGATAGCTTCCGTGCTGGTAGGGCACAATAAACTCAAGCTGATAGTGGCCGGCCATACGGACGATTCGGGTTCCGCGGCTTTTAACGAAAACCTGTCGCTCGAGCGGGCCAGCGCCGTAAAGATGTATCTTGCCACCAAAGGGGTCCACCCGGATTCAGTGAGGGTGGCCGGTTACGGCTCGCGGATGCCGGCCCTGGACGAAAAGTCCGAAAAGGCGCGCGCCCTTAACCGCCGCGTGGAATTCCGCATTACCACCCGCGATTGGGGCACGGTGTATTGAAGCGAGATAATTTGTGTGAATAAAAAAGACCCGGTTTCCCGGGTCTTTTTCTTTTTTTGCGGAACTTCTCCGGCGGCTTAGTTGCCGCCGAACTCCACGTCGAATTTCCTGTATTTGTAGGCGAACTTGGTGGGCCTTCCCTGCGGGGGGGCGGCGTCCGTCCACTGGAATTCCCGCGCGCCCACGCGCACCATATCGCCGGGCATGGCACCGGCTTTTTTAAGCGCCTTATCCAGCCCTATGGTCCTGAAGACGCGGTGCAGGCGGTCCCAGGAGTCCGTTTGCGTAAAGTTCGTCATGGCGATCAGTTTCTCTATCTTGATCCCGCTGGCTATGTAAACGCCCTCGGAGTCCAGCGTGATCCTGAAGCCCTGCGCCGGAGGCTTTATAGCGGCGGGGGTCGCGTCCGCCGAGGCCTGGTACAGGTCTTCGGTCTTTACCAGGGGCAGCAGCTTTATGACCCTGTCCAATAGCTTGGTCACGCCCTTGCCGGTGGCCGCGGAGATAACGAAGATATCGCGCTTTTTGAATTTCTTTTCCAGCGTTTCCAGTACCTTGCCGGCTTCCGGCAGATCCGCCTTGTTGAGGACCAGGATGATGGTTTTTTTAGCCAACAGCGGGTGGTAGTCCTTCAGTTCCTTTTCTATCACGCGCACGGCCTTTTCCGGTTTCAGGTCGCCGTAGCCGCGCGGGTCCACCAGGTGGATCAGTATCTTGGTCCTGAGGATGTGTTTGAGGAACATGACGCCGAGGCCCTTGCCGTCGTGGGCGCCTTCTATCAGCCCGGGGATGTCGGCGGCGGCGAAGCTTTTGCCCTTATGGGTCACTATGCCTATGTTCGGGTTGAGGGTGGTGAAGGGGTAATCGGCTATCTTGGGCCGGGCCGCGGAAATGGCGGCCAGCAGCGTGGATTTGCCGGCGTTGGGCAGGCCCACGAAGCCCACGTCCGCCAGCACGCTGAGTTCCAGGCGCGCCTCGAAGTCCTCGCCGGGTTCCCCGTTCTCCGAGATCTTGGGGGCGGTGTTGAACCGCGTCTTGAAAGCGGTATTGCCGCGGCCGCCGCGGCCGCCTTTGGCCACCATGAAGCGCTGGCCGTGCACCTTCAGGTCCACCAGCATCACGCCGTCCCTTTTCACCAGGGTGCCGCAGGGTACATAAAGCGTCTTGTCCTCACCGTAGGCGCCGTCCTTGCGGTTGCCCTTGCCGGGGGAACCGTCCGACGCGGTTATGTGCGGGTGGCAGGCGATCTCGGCCAGGGTGGTGATATTGGCGGAGGCTTCGAACCAGATGCTGCCGCCGCGGCCCCCGTGGCCGCCGTCGGGGCCGCCGTAGGGGATGTATTTCTCCCGGCGGAAAGAGCACGCGCCGTTGCCGCCCAGCCCCGCTTTCAGGTAAATGCGGGCGGTGTCTATAAAGCCGGCCGCGACGCGGTGATCCTGTATTTTTGTCATATTACTTGCCTGGATGCCGATATAATAAAAAACCTCCTGAACGCGGTCAGCACCCAGGAGGCTTTACCTTTGGAAAGGTTATTTAGCGGCGGGATAAACGCTGATCTGTTTCTTGCCGCGTTTGGCCCACTCGAATTTAACGACGCCGGTCACGATGGTGAACAGGGTGTCGTCGGAAGCCCGCCTGACGTTCTCACCGGGGAGGAACTTGGTGCCGCGCTGGCGGACCAGGATCTCTCCGGCGTTGACGGTCTGGCAGCCGTAGCGCTTTACGCCAAGGCGCTGGCCGTGGCTGTCGCGTCCGTTAGTGCTTGAACCTTGTGATTTGGTACTGGCCATATTGAACCTCTGTTGTAAATCGTTTGGTGACTAACCCGTGCGGGTGCCTGCCAACGAAAAGCCAAAAACTATGACAACTGGATATCTTTAACTTCTATCTCAGTCAGTTCCTGGCGGTGCCCCGAGCCTTTTTCGTAGGCTTTTTTCGTCTTCTTGCGGAAAACGATTATTTTGGGACCCTGGAGATGCCGGACTATCCGGGCGGTTACTTTCGCGGAAGGAGACTTGGCCGCCGGGGCGCTTTTCTCGTCCTGCGAGGCAGACCACAGTGCTTTGAAGGTCACTTCAGCGCCTTCTTTGACCGTGAGCTTTTCAACCTGCAGGATTTCGCCGGGGACTACCCAGTACTGCTTACCGCCTGTTTCGATTATTGCGTACATAGTATGTATATATTACCAAAATAACCGCGGGCTGGCAATTAAAAAATGGAGGTGGAAGGCGGAGGGCGCGGCGCAATGGGGGACGCTGATTCCTAAATTCCTAATTCACTTTCCTGTGAGGGTGTGCGGCAGAAGCTACGCGGAATTAGGAATTTAGGAATCAGCGTCCCCTGCCCCCTCATTATATAAATTTAAGACCGGTCTGGGCCCTCAGGCCCAGCGGCGGGTGGGCCGTTGGCCACTTACGCCGGCGCGCATTTTATTCCATAATATAACCATGCGACCCTGCTGCAGCATGGAGGAAGTAATGAAGAACATACCGATTTCTTTTATGGCGGCCGCGGCCGTCGTATTGTTTTCCGGAGCGGCGCGGGCCGGCGAGACGGTGCTGCCGGCGTGGAACAGTCCGGTGAAACCCGCCGCGGCGCTAACCGCCGGGGACTTGAAAGCCGCCGCCACCGGCCAGATGAGCTCCCCCTGCCTGGAGGCCTGCGATTTCGATGCTCTCAGCGCCGTTAATGACCCGCTGTACCGCGAGGGGTCCAAGAAATTCCTGGAACAGGTGGCTAAGACGGAAGAGGCCAAACCGGCGGCGAAAGTGAAAACGCAGGCGGCGCCTGTCCTGCGCGACGCTCCAAATTCCGGGCCGGCCCCGGCCGCGATACGGCCCGGTTCCGTGAAGCCGCACCCCGCGCTGAAGAAGCCCAAGGTCAAGAAAACCGGCCCCGCGGACCCGCTCAAGAGCAAGAACACGCTCTGACCCGGCGGTTAATTCATGGCAAAGCCGCGCGGCCCGCGCGGCTTTTTGCTTTCCCCGGCTCATAAATATTAGAATAGCTCTGTTCCAGCCACGGAGGAAATAATGATCAAGGACCTTGCCGAACTCTTTATACAGCCTATACTCAACATGTGGGACAAGTTCGTCGCCTACGCGCCGAACCTCGTCGCGGCCTTCCTTTTTATCCTTTTTGGCCTTTTTATGGCCCGGGTGGTCAGCTCGCTGCTCGAGCAGTTCCTGCGCCGGATAAAACTGGATTCCTATACCAGCAGCGTCGGCATCAACGAACTGCTGATCCGCTTCGGCTTCGGCAAATCGTTCTCCCATATGCTGGCCTTCATCACTTACTGGGCGCTGCTGCTGGTCTTCTTTGTGACCGCCGCCAACGTGCTTAATCTTACCGTCATCTCGGAGATCCTGGAGCGGTTCGTTGTAGTGTTCCTGCCGCGCCTGGTGGCGGCGATCTTCATCGGTTTCGGCGGCCTGCTGTTCGCCCGGTTCATGGCGGACGTGGTGATAAATTCCGCCACCGCCAATAATCTCAAAGGCGGCCGCTCGCTGTCCAAGATCGTCCACTTCGTCATAGTCGTCTTCACCCTCATCGCCGCTATCGAGCAGCTGGGGATTAAGATGAAGATGATCATCGGCGGCCTTAACATCCTGTTCGCTTCCATGGGGCTGGCTTTCGCCATAGCGGTGGGGCTCGGCGCCAAGGACATCGCCAACAGCCTCATCCGCGGCATGTTCACTGAGAACAAAGAAGAAAAATAAGGTTTCAACCGGACCAAAGAAAAAGCCCCGGGAGTTATCCCGGGGCTTTTTATTTTATCCGCGCGGGGTGCCTGTCAGTCCAGGTAGTCCCTGAGCATCTTGCTGCGGGACGGGTGGCGGAGCTTCCTGATGGCCTTGGCCTCTATCTGCCGCACGCGCTCGCGCGTCACGCGGAAGATCTTGCCCACTTCTTCCAGGGTCCGGGGATAGCCGGTCTCTATGCCGAAGCGCAGCTTTATGATCTTGGCTTCCCTGTCGGTCAGGGTGTCGAGGATCTTGGTCACTTCGCGGCGGCGGAGCAGGTCTATGGCCGAATGGGAGGGGGGCAGCCCCGTTTTGTCCTCGATGAAGTCCTCGAGGTGAGAGTCCTCGTCCTCGCCTATGGGCGTGGACAGCGAGATCGGGTCCTGCATGATCTTCAGGGCGTTCTTCACCTTGTCCATGGAGATATGCATGTGCTTGGAGTATTCCTCGATCATCGGATCGCGGCCGAACTCCTGGCGGTACTTGCGCGTGACCTTCATCAGCTTGGACACCAGTTCCTTCATGTGCACCGGGATGCGGATGGTGCGGGCCTGGTCGGCGATGGCGCGGTTGATGCTCTGGCGGATCCACCAGGTGGCGTAGGTGGAGAACTTGAAGCCGCGCTTGTATTCGAACTTCTCCACGGCCTTCATCAGGCCCAGGCCGCCTTCCTGGATCAGGTCGGACAGTTCCAGGTTGGAGTTCACGTGCTTCTTGGCGATGGAGACGACCAGGCGGAGGTTGGCCCTTATCAGCTTAAGTTTGTCCTGCAGGATCTGGTCCTCGAGGAAGGTGATCTTGTCGTTCAAGGACATGAAATCGTCGGGGTTGATCGGGAGGGTGCGGATGAGGTGATGCTCGCGCTCCTTCACGGCCTTTATGTTCTCCAGCGCGGCTTCCACCTCGGCGGGATTATAGCCCCACTTGGACTTGAAGGCGCCGGGGCGCATCTTGCCGCGGCCCACCAGTTCGTGGTCGTGCTGGAGCTTTACCAGGTCGCCGTAGATCTTCTGGTATTTCTCCAGCTCCAGGCGGTATTCGCGGATCTTGTGCGCCAGGTTCTTGATCTTGTTGGTCAGGCGTTTTATCTTCTCCTGGTTCAGGTTCAGGTTGATGATGTTCTTAACGATGTCTTTGCGCTTCTTGTCGATGACGGCTTCCGTCTTCTTGCGCATCTCGTTGGAGAGGGAGGGCCGCTGGGCGCGCTCGGTCAGCTTGGCTATCTCGCGCTCGGTGCGGGTGATGAGCTGCGCTATGTTCTTCATCTTGCGCTTCATCGCCGAGAGTTCCTGGTTGGACTTGCGGCCGCGGGGCATCAGCTCCTTGGTGGTCATCTCGTCCTGCTCGATGAGGGTTTCCCAGTTGCGGATCTCGCGCATGGTGATGGGGGATTCCAGCACCAGCATGCGCAGTTCGCGCTCGCGTTCGCGGATGTTGCGGGCCAGCGTGACTTCCTCGTCGCGGGTCAGCAGCGGCACCTTGCCCATCTCGGACAGGTACATGCGGATGGAGTTGGAGACGTCGGGCGTCGCGCTCCATTCTTCGGTATAGGCCTCGCGCTCCGAGGCGGCCACCATCTTGAATTTCTTGCGGTCTACGACCTCTATGCCCAGGTCCTCGAGCGTGCCCATCAGCGTGTCTATTTCCTCGCTGGACATGGACGCGTTCGTGAGCGAGCGGTTCATTTCCTCGAGGGTGAT
>MGUD01000022.1:0-24951 GCA_001799795.1 Elusimicrobia bacterium GWC2_61_19
TGCCCAGCTTGGTCTTGGTCTGGCCTTCGAACTGGGGATGAGGGATCTTCACGGACACCACGACGGTGAGGCCTTCGCGCACGTCGTCGCCGGTGACGTTGTATTCCTTATCCTTCGTCAGTTCGTATTTCTTTATGTAATCGTTTATAACGCGGGTCAGGGACGAGCGGAACCCGGACACATGGGTGCCGCCCTCGATCGTCTTGATGTTATTGACGAAGGAGAAGATCGTCTCGGAATAGTCCGTGTTGTACTGGATGGCCAGGTCCAGCATGGTGTCGCCTTCCGTCTTGGAGACGAAAATGGGTTCATCGTTGATGACCTGCTTGTTGGTGTTGAGGAACTTCACGAACTGCTTTATGCCGCCCTCGAAGAAGAAGGCGTGCTTCTTACCCTCTTCGCGCTCGTCTATGATGGTGATGCGGCAGCCGGGGTTCAGGAAAGCCAGCTCGCGCAGGCGGTTGGAAATGGTGTCGAAGGAAAGAATACCCTCACCGAAGATCTCGGTGTCGGCCTTAAAGGTGACCACGGTGCCGTGATGGTCGGTGGTTCCCACCGACTTAACGTCGGCCTGCGGCTTGCCGCGCTTGTACTCCTGCCGCCAGATCTTGCCGTCGCGGTGTACCAGCACTTCCATATATTCGGACAGCGCGTTCACGACCGAGACGCCCACGCCGTGCAGGCCGCCGGAAACTTTATAGCCGCCGCCGTCAAATTTACCGCCGGCATGCAGCACGGTCAACACCACTTCCAGGGCGGATTTCCCCTTGAGCTTGGGATCCTTGACTTCCTTCATCGGGTCCACGGGGATACCGCGGCCATTGTCGGTGATGGAGCATACGTTGTCGTCTTTGATTATAACGTCTATCTTGTTACATCCGCCGGCGAGAATTTCGTCTATAGAGTTATCCACGACTTCGTAGACCAGGTGGTGGAGCCCCTGTATGCCGGTAGAACCGATATACATGGCCGGGCGCTTGCGCACCGCTTCAAGGCCTTCCATGACCTGTATATTAGAAGCATCGTAATTGCTTCCCTCTTTGGGATTGGCTGTCTTATTCGTCATGCTGTCTAACTCCTGTAAGGTTAATTTAAATACTGTTAGCCGTCTTTATCGCTTTTATCCACGGCCTCTTGAAATACTTATTCAGCCCTTTCACAAGCACCGTGCTTCTCAGGGCCAGCTCGCTGGCGGCCGCGGCCGAGGTCGGCTTTACCAGTATCAGCCCGCGCTCCACACCCAGCATCACGCAATGCTTGGCCAGGCGGCCCATCTCTTTCTCCCACACCGCGTCCAGCACCGCCAGGCGGTCCGGGCCCACCCCGCCCAGGAACTTCCAGGAGGAGCAAACCTCGTTGGCCCGGGTCCAGTTGGCTTTTCTTCTTTCCAGGAACATTACTGGGTGCGCAGCGGCATCACTATATAAATAAGATCCTCGCGGCCCTTCACCCTGAGCAGCGCGGGCGTGGCGGGCGAGGTGAATTCCGCGGTAATGTCGCTTTCACCGGCGGCTTTCAGTATGTCCATGACGAACTTCGGATTGAAGCTTATCTGGAATTCCTTGCCCTTATAATCTATCTCCACTTCGTCCTCGAAATCCATGCTCTGCGAGGCCGAGTTCACTACCAGGGCGTCTTTCTTGAAAGTGTATTTCACGGCCCCGGAGCGCTCGTTGGAACAGATGGCCGCGCGCTTGGTCACGGCCATGAGCTTGGCGGCGTTTATGACTATCTCCATGTCGTGGCTCTTGGGGATGATCTGCTCGAAAGCGGGGAAATTCCCCTCCACCAGGCGGGAGATGAACACCGTACGGCCTATCTTGAAGCCGATCTGGTTGGGGGAAAGGCCTACGGTGACTTCCTCATTGTCCTTGAAGGACGAGCCTTTTATGAAGCGCGCCAGTTCGCCGAGTATCTTGGAGGGCACGATGACCTTAAAGTCTTTCTTCGCTTTCACTTTCTTGGTGGAGATTATCGCCAGGCGCCGGCCGTCCGTGGCCACCAGCGAAAAATTCTCCTTCTCATACTTCCAGAGCAGGCCGTTGAGGAAATGCCTGTCGTCTTCCGTGGAAGCGGAGAAGATAGTGTTGTTTATCATCTCGGCCAGCAGTTTGGCCGGGATCTTGAAGGAATTGCTTTCGTCCAGGTCCGGGATGACCGGGTAGTCGTTCTTGGGCGCACCGCCCAGTTTAAAGCGGGACTTGCCGCTAAGTATGGAAATGCGGTTGTTTTCATCCACGGCTATGTTCACGGGAGATTCCTCTCCCAGGTTCTGAACTATCTCCATGAACTTCTTTATGGGCACGGTTATGCTGCCTTCGCCCTTTATCTCTACCGGGATATGATGCTTAATGGCCATCTCCAGGTCCGTGAATACGATCTTGAGGCCCTTGTCCTCGGTTTCCATCAGGAAGTTCTGTAATATAGGTATGGTGCCGGTCTTGGAGGAAACACCCGCCTGTATGGTCTGTATCCCCTTTATGAGGGTCTCTCTGTTACTATTTATTTTCATCGTCATAGTCCTCTATAAGATAGGCTGTTTATAATGTTGATACGGCTTAAATCATTGGGAGAAGTTATTAACAGCGTATCCGATTTTACTGATAGTCCTAACAAAACTCCGCCTTTTTTGCACTTATCCCGACTTATACGGAATTACTAACATTTTTCATCTTAGAGATCATCTGGTTCAAAGTCTCGTTAAAGTAGGGGTCGGTCTGCACCATCTGCCCTATCTTGTTCTTGGCGTACATCACGGTGGCGTGGTCGCGGCCGAAAGCGTCGCCTATATCGGTAAGGGACAGGTCCGTCATGGTGCAGGCCAGGTACATGGCCACCTGGCGCGGGAAAGCTATGGCCTCGGTGCGCTTCTTGGCGCTGAAATCCTTCAGTTCCAGGTTATACTTGGCGGCCACAACGTCCTTGATCAGCTCTATGGTTATCTTCCTGTCGTCATGCTCGGGGTCGCTGATGTGGTCCTTTATTATCTCTTTGACCGCGTCTATGGACGGCTGGATCTTCATATTGGCGCAGAAATTCCCCACCGTGATGAGGCAGCCTTCCAGCTCCCTGATGCTCTTTTTGACGTTCTCGGCGATGAAGGTGACTATGTCGTCGGGGATATCGTATTTATGCTGGTCGCGCTTCTGGCGGAGGATGGCCACGCGGGTCTCGAAATCCGGGATCTTGATGTCCGCCACTACGCCCGAGAGGAAGCGGGAGATGAGGCGCTGGCCCAGGGCCAGTTCGCGGGGCGGCCGGTCCGAGGTCACCACTATCTGTTTCTTTGATTCGAACAGCGAGTTGAAAGTGTAGAAGAATTCCTCTTCGCTGCGCTCTTTGTCCACCAGGAACTGGATATCGTCCAGCAGCAGGCAGTCAAGTTTGCGGTACTTGCTGCGGAACTGCTCGGTGGCCTGGCCGCGCACGGCGTCGATGTATTCGTTGACGAAATTCTCGCTGGCGGTGTAGAGGATCTTGGCCTGGGGGTTATTCTTGAAGATGCCGTGAGCGATGGCGTGCAGCAGATGCGTTTTGCCCAGGCCTGGCGCGCTGTAGATGAAGAAAGGGTTGGTCTGCCCGGGGGTTTTGGCGACGCCCTCGGCGGAGGCGTGGGCGAAGCGGTTGGATGTGCCCATGATGAAACTTTCGAACGTGTAATTAGGGTTGAAGGAAAAATAATTCGCCGGCAGCGCGGCGGGTGCGGCGGGCTCGGGTTTGTGGACCGGCGCTGGCTCGGGTTCCGTCGGGGCCATCGACATGGAATAGCTTATTTTAAGTTCTTTCCCCGTCAGGGCGGACAGCAGGGCCGCTATTTTTTCCTCGTAGCGGCTCTTTACCGTGTTGTAAATTATCGAATTGGGAACTTCCACTTTAAAAGTGTCGCCCTCTATGAAAAGCGGCTTTATCGGGCGTATCCAAAGGTCGATGGCCTGCACGCCTATTTCGGCGCCCAGGTTTTCGAGGGCCTTTTGCCAGATTTCCTTGATATCGGTTAAGTTATCCACAAGTTATCCACAACTGTTGGTAGTTTTATTTAATACCCGAATAGTGCTTGTTTTATAATTGTTTTTTATGTTAATAACTTTTCTGCTTCCCAGCCGTAACCCCTGTTTTAAGGGTGGAAATGTTACAAAAACATATACAAAACTGGCCTCCAGGGAGGCTTTCTAATAGGATATCTATATATTATATATTTGGGGAGCTGAAGTCAAATAAAAAAAGCGCCCCCGCGGGCGCTTCTTTTATCAGGTTTCTCTCGTCAGCCGTGCACACCTACCTTAACTTTGCGGAACCGCGCCGGGCTGGAGCCGTGGCTCATGGTGGCGGTCTGGCCGGGCTGGCCTTTGCCGCAGTTCATGACGCCGTGCAGGCGCCATTGGCTATGGTCGCCTATCGCGTCGCAGGAGCCCCAGAATTCGGGCGTAATGCCCTGGTAGGTGGGGTTCTTGACCATTCTGCCCTTCTTGCCGTTCTTCACGAGCCAGCCTATTTCGCAGCCGAACTGGAAGTTCAGGCGCTTCTGGTCGATGCTCCACGACATGTTGTTCTCCATGATGATCCCGTCCTTGATCTCCCCCACGAGTTGGTCCATGGTGGCGGTGCCGGGCATCAGGCTGAGGTTGCAGATGCGGGTGATGGGGATGTTGGAGTAGCCGTCGGCGCGGCACGAGCCCCAGGAGCGTTCTTTGCCGATGCGGCCGCAGAACTCGCGGTTGGTCATGTAGCCGGATAGGACCCCGTCCTTCACGATATGCCAGCGCTGTGCTTTTACGGCGTCGTCGTCGTAGCCGGCGGTGGCGAGGCCGCCGGGCAGGGTGGCGTCGGCTACCAGGTTGACGATGGGCGAGCCGTAGCGGAACTTTCCGAGCTTCTCCGTGGTGGCGAAGCTCGAGCCGGCGTAAGATTCCTCGTAGCCGAGCACGCGGTCGAGCTCGGAGGCGTGCCCGACGGATTCGTGGATCTGCAGGGCGAGCTGGTTGCCCGAGATAATGATGTCCTTAACGCCGGCGGGGCAGGTCGGGGCGGAGAGCAGGGCCACGGCTTCCTCGCGGACGCGGTCGGCGTGGGCGGGAAGGTCCAGGGCTTCGATAACCTCCCAGCCGCCGCCCAGGGTCTGGCCGCCGTGGGTGCAGGGATAGGCGCGGGTCTGGGACTGGCCGTTCTCGACGGCGGTGGCGGTGCAGCCGGCGCCGGAGGACATCAAGACCTGCTCGATGCGGGAGCCTTCGGTGGTCATGTGCCACTGGTGTTCGCGCATGAAGTGCATTTCGGCGATGGTGACCTTGATCTTCTTGTCTTTGCGCAGCGCCGCGTCCACTTTCATCAGGATGGCGAGTTTCTGCTCGGCGGGGATGGCGAAGGGGTCTTTGACGAACGGGGTCTGCCAGAAGTCGACGTGGGCTGGCTCTTTGGCGAGGCGCACGGGCGCGGCCATGAGCCGCCGGCTGGCCTTGGCGATCTCGATGGCCTTCATGGCGGTGTCGGCGACGGCGCGCTCGGTCATGTGGGAGCCGGAGGCGAAGCCCCAGGCGCCTTTGTAGAGGACGCGGACGCCGTAGCCCAGGGTGACCTGGTCGGTGACGCCGCTGAGCTCGCCGTCCTTGACGGAGATGCTCTGGGTGTGTTCTTCCACGACGCGGATGTCGCCGAAGTCCACTTTGTACTTGTTCGCTACTTCGATGGCTTTGGACGCGAGTTTGAACATGTTTTTATCCTCTAGAACTTGGTCGACGACGAGAAGTTGAAACCGCCCAGGCGGAAAGCGGGGCAGGTCAGCGGGCCCCAGGCCGAGACGGTGGCCGTCTCCGCCGCGACCGCTTCGATATGGTTGAAGGCTTCCACCATGCTCTGGGTGAAGCGCATGTTCTTGATGGGAAAGGTGATCTTGCCGTCCTCCACCATGAAAGTGCCGTTGCGGGTCATGCCGGTCATTTCCACGAACTGGGGTTTAAGGATGTTTGTGTAATGGAACTGGGTGACCAGGATGCCGCACTCCGTGCCCTTTATAAGGTCCGCCAGCGTGCCCTGGCCGGGTTTTATGGCCAGGTTGATGGGGATGGGGCCCATGTAGCTGGGCTGGGGCAGGGCGTGGCCCGTGGAGGCGGTTTTCGCCTTCCTGGCGGTTTTGCGGTCGTGGACCACGCCTTTGAGGACGCCGTTCTCCACGAGCTTTACTTTGGTGCGGGGCTGGCCTTCGTAGTCGAAGGGCATGCCGGCCGCGACGCCGTCCAGGGCGTTGTCCTCGATGGAAAGCAGGGGGCTCAGCAGCCGCTTGCCGAGATGGCCGGCGGCGAAGCTGCGCCCGTCGTTGTACATCTGCCCGCCGAAGCCGTAGATGGAGAGGTAGAGCAGCAGGTCGGCGGCGGCCTGGGGTTCCAGCACGACGGTATATTTGCCGGGCTTGATCTCCCTGGGCTTGCGGCTGCGCGCGGCCTTGGCGCGGGCGGACTCGTTGAGCCGGGCGAAAGGGATATCGGCGACGTCGTAGGCCGGGCATTCCGCCCAGCCTGAGCCGTCGCGGTCGCGCACGGTGGCGCTGTACGTGGCGTTGGTTTCCCGGTGGCGGGCGAACAGGCCGAGGTTGTTGGCGATCACCAGCTCCGAGGCGCTGTTCTCGAAAGTGCCGCAGGCCACCTGGCCGCTTTTTTTGCAGGCGCGGGCGAGCTCCGCGACCTTTTCCGCGCGGGCGACGGGCCCGAGTTCGGCGGTCTCCCTGAAATAGAGGTTCTTGCCGGCGGCCAGCGGGCGCGGCTTGGCCAGCGGCAGCAGCGCCGGGTCCTTCTTCTGCTTTTTCAGGATCTCGAGCCCGGCCTTGATGGCGTGCCCGAGGTAGGCGTCGTCGGCCTGGTTGAAGGTCACCTTTGTGCCCCGGCCGTCGTCGAGCAGGCGCACCGAGTAGGTGACCGCGGAGGAAGCGACGTTCTGGGAGATGACGTTGTCGGCGAAGCGCGTCAGCGCGCTGTCGCGCGTATCCGCCATCACCTCGCATTGAACGCCCTTGGCCAGGCGGAATATTTTTTTACATACCAGTTCGATGTTTTTCATAAATGATGTCTCCGGCGCCGGCGGTCCGGCGCGGTGCGGCGCTATAATGATGATTCTATAATTTACAGCGGCGGTTTTTCAGGGGTCGGCGGGAGAGGGATCTCCAAACCGTTCTTGCCGTGGCGCTTATGGTGCTTCTTGTGCTCGGGGGCCGGGGGCGGCGCGCTCGGGCGGGGCGGCTCGTTGTGGAAGAGCGGGGGCAGGACCTCGCGGCTTTCCATCCATTTCCTGAGGGCCTCTTCGCCCGTCACCGCGTACGTCTCCGGCGTGTTGAAGACGGAAAGCTTATTCTTCTTGGCGCGCTCGGTCATGGTCTCGGCGTTTTTGCCGTGCGAGAACCCGGGCGTTTCCAGCAGCTTGAGGTTCTGCTGCGTCAGGCCCAGCAGGTAAAGAGAGCCGTCCTGGTTGGGGCCGACGACCACGGTCTTGTCGCTCACGGCGTCGAGCGCCTGGTAAAGCCAGTCCTTTTTTATCTCGGGGGACAGGTGATTGAGCAGGACGGCTTTCTTCGCGCCGGTGAAAAAGGCCAGGCGGAAAGCGTCCAGCATGCGGTCCTCTCCGGAGCGGTTCTTTACTTCCAGAAAACCCGGGTCCTCCTGGTCGAGCCAGGACAGGTCCTGGTGGCGGACGGTCTTTTCGTATGAAAGGATGAGGATGGCCTCGGGGAAGGATTTGGCCATTTTGTAAACGTTCAGGAGCAGGTCGCTGTTGACGTGGGCCGCCCTCTCCGGGCCGAAAGCCGTTTTAAGTTCCTGGCTGATCTTCTCGGGCTCCGGGGCGTCCAGCAGCAGGATGATGCAATTGTCTCGTTTTTGTGCCATAGGTGATTTTGTGCCGTTTGTTAAAGTATATTATACTAAATGCTTGCCGGTGCCGGTGGCGCCGGCGTGAAAATATGCCGGCTGAAAAAAAACCGATAATAATTTACGGGGGAAGTTTCGACCCGCCGCACCGCGGCCACATGGAACTGGCGGCGGCGGCTTTGCGCCAGCTTAAACCCCAGGCGGTTTATTTCGTGCCCGGTTTCCATACGCCCTTCAAGGACCTGCGGCCGGTGCCTTTCCCCGAGCGCCGCGCCCTGCTGCGGGCGGCGCTGGCCGAAGCCGGCCTGCTGGGCCGCCCCGAAGTTAAGATAAGTTCCTTCGAAGCCGGTCTCAGGCGGGTGGTGTATACCTGGGAGACGGTGGCGCATTTCCGCGCCCTCCATCCGGGCGCCCCGGTCTTTTTTCTGATGGGGTCGGATTGTCTCGAAGGTTTTAAGGCCTGGCGGCGCTGGCGGACGGTGCTCAAAGGCGCGCGGCTGCTGGTGGGCCTGCGCCCCGGCCACGCCCTGACGGCGTTGCGCGGCGTGCCCTTCACCGCGCTGGCCGGGCGCTTTCCGCGGGCCGCTTCGAGCGATCTGCGGAGCGCCCTCTTCCTCGGCGAAAAACCGCCGGCGCTGCACGCTTCGGTGCTGGCGCGGATAGCGGCGCGCGGCCTGTATCTTGCCCGCGAGCGCGCCCTGCTTAAAAAGATCATAACCCCGCGGCGCTTCCGTCATTCGCTCGATACCGCCGCCCTGGCGGTGCGGCTGGCCCCGGGGCTCGGCCTCCCGGCGCAGAAAGCCGCCGCCGCCGGCCTGCTCCACGACTGCGCCAGGGATATGGCCCCGGCCGCGCTTAAAAAATACGCCCGCGCCCGCTGCCCCCGCGCGCCTTTCCTTAAAACGATGATAAAGGAAGCCCCGGTCCTGCTGCATGCCTGGGCCGGCGCGGCGCGGGCCGCGGCCTTGTTCGGCGTCAGGGACGCCGGGATAACCGAGGCCATAGAGCTGCACGCCACCGGGGCGCCGGAGATGGGCCCGCTGGCCCGCCTTATATATGTATGCGACTTGGCGGCCCCGGGCCGGGATTTCCCCGAAGCCGGGCTCGTACGGGAGCTGGCTTTAAGGGATTTCGGAGCGGCTCTGCGCGCGGCCAATTATGTTAAACTTACCTATGCGTTTTCGGGCGGCGGCTGGGTGCATCCGCTGAGCGTATCACTATGGAACAGTCTTCAGGAAAAAAAGAAAGGCTGATGCTGGCCGCGGGCCTGGGCGCCGCGCTGGCGCTGGCCGCCGCGCAGTATTTCTTTCCGGTGTCCCGCGCGGTCCGGGCCGGGCGGGACGTCAACCTCGCCGTGCTGGGCGAGCGGGGCTCCGCCCTTCTGGTCTACCATACGGCCGCCGGCACCGTGGACGCGTTCACCATCTCTCATTCCAAACCCCGCGCGAGCGCGACCGTCCCGCAGCGGGCGCTGGCCCTGCTCGCCCTGGCCGGCGGGACGACCGTGCAGGCCGAGGTGTTTTCCGTGCTGGTCTCCTCTTCCCCCGACCTGGACGTAATCAGGGACGCGCTGAACGGCTGGCGCGCCGAACCCAGGCGGTTCTTCTCGGCCGCGGCGTGGGTCGGCGGCCTGCGGGCTTCCGGGGCCACCGCCATCTCCTCTTTCGATCTTTTCCGGCTGTTCTCCGAACTGTCCGGCCTGGGGTTCTCAAATTTTTCCACCACCGAGCTTTCCAGGCAGGGCCGGGGTCCTGAGGTCCAGGCGGAAGCCGAGGCCGGGCCGGCCATCCGCGTGGAGGTTTTCAACGCTTCCGGCAGGAAAGATCTGGCGGCCCTGGCCGCCAGGCATCTGCGCGGCCTGGGTTTCGACGTGATGACGGCCGCCTCTTATTCTAAAATAGAGAAGCACACCCGCGTCCTCTTTTTCGCCGGCGACATTCCCGCCGCGCTCAGGCTGCGCTCGGCGCTCGGGCTGGACGCGCTCGAGGTGAGGCGGTCTTCCCAGAGGAGCGTGGCCGGGGCCGCGGTGATACTGGGCGAAGATTTCGACGGGGCCGTTCTGGGCAGGCAGGGGCGGCCTTAAACACAGGAGGGTAAAATGGACATGATCACTATTCTCAGGACCGCGGTGCAGCGCGGGTCCAGCGACATCCACATCTGCGTCAACAAGCCGCCCATGATGCGGCTTAACGGCGAGATCATCCCGGTGGTGGAGGGCACGGCCCCCCTGACCGCCGAACAGACCAAGGCCCTGATCTACTCCGCGCTTTACGACGAGCAGCGCGCCAAGTTCGAAAAAGAATGGGAGCTGGACTGTTCTTTCGCCATCACCGGCGTGTCCCGTTTCCGCCTGAACGTGCTGGTGGCCCGCAACGGCATAGAGGCCGTGATGCGCGTTATCCCCTCCAAGATCCCGACGCCGGAAGAGCTGGGGCTGCCACCGGCCATCATCGGGTTTTCCGTTATCCCGAAGGGCCTGGTGCTGGTCACCGGGCCTACCGGTTCCGGCAAGTCCACGACGCTGGCCGCGCTGATCAACCAGATCAACAACAAGCGCAAGGGCCACATCCTCACCGTCGAGGACCCGATAGAGTTCACCTACGAGGCCAACGCCTGTGTGGTGCGCCAGCGCGAAATAGGCCAGCATACCCGGTCGTTCAACAACGCCCTGCGCGCCGCGCTGCGCGAGGACCCCAACGTGATCCTGGTCGGCGAAATGCGCGACCTGGAGACCATACAGCTGACCATCACGGCGGCGGAAACCGGCCATCTCACCTTCGCCACGCTGCATACGCAGGACGCCCCCTCCACCATCGACCGCATCATAGACGTGTTCCCTCCGCACCAGCAGACCCAGGTGCGCGTGCAGCTGGCGGCCTCGCTGCAGGGCGTGGTGTCGCAGATCCTGCTGCCGCGCAAGGACGGCAAAGGCCGCGTGGCCGTGCGCGAGATCATGGTGATGACGCCCGCCATCCAGAACCTCATCCGCGAGGGCAAGACCCACATGATCTACAGCGCCATCGAGACCGGGGCCAAGTTCGGCATGATCTCCATGGACAAGGCGCTGGCCAACATGGTCCTGCAGGATGTGGTGACGTACGAAGTGGCCATAGCCAAGGCGCACGACCAGGCGGTCTTCAAGACCCTGTGCAACAAGGCCGGCTGATAAGGGGGATATTATGGCTGATATAGAAAAACTCAAAGGGATAACCCTGTTCCGCAATCTTTCGGACGCCATGCTGGCCGAGTTCTCCGGCTACTTCAAACGGACCGCCTATAAGGCCGGCGACGTCGTGTTCCGGGAGAAAAGCGCCGGCAGCACCCTCTACATAATAGTGGAAGGCGAGGTGGTCATAGAAAAGGCGATGGACGAGGAGGGCCGCGAGTTCAAGACCCTGGCTATCCTCTCGGCCGGGGACTTCTTCGGCGAGATGGCCGTGATAGAGGGGGCCGCCCGGTTCGCGCAGGCGCGCGCCTCCAGGGACGCCTCGCTTTACGAAGTGGGCCGCCAGGAATTCTTTTCCTTCATCAAAGAACACCCCGATACCGGCATAAATATTTTCAGCGAGATCATGCGCACGGTGTTCCGCCGCCTGCAGCACACCTCCAGCGAACTGACGATGCTGTTCGATATGAGCCGGCTGCTGCTGGCTACGCACAAATCCCCGGCGGCCTTCCTCTCGTCGGTCATGGAGGAAATACATATCTATCTCGAGGGGGCCTGGAACATAAAGGCCTACGTTTACAACGGCTTCAACGCGGAATACGAGCAGGCCTACGCCAGGGAAACCTTCCGCAAGGACCTGCCCGCCCTCCCGGCCCGCGCCGAAAGCGGCTGGCTGGACGAAAAGACCTACCTGATGGCCTGCGCCGCGGAAGGCCGGCCGCTCGGCTGCGCGCTTTTCGAGCGGTCCGCCGCGCCGTCCGGCGTGGAGAAAAACAACCTCGCCACCATATTTAATACAATATCCTCCATACTCGGGTCGGCGATGATAAACATAGAGCACCAGGCGGAAGCCGCGATGCTGGAAAAACTGAGGAAGACGAAGAACACAATATGACAATACCCAAAAGCAGCTTTAAAAAAATAGCGGTCACCGCCGCCCTGGTCGGCGACTCCAAGAAGGCCCACCCCGTTATCGTCTACGATCTGGCCGGCAAGTCCCCGCTGGCGGATTACGCGGTGCTGATGGAGGTGGAATCCGTCCCGCAGCTCGACGCCGTAGAGGAGGAAGTCCAGATCAAGCTCAAGCACGAGGGCGTCTACTGCCTGCACCGCGACGGCATGCGTTCCAAGAATTGGAAAGTGCTCGACTACGGCGGGGTGCTGGTGCACGTTTACGACACCAAGGCCGAAGAATATTATTCCATAAGCAAGGTTTACGCGGATTACAAGCCCGTGGAATGGCAGGAGAAGCCCCAGCCGAAACCCGCCGCGCCCGCGGCCAAGCCCGCCTCCGTGAAAAAAGCGCCCGCCGGGAAAGCCGCGCCTAAAAAAGCGGCGGTTAAAAAGGCCCCCGCCAAGAAAGCGGCAAAGGCAAAAAAAGCCCCCGTGAAAAAAGCGTCGGCCAAGAAGGCCCGGCCTGCCGCTAAAAAGACTTCCAAGAAGAACGCTAAGAAGAAATGAAACTCACTACCCTTGAAGTCGGCCTGAAAAGCCGCGCGGCGTCGGCCTTTGCCCTGGAAGGAGAGGCCCTGGCCGCCTTCCACCTGGCGGCGCCTCCCCCCCATATCGACGCGGATGCCTCCGTGGCCTGGCCCATTGCCGGCGCCAAGCTGCTGAAGAAGCCGCCTTTGAAGATAGCGGAAGAACTCGCCGCCGCGCTGTCCTCCGACTGCGAAGCAAAAGCCGTGCCGCCGGGCTTCGTGAACGTCAAGTTCAAGGACGCTTTCCTTTTTGAAGCCTTGAAAGAGCTTGAGGACCCGGCTTGTTTCGCGCGCCCGGACTATAAGGCCGAAAATATCAACCTGGAGTTCGTGTCGGCCAACCCGACGGGTCCCATGCACCTGGCCAGCGGCCGCGGGGCAACGCTGGGCGACAGTCTGGCCCGCATCTACAGGGCGCTGGGCGCCCGGGTCTCCACGGAATTTTACGTTAACAACGTGGGCAAACAGGTGGAACTGCTGGGCGTTTCGCTGAAGGCCAGGTTCAACGGCCAGGAGCCGCCCGAGAACGGCTACCAGGGCGCCTACCTTAAAGACATGGCCGCGGCCCTGCCCAAAGAAGCCGCCGGCTGGACCGACACCCAGTTCTCCGAACACGCCGTTACCGGCATGCTGAAGCTGCACCGCGAGGATATGAAGGCTTTCGGCGTGGAATTCGACCGCTGGTTCCTGGAGTCCGAGCTGCACGCGGCCGGCGGGCCCGCCAAGGCCCTGGCCACGCTCAAAGAGCGCGGCATGGCCTACGATAAGGACAACGCCGTCTGGTTCGGTTCTTCTTCGGAGCTGGAATCCGACGATAAGGACCGCGTGCTCGTAAAGGCCGACGGCCGCAACACCTATTTTTTGAACGACATCGCCTACCACCTCAATAAATTCTCGCGGGGCTTTACCCGCCTGATAGATATCTGGGGCGCGGACCACCACGGCTATGTGCCGCGCATGGAAGCCGCCGTGGGCGCGCTGGGCGGCGGGCAGGGTAAATTCAAAGTGCTCATTCACCAGCAGGTGGCGCTGAAGCGCGGCGAAGAGCTGGTGAAAATGTCCAAGCGCGCCGGCGATTTCATTTCCCTCAAAGAGCTGGTGGAGGACGTGGGCGCGGACGCCTGCCGCTTCTTCTTCGCGGCGCGCGGCCCGCACACGCACCTGACTTTCGACGTGGAACTGGCCAAGAAGAAGTCTAACGACAACCCGGTCTTCTATGTGCAGTACGTGCACGCGCGCATCGCGTCCATCTTCGCCAACGCCGCGGAGAAGGGTGTGGACCCCGCGGCGGGTTTCGACCAGGCCGGGATAGTCATTAACGCCGACGAGCGCGCGCTGATGATGAAGCTGCTGTGGCTGGAAAAAACGCTGCTCGACTGCGTGCGGGATTCCTCCCCCCATCACCTTACCACCTACCTGACGGAGCTGGCGGCGAACTTCCACTCCTTCTACGATAGGAACAAAGTGCTGGACCCGTCGAACAAGGAAACCTCCGCCTACCGCCTGTTCCTGCTGAAAGCCGTGCAGGGCGTCATCGCCCGCGGCCTCGGCTTCCTCGGCGTTTCCGCCCCCGAAAGAATGTAGTTTTAGTTAGGGGACGCTCTTAGTTAATTAGTTTTCTGCCGGAAAGCCGGGGTGATCGCTTTATACCCCCCTCCGAGAAAACTAATTAACTAAGAGCGTCCCCTTATTGGTTTTTCGCGGCGGGGTTTCTTTTCGAATCTGCCTGCGGTTTCAACGCGCGAGACGGAGGCGTTGCCTCCGGTCACCGAGAAATGCACTTCCCGGTCGCACAGGAAGAATTCCAGGTCGGCGCCGTCCTTCATCTGCGTGGCGTCGCGCCTGTTGCGCGGGTCGTGCTTCAGTATGTCCGCTATCATCGCCTCTAAACCTGTCTTACCGGCCGGATCGGCGGCCGCGATATCCTTGCGCGCGCGCGGGGAGAAGGCCACGGTCAACTCCGGGAAAGCGTTGTCCGGCACCCAGCCGGCGCAATGGTCCGCCGCGGCGTCGCTGAAATGAAGATAGGGTTTAATATCCAGTATGGGCGTGCCGTCTATGAGGTCTATGCCGGAGAGGTAGAGCGTATCGCCGACAATCTTGTCGAGTTTGGCCAGGGAAAGTCCTATCGGGTTGGGCCTGTGCGGAGAGCGCGAGGCGAAAACACCTATCTTGCCGCCTTTCAGGCGCGGCGGGTGTATCTTGGGGTGGAAAGTTTTATTCGTGTTAAGATGGAATGAAGAGATCAGCCACACATGGCTGAATTTCGACAGGCCGGAAAGCGAGTGTTCCGGAGAGTAGCGGGGAAAAATACGCAGCCTGGCGGTGGAGGCCGGCACAAGGTGCGGTTGACGGGGCGTGCCGAATTTCTCGCGGAAGCAGGATTCCAGGACCCCGATGGGCCGTAAGGCCGGAAGCGGCGGGTCTTCCTTTATGCGGGAGAGGGGCATGCTAGCGGCCCCTGCGGGCGCTCTTTACGGCCACAAGGAAAAGGTAGTCGGACAGGCGGTTAAGATAGACGGCCGGGGCCTTGGCTTTTATTTCCCAGGCAAGCACTTCGCAGACGCGGGTTTTGGCGCGGGCCAGATGGGCCAGGGCTTCGGTCTCGTTGGCTCCCGGCAGGACGAACTTCTTTAAAGGTCTGATCCCGGCCGCGCGCAGCTCTATCAGTTTTTCCAGCGCCGCGGTTTCGGCTTTCAGGTCGGTGCGCGCGCCGGCGATAAGGCCCGAAGCGCGGATAAGACCGGCCTGCGCCGCGGAGATCTCTTTTTTCGCGCCGGCGGCTTTCAGCCCGGTCTTAAGCAGGCCGAGCAGCGCGCCGAGGTCGTCCAGCAGGGCGTTCAGCTTTACCCGGCAATGCGTCTTGGGCACGCGCCGGCCGCCGAACAGGTCGGTAAAGCCCAGGTCTCCGGACCCCATTTTGGGTTTAAAGTTCTTAGGCATCAGGAGAGCGCCCGCATTTTATCCGCTTCTTTCGGCATAAAAAGATTCTACTATTTAGGGCGCCTGTGATTTAAGCGCCCGCCGTCCCGGCATGGTATAATTTAGTCAGAGGTGCACACCATGAAAGACAAAGTTGCCAAGGTTATAGAGAAGATAAAGCCCATGCTGGCCGCCGACGGCGGGTCCGTCGAGCTGGTGGGCGTGGACGAGAAGAAGGGCGTGGTCACCGTGCGTCTTACCGGCGCCTGCGGCTGCTGCCCGCACTCCACCATGACGCTCAAGCACGTAGTGGAGCGCATGATAAGGGAAGAGGTCCCCGAAGTTAAAGAAGTCGCCGTAGGCTGAACCCCTCTCCCTGTCGGCCGGGCTGCGGGGCCTTTGGCCCCGCGCCTCCGCTTATGGCTTTGATCAACCTCCACAATCACTCCAATTATTCGGACGGCACGCTTTCGCCCGCGGCCCTCGCCCGCGAGGCCGCCCGCGCCGGCATAAAATATTTTTCCCTGACCGACCACGACATGACGGGCGGCTGGGCCGAAATGGAGCCCGCCCTGAAGGAGGCCGGCATAAGCTATTGTTACGGCGTGGAGATCAGCACCGGCCTGCACGAGAACCTCCATATCCTCGGTTACGGCATAAACCCTTACGATCCCGTCCTGGCTGCGCGCCTGGCCGATTTCCGTTCCGGGCGGATAACCAGGATAAAAAAGATCCTGGAGCTTCTTAACGGGCTGGGCATCGACATAAATTTCGAGGACCTCACGGCCCCGGCGGACAGGACCCTGGGGCGGCCGCACATAGCCGACGTGCTGCGGGCCCGCAAAATTGTTTCCAGCCGCAGCCAGGCCTTTAAGCGCTACCTGGCGCCCGGCGCGCCCGCCTATGTCAGCCCCAACGGGCCGTCCGTGGAAGAGGCGATACGCGCGGTAAAAGAGGCCGGCGGCAAAGCCGTGCTGGCGCACCCCGGCGTGGTGGCCAAGATCCTGGACCTGCCGGCCTGGAAAGCGGCGGGTCTGGACGGCCTGGAGGCCTTTTACCCGGCCCATACCGGCGTGGCCACGCGGGACTTCGTAAGCCTGGCCGGGCGGCACGGGCTTTTCGTGACCGCGGGCGTGGATTTTCACGGGCCCGGCTCGGAGCGGAACAAGATGGGCGGTTTCGAATATTCGGACGAATACTTCTCGGAGATAAAAAAACTCTTTTTATGAAAATAATATCGCACCGCGGCGCCTCCGCGTACGCGCCTGAAAATACGCTGAAAGCCTTCGCCCTGGCCGTGGA
Source organism: Elusimicrobia bacterium GWC2_61_19 (assembly GCA_001799795.1). Taxonomy (GTDB): domain Bacteria; phylum Elusimicrobiota; class Elusimicrobia; order Elusimicrobiales; family UBA9959; genus UBA9959. Next base: position 16,722 of record MGUD01000022.1, read on the forward strand.
AATGGGCTCGCACGAATTCGAGTTCGACGTGCACCAGACCAGGGACGGGATCCTGGTGGTGCATCACGACTTCGACCTGAAGCATACCGCCGGCAAGGACGTTAAAATAGCCGGCCTGACCTATGCCGAACTGAAGAAATACAATGTCGCGGCCCATTTCAAGCGCGACTCCGCTTTTCAGTGCGTCCCCCGGCTGGAAGAAGTGATGGATATCATACAGCCGCCTTCGCGCTGGCTGAATTTCGAGGTTAAGAACGACGGGAACGTCTATCCTGGTATCGAAGGTAAGGTACTGGCCTTCCTGCGGAGCAAGCCGGGGCTGTTCGAAAAGACCATGGTGTCCAGTTTCGATCACGGCACCTTGAAGCGGTTCCGGGAGCTTTCCCCCGAGCTCAAGCTCGCCTACCTGGGCCACGGCCTCAACACCATGCTGCTGCTGCCGGCCCTTAAGAGGGCGAAGGCCGTGGGCGCCGTCAATTTCCATATGGCGCTGCGCATAGCTTTCAAGCTGAACGTGAAGAAGATAAAGAAGGCCGGGTTCCGGGTCTGTATCTACACCGTCAACAATAAAGAGGACGCGCTGCGCATGAAAGAGATCGGCGTGGACGGGATCTTCACCAACCACCCCGATATTATGGGGAAATGGACGCTGCGGGGCTGATGACCGGCGCCCTGAACGAAGAGATCAAGCGCCTGACCGGCCTCGGCCTGCACCGGCGCTGCGTGGAGGAAGACCTGCCGCGCGTGGCCGCGCTGACGCTGGAGATAAACCGCCTGAAGCGGGAGCGCAACGCCGTTATCTGCGCCCATGTCTACCAGACGCCGGAGATCATCCTGGGCGTCGGCGACCTGACCGGCGACTCCTACAAGCTGGCCGACGACTGCCGCAGGACCGCGGCGGACAGCATAATTTTCTGCGGCGTGCATTTTATGGCCGAAACGGCCAAGATCCTGAATCCCTCTAAAAAAGTCTATGTGCCTTCCGCTAACGCCGGCTGCTCGCTGAGCGAGGCCATTACGGCGGCGGATGTAAGGAAGCTGAAGGCGGAGCACCCGGGCCTGCCCGTGGTGACCTATATCAACACGTCGGCCGAGGTCAAGGCCGAGTCGGACTGCATAGTGACCAGCGCCAACGCGGAGAAGATCCTGCGGCGCATGTATGAGGCGCATGACAAGGTGATCTTTATTCCCGACCGGTTCATGGGGGCCAACCTGGCGCGCGCGCTGGGTAAGACGCCGGGCAGGGACATTATCCTCTGGACCGGGACCTGTATCGTCCACGAGAAGTTCGATCCGGAGCTCATCAAGGTCTACCGGCGGCGTTACCCCGGCCTGGTGGCGCTGGCGCACGCGGAATGCCCGACGGAACTGATAAACGCCGTTGATTATATGGGCGGGACCGGCGACATGATGCGCTACGTGGAGAACACGGACGCCGCGGCCTACCTGCTGGTGACGGAGTGCGGTTTCGGCGAGCTGGCGCGGCTTAAGTTCCCCAAAAAGAATTTCATCGCCATGTGCCGGCTCTGCCCGTACATGAAGTCCATAACGCTCGCCAGCGTGCTGGCCCTGCTGAAGGACCCGGCCCCGAAAGAGGTCACGGTCCCGGCCGCTGTCGCCGCGCGCGCGAAAACAGCCATAGAAAAAATGTTCGAACTTGCCGCCTGAGGCGGTGGTCAGCCCTTGCGGGCCAGGCAGATGAGGCGTACGGCTTTAGGCGAGAGCGCGGCGCCGGAAAAACTCCCAAAGAATTTCAGCGGTTCCAGCCCGGCTTTTTTCAGCGCGGCCGAAAGCCGCGCTCTGTTATAAAGGCGCGTGAAGAAAGTACGCGTCAGCGGCCTGCCGCCGTTCTTCGGGACCCGGGTCCAGGTGTTGACGGTCCCGTCCGGGCCGGCGGAAGCTTCCTCCAGGTGGAAATAGTCCTCCAGTTCGGTCCAGTCGCGCCGCCTGAAATTGGCGCGCACGAACTCCCCGTGGACCACGTCTATCAGGAACAGGCCTCCCGGCCGGAGCGCGCGGGCGACGCCCTTCAGGGTTTTGATGTCGTCGGAAAACTTCCGGAAATAACCAAAGCTGGTGAACAGGTTCACCGCCGCGTCGAAGTTCTCTTTGAACTTCAGGCGGCGCATGTCGCCGCGGACCAGGCGCAGCGGGACCTTTTTCTTTTTTGCCCGCCGCCGGGCTTCCGCCAGGTACTGCGCGGAAAAATCATAACCGGTCACGGCCAGGCCTTTTTTCGCGAATTCCACGGCGTGGCGGCCGGGCCCGCAGCAGAGGTCCAGCAGGGCCGCGCCTTTCTTCAGTCGCAGCTGTTTCAGGATGAAGCGGGCTTCCCGCGGGGCCTGCTCGACCGCCGCCGGGGAGGCGGGGTTGTAGAAGGAATTATCGAAAAAACTTTTGTGCCATTCGCGGGGGGCTTTCATCTGGGCGCGGCTTTTACCATGTTGGCGTAAACGCCGGGTTCGGACCCCTCGATGACGACCGCCCCGACGGCCTTTTTAAAAAAGTCCACCGGTCCGGCCCAGCCCACTATAGCGTAGCCGTAACCGGCTTCCCGCATGGCCTCGAGCGTCCTTAGCAGGAGCGCTTTGCCCAGGCCGCCCGCGCGCGCCCCCTCGTCGACGCCGATCGGCCCGAAGAAACCTTTCGAGGCGGTGTCGTAGCAGGCGAAGCCGACCAGCTGTTTTTCCTTCACGGCTATAAAGCAGGAGGCGGGCTGCGCGGCCAGCGCGACTTCGCATTCTGAAGCCCAGGCCCGGGAGAATTTCTTCTCCACCCAGTCGGTTACGGCCTGTTTTTCCGGGCCTATGGCCCGTTTTATCTCCACGCCTTCGGCGCGCAGTTTCTCTATGAGCGCGGCGGCAGGCGGCAGCGAGTAAAGTTTTACCAGGAGGTCGGCCACTATTCTCCCCCCGGCGGCACCTGGCCTTGTTCAGGCGCTTCCTCTGCGTCTATCGGTTTGACGGGGGTGAGTTTTACCGCCGGGGCGGGCGCTTTGGTCTCTTTGTTCGCCTTCGCCTTCTTCGCGGTTTTCTTTACGGGTTTCTTTTTTTTAACTTCCTTGATTATCGGGTTGGCCCGCTTGTCGAACTTGTAGGCCGGCGCGGTTTCCTGGCCCGAGAATTTATATTCCGACACAGGGGGCGCCTTTTTTTTCTTTTTGGCTTTTTTCCCGGCCCGGGATTTTTTGGCGGCCTTTTTGGCCGCGGGCTTGGCCGGCGCTTCGGCCTTGACCGCCTCGGCGGGCGCGGCGTCGGCGCCCTCTTCCTGGGCGAAGGCCGGCAGGCACAGGGCGGCCAGCATGAATAGCGGTAAGGCGAGGTTTAGATGTTTTTTCATGTGAGTATTATTCCACCTTTCGGGAGTTCCGCGGCGGGTGCGGGCCGCAGTTCCGCGGCTTTTACGGCGGCCTCCAGCAGGCAGGCCAGGGTTACCGGGCCGACGCCGCCCGGGACCGGGGAGACGGCGGCCGCGGTCTGTCCGAGGTCCTCGATGTCCGCGTCGCCGCACATTTTGTTGTCCGCGTCGAAATTGGTCCCCACGTCTATTATCGTCATGCCGGGGGGCAGCATCTCTTTTTTCAGCCACTTGGCCTTGCCTACCGCGGTGATCACCAGGTCGGCGGTTTTGAAGACGGCGGCCGTGTCTTTGGTGCGGGTGTGGCACAGCGTTACCGTGGCGTCCAGCGCCGTCAGCATCTGCGCCAGCGGCCTGCCCACCACGGCCGAACGGCCGGCCACCGCGATATTCAGGCCGGCGGGATTTATGTTGTGGAATTTCAGCAGCCGGACCACCGCCAGGGCCGTGCAGGGCACGAAATAGCCGCCGTTCTCTATTTCCGCGAACTTGCGGGCGATGAAGAGGCGGCCCATATTAAGGGAAGAGAGGCCGTCCACGTCCTTGGCCGCCGGGAGGGCGTCCCAGGTCTCCAGGGTCTCGAAGCCGTCCGGCAGCGGGCGTTCCAGCATTATGGCGTCTATGGCCGGGTCGGCGCCCAGCTTTGCCAGCAGGGCTTTGAAGGCCGCGTAGCCCTCCCCCGGCGCGGGGCTGAAGAGCTTTACGGTGAGCCCCAGTTTTTCGCAGGCGGCGACCTTGCGCTTTACGTACACGGCCGACGGGGAGTCGGCGAAATAGTTTATTATGGCCAGCGCGGGCGCGCGGCCCAGGCGCGCGCGCACCGCCTCTATGCGCGGGGGCAGGGCGGCCAGTATTTCTGCGGACAGGGTTTTGCCTTCAAGTAACTTCATAAGCAGATGATAATAAAAAAGGGCGGCCGTTCAAAGCCGCCCTTTTGAGCCGCGGCGCTCTTTATTGTTCGTCCTCCACGTAGATAGAGCCGTTGAGGTAGCCGGAGCCGGAGAGCATCACGAAGCTGCCGCTGGGCCAGCCGTTGACGGAGATGCTGCCGTTCATGCTGGTGGAGCCGACTATTTTCCCGTTGCGGTAGAAGGTGGCGTAGACGTTGGGCCAGACGGTCTGGTAGACGGGCTGGTTGGGATAGATCCACATGGAGACCGGCACGTTTATATAGGTATTGTTGCTGGTTATCTGGCCGGCGCTGTCCCGGAAAGAGACCCAGCCGGTAAGCGTCACGCTGGTGAAACCGCCGGTGGTGCCGGGCACGAAGCCGTTGCCGTTGAGGCTCACGTAGCCGGAAACCTGCACGTAGCGGCCGGTCTTGGCGGGCGCGGGCGCTATTTCCGGGGTTTTGGCCTGCGCGGCGGCGGCGGGGATAAGGCTTAGCTGGTCGGCGAAGCTGAGCTCCGCCGCGTTGACCGCCTGCGCGGCGCAAAGGCCGGCGATGAGCGAGAATAGTATTTTCTTCATTTTTATGACCCTCCTGTCCTGAATTTATTATAGCAAAAGGCGGCGGCGGGGTTTTCAAGCCGTATTTTTTTCTTGTAGTATATTAACAGTCCGCTTTGGACAGCTCGCGTAGAATGAGGATCCCATGGAAAGAATAACCGACCACCCGGTGCTCCAGCCGGAAGCACGCGCGGTCATAGAATTCACTTTTGACGGCAGACCCTGCCAGGCCCTCGAGGGCGAGGTTATCTCGAGCGCGCTTTACGCCAACGGCATAAAAATCTTCAGCCACCACAAGAAAGACGCGAGCCCCCAGGGCATCTTCTGCGCCAACGGCCAGTGCGCCCAGTGCTCCGTGATCGCCGACGGGCTTACGCTGAAATCCTGCGTGACCCCGGTGCGCGCGGGCATGAAGGTGGAAACCCTGCGGGGCGCGGCCAAGCTGCCGCGGACCGCCTGCGTGCAGGAATTCGGGCGCGTGGAAGAGCTGGACGTGGACGCCCTGATCATCGGCGGCGGGCCTTCGGGCCTGGCGGCCGCGGCCGAACTGGGCAAGCTCAACGTCAACACCCTGATCATAGACGATAAGACCGCGTTCGGCGGCAAACTGGTGCTGCAGACGCATAAATTCTTCGGTTCGGTGGAAGACTGCTACGCGGGGACCCGCGGCGTGGATATCGCGGCCAAGCTGGAAGAACAGCTCAAGGACTACCCGTCGGTAAAGGTCTGGGCCGACGCCACCTGCCTGGCCGTCTTCTCGGATAAGAAGGCCGGGGTGCTGCGCGGCGGCAAGTACTACCTTATAAGACCCAAAGCGCTGGTAAGCGCCACCGGCGCGAGGGAAAAGTCCCTGGCTTTCCCCGGCAACACGCTGCCCGGCGTGTACGGCGCCGGCGCCTTCCAGACCCTGGTCAACAGGGACCTGGTGCGCCCGGCCAGGCGGCTGTTCATCGTCGGCGGCGGCAACGTGGGGCTTATCGCGGCCTACCACGCGATGCAGGCCGGTATAAAAGTCGTGGGGCTGATAGAAGCGCAGGCCGCTTGCGGCGGCTACAAGGTCCACGAGGATAAGATAAAGCGCCTGGGCGTGCCGGTGTATACCCGCCACACCATACTCCGGGCCGACGGGAAGGACGGGCTGGAAACCGTCACTATTGCCGGGGTCGACGAGAAATTCAAGCCTCTGCCCGGCACGGAAAAGACTTTCAAGGCCGACACGCTGCTTATCGCCGTGGGGCTCAGTTCCGTGGACGAATTCCACGCGCAGGCCCGTGAGGCCGGCATGGAAGCCTTCATCTGCGGCGACGCGGAGGAGATCGCGGAGGCCTCGGCCGCCATGTTCAGCGGCAAGATCACGGCGCATAAGGTGCTTAAGAGCCTGGGCGTGATGGCCGCTCCCGTGCCGCAGTTCTGGTTCGACCGCCTGGAGGTGCTGAAGTCCCGCCCCGGCGCCACCTACGCCCCGGCCGTCAAGGACCACGGCCGGCCCGTCTACCCGGTGCTGCATTGCCGCCAGGAGATCCCCTGCAACCCCTGCGTGACCGTCTGCCCGAAAAAATCGATAAAGCTGTCCGGTGACAGCATCATGAACACCCCGAAATTCGACGGGGAGTGCATCGGCTGCTTTAAATGCCTGCTGATCTGCCCGGGGCTGGCCGTAACCATAGTCGATTACCGCAAGGACCCCAAAAACCCGTCGGTGGCGCTGCCCTTTGAAATAGGCCGCGGTCTGGTGAAAAAAGGCGACCGCGTGCGCCTGACCGGCTGGGAAGGCGCCGACCTCGGCGAAGCCGAGGTGCTGGATGTGAAGGATTTCAAGGCGGAGAACACGCTGATAGTGATAGTGAAGGCCGCGCCGGAAACCGCCGACCTGGCGGCTTCGCTGCGGCTGTATCCCGCGGAGGCCGGCGAGAAGGCCGCAGCGGACCTCGCCAGGGCCGAGGATGAAACCATTATCTGCCGCTGCGAGCGGGTGAGCCTTGGGGAAATACGCCGGGCGATACGCGCCGGTATGCGCGACCTGAACCAGCTGAAGGCGGTGACGCGGGCCGGCATGGGCGCTTGCGGCGCCAAGACCTGCTCCGCCATGCTCGTCAATATCTTCAGGAGCGAGGGCGTGGACCCCAAAGAGATCACGGCTTTCACCAAGCGGCCGCTCTTCGTGGAGGCGCCGCTGGGCGCGTTCTCCAACGTGAAATGCACCACCGAAGCGGAAGAGAAAAACAGATGGAGCGGCTTTTAAACGGAACTATTATGGCTGACAATTACGACGTTATAATCATCGGCGCCGGCAGCGTGGGCGTGCCCCTGGCCATGGCGCTGGCGGAAAGAAAGCTGAAGACCCTGGTGCTGGAAGCGGCCCCCTCCCCCGGCCAGGGCCAGAACAAATGCGCCATAGGCGGCGTGCGGGCCACGCACTCCGACGGCTCGAAGATAAAGACCTGTCTGCGCAGCCTCGAGATCTTCGCCACCTGGGAGGCCAGGCACGGCGACGACATCGGCTGGATAAAGGGCGGGTACGCTTTCCCGGTCTATGCGGAGCGGGACGAGGCGGTGCTGAGGGACCTGCTGAAGGTACAGCGCGGTTTCGGTCTGAACATAGATTGGGTGGACGCCGCCAGGATGAAGGCGCTGGTGCCCGGCATAGCCGAAAAGGACCTGCGCGGCGGCACCTATTCTCCCGACGACGGCTCTGCCTCGCCGCTGCTGTCCGTTAACGCTTTTTACCGCCGCGCCGTAAAGCTCGGGGCCGAATTCCGGTTCAAGGAGCCCGTAAAGGAAATACTCGCCGAGCATGGCGCGGTTAAGGGCGTGCTGACCCCGCAGGGGCGCTATTGCGCCAAGTGGGTCGTCAACGCGGCCGGGGCGGACGCCGCCGCCGTCAGCGCCCAGGCCGGCGTAAAAGTGCCGGTGAACCCCGACTGCCACGAAGCCGGTATCACCGAGCCGGCGGAAAGGTTCTTCGAGCCGATGGTGGTGGACATCCGCCCCGGCGACAAGTCCAAGAACTATTATTTCTACCAGAACTGGGAAGGGCAGATCGTGTTCTGCCTTACCCCCCAGCCGCCCATCCTGGGGCACGACCGGCGGTCCACTTCCGAGTTCCTCCCGGAGATCTCCAGGCGGATGATCTCCCTTATGCCCGGTCTCGCCAACCTCAAGGTGCGGCGCACCTGGCGCGGCCTCTACCCCATGACCCCGGACGGCTTCCCTATAGTGGACTTCCCGGCCGCCCTGAAAGGCTACGTGCTGGCCGTCGGCATGTGCGGCCAGGGCTTCATGCTGGGGCCGGGGCTGGGCGAGGCCATAGCGGCGCATATAGCGGGCGCGCCTTCGGCCGCGGATAAAGAGATGGTCTCCGGCTTCCGGCTGGCGCGCGAGTTCTCGGGCCAGGAAAAATTAAAGTAGCTGTCAAAGCCGCGGC
>MGUD01000022.1:24985-73150 GCA_001799795.1 Elusimicrobia bacterium GWC2_61_19
AATAAAAGCGCCCCTCCCCGCGTTATAGAGATATGACCATGAATAATAGACTTCTTTTCCTGCCGCTGGTCCTGCTGCTGTCGGTTCCCGCCCTCGCCCAGCAGGGGCTTACCCTTACCTGGGAGGACGCCCGCAGGCTGGCGCTGGAGAACAACCCTTCCGTCAGGGCCGCCAGGGCGTCCATGGAGCAGGCCGATTACAACTACCTGGCCGGACTTAATTCCTACCTGCCCCAGGTCAGCGTCTCCCATTCCGTAACGCGCAGCGGCGGCGACGCGTCCTCCGCTTCCAACCGCTGGGGAGCCTCCGTCTCCGCTTCCCAGGACCTGCTCAACCTCAGGACGGTTTCAGCCGTAAAGAGCGCCCGCATCTCCAGGGAGAAGGCCGAGGCCGATTACCTGGCCGCTTCGGCCGCGGCCCGCCAGGCGCTGGCCGGCGCCTTCGCCGACCTGCTGTTCGCGCAGAAGCGGGTGGAGGTGCAGAAAAAAATATACGGCATCAGGCTCGAGAACGCGAAGCTGATCCGCCTTAAATACGAGAGCGGCATGGAGTCCAAGGGTAACGCGCTCTATACCGAGGCCCTGGCCGACAACGCCGAGGTCTCGGTGAAGAAAGCGGAGCGCCAGCTGGCGTCGGCGCAGCGCTCCCTGCTGGAGGCCATCGGCCTCGAAGGGACCGGCGGCGTGAAGGCCGCCGGGGACATCGGCGTCCCGGACTTCACGATGGCGGAGGCCGAGGTGGACGCCGCGCTGGAGCGGTCCCCTATTATCGTAGGCGCCAAAAAAACGCTGGAAGCGGCCAAAGAGAGGACCAGTTCCGCGCGGTATTACGCCTATCCCTCCCTTAAGGCCAGCGGCGCCTACGGGTGGAGCGGCGACGGCGAGTTTCCGCGGGACAAGAGCTGGTCCATGGGCCTGAGCCTCAGTGTCCCGCTGTTCTCGGGGGGGCCTACCTATTACTTTAACAACCTGTCCGCCTATAAAAAAGCGCTGGCCGCGGCCGAAGAGGACTACCGGGCCGCCAGGATCTCGCTGGCCGCCTCGCTGCGCTCCGGCTACGACGACTACCTCAGCGCCGCGGAGACGGCTAAAGCCGCCGTCTCGCTGCTGACCGCCAACCAGGAGCGCTACAAGGAAGCCCAGATCAAATACATGGCCGGCAACATAAGCTTTATAGACCTGGAGAACGTGGAGCAGAACTTCGTGGACTCCGACCTGAACCAGCTGGACTACGCCCGCGCGGCCCACAGCCGCAAGCAGGCGCTGGAACAGCTGCTCGGCGTGACCATGGAACGGTAAGCGCAAGGAAAAATATGAAAAAGATCATCATCATAATTGTTGCCGCCGCGCTGGCGGGCGGGGGCTGGTACGCTTTCCGCAAGAAGGAAGCCGGCGCCAACCCCGGCTACCTGTCCACGCAGGTGGAGCTCCGCGATCTTTCCGAGTCCGTGGATACCACCGGGGTGGTGGAGCCGGAGAACCGCGTGGAGATCCAGCCCTCCGCCTCCGGACGCATAGAGGAAATACTCGTGGACGAGGGCGACAGGATAAAGGCCGGCCAGGTGCTGGCTCTGATGAGCTCGTCGGACCGGGTGGCCATACTGGACGCGGCGCGCGCCGCCGGCGACGACCAGTACAAGCAGTGGCAGGAGACCTACAAGCCGATAAAAGTGATCTCCCCCATAGACGGCACGCTGATACTGAAGAATATCGTGCAGGGGCAGACCGTGGGCGCCAGCACCGTGCTGTTCGCGATCTCCGACAAGCTGATAGTTTCCGCCAGCATGGACGAGTCCGACATCGGCAGGATAAAGAAAGGCCAGCGCGCCGCCATAGTGCTCGACTCCTACCCGGACAAACCGGTCAAGGGCACCGTCTTTAAGATCCTGGACGAGGGCACAACCAAGAATAACGTGGTGACCTACACGGTTAAGATCCGCCCGGACCAGGTCCCGCCCTTCTTCCGTTCGCAGATGACGGCCAACATAAAGGTGAAGGTTTCGGAGCGCCAGAAGGTGCTGCTCCTCCCCGCCGCGGCCGTGACCACCGACGGCAAGGGCGAGACGGCCGTCATTACCGGCCTGAAGGACGATAAGCCGGTCTATGCCGCGGTGGAGACCGGGCAGAACGAAGGCGACATGGTGGAGATCACCTCCGGCCTGCGGGACGGGGACACGGTGCTCTACTCGGCCGGAGGCTATACGGCCCAGAAGGATTCTTCCGGCAGCAACCCGCTGATGCCAGGCCGTCCCAACGTCAACCGGCAGCAGCGCCGGGCGATCTCCGGGCATTGAGCCCGGGACGCGAGGCCCGTTATGATCGAAATTAAAGGCATTAAGAAGACCTACCAGATGGGCGGCGAGCCGCTGGAGGTGCTCAGGGGCGTGGACCTCTCCGTCAAGGAGGGGGAGTTCGTGGCCATCATGGGGCCGTCTGGTTCCGGCAAGTCCACGCTGATGCATATCCTCGGCCTGCTGGACAGGCCCGCCGCCGGGTCCTACAAGCTGTTCGGCCGCGAGATCTCGGAACTCGACGACGTGGAGCTCTCCTACCTGCGCGCCAGGATACTGGGTTTCGTGTTCCAGCAGTTCAACCTGCTGCCGCGCATGACCGCCGCCTCCAACGTGGCGCTGCCTCAGATCTACCTCGGCGAGAAGAGTCGCCCCCACGAGGCCATAAAATACCTGGAGCAGGTCGGTCTCGGCGACCGCTCCGGCCACAGGCCCAACCAGCTGTCCGGCGGCCAGCAGCAGCGTGTCGCCATCGCCCGCTCGCTGGTGAACGACCCCAAGATCATTTTCGCCGACGAGCCCACCGGCAACCTGGCCTCGGACCAATCCAACGAGATCATGGCCATCTTCCGCAAGCTTAACCAGCGCGGCATCACCATCGTGATGGTCACCCACGAACCCGACATCGCCGCCTGGGCCGACCGCGTGATAAAGCTCAGGGACGGTTTGATCATCGAGGACTCCGGCAGGAAGTCCCCGGTGAAGAAAGAGCCCGATCTGGCGCGCATGCACATCCCCAAGACCTTCTTCCTGAGCTGGCGCGAAGTGGCGGAGAACCTGGCCTCTTCGGTCAGCTCCATCATCAGCAACAAGACCCGCTCGCTCCTTACCATGCTGGGCATCATCATCGGCGTCGGCGCCCTGATCGCCATGCTGGCGGTGGGCACCGGCGCGCAGCGGTCCATACAAAAATCCATGTCCTCGCTGGGCACCAACCTGCTGGCCGTAATGTCTGGCATGTCCCGGGGGCCCGGCGGGGCCGGCCTCGGCGCCGGCGCCGTCAACAGGCTGACCCTGGAGGACGCCAGGGCCATGGGCGAAGTGGACGGCGTTTCCCGCTACGACGCCAACGTCTCCGGCAGCGCGCAGGTGGCCTACGGCGCCAACAACCAGAAGACATCCGTCAGCGGCGTCGGCGCCGTTTACGCCTCGATGCGCAACTCGCAGCCCTATTACGGCCGGTTCTTCTCCGACGCCGAAGGCGCGCGCCTGGCCAAGGTGGCGCTGGTCGGCAACACCGTGGTGAAGGAGCTGTTCGGCAGCGAGAACCCGGTGGGCAAGACCATCAAGATAAACCGCAAGAATTTCACCGTGATAGGCGTGCTGCCGCTGAAAGGCGCGCAGGGCCCGCGCGACCAGGACGACGTGGTGGTGATACCGCTGCAGACCGCCATGAAGAGCGTGCTGGGCAAGGTCTACGTGGATTCCGTCTGGCTCGAAGTGTCCGACTATTCTAAAATGGCGCAGGTGCAGGCGGACGTGAAGGCGCTGATGCGCAAGCGCCACAGCATCCCGGCGCAAAAGGACGACGACGTGATGATGATGAACATGGCCGAGCTGCAGAGCATGCTGACCGGCACGATAAAGACCTTCAGCACGCTGCTGGGCATGATAGCCGGCATTTCGCTGATCGTCGGGGGCATCGGCATCATGAACATCATGCTGGTCAGCGTCAGCGAGCGCACCAAGGAGATAGGCCTGCGCAAGGCCATAGGCGCCACCAGCCGCGCGGTGCTGCTGCAGTTCCTGATAGAGGCCGTCATCGTTTCGGTGGTGGGCGGCGTGCTCGGCATCCTGGCCGGCGCGGTGAGCTCACTGCTGCTCTCCAAGTTCTCCGGCTGGGCCGTCTATATCTCGCCGTTCTCTGTGGCGCTGGCTTTCGGCTTTTCCGCCGGGGTGGGCATAGTCTTCGGCTTCTGGCCGGCCAGAAAAGCGTCCCTGCTTTCGCCTATAGAGGCCCTGCGTTACGAATAATTTAGTATTATAAGCGTTACCGCCGGGCGCCATGCCGCGGCGGACACCTGTTTTTCTGGAGGCCCTTATGGTAAGCGTTCTCGTTAAATGTCCGCATTGCGGCAAGTCGCTCATGAATTCCGGCCACAAGCTGGATAACGCCGCCTCCATCGAGGTCAACCTGACCTACGCCGGCAAACACGCCCCGCTTTACCTGAGCTCCCTTTACGGCAGCTACAAAGCCGAGACCGACCTGAACATGCCCGTGGGCAAGGTGGCCGGTTTCCGCTGCCCCAGCTGCAAGGCCGACCTGAAGAGCACCCGCAAGTGCGACGCGTGCGGCTCGCAGATGATCGCTTTCGAGCTGAAGGCCGGCGGCCAGGTGCAGATCTGCTCGCGCCGCGGCTGCAAGAAGCACGTGCTGGAGTTCCAGGACGCCGACAGCGAGCTGCAGGCTTTCTACAAGTCTTACCTCAAAGCGCTTAAATAACCGGCGCCCGGCGGGGCCGTAAGGCGCGAAGGCGTTTTGCGGCCCTGTATTTATATGGCGGAAATAGAACATAAAAGTTTCTTCCGTACCCACAAGGTGCTGGCTTTCCTGCCGCTGGTCCTGATGGGGGCCGGCGTCTGGTATTTTGTGCACGGGCGACTGCCGGCGTCCAGCGGCGGGTCCGCAGCGACCGCGCCGGCCGCCGAGGAGCCGGCCGGGGTGGTCCCGCTTTCCTCGTCCATCCCCCTCCCCGAGGCCTACGATCCGCAGGCAGGTCTGGATATCCAGGGGTCTCCGGAATTCAAAAGCCAGGTCACGCACGCCCTTAAACTGGTATGGCTGGCCGACAGGAATATTTTCCTTTTTATCAGAAAGAACCTCTCCGTGATCCGCAACGAGAACAAAACCGGCTTTTACACGGACGACGGCCGCCCCGTGGCCGCCCTCTCCACCGGGCAGGCGTTCCGTTCGCTTACCTGGTGCGCCGGCGTGATCGCCCACCAGGCCTGGCACGCCTGGAACGAACTTAACGCCGCAAAAAAGGTCAGGCGCGCCCCGCCGCTGCCCGGCGAAAGGGACGGCAGACTGCCCGAGGCCAACCCGGCCAGCGTGAACTATAAGGGCCTGGGCGCCGTTTTATCCGCCGAGGACAGGGCCTTCGCTTTCCAGCTGGACGTGCTGCGCAAAGTGGGCGCCCCCAAAAAAGAGACGGACCTGGTCCTGCGCCGTGACCCGCGGGATTTCACGGCCGCCCACGACGGCAGTTACGCTTTAAATCCGTGACCGATAAAAAGCTCCTCCATCCCGTTCCGGTGGGCCGCGTGGCCTTGCGGAACAATCTGGCGCTGGCCCCCATGGCCGGCATAACCAACGCCGCTTTCCGGATCCTCGCGGCGGAGGGCGGCGCGGGGCTGGTGGTCACGGAAATGGTGTCCGCCGAGAGCCTGAAATACGGAAATAAAAAATCCTTCAAGATGCTGGAACTGCTCCCCGGAGAGCACCCGGCCGCCATACAGCTGTTCGGGGCCGACCCGGCCTCCATGGCCCTGGCCGCCCAGGCCGCGGAGCGCGCCGGCGCCGATCTCGTGGACGTGAACGCGGGGTGCCCGGTCAAGAAAGTGCAGCGTTCCGGCGCCGGGGCCGCGCTGATGAAAACCCCCCAGCTGCTGGGCGATATAATTTCGCGCATGGTCAAAAGCGTAAAGATCCCGGTGACCGTGAAGTTCCGCGTCGGGCTTACGGCGGGCGAGAACCTGGCGCCGCTGCTGGCGCGGGTGGCCGAAGAGGCGGGCGCCGCGCTCATCACCCTGCACGGCCGGCCGGCCTCGCAGTTCCATACCGGGCCGGTGGACCTGCCGGCCATGGCGGCCGCGGCCGCGGCCGTGAAGATACCGGTTTTCGGCAACGGCGGCGTGGAGAACGCCGCCCAGGCGCGCGCCATGCTGGAGGCCGGCTGCGCCGGGGTGGCGATCGGCCGGGCGGCGGTCTTCAACCCGGCGGTCTTCGCCGAGATAGCCGCGGACCTTTCCGGCGCGGGTGCCGGCTCCGCGCTGACCGCAGCGGCCAGGATGCGGCTGTTCCTGCGCTTCCTGGAGCTGAACGCCGGGATCTACGGCGAAGAGCACGGCCTGGCCCGGGCCCGCAAGCTGGTCGGTTACTGGCTGAAGGGCCTGCCGGGGGCCGCGGGCGCGCGGGCCTCGTTCATGCGCCTGAAAACGCTTAAAGAGGCGGAAGACCTTTTGATACAATATACAGGCGGACGAGGCGCCCTATGAACCAACAGGTTGAAACCCCCGAAACCCCCCTGATGCAGCAGTACCAGTCGCTCAAGAGCGCCTATCCCCACGCGCTGCTGTTCTTCCGTTTGGGCGATTTCTACGAGATGTTCTTCGACGACGCCAAGGCCGCCAGCGCCGTGCTGGGGCTTACGCTTACCGCCCGTCAGGGCGTGCCCATGTGCGGCGTGCCGCACCATGCCGCTTCCAATTACATCGCCCGCCTGCTGGCCGCCGGCCATAAGGTGGCCATTTGCGAACAGATGGGCCCCGACGGGGACGCCAAGAAGACCAAGCTTTTTAAACGCCAGGTGGTGCGCCTGATCACCCCCGGCACCGTGGTGGAGGACGAACTGCTGCGCCCGCGCGCTTCCAATAGTCTGGTGGCGCTGGATATCGACATCGTCGGCTGGGGCCTGTCCGCTTTCGACGCCTCCACCGGCGATTTTATCGCCACGCAGAACCTCAACGACCCGGACCTGTACCAGCTTTTGTCCTTCGTTTCCAAGACCGGGCCGGCTGAGATCCTGGCCGATCCCAGGACCATCAAGGAGATAAACAAGCGCGGCCTCAATTTCGGCCAGGTCGTCCTCACCGAGTATGCCAGGACCGACGCCTCCGTGCCGGCCTGGGCGGCGCAGTCCGTCTGGCAGAACCATAAACTGGCCATGAAGACCGCGCTGAAGGTGACGTCCTATGTGCGCCAGACCCAGCCGGGTCTGAAAGAAGTTTTCTCCCCTTCCTATTACGAACCGGCCAACCGCCTGCAGCTCGACGAGTCCGCTATTAAGACGCTGGAACTGGTGGCCTCTCCGGACGGCGACGACTCCAAGACCCTGTGGGGTTCGCTGGACATGTGCAAGACCTCCATGGGGTCCCGGCTGCTCAAGCGCTGGATCCTGGAGCCCCTCTCCGACATCCGCGAGATCCTTTCCCGGCAGGCCTTCACCGCTTTTCTCGCCGAGAACCGGGAGGCCCGCGAGCAGCTGGGCGATATCCTGGCGCAGGTGCCGGACATCGAGCGCCTGCTCGGCCGCGTCATAAATTTAAGCGCCTCCCCCAGGGACCTGGCCGCGGTCAGGAAAGCCCTGGGCCAGCTGCCCCGTCTGAAACTGCTTTTAAGCTCCGCCGGTTTCTTCGAGTGCGCCCCCGAGCTGGCCTCCCGCTTGGACGGGGTTTCCCACGCCCTCAACAGCCTGCGCGGAGAACTCGAGCGCGCGCTGGCGGAGAACCCGCCCGCCCGGCTGTCCGACGGCGGCGTTGTCTGCGAGGGTTACAGCGCGGAGCTGGACGAGCTGCGCCTGGTGCGCCGCGACAGCCAGAAACTGCTGGCCGACATCGAGCTGCGCGAGAAGGAAAAAACCCAGATCTCCACCCTCAAGGTGGGCTATAACGGGGTGTTCGGCTACTATATAGAGGTTTCCAAGGCCCAGGTCTCCAAGGTGCCGCATTATTTCGTGCGCAAGCAGACCCTGGTCAACGCCGAGCGCTACATTACGGAAGAACTTAAGACCCTGGAGAACAAGATCCTGGGCGCCGAAGAAAAGATGTCCAAGCTGGAACTGCATCTTTTTAGCGAACTGCGCGAAAAGGTGCGCGTTTCCCTCGGCGAACTTAAAACTTTCGCCTCGGGCGCGGCCGAGCTGGACGTGTTCTACGCGCTGGCCGAAAGCGCCGTGCGCTACGAATTCTCAAGGCCCCGCGTCACCTCCGGCGACGAGCTGAAGATCGAGGAAGGGCGCCACCCCTCCGTGGAGCGCTTTCTGCCGGCCGGCACCTTCGTGCCCAACGACCTGAGCCTGGGCGGCGCCGACGCCCGCGTGATCATCCTCACCGGCCCCAACATGAGCGGCAAGAGCGTCTATCTCCGCCAGGCGGCCGTGGCCGTCATCATGGCGCAGATGGGCTCCTTCGTGCCCGCCCGCGCGGCCGAGATCGGCCTGGTGGACCGCATCATGACCCGTATCGGCGCCCAGGACCGCATGGCCCGCGGCGAATCCACGTTCATGGTGGAGATGCGCGAGACCTCGGCCATCATGCGCCTGGCCACCCCCAGGAGCCTGATCCTGCTCGACGAGGTGGGCCGCGGTACTTCCACTTTCGACGGCATCTCCATCGCCTGGGCCGTGGTGGAGCATCTCTATAAACCGGAAGGCGGGCCCAAAGTGCTGTTCGCCACCCATTATTTCGAACTGACCGAACTGGCCGAGAAGTTCGCCGGCATAAAGAACTGCAACATCTCGGTGAAAGAATGGACCAACGCCCTGGGCAAGACCGAGGTCGTCTTCCTACACAAGATCAGCTCCGGCCCGGCCGACAAATCCTACGGCATCCATGTGGCCCAGCTGGCCGGTCTGCCCGATTCCGCCATACAGCGCGCGCGGGAGATCCTGCATGTCCTGGAAACCAAGGGGAATATCCAGGTGGATTCCAAGGATGAGAACCAGACGCCCATGCTGCCCATTTTCTCCAGCCACCCCGTTCTGGACGAGCTGAAGATGTGCGACACCGATAATATGACCCCGCTGGCGGCGCTGTCCGCCGTCTCCGACTGGAAAAAAAGACTCAGGGATTAGGGATTTTCCCGCCTTCGCGCCCCGCCATAGGACCCACCGTTCTTGCGGCCCTTTGGCCCATGTGGCGGCCTCGAACAATTAATACAATATAAATAGTCCCAGGGAGGTCTCATGTTCAACGTTTTACTGTTCCCGGTCCTTTCGGTTCTCGCTTTCAGCGGCCCCGCCTTTTCCCAGCCCTTCGATCTCGACTCTTCCGGGCTCGCGGATGTTCCGGCCCTCAAGGTGGTCGAACCGGCCAGGCCCGCGCCCGTCACCCCTCCCGGCGTGATCATAGCCGCTTACTCCACCGACGAGGAATTCACTTTCGAAAGCGAAGTTAAGCCGGCTATGGACGCGCGCATCGGCGCGCTTAAGGCCGCCGGCCTGACCACCCTGGGCGGCCGCGTCGTGCCGCTGGGCAACGATTATTCCTTTATCATAGACTACCTGCCCACCGTGAAAGGCGCCGCCGCGCTGCCGCCCGCGGTGCAGGTGGAAACCTACAGGAACGGCGCCGCCTACTGGCTGGAGAAGGACGCGGCCGACGAGATGAAGGCCTGCGCGGCCAGCTTCCGCGCCGCTAAACTGCCCGTGCTGGGCTCCTATCTGTACGCCGCCGGCGGCGACAACGCTTTTGCCGTGGATTACCTGGTAAAGAACGTCCTGCGCCCCGCGCAGGAGTACGACGTGAAATTCGAGAACTATACCGGCGGCAAGTTCACCTTCGAGAGCGAGGCCGTAAAAGCCGTGCCCGCCTGGCTGGCGCAGCTCAAGGCCGCCGGCGTCCCCGCTATCCGCGGCAAGGCCGTGCAGCGCCAGGACGGCGACTATGCCGTCAGCGTAGAGTACGTGGTGAAGACCGGCAAGACCGGGCTCAGGCCGCAGGCTTCGGTGGTCCGCTACGACTCACGCGAAAATTTCACTTTCGACAGCGAAGCCCTGAAGGCGGCCAGGGCCGCCCTGCCCTCTTTCGCCAGGGCCGGCTTGCCGCCGCTTTCCGCCGTGGTCCGGCCCGAAGGCCGGGATTATTCCTTCAGCGTGGATTTCCTGGTAATGAATATTTACCAGCAGGGCGGGGTTATTCCCGCCGCCGCCGTGGAGACGTATCAGGCCCCTGAGACCTTCACTTTCGACACCGAAGCAAAAAAAGCCATGGACGAGAAAGCCGCGGCCTTCAACGCCGCCGGCCTCGGCGTCGTCGGTTCGGCCGTCACCGGCTCCCTCGGCAGCTTCACCTACGCCATAGATTATGTAACCAAGGCGGGTCAGCCCGCGGACCACGGCCACCTGCCGCGCTAAGTATTTATTCAGCGGAGCCCGGGCCGTCGCCCGGGTTCTTTATTTATGGACGAAAAAAACCCGTTTGGCGGCATAAGAACGTATGACAATTACTCTCATCTCTGGCAGCTGACGGGTTTCATCCTCCTGCTGCAGGTGGCTGTTTCCGTACTCGTGTTTATTTTGGGGGACAGCTTGGGCGTGAAGTTCAGCCCCTTTGAAAGCATTATCCCCGCCTTGCTGGTTACGGGATATACTTCCTGGGCCATGTTGGACGGGCTGGGGGTTTCCTGGCGCGCGGCTCTGGCCGAATGGAACAGCCAGTTACCCTCTGATCTTAAGAAAGCGTTAAAATATTTGGCCGGTTACGGTCTGATGCTGCTCATTATTGTCGCTATTCTTATGGCGGCCTACTGGTTCTGGGGGGCCGGTTTGGAAAAAGTTATGAAGCCGCTGGAAGACCGCCACGCCGGTGAAAGCGCCCGGCTCGCAGCGGCGGCCGTTTCCCGCCTGCGCGTGCTGCTGGTGCTGTTCAGCGCGTGCGTCGTGGCCCCCGTGGTGGAGGAAGTCTTTTTCCGCCGCATAGTTTTTACCACCCTCCGCCTTAAAAACGGGTTTTGGACCAGCGCTTTCTGGGCCGGCCTGCTTTTCGCCGTTTTTCACGGCGCCGCGGCGCCGCTCATCCTGCCGGCGGGCGTCTACCTGTGCTGGGTATACGAGAGGGAGCGGCGCTTGACGATCAATATCATGCTGCACGCCATGGTCAACCTTATTATGGTGACCCTTAAGCTGTTTCTATAAATTGTAAAATATCCCTATGCCGGAAATTAAAGTCCTGTCCGAAGACGTGATAGCCAAGATCGCCGCAGGCGAGGTTATCGAGCGGCCCGCGTCGGTGCTCAAAGAGCTGATCGAGAATTCGCTGGACGCCGGCGCCTCCAAAATAGAAATAGATATCAAGAAGGCCGGCCGCGGCCTTATCCGCGTGCACGACGACGGCCGCGGCATGGACCGGGAAGACCTGAAGCTCGCGCTGGGCCGCCACGCCACCAGCAAGCTCAACGCTTTCGACGACCTCTACTCCCTTGCCACTTTCGGTTTCCGCGGCGAGGCCCTTTATTCCATTTTCGCGGTATCGCGCCTTAAATTGTCTTCCCACCGCGCCGGCGCCGAGTCCGGCTACGGCCTGGAGGGCGAGGGCGGCCATATTACCGCCGAGATCCCCACGGCGCCGGTAAAAGGCACTACCATAGAGGCCGCCGACCTGTTCTTTAATACGCCGGCCCGCGCCAAGTTCATGAAGAGCGACGCCGCCGAGCGCGCCCACCTGATAAAGACCGTGGAAGAGGCCGCGCTGGCCAACCTTGGCGCCGCTTTCCGCCTGGTCATTGACGGAGCGGAGATCCTGTCGCTGCCCGTGCTGCCCGGCGGCCTCTGGGAAAACCTTAAGCACCGCGCTGCCGCCATCTTCGGAAAAAATATTTATTCAGGCATGGCCCGGGTAGAAGGGAAAACCGCGGGGATGGCAGTCTACGGCTTCGTCTCGCGGTCGGACGCCCTGGGCGCCACGCGCGCCAACCAGCATTTCTTCGTCAACCGCCGGCCGGTGAATTCCGCCCTGCTGCGCCAGGCTTTCTACCGCGGCTACGGCCACATGCTGGTCGGCAAGCACCCGTCCTGCGCGCTTTTCGTGGAGCTGGACCCCGGCGCTTTCGACGCTAATATCCACCCGCAGAAGCGCGACGTGAAGTTCTCCGGCGAGAACGAGATCTTCAAGACCGTTTCCAACACCATTTACGAGGAACTGATAACAAAGCAGACGGCGTCGGTGCAGCTGGCCGCGCCCGCCGGGGAAAACAAGTTTTCTGCGGCCGATGTGCCCGCCTACAGGGAAGCCGCCGCGCCCCCGCCCGCCGCGGCGGATAACGGCAGCCTTTTTGATCTGGCCGGCGCCGCTCCCCTGGCCGAGACCCCGGCGGCCCCCGCCGACTGGCGCGGCAAAGACCTTAACTACATAGGTCAGCTGGCCAAGAGCTATTTATTGTTCGAATGCGAGGCCGGCCTGCTGGTGGTGGACCAGCACGCGGCGCAGGAGCGGGTGCTGTTCGAGAAATACCTGGAAGAATTCTCCAAGGGCGCCATCCGGGTGCAGCCGCTGCTGGTGCCGCTGGAGACGGAACTTTCGCGCTCCCAGATGGAGACGGTGCTGAAGTGGCGCGACTGGATGAAGACCGCCGGTTTCGAGATAGACCAGCGCGGCCCCGCGGTGGCGCTGCTGCGCGCGGCGCCGGCGCTTTTCTATTTTACACAGCCGGCCTTCGCCGACTTCCTCGGTTACCTGTCGGAAGTCCTGGGCGAGCCGCAGAAGGCCGCCGAGGACATGAAGCGGAGCGTCATCGCCACCATGGCTTGCAAGAAGTCCATAAAAGCGCACGATTTCGTAAAGCCGCAGGAGGCCCTGCGCCTGATGGACGACCTGAAGAAAGCCAAAGACGGCTACCACTGCCCGCACGGCCGCCCCACCTTGTTCCACGTGTCGGCCGCCGATATCGCCCGCCGTTTCCAGCGCAGTTCCGCGTTGTAACCTTATGGCCTACCGCTTATTTAAAACAGGCAGATACGGAGCTTTGGCGCTGCTTCTTGTCTTCCCCCTGGCCGGTTGGTCCGCGGCGGATGCGGCAGAACCGAAAGCCGCTCAGCCCGGCCCCGCCGCCAAAAGCTCCGTCCCCGAACTCAGAAAAGCGCTGGGCGATACCGACGCTTATGTGCGCGTCGCTGCCGCCAGGTATTTGGCCACGGTAAAGCCCGAAGCGGCAGCCGCCGTTTCCGAGCTCTTAAAAGCACTGAACGATAACGATGAGTATGTGCGTTTTTCCGCCGCCAAAGCGCTGGACAAGACAGGTTACAAGCCGGCTAAATCCGTCCAGGTTCAGGGGACGCTCTTAGTTAATTAGTTTTTGTTGCCAGACGGGAATTGGCCTAAAACTAATTAACTAAGAGCGTCCCCTTCGCCTATCAGGGCTTTCTGACGAAGTGCGGCAGGACGGCTGGCAGTTCCAGGGACAGTTCCACCAGGCCGGCCGCTTTTCCGTCTTTGAGCCACGGGGTCTGGTAGATCAATTTCTTTACGCCGTTCTTTTCTATGGTGTAGGCATTGGTAAAAGGTTTTGCCAGCATTTCTTTCACCTTGGTTTTAGACGGTTCCGGGTGGCAGTCCAGCAGACTTTTGCCTATAAGGCCGTCACCGCCGCTTTTGGCGAAGGTGGCCGAGGCCTTGGCGTTCATCTCCAGTATTTTCCCGTCCGCGCCGCAGACCGTAATGGCGAAATTCACGCCGTCTTTCCAGTTTTGCATATAGCTCCGTATATATTCCCGCTGTCCGCCGGTTTCCTATATTATAAAATATGGCTATGCCGGAATCACGTTTTCTCGAACTCGCCGCCGCGCGGCGCAGCATCCGTAAATACAAGCCCGTCCCCGTGGAAAGGGCGAAGCTGGACATCTGCCTTGAGGCCGCCCGCCTGGCCCCGTCGGCCTGTAACGCCCAGCCGTATAAATTCATAGTGCTGGCGGACCCGGCCGCCCGCAAAAAATTCTGCGACGCCGCTTTCGGCGGGGTCTACTCCGTCACAAAGTTCGCGGCCGCCGCTCCCGCCCTGGCGCTGGTGGTCGCTGAAACCGGCAAGGTCAGCGCCTGGCTGGGCAATCAGCTGCGGGACACTAATTTCCGCCTGGTGGACATAGGTATAGCGGCCGAGCACTTCGTGCTGGCGGCGGCGGAGCAGGGGCTGGGGACCTGCTGGATAGGCTGGTTCGACGCCAAAGCCGGCGCCAAAGCCCTCGGCATGGGCGCCGGCAAAAAGATAGAAGTAATGCTGTCCGTCGGCTACCCCGACGAGGCGCCCGCGCCCCGCCCGCGCCGCGCCGCCGCGGAGTTCTCCTCTTACGATAAAATATGAAAACATTGATCACGCTCACCCTCCTGTCCTGCTGCCTGGCGCCTGCGCGCGCCGCCGGCGACTGCGCCAACAATTCCGACGCCTGTGCGGCCAGCTCCCGGACGGTCTCCCCTTTCCTGGCTGCCGCCGCGGCAGAATCCGCGCCGGTCAAGCGGCCCGCGGCCGCTAAAAAAACAGCCGCCGCGCCGGCGGCGGCGACACCGGCGGAAGTGTCTGTCTCGTCGGGCGCTCCCGCCGCCTCCTCCGGGTCCGGCTCTTCCAGCCCGCTCTGGCTTCTCTTCATCGGCGCGGCCGTGGCCGGGCTTTATTTCTACCTGGCCGGCGGCGCCAAAAAGAGGAAAAGCAAATGACGCTCGATTACGCCGGTTTCACCAAAGCTTCCACTTTGATCCATGTCGCGCAAGGCGCCGGCCTTCTGCTGCTGGGCGCGGCCGAGGCCTATACCCTGGACAACCCGGGGCGCAAGGTGTCCCTGGTCGGCCCGCTGGCGCTGCTGGCGGCCGCGGCCGCCATCCCGCTGCTTATACTGGCCCTGCCCGGCGCCTGGAACTTCGACCAGCTGCGGCTGGCCCTGGAGGTGCGCAGGGGGTTCCATATTTTCCCGGCCTTCGCCTGCCTTTTCGGGGCCGCCGGCCTGAGCCGTTTCGCGCAGGCGGCGATGGGGCGGCGCGGGGGCGGCTGGCAGGCGCTGTTCCTTTTCTTTCTGGCGGCCGCCGGCCTGCTGTATTTCTTTATGGCCTCGCGCGTTAACGACGAGGCCTGGCGGCAGGTGCTGGTCTGGCACGCCGCTGCCGGCGCCACCCTGCTGCTGGCGGTCGCCTTCAAGACCGTCCATGTTTTAGACGGCCGCCGGTTCTTTCATATCGTCTGGGCCGCGCTGCTGATGATAACCGCGCTGCAGCTGCTGACCTATAAAGAGTCACCCGGCGCCTTCGGCCTGCGGCTGGTAACTTTCGAGGCGGCCCCGGACTTGCCGTCCGTCGCCGGCCGGCCGACCGCAAAGCCCCTCCCCAAAAATGCCGGAACTGCTGATAAAAAACGCTCTGGTCATTGACCCCGCCTCGGGCGAGGCCAGGCGCGACCTGCTGCTGGGCGGCGGCAGGATCCTGCGCGCCGCGCCGCGCATAAAGGCGCGCCCGGGCGTGGAAGTGTACGACGCCGCCGGTCTCTGGGTTTTCCCCGGTTTTATAGACGCGCATGTGCACGCCCGCGAACCCGGCGCGCAGGACAGCGAGACGATAGCCAGCGCCGCGCGCGCTGCCGCAACCGGCGGCGTGACCTCCATCCTGCTGATGCCGAACACCTCCCCGCCCATGGCGGCCCCCGGGCTGATAAGAAAATACCTGCGCCGCGCGGCAGCGGCCCGCATCAACGTTTATCTTTCAGCCGCGGCCACATCTGGCCGCGCCGGCCTGCGCCCCGGGGACCTGGCCGCGCTTAAAAAAGCCGGCGCCGCCGCTTTTACCGACGACGGGGCCTGCGTGCCCAGCGGGCTTCTTCCCGGCCTGATAAAACGGGCCGCCGCCCTCGGCCTGCCGCTTCTGGACCACGCCGAGGATTTCGAGCTGACCGGCGCGGGCGTCGCCGACAGCGCCGCGGCCAGGCTGTTGGGGCTGCCCGGCATCCCCGCCCGGGCCGAATGGCTGGCCGTGCTGCGCGACATCCTGGCCGCCGCCTCGGCCGGGCCGCTGCACCTGCAGCATCTCAGCCTGGCGGCGTCAGTCAGCGCGCTGCGGCTGGCGAAAAAACTTGGCTGGCCGGTGACCGCGGAAACCTGCCCGCATTATTTCGCGCTTTCCGAGGCCGATATAAAGAGTGACGACGCCGATCTTAAAATGAAGCCGCCGCTGCGGCCGGCGGCCGACAGGCTGGCCGTGCTGGCCGGCCTGGCCGACGGCACCATCGATATTGTGGCCAGCGACCACGCGCCTCACGCGCGGCGGCTGAAGGCCCGCGGTTTTAAGAACGCCCCGTTCGGCGTGATCGGCCTTGAAACGCTGGCTCCGCTCTGCGTTACGGAGCTGGTGCTGAAGGGAATAATTTCAAAGACCCGTCTGGCGCGGCTGCTTTCCGCCAATCCCGCGCGGCTGCTGGGCCTTAAGAATAAAGGGTCCCTGCGGCCCGGAGCCGACGCCGATCTGACCATCATCGACCCGGCTCGGGAACAGCGCGTGCCCGCGGCCTTTGTTTCCAAGTCCTCCAACTCCCCTTTCATAGGCATAAAACTCCGCGGCTGGCCGGCGCTGACCGTGGTCGGCGGTAAAGTCGTTTACCGCGCGGCCTGAGGTTCTTCATTTGCTAAAATTTAGCTGACTTGAACGCGGGACAGCTTTTACAACTATGGGCTTTTTATACAGGAAACTGATACGCCGGCTGCTCTTCAACCTTAATCCGGAACTGGTGCATGACGCCGTGATAAAAGGCGCCGGCGCCGCCCAGAACCTCCCCTTCCTCAATTCCATGGTGGCCATGATGACGCGGGCCAAGGACCTCCCTGTTACCGTGGCCGGCATAAAGTTCCGTAACCCCGTCGGGCTTGCCGCCGGCTTTGACAAGAACTGCGAGGCGGCCCGGTTCCTTTCGGGGCTGGGTTTCGGTTTTCTGGAACTCGGCACCGTCACGCTGCGGCCCCAGCCCGGTAATCCCAAACCGCGCCTGTTCCGCCTGCACGAGAACAAGGCCATTATAAACAGGATGGGTTTTAACAATGCCGGCGCCTGGGAAGCCGCGCGGTCGCTGGAGCGCCTGCTGCCTCTGGCCGTGCCGGTCGGCATAAGCATAGGCAAGAACGCGGACTGCTCCATGGAGGAGGCCCCCAGGAATTATCTGGAGACGCTCCGGATCATGTACGCTTTGGGAGATTATTTCGCCGTGAACATAAGCTCTCCCAATACGCTGCAGCTGCGCTCGCTGCACGGCGGGGAGAAGCTGCGGCGCCTGCTGGCGCCCATGCTGGAGTTCGCCGCCGGGCAAAAGCGCGTTAAGCCGTTCTTCGTGAAGATAGCGCCGGACCTTGAGTCCGCGGACCTTGAGTCCGCCGCCGCGCTGGCGGTCGAGCTGGGCTTCGGTCTTATCGCCACCAATACCACCGTCAGCCGCACCGCCGTGGCGGCGCGCTGGCAGGGCCACGAGGGCGGCCTGAGCGGCCGCCCGCTGCGCGCGCTGTCCAATGAAATTCTTTTCAAGACCGCGGAGCTGGTCAAGGGCCGGGTGCCCATCATCGGCTCCGGCGGCGTTTCCGACGGGGCTTCCGCGCTGGAGAAATTCACCCTTGGCGCGGACCTGGTGCAGGTTTATTCCGGGCTGGTCTACGAGGGCCCTTTTCTCGTTAAAGAGATCCTCGGCTACCTGGACCGCCATCACTGGCGTCCCCGCCGCCATTAAATATGCATAAAACCGAACTTATAGTCGCGCTGGACACCCCCACGCTGAAGGCCGCCGAGCGCCTGATGGAAAAGCTGGAGGGTTCTGTTAAATATTTCAAGATCGGCTCCGTCCTCTTTACCGCCGAGGGGCCTGCCGCCGTGGACCTGGTGCACAAACGCGGCGGCAAGGTGTTCCTGGACCTTAAATTCCACGACATCCCCAACACCGTGAAGGGCGCCGTAAAGAACGCCGCGGCCATGGGCGTTTACTCCGTCTCGCTGCATTTGTCGGGCGGCGCGGATATGCTGAAGGCCTGCGCCGAACTGGAGCACAGGCCGAAGCTCTGGGGGATAACCGTTCTGACCAGCTTTAACGAATATAATCTTTTCAGCGCCGGTTTCCGCGGCGGCATAGACAAGACCGTGAAATTGCTGGCGGCCTTGGGCCGGGCGAACGGGGCGGACGGCGTGGTCTGTTCCCCCCTCGAGGCGCACCGGCTGAAAGCTATCCACGGCGCCGACCTGAAGCTTATTACTCCCGGCATAAGGCCCGCCCCGGGCGCGGACGACCAGAAGCGGGCCGTTTCCCCGGCGCAGGCCCGGGCGGCCGGCGCCGATTTTATCGTCGTAGGCCGGCCCATAATAGAGGCCGCGGACCCCGCCGCCGCTGCCGCCGGGATATTGGAGACCCTGAAATGAACGAGGCCGACCTTAAGGCTTACCTGTCGTCCAGCGGCGCTTTCCTCGAAGGGCATTTCCTGCTTTCCTCCGGCCTGCATAGTCCGAATTACGCGCAGTGCGCCCTCGCCCTGAAGAACCCCATGTGGGCGGCCGCCATGGGCGTCGCGCTCGCCGAAGGCTGGAAGGGCGCCAGGCCGGACCTGGTCCTGTCGCCCGCGATGGGCGGCCTGATAATAGGCCATGAAACTGCCCGCGCCTTCGGCGTGGATTTTATTTTCACCGAAAGGGAGAATAACGTAATGGTGCTGCGGCGCGGTTTTTCCATCCCTGAAGGCGCCAAAATAATTATAGTGGAAGATGTGTTTACGACGGGTAAATCCACGCTGGAGACCGCGGCGGTGGTTGCCGCCTGCGGCGGGGAGGTTGTAGGCGCCATGTCCGTTATAAACCGTATGGGAGCGCGCGCCCTGCCCTTCCCTTCGGTAAGCCTGCTCAAGCTGGACCTGACGGCCGTGCCCGAAGCCGAGTGCCCTTTGTGCCGCGCCGGCGTGCCGGCGGTCAAGCCCGGCTCGCGCAAATTCTAGGCCGGGTGTGCCTGTAAAAAAGGCCGCGCAGAGCGGCCTTTCTTATTTGTGCGGCCTATCAGACGACGAAAGTCAGTTTATCCAGGAAAAGCAGCACACCCGCCAGGGCCAGCACCACTCCCGCAGTTATTTCAACATAGCGCATGGCCGTTTTAAAACGCGCCATAAAGGCGAAGAACCTGGCCGTCAGGAAAGCGGCGGCCAGCAGCGGCAGCGCCATGCCGGCCGAATACGTGACCAGCAGGGCCACGCCCTTGCCGGCGGTGCCGGCCACGGCCGCCATGCCGAGTATCACCGCCAGTATCGGGCCTATGCAGGGCGACCAGCCCAGCGCGAAAGCGAAGCCCATCATGAAGGAGCCCGCCGGACCCTGGGTTATGCCGCGCATGGAGAAGCGCTTCTCATAGTTGAGGAAGTTGAAGTTGAACAGGCCGGTCATATGCAGGCCCAGCAGCGTCATCACCACGCCGAAAACCTTCATCAGCAGGTCCTTGTGAGAGGCCAGCAGGTCGCCTACGCTCGAGGCGGCCGCGCCCATCAGGGCGAAGGCCAGCGTGAAGCCGGTTATGAAGATGGCGGCGTTGCCCACCACTTTGCGCGTGACCACTTTGGCGTCGCCTTTTACTATCTCGGCGGCGGAGAACCCCGACAGCATGGAGAGGTAGGCCGGCAGCAGCGGCAGAATGCACGGCGAAAAGAACGACATGACCCCCGCCCCGAAAGCCGCTAGAAATTGTCCCATAGTTTATCCCTGCTTGCCCGCCTTGGCGGGCGGCGCGGAAGCTTTTATCTCCAGCTTGAAGATGTCCAGCCCGCCCCAGGGGCCGTTCTGCAGGTGGAACACAGCGGTGTATTTTTTGCCGGCGGCGTCCTTGAAGACGGCCGTCACTTTCTTTACGCCGCCCTCGCCGTTGACCGGCCTGGGGTCCACCGAGGCCAGCGACAGCTTGAGGATCTTCCTGGTGGCTTTTTCCTCTATAAAGAAAGCGCCCTTGAGCTGTGTGTCCTTGCGGATATAGTCCGTCACAAAGGCCGCCAGGTCCTCGTCGTTCTCCTGCAGCACGGTCTGATCGTCCTCCTCGTCGGCGTTCTTTGCCGTTTCGGTGGAGGTCACGGTCTCCGAAAGTCCCTCATCCTCGTAGGCGGCCGAGGCGGCCGCGGGCCAAAGCAGGCCGGCCGCCAGCAGCGCGAAAGCGATATTCCTCATTTCCCCCTCCCGTTCGATTCCCGGACAACCTTCATGGGGTCTTTTTTTATTTCAGGCCAGTGCGCGGTCTCCACGTAGCCCATCACGGTCTCCCAGTGGCCCTGGCTGCGCAGTATGAAATCGCACACTTCGCGCACGGCGCCCATCCCGCCCTCTTTGGCCGTGACCAGGTGCGCCGCCGCCTTTACTTCCGCCTGGGCGTTGGCGGGGGCGCAGGCGAGTCCGGCTTTTTTCAGCACGGGGATATCGGTCCAGTCGTCGCCCATGTAGGCCACGTTCTCCGGCTTTAGGCCTGTGTCGGCCAGGATCTGCCGCAGCGGTTCCAGCTTGGAGAGGAAACCCTGGTAGGCGTAACCCATGCCCAGGCTTTTGGCCCTTTCCTCGGTGCCGGGGGACTCACGTCCGGTAATAACGCCGGTAATGATATTGAACTGGTTGAGCAGGCGCAGGCCTATGCCGTCGAGGGAATGGAAGGCTTTGAATTCCACCATTTCTTTTCCCTTGCCCGGGATGTAATACATCTTGCCGTCGGTGAGCACGCCGTCGACGTCCATGAGGAAGAGCTTTATCTTTTTCGCGCGCGCCGCGTTGGGGATCGGTTCTTTGGTCATAGTTTCATTATCCATTTTTTGGCCAGCTCGAGTTCCCGCTTGCGCGAGGCGTAATTCTCCGGGGCGGGGCCGGTATAGCTGAAAAGATACCAGTTTATCGTCTCCTCAAGCCACTTCGCCGCCGGGGTCGAGGCCCAATCGAGCTCTTTTTCGGCCCTGGCGGTGTCCAGGACGAAATCACCGCCCATGGAGAAAGGCGAGGCCTCGAAATCGAAGCCGTTGGTCTTCAGCCAGGCGTAGTCCGGGTAAAGGACTTCCGCTTCCTTGTGCATTATCCTCGCCGAGATCTTGATGAAATCGTCCAGGGTCATCGCGGCGGAGTCGCCGAAATTATAAGCCTTGCCGTAAGGCTCGCGCGCGAAAGCCAGGGTCTCGAGGGCTTTGGCCATGTCCTTCGAGAATATGAACCTGTTCTTGAAGGCGAAGCCCGGCAGGAACAGGGGGCCGCCGTCGGCCAGGCGCAGCCAGTAGGAATAGGCGCGCAGGGTCGGGTCGTTGGGCCCTATCACCACCGGCGGCCGGGCTATGGTCACCGGGAATTTGTGGTCCAGGAAAGCTTTCAGGTATTCCCGCTCGGCGGCGTATTTGCCCAGGCCGTAAGCGTATTTGTCCTTTAGCTGGGCCTTGAGCGGCAGCAGTTCCGCCTGGTTCTCGCGGAAAGGGGAGGAGGAGCCGTCCAGAACGGAGTAGATGGAGGCGGAGGATGTGTAGATGTAGAGCCCGACGCGCCCGTTAAAAACGTTCACGGCCTTGCGCGCGTCCTCGGCGTTGTAACAGATGTTGTCTATTATCACGTCCCAGGGTTCCACGGCCATGCGGGACAGGTCTATCTCGACGGTGCGGTCGCCGCGGGTCTGGCGGATGTCCATCGGCAGGCCGTCCACCGGGGCGCGGCGGGAGAAAACGGTTACCTCGCTGCCGGCTTTTGAAAGGCGGATGGCGGTTTCCTTGCCGAAAAAGCTTGTGCCGC
Organism: Elusimicrobia bacterium GWC2_61_19; assembly: GCA_001799795.1. Taxonomy (GTDB): domain Bacteria; phylum Elusimicrobiota; class Elusimicrobia; order Elusimicrobiales; family UBA9959; genus UBA9959. Next base: position 46,707 of record MGUD01000022.1, read on the forward strand.
CAAGTATGAGGATTTTCATAATAATAGTGAAACAGCCTGTATAGTATATAAATTTTCAGGCCGCCGGTCAGGCGGGTCGGTTTGGGGCTTTAGGTCCGTGCCTTGCCGGTAATATTTAGCGGTTAACACAGGTTAATCGGATATGGTGCCCATCTGTATGGGTGTGATCGGCCGCCGCGCGGTTCATTTTATCGTTTGCAATAATGGTTAACATAAGTTAACATAAATATAGAAAATGGACAGGGAATATTTTTCAATTCCTGAGGCGGCGGCTATGCTCGGCATAAGCCGCATCGCCGTTTTTAAAAAAGTTAAGAAAGGTCAGCTGCCCGCACTGCGCTTTGGCCGTAATTGGGCGGTGCCGGCCTCGGCCTTGGAAAAATCCGCCTCTGTCCCCCCGCCTGTCCCTCCGGCCGCAGCTCCTGTCCGCCCGTTACCCCCCCGGAAAAAGAAAGAGGCGGAGTCGCCTCCGCCTTCTTCCGACGATGAAATGAATTCAATGGGTTGGGATTAAGTCTTCAGTCCCAGACCGGCGAAAACGCCATAAAGCGCGCCAGCGGAAATTCCGTGTAGGGTTTGTCGTCCGTTACCGCCGGATACGGCGCCGCGGCGGCCTCGGCCTGGGCGTTGTTCATGAAGCGCAGCCCCGCTATGAAGCGCGCCGACATGAAAGGCAGTTCCTTCCTTACATTTCCCCTCTTTATGTGCGCCTCAAGCGTGGCCGGGTTCATGTCCAGCTCGTTATTGGAGGCCAGGGCCAGGAAGCCGGGCAGGCCGGGGAAGCTCCAGACGTTGACATAAGGAAAGACTTCCCTGAGACTCTTGATCATCATGTAATAGTCGCTTTCGAAGCAGGGTTTGGGGATCCAGATACTGAACACGCCCGTTTTGGAAAGCTTTTTTCTTGCCAGCGCGAAGAAGTCCCTGCTATAGACGTTCACCGCGCCGGAACTGTAGATGGGCGGGGTCACGTCCACGATTATGGCGTCGTAAAGTTTGCGCGAGCGCAGCAGCTCGTTGCGCCCGTCGTTCAGGCGCACCGAGAATTTACGTTCTTTCAGGAGTTGGGCCCAGTCGCTCACGAACAGGGGGCCCGCTTCCCGCACCGCGGCCACCAGTTCCGCTACCGTCACGTTGACCCCGTGCAGCACGCCGGAGCGCATGGTATTGCCCGCGCCCAGGCCGATAATGAACATCTCCCGCGGGTTTTCCTGGAAGATCAGCGGGAAATGGGACATCAGTTTGCCGGCCGCGCCGTTGCCGGAGACCGCGAAGCCGTTTATAAAGAGGGATTTCACGTTCCCTCCCTGCGAAAAGACCACGCTGACCGCTCCGCCCCTGTCTTCGTTGTAATAAACCAGCTCGCCCGGCATGTTTACGGCCAGGCGTCTGTTTATGATGTTGAAAATGGGGTCCGGCAGGGCGAAAGCGGCGATGGCCAGACCGGCGGAAACCGCCAGCCACGGGGTGAAGCGGCGTTTTTCGGCTTCTCCGGCGAGCGTCGCCAGGAAGGTCCCGGTAAGCGCGGCCAGCAGCGCTATGATTATGAAACTGAACTTGGTGCCCAACTGGGGGATAAGTATGAACCCCGCCGCCAGCGAACCGAGGATAGTGCCCAGGGTGTTGGCGCCGTAAAGCGGCCCGATGGCGCCCACCCGCCCGGCCGCCCGCACGCCGGCCTGCGCCGCCACGGGGAAAAAGAAGCCCATCAGCAGCGTAACGGGGAAGACTATCAGCAGGGTCCAGCCGAAAAGCGAAAAAATATCCGAGGCTTGCGTCAGCGGGGAATAGATGTATTTCGGGTTCAGGGTGGTTCTGCCTATAAAGTAGAACGCCGCCAAGCCCGCCACCGCCAGTATGGCTATGGCCGCCTGCGTCCTGGCCAGGGCGGGCAGCGGGTCTTCCGTCGAGCCCGCCTGCTTTTCCGCGTAGAGGCTGCCCAGTGCTATGCCCAGCAGATAGACGCCCAGCATCGCGGAGAAGGCGTACACGGAATTACCTATGGTGAGCACCAGCGTGCGCGCCCATAATACCTCGAGGGCCAGGGCTGTAAAGCCCGAGACGCCCATGATGATCAGTATGCGCCTGTAGCCGCGGCCTTCCGCCGGCGTGGCGGCGGGGGCGGCGGCCGGGGTCTGCCTGGGTTCAGGGCCGTATGCCCCCAGGCGCAGCGCGATCAGCAGGTTGAGGGCGGCGGCTATGGCGGTGGTGCCCTTTTCCCCCAGGTGCCCCAGCAGGATGTAGCCCGAGACCAGCACCCCGAGCATGGCGCCCAGCGTGTTGAGCGCGTAAAGCCGTGAGATCTTTCCCCCCGAGTCCGACGTGCCGCCGGACAGGTGGCTGGCCAGCAGCGGCAGGGTGGCGCCCATAAGCACGGTGGGCACCAGCAGTACGGCGGACGAGACGGCCAGGCGCAAGGCCGTTACGGACGCGCCGGCGGCGCCTTCGGGCAGCAGGGCGGCTATGAATTCCGGCAGGCCCGCCATTACCAGGGTGGCGGCCAGGGCGGTCAGCGCCACCAGCAGTTCCAGCACGGCATAAACTTTAAGCGGGTTCCTGAGCCCGTCGGCTTTCTTGCCGGCCAGGACGGCCCCGAGGGCCAGGCCGCCCATAAAAACGGCCAGTACGGTGCTGGTGGCCTCCAGCGTGGTGCCGAACACGCGTATCAGCATGCGGAACCAGACGGTTTCGTAAATAAGGCCGCTTATGCCGGAGATGAAGAACAGCAGCGGGACGTTGGGATGATTTTTAAAAGGGTTTTTCATTTAAGGGTATATTCTATTCTAATTAAGACGCTTGTGGAACATGCGTGTTCTTTAAGTATATAATCAGGTTATGGATAATTCCTTTTTTGACGACCTGAAAGGGGTCGTGGACGAATTCAGAAAACAGAACGGAGGCAAAATGGAAAAAGACTTTTCCGGTAAGCTGTTCATTCCCGCGCTCGCGGTGATAGCCGCGGTGATAGCGTTTTCGTCGTTCTTTATAGTCCCCCCCGGCGAGGTGGCCATAAAGACCCGGCTGGGCAGCATTGTGGATTCCTACAGCGAGGGGCTGCATTTTAAGGTGCCCTTCCTCGAGAGCGTCACAAGGTTCTCGATACAGATCCAGCGCGCCAATATCAAAACGCAGGCTTTCTCGAAGGACCTGCAGACCATGAACGCGCACCTCGTCGTGAATCACCGCATCCAGCGGGAGACCGCGGTCAGTATTTTCCGCAACCTGGGGCCCAATTATGTGGACAATATCGTGGACCCGACGGTGCAGGAGGTCTTTAAGGCCATAGCGGCCCGCTATTCCGCCGAAAGCGTCATTTCGGAGCGCAATCAGCTCGTGCAGGAGCTTAATAAAGAGGTGAAGGACCGGCTCACTCAGAAAGAGATCATTGTTACGGATATTTCCGTGGTGGACCTGGACTTCACCGAGCAATTCCTTAAGGCCGTGGAGGATAAGCAGGTGGCGGACCAGCAGGCCCAGATGGCCGGCAAGCTCGTCGAGAAAGCCAAGCGCGACGCCGAGCAGCAGATCGCCAAATCCCGCGGCGAGGCCGAAGCTTTGCGCATGCAGCGCGAGCAGGTCACGCCCCAGCTCATCGAGCTGCGTAAGGTGGACGCCCAGCTGAAAGCCATTGAGAAGTGGAACGGCGTGCTGCCCGGTTACGTCGGGGCGGGCGTGCCTTTTATCTCCATAGAGAAGAAATAAATGTTCCCCCCCTGGACAGGGCAAGTGTCCAGGGGCCCCCGGCGCAATAGGGCGGAAAAAATACGGGATCGGGACCAAAGTCCCCCGCAGAAGCGGGGGATTTTGCTAAAATTATCCAAGAGTTACGGGAGGTTTCAATGAAAAAACTTTTAACCGCGGTTTTCCTGCTGTTCATGGTGCTGGTTTACGGCACAATGACCGGCGCTAACCTGCTTTGCGGCACGGCTTATGCGAAGTCTTCAAAGCCTAAGCCCGACACAACCGGGCCCGATGGTACGGACGATGGCTCCGGCTCCGGCGACACGGGTAGCGGCCCCGACGACACCGACGACGGCGGCGGCTGCGGCGGCGGTGGCTCCGATTCCGGCGGCAGTTCCGGGCCCGACGATTCCGGCGGCGGTGATTTTTGAGCGTCTGAAAACACCATGAAGAGGCCTGGGCCAGTCCCGGGCCTCTTTTTTTGTCCCCCCTTATACCTTTTCATTTTGTAACAGAAAAGGGCTTGACATCGTAAAATACGTGTGTTATGATTAACTATAGTGAGGCAAACATTAACAAAGTCAAGGAAGGGATTAATAAAATGAATATTCCTAATAAGTGCCCATCCTGCAGCGGCCGTGTGGTTGTGACCGAGCTTTGCTGCTCGGATTGTAAAACTACCATAAAAGGTAGTTTTGAGCTGCCGCAGTTTGCCGCTCTCGCTCCGGAGGACGAGAATTTCTTAAGGGTTTTTTTGGCCGCGCGGGGGAATATTAAAGAGGTGGAGCGCCAGCTGAACATTTCTTACCCTACGGTCAAAGGCAGGCTGGAGGCGTTGTTGAACCGGCTGGGGTTGGGCAGTCTTCAGGCCGAGGCGAAAAGGCGCCGGCTGGGTATAGTGGAGCGCCTGGAGCGGGGGGAGATAACCGCTCAGGAAGCGATAGTTCTGTTAAGGGGCCTGGAGGCCTGAGGAATTTATATGAACGAAGAAAAAATGCGGATACTTAAACTGCTGGAGGAAAAGAAGATCTCCTCGACCGAAGCCATGGAACTGCTGGAGGCGCTTGGGAGGGCCCAGCCGGACGGCGCGGCTGGCGGCAAGGGACGGCTGCTCCGCATTCGTGTGTATGAGAGCGGGTCCGCCGAGCCCAAGGTTAATGTAAACGTGCCGCTGGGCTGGGCGAAGTTCATGGCTCCGTTTATAGAGGGTAAGATAAAGGCCACTCTGGCCGCCAAGGGTTATGACGTTGATCTTGGCAAGATACAGGAAGCGATAGAGGGGGCTGAGCCCATGAGGATCATAGACGTGCAGGACGGGGGGGATAAGGTGGAGATATTTATCGAGTAAATAAGGTGGAGTCCCGACCTCGGGGAATTGAGGTCGGGCCTCACTTACACTGCAAGGAGGCAATTATGTTGGCATTCAGCATGCGGAAGTTTTTTTGGGGCTTGATCATGGCCGGCCTGGGCGGCCTGATCTGGGCGAGCAACCTGGGTTATGTAAGTCTTTCTTTCAAGTTTAGCAGGGACTGGCCGATAATAATTGTGGCCATAGGGTTGATGTCTATTTGGGACGCTCTGTTCGGGCGCCACTGGTGGGGGCATATGTTCTCCGGGCAGCGCAGGGAGAAGCGGGACGCCATAGCCAGGATACTGGAGGACTTGGAGAAGGGGAGTATAGATGCCGAGGAGGCCGCTAGACGCATGGGGGGAAAGTAAAGTTTTCACGTGAAAACAATATCCCTCTGAAAATACCATGAAGAGGTTTTTGCCCCCAAGGCCAGTGCCTTGGGGGTGTTTCTTTGCGCTAAAGGCGTGCTTTGGTGTTTTCACGTGAAAACAATGCCCCTCAATTAGCCACCCTGTTCCTTATATATAGCCTGGGCGCGCCATCGGCCTTGACTTGCCGGGATTAAATCTATAGAATTAATCTGACGGTAAAGATTATTGTTTTCACGTGAAAACAAATTATCCATCCCGTAACGAACAGGATATCGATAACCCCTGTGAAGGCAATGGAGCTTATATGGCTGAAATAGTGGCGATAGCTAACCAGAAGGGCGGTGTCGGCAAGACCACCACGTCTATTAATCTGGCCGTGGCCCTGGCCGCCTTTGATTATGAGACCCTCCTTATAGACTTCGACCCCCAGAGCAACGCCACTTCCGGCCTGGGCGTGGACATAACCAAGAACAACAAGAACATTTACGACGTGCTTTGCGGCAAAGCCCCTATAGAGTCCGCTATCCACCAGACGTCGGTGGAGTGGCTAGATATAGTCCCCACCAGCCATAACCTGGCCGGCGCGGAGATAGAACTGGTCAGCGAATTCTCCCGCGAATCGGTGCTTAAGCGCTCCCTGGCCAAGATAGGGGACATGTACAAGTTCATTATCATAGACTGCCCACCCTCCCTGGGCCTGCTCACGGTCAACGCCCTTAATTCCTCCAATTCGGTCATCACCCCCGTGCAGTGCGAGTTTTATGCGATGGAAGGGCTTGCCTACTTCATGAATACCGTTGAGAAGATCCGCCAGGCGCTCAACCCCGGTCTGAAAATAGACGGCGGCGTCATTACCATGTACGACTCCCGCATAAACCTGGCCAACCAGGTTAAGGGGGAGATAGGCAAGTATTACGGAGACAGGCTATATAAGACCGTTATCCCGCGCAATGTGCGGCTTGCGGAGGCCCCCAGCTTCGGCCAATCCATTTTTGTCTATGACCCCAGTTCCCGCGGGGCCCTGGCCTACAAGGAGCTGGCCCTGGAGTTTCTTGCCAGGCGCGGCGTGGACATTTCGGCCTATAAGAAATCGGACCTCTACGTTAACGAGGAAGCCGAGCTGGAATACGACCTCGGAGGTTGAACCTCCGCCGGCTGTCTATCGAGGCTGAGCCTCGATAGATTTTTAAGGAGATAATATATGAGAAAGGCTTTAGGCAGGGGGATAGACTCCCTTATAACGAAGGTTAACAATAATGATATTTCCGGGGATATGGTGCAGCGCATCCCCGTGGGAAAGATACGCCCCAACCGCTACCAGCCCAGGCGGAATTTCGACGAGGCCGCGCTGGCGGAATTGTCCGAGTCCATCAAGGAGCGGGGGCTGCTGCAGCCCATCTCCGTCTGGAAGGACCACGGCGAGGACCATTATGAGCTGATAGCCGGAGAGCGGCGGCTGCGCGCGTCCAGGCTGGCCGGCCTGGCGGAGATAGACGCCATAGTAAAGAAAGACCTGGATGACGAGCAGAAGCTGGGCCTGTCCCTTATAGAGAATATCCAGCGCGAAGACCTCAACGCGGTGGACACCGCGCTGGCCTACCGCCAGCTGATGCAGAATTTCGGCGTGTCGCAGGCGGATATAGCCAAGCGCGTGGGTAAGAGCCGCGCGGCCGTCTCCAATACGCTGCGCCTGCTGGAGCTGGACGAGGATATCCGCCAGGGTATACAGGGCGGCGTTATAAGCGAGGGCCACGCCCGCGCCCTCATCTCCATTCCCGACTCCGCCAAGCGCCGCGAAGCCTTTCAGCGGATAATCGCCGAAAAGCTTTCCGTGCGCGACATAGAGAATTTCGCGCAGGGCTTTCACGCCCAACGGCCCCACGCGCCGCGCGCGCCGCGCGGCGGGTCGCGCAAGACCCCTGAGGCCCAGGAACTGGAATCCTCGCTGGAAAAGACCCTCGGCACCAAGGTCGAGATCTGTCCCGGGTCCGGGCCGCAGAATGGTAAAATAGTGATACATTACTTCTCGCTGGACGATCTGGACAGGGTAACACGAATTCTTAAAAAGTAGCACAAGGTGAATATGCGCTATCTTCTCGCGCTCTGGCTGCTGGCCGCCGGTTCCGGCGCGGCCCACGCCCAGGCGCCGGCCCCCGCCGACGCGGAAAAGGTCTCCGCTTTTTCCGCCAAGTCCCCGGTGCCCGCCTACTACGCCCCCGAAAGGAACCTGGGGAAATATTATCTTTACGCCGACGGCGGCTTCCACGCGGACTGGTACGTGGGCTACAATAACTGCTGGGTGGTGAAGCTCCCGCCGATACCCGCCGGCGGGTACGCCAAGGCCTTCATCGGGGCCAAGCTCGGCCGGGCCAAGATCATGTCCTGGCCTGCGTCCTGGGACACCACGCCCATTCCCGGCAAGATCTATATGGCGGTCAACCAGGCCCCCTCGTTCAATTCCGACCATACCTATTTCCTGGTGGACGCGGCCGACCTGCCGCGCGAGCCCCTGCCCAACGATTCTCTCGACGGGGTGGATTCGGCGCGCTGGCTCTGGACGGAGATCCCGCTGGCGCGCGTGTCCGCCGAGAACCCCAATTACCTGGCCCTGTGGTCCTCGTCGCGGTATTTCACCGCGGCCTCCAGTTCGCCCATAATTTCCGCGGCCCTGAGCGACAGCACCGAAGAGGACGTCTGGCTGAACCGCTCCATAAAGGGCAATCCGCCTTCCGGAGAGGGCGTGCTGGAAACCCCGATCTCCGGCCTGAAACCGGCCATAGCGATAAAACTCGTGCCGGCCAACGAATACAAGGTCTTCATAAAGGGCTTTTCGGCCGAATTGGACGCCGAGAATATCACCGCTTCTTTTACCGCCATCGGCGAGGATATCCGGGCCGCCTGGCTGGAGATCTCCTACGACAAATTCGACTGGCAGCGGGTGACCCGCTACATGTTCAAGGCGCCTTATTTCTGGACCTTCGGCCGCGAAGAGCTGTCCAAGGAAATGTTCTACCTGCGCGCCGCGGCCGTGGATAATCTGGAGAACACCGGCTACTCCAAGGAAATAACCGTGCCGGCCCCGGCGCCCAGGGCCCCGGAGGCCGAGTGAGAAAATACAATATAGCCGTGGTGGGCGCGTCCGGCATGGTGGGCGGGGAGCTGCTCGGCCTGCTGGAAAGCCGGCATTTTCCCGTCGGGGACTTTTACGCTTTTAATTCCGGCCGCCGTCCGGACGCCGTGTCCTTCCGCGGCAAAAAATACGCCTGCGCCGCCCCCACTCTGAGCGCCCTTAAAAAAGCCGACATCGCTTTCTTCGTCTCCACCGACGAGGTTTCCGGGCGCTTCGCCAAGCGGCTGGCCGCGGCCGGGACGTGGTGTATAGACGATTCGTCCAGGTTCCGGCTTTCTCCGAGCGTGCCGCTGGTTATCCCGGAGGTTAACGGGGGGGAACTTAAGCCGTCCAGGAAACTTGTCGCCGGGCCCAACTGCACCCTTACCGGCGCCGCCGTGGCGCTGGCCGCCGTGCACCGGAAGTTCCGCGTGACGGAGCTGCGCCTGGCCACCTACCAGGCCGTCTCGGGGGCGGGTAAAGCCGCTATGGGGCAGCTGGAAGAGGAGCTCAGGACCTATTTTAAAAAAGGCGCGGTGCCCGCCGCCAACGGCCGCTTCCCGCGGCCCATCGCCTTCAACCTTTTCCCCCAGGTGGGCGGCTTCGACGCCGAGGGCAACTCCGTCGAGGAAAACAAGGTGGAGGGCGAGCTGAAGAAGATCTGGGGCGATAAAAGAATAAAGATCAGCTCCACCGCCGTGCGCGTGCCGGTGCTGCGCGGCCATTCCCTCGCGGTCTGGTTCAAGGTCGCGCGGCCGTGCTCGCTCGGCTCCCTTAAAAAAGAGCTGGGGCGCACGCCCGGGCTGAAATTTTACGCGAAACCCGGAAATTATCCCACGCCGCTGGAGAACGGGCAGCGCACGGAGATAGTTTACGCCGGGCGGCTAAGACGTGCCAAGACGGCGGCCAACGAATTTCAGCTTTGGATTGTTTCGGATAACCTGTATAAGGGCGCGGCTCTTAATTCGGTGCAGATAGCTGAGCGTATAATTAAACTTTAGCGTTCGTCGGGGGGGCTTGTGAAAAAAATATTCATACTACCGGTCCTTGTTCTGGCCGTTGGCGCGGCGGCGTGCAAAAAGCGCGCGCCCGAGACCGTGCCGCAGCCGAAAGCGGAGGATACGGCGGCGGCCGTTGTTTCCACCGGCCCGGTGAAAGCCGCCGGGCTGACCGCGGCGTCCGGTAATTACCTTAAGGCCACCGTGGGGCATGTGGGGGAGGCCAAGGCGGCCAAGACGCTTTTTGAAAAAACCGCCCAGCAGGGGCTGGATGGACTGAACCTGGATAAAACCGGCGGGAATTAGATCGTTTTGGGCGCGCGTCCGGAGGGACTCATGGAATTTTTCAGGGAATACTCGTGGTTCATCATACTGGCTATAGCGGCCGCGGTGATCGGCCTGAGTTTATACGCCGGCTGGCGGCGCCGCAAGGCGCTGGAGGTGTTGGCCGTCTCCGCCGGCCTGCGGTGGTCGCCGGAGGGGCCCGAGCCGGCCTTTCTGGAAGCCACCGGCCTTGAAATTTTCCGGTCGGGGCGCGCGCGCAAGGCCTCGAACCTTATGCAAGTCCCCTCGCCGGCGGGAGAACTGCGTTTTTTCGACTATCGCTATACTACCGGCAGCGGCAAGAACAGTTCCACACACAAGTTTACGCTGGCCCTTATTGAATGCACCCGCTGTCAGGTGCCGGATTTCGACCTGAAGCCGGAAACGTTCATGTATAAGATAGGCGAGGCCATCGGCTTTAAGGATATAGATCTGCCTGCTTTCCCTCTGTTCTCCGATAAATACCGCCTGACCGGCCCCGAAGAAGGCGCCGTCCACATGTTCTTCACCCCGGAGCGCGCGGCCTGGTTCGAGCGCAACCTGGGGCTGCGCGTGCAGGGGGCCCGCAACTTCCTGGTGCTGTTCAAGCGCGCGGGGCTCCTGCCCGCAGACGCCTGGCAGGGTTTCATGGAGGAAGTGAAGGCGTTCGCGGCCGAAGTGCTGCGTTAGTCCATCCCCCGGCCTTGACAAGTCAATATATTCGCCTATAATATCTATAGGCGCCGTCGATTCCCCTATTGTAGCCGCTATCTTGGGCCCTATGGCCCAGGCGCCCATGGGTCTTTGGACCTTTGATAAAAGTCAAACTGCGGGCGAGAATATAGTAGGGAACGTTATGAAAAGAACCGTCCTTGCAGCTCTGGCGGCGGTAGCCGTCCTCGCAATGGGCCTGAGAGCCCAGGATGTTTCTTTTGACAGCCTTTACTCCAACAGTCCCCTGCCCGCGGTGGCCGCCCCCGCGGTAGCCGCGCCCGCAGCGGTCGTCCCCCAGAGCGCCGTCCAGGAGGAACGCGAGTGGCTGGTCATGGTGTTCATAAACGGCGTTAACGACCTGGGCATACTCGGCTTCGCCGACAAAAGCATCAACGACATGGAAAAAATCGGCTCCACCGACCGGATGGCCGTGGTGGTGGAGTACGGCATAATGGGCGCCGACGGTTCGGCGGACCGCAATCTCAGGTTCCAGCGCGGCTCCAGGACAATTTTTGTGACCAGGGACGCGGACACCAGTAAAATAAATTCCCGGCCCTTTTATTCCTCCAATGACGGCGACATGGGCAGCACCGCCAACCTGGTGCGGTTCGTTAAACGCGCCGCGCGCCGCTTCCCGGCCCGCAAAACCGCGGTCGTGATCTGGAACCACGGCGCCGGGCGCCTGGGCATCTCCTACGACGACGCCAGCAAGAACCACATGGAAGTGGACCAGCTGGGCCTGGCGCTGGGGCAGATAAAGCAGGCGCTGGGTAAAAAGATCGACGTCTTCGCCACGGACGCCTGCCTGATGCAAATGGCCGGCGTGGCTTACGAATTCAAGGACGCGGCCAAGGTCATAGTCGGTTCCGAAGAGGTCATTCCCGGGGACAGCTTTCCCTACGACGAGATCCTCGGGCCGCTGTCGGCCCGGCCCGGCATGGACGCGGAGGCCCTGGGCGCCCTGATGGTGGACGCCTATGGCGCTTATTACGAGGACGAGGTCACCCTGTCGGCTCTCCGCTCGTCCGCTCTGCCTGGTTTTGTGAATATGCTCAACTACTGGGTGAGCGCGGTCAGGCGGGACCCGAAGGCCTTCGCGGCCGCCACTTCCAGGGCGGCGGTGGACGCTACGTATAGTTTTGAGATGAAAGATTCCCGTGATCTGCTCGACTACCTCGACAATGTCAACGGCCTGCTGGCGAAAAGTCCGGAGGTGAAGAACGCCGCCAATAGTCTAAGGGCTTATATGGAGGGGACGCTGCTGGTCCGGGATACCGGTCTGCCCTCCATGACCAAAGCGCACGGCTTGGCCGTCTACATCCCCCAGCTGCGCTATAACTCGGCCAACTACGAAAAACTGGCCTTCTCCCGCGATTCGCTCTGGGACGATTTCCTGCGCGACATGATGGAGGAGCGGCTTAAGCCGTAATTTATGACCTGCCTGACCGCGAAAACGCTGCGCCTGGCCGTTCTTACGGCGGGCCTGCTGCTTTGCGGTACCGGCGCTTTCGCGCAGAACGCGGCGGAGCGCCTGGCCGCCTACGAGTATTCCCTCTCCCTGGGAGATCCGGCCGCCGCCTCGGTATTTCTAAATGACCGCGAGGCGAGAGACCTGGCCGCCGGAGAAGATAAGGCGTCCGCCCTTATTTCAAAAGCCGAAGCTCTTAAAGACCTGAAGGATCTGCTGGCCATGCCCTGGGACGGGACCAAAGCCAACAAGCTCAGCCAGGCCCTTTCCATAAGGATAGACGCCGACAAACCCCTGGCCGGGGCCGGGGTAGGGCCGGAGCCGGAAAAATTGCTGACCTGGCTGGAAAAATACCAGCCCGCCTACCCGCGCTCCAAAAAAGAAACGGTAAAGAACGCCATCCGCCAGTGGGATATAGTTTTCGGCACCATGACCGCCGTGCGCGCCATGAGCTGGGACCAGGCCACCCTGCGTTCCGGCCAGGGCGTCACCGTTACAAAAGAAGCCTGGGCGGCCATGGTGATCGGCGAGCGCAACACGATCATCTCCCAGCTGATGAAGCAGGACCCGGCTTTCCTGGTCTACGACGACGCCGTGCTCGCCTCGGCCAAAGACCAGGTGGCGCTGCAGAAGTCCGTAAACAGGGTCAAGGCCTCCGGCCTGCTCACCCCGGCCCAACTGGCGCAGCTTTCCGGCAAAACCCTGGCGGACCAGGCGTATCTGCTGGGCAACTTCTTCGACGGCGGCGCGGCCAAAGGGAACGACGACATAGCCAGGATCCACGCGGCGCGCGACTCCCTGCCCAAAGAGGTGCTGCCCGCCCAGCAGCGCGCCCTGCTCGGCGGCATGCTGGGACCGGCGGTCGCTAAAGAGCTGGCCGGCACCAGGGCCGGCAATAAGGTGCTGGCTTTCTACGCCAAGGAAGGGCCGCTCAAGATAGAAATAAAGCCCTGCGACGGAAAATATTCCCGCTACGACCCGGCCACAAAGACCATTGTGCTGGATTCCGAAACCGTCCAGCAGTACATGCGCATGAAAGGGTACACCGCCGACTCCGTGATGCGCAGCCGCGCGCAGGTGGCCGAGATCGCCAAGTATATGTCGCCGGCCGTGGTCTACGAAGCCGCCCACCAGATGCAGGACACCTGGGCCAAGAACCGCGGCGTCTACAAGCCGCGCGTGCAGGAGGACGAAATAGAGGCCATGTCGCTGGAGGGGCTCTACACCAACGAGAAACTGCGCAAAGACGCGGCTTTCAAGAACATAATGGACGGCAGCCGGGACCTCTCCTCTTACGCTTCCAAGCGCGTGGCCATAGCCACCAAGTATAAAAAGAGCGGGTCAAAAGGTTTCGCCAACACCGTGCGCCAGCTTTATTTCTCCGGTCTGCCTTCGCTGGACGCGGCCGCCGCCCAGGTGCTGGGCGCGGTTTCAGAAGAACTCTCCCGCCGCGCGGCGCTTACGCCGGCGGAGCTGGCGCGCGCCGACGCCGTCAATCTTACCCTGCCGGAAGCCATGGAAATGACCCCGGAGGAACTGGCCGGTTCGGTGGGTGAAATTAGCACCGCCGCACTTGCTAAAATAGAGGGGGACCTGTCGGCGCTGGGCGTTTACAAGGACCGCTATAGCGCCGCCGACAAAGAGGGCCGCAAGGCGCTCAAAACTCTGAAGACGGGCTCTGCGGGCGGGACTCACGCGCCCCCGATTTTATGAAAAAGATATTTCTTGCGGCAATAGCTTTTTGTTTCGCGGCGGGTGTTATCCACGCCGGCGGCACCGCCGCCGCCCCCAAGGCGCCGGCGCAGTACAAGAAATATTCCATGGACCACGGCTACTTCTCCTGCCTTATCCCGGCCGCCTGGACGCTGCAGCGGGAAAAGAACAAGGACGAGGAATACAGGATATTCGAAATACAGCTGCTGGCCCCCAGGTCTGACAAGGCGCCCACCTCAATATCCGTGTCTTACTATGCCGGGGAGAACGAGGACTTCGACGGACACGAGGACTTTATTGACCGCAATTCCAGCAACGCGCTGGGTGAGGTTAAAAGCGAGCGTGAGGCCTACGAGCCGGTGAAAAAAATAAAACTCAACGGCCGCAAGGGGTTCGAGCTGGCCAGCGAGGTCATGGAATACCTCCACCCCGAGAGCAAGTCCGACGAGAGCGTGCAGCTGAAGGAAAAGATGTACGTGCTGCCGGCCAAGGAAGGCTTCTACGTTCTTAAATTTAACGCCCCTAAAGAGTTCTTCGCGGAAAACCTGCCGGTCTTCGAGAAGCTGGTGAAAAGTTTCAAGGGAAAATACTAACGCGGGGCGAAGCCGCATAGAGAAACCGCGCCGGAACTACGGCGCGGTTCTTTTATTTACGGCCCGGGCGCTACGGTGTTTTCTTGCCGTCCCGTTTCGCCGCCAGGTAGTTCACCAGGTCGGCGGGATAGTCCGTTATGATGGCATCCACGCCGGCCGCTATGGCCATGTCCCACTCCTTGGGGGTGTTTATCGTCCAGGGCGCCACTTTTATGCCGGCCGCGTGGGCTTCCTTTATGGCTTCGGGCGTTATCCACTTGGAGTTGGGGCTCCAGATATCCGTCCTGGCGGCCTTAAGCGCCGGCACAAAATCCAGAAGTTCCTCGTAGGTCAGCTGGGAGGTGCGTATGGCCGGGGCCAGCTTTTTAATTTCCTTAAGGGTGCGCACGTCGAAAGACTGCACCATCACACGGGCTTCCATCCCGGCTTTCTTCACCGCGTCGACAACGAGGCGGGCGAAGCCGGCCGGGGCGGGGGAGAGTTCCGGCTCGGCGGGGAAGATCTTGGTTTCGATATTGAATTCGACTTTGGCGGCGGCCGGGTAGGGGGAGGCCTTCACCAGGGCGAACACCTCGTCCAGGGTGGGCATGCGTTCCCCCGGCGCGGCTATCTGCCGCGGGAATTTAGGGTTGACCAGCGAGCCGCAGTCGTATTTCTTCAGCTCGGCCAAAGTCAGCGAACGGATGGGAACGGCTTTTTCCAGTTTTGCGCCGTCCGGGCCCAGGCAGCGTTCCGGGGTGACGCGGGGTTCGTGCGAAATAACCAGCACGTTATCCCTGGTCACGCCCATATCCATCTCAAGCACGTCGGCCCCGGCCATAAGAGCCGCCTTGAAGGCCGGGATGGTATTTTCGGGCGCGGTGCCGCGGCTGCCGCGGTGGCCGTGCACCGCTATGGTTTTAACTTCCTGCGCCCGGGCCGGCGCGCAGAGCACGGAGATCAGTATTAAAAGTTTTATCATGTTTCCTCCTACTGAATAATAGGATATTGCGGCCCCGCGCGCAAAATCCCGGCAGCGCACGGCTTTTCGCCGCCGCGGCGCTCCCCGTTACCGCCGCCTGAAAAAACTGATAAACTATCCGCTGGACATACGATGACCTTAACCCTGGCGGCTTTAATTGCCGGCATCCTGCTCGTGCTTTACGCCCTTTTTAATTCGGGGAAAAAGCAGGTGATGGCGGACACCCCGACTTCGAAGGTCCGGTCGGTGGCGATGGGTTTCGCGGAACTTAAAGGCGTGGCCAAACCGCGCATCATGCTGGTCAGCCCCTATGCCAAACTGCCGTGCCTTTACTACAAATATAAAGTGGAAGTCATTACGGACAGCGGCCGGCACCGCAGCAGCCGGACCGTAAGGGAAGGGGAATCCGGGTCTCCTTTTTATTTGGACGACGGGACAGGCAGGATCCTGGTGTCCCCGAAGGGCGCGGAAATGCGCCTGACCGACCGCGTGCAGAGCGAAGACCCGCCCGAGATCATTACGGAGTGGAGCATACGGGGCGGCGAGCGGCTGTATGTCGCCGGCACGGTCGGGAAGCTGAGGGATTTTACCGGCGCGGACTTCGACCAGGCCGCGCATTACCGCCAGGAACTGGAAAGATTGCACGGCCTGCTGGCCGACGTGGACCGCAAACCCCGGGAGTGGACCGGGCCGCAGGCGCAGGAAGCGGCGCGCGACAGGGTCAGGCAGGATATCCGGCAGCTGGAGGAAAAGATCAATTCTTTCTCCCGCGAGACCAATGGGGACCTGGGCGAGGAGATCGCCGTGGGCAAGGGAACCGGCGAGGCCACGTTTATAATTTCGGACATGAGCGAAGAGGACCTGGCCCAGCAGTTCTCTTACTCTAACGCCCTTGCCGGCGCGGCGGGCGGCAGCCTGATCATCTACGCGCTGTGGACTTTTATGCAGGGCTAGGCGCGGCGGCTCACGGGCGCATAACGGAGGCGAACGATGGAAATGCTTTGGATAGCGCTGCCTGTGCTGGCGGCGGCAACGGGTCTCGCGTATATCGTCAAGCTCTATAATGAACTTGTACGGGTGGCGGTCAATGTCGAAAAATCCTGGGCCAATATAACCGTGCTTGAAAAACAAAGATACGAAGAGGTCCCGCGGCTGGTAGAGATCTGCAACGCGTATATGAAGTACGAGCGCGGGACTTTCCTGAAAATAACCCAGGCCAGGGCCCAGTTCCTCGAGGCGACGACGCCGTCCGCCACGGCCAGGGCGGACAGGCAGCTGGAGAGCGGCCTTAAAACCCTTTTCGCCACCGTGGAGAACTACCCGGACCTGAAAGCCGAGGAGAATTTCAGGCGCCTGCAGGGCAGGATCACCGCGCTGGAAAACGCGATCGCCGACAGGCGGGAATTCTACAACGACTCCGTGGCCGTGTTCAACACGCGTATCGGGCAGGTGCCGTACACCTTTATAGCCGGGCTGTTCGGCTATTCGGAGCAGGATATGTACCAGGTGCCGCCGGAGGAAACGGAACCGGTCGCCGTTACGTTCGGCGGCGGGCGCTGACGCCGCATTCTTAAAGTCTTATGAAGTTCTTCGACGCCCATAACCACCTTCAGTCTTACCAGGCCCGGAATAAATATTCCGACGCCATGCGCCGGGCCGCCGAGACCGGGGTGGAGCTGATGCTTTGCAACGGCACCAGCCCGGGCGACTGGGAGGCGGTGGCGGCCCTGGCGGCGGAGAACAGGAGCATTATCCCGTGTTTCGGGCTGCATCCCTGGTTCATCAAGGAAGGCGCTCCTGGCTGGCTTGAAAAACTGGAAGGCCTGCTGCTGCGCGTTCCCTCTTGCGTGGGAGAAATAGGCCTGGACGGCGGCCAAAACGCCACGGACCTGGCGCGGCAGGAAGGGATCTTCGCGGCGCAGCTGCGCCTGGCCAAGAAACTGGAGCGGCCCGCCTGCGTGCACTGCGTAAAAGCCTGGGGCGGGATGCTGGAGATAATAAAGGAAGAGAAGCCCGGCCCTTTCATGTTCCACTCTTACGGCGGGCCGGCCGAGCTGATGGCCGAGTTCGCCTCCCTTGGCGCGTATTTTTCTTTCAGCGGCGCCATCCTGGACAATAAAAGGGAAAAACTCCGACGGGCGCTGCTGGCGGCGCCGGCCGACAGGCTGTTGTTCGAGACCGAGGCCCCCGAGGCGGACGCGCCCGGCTGGCGCGGCGGTCCGGCCGGCATAGCGGCGGTGATAACGGCGGCCGCCGGCGTGCTGGGCAAACCCGCCGGGGAGCTGGCGGAGCTTTCACTGGTCAACGGAAAAAAATTCATTGAACATATAGGCGGCTGACACTATGGACGACAGACTTGCGCGCATAAGACTGATGCTGGGCGAAGAAAAGCTGGAGCGTCTTAAAAACTCGTTCGTGGTCATCGTCGGGATGGGCGCCGTGGGCAGCTATGCCGTGGAGGGCCTGGCCCGCTCGGGCGTGGGCCGCCTGCGCCTGGTGGATTTCGACGTGGTGCGCGCCAGCAACATTAACCGGCAGCTCTACGCCCTGGGGTCCACCCTGGGCCGGCACAAGGCCGACCTGGCCGCAGAGCGCGTGCTGGACATAAATCCGCATTGCCGCGCGGAAAAAATGAACCTGTTCGCCGATACCGGCACTTTCGACGCCATACTGGAGGGCACCCCGGACCTGGTGATAGACGCCATAGATTCGCTGGGCCCCAAAGCCGGGCTGATAGCCGAGGTGGTGAAGCGCGGCCTGCCGCTGATCGCCTCCATGGGCGCCGCCCTGCGCACGGATCCGGCCGCGGTGCGCGTCGGCCCGATAAAAGAAGTGGTGGGCTGCCCGCTGGCCGCCAAGGTGCGCAACCTCCTCAGAAAAAGCGGCACGCATCTGGATTTCACCTGCGTTTATTCCCTGGAGCCGGTGGGCGAGCTGAAGAAAAAACGCCAGGTGGACCCGGAAACAGAGTTCCATGAGCAGGGGCGCCGCCGCGCCGCGCTGGGCAGCCTTCCCACGCTTACCGGCATATTCGGGCTTACCATCGCTAATGCCGCCATACAGAAACTTACCGGGGCCGCGGATTAAAATATCGGGCGTCCGGGCCCGGACAGAACCGCACATGACACCTCTCCCGCCCTTCCGTTTAGGCCTGCTTTTTAAACCGTCATATATCCTGCCGCGTCTGCGTGAATTGCGTTCTCCGCGGGCCGCCGTCGGGCGGTTGTGGGACCTGGCGCGTTACCTGGGCTTCAGGGCGCAGGATGTTTTTTATGCGGCGAGAGGCGGTTGCCTGCGCCTGACCGCGCGGCTGTCCCGTGCCTGGTATTTTTTAAGAGGTGTGCCGCTGCGCGCGGGCGCCGCGGCGGCGCGCGGCTGGAGCGCGCTGGAGGCGGCTTTGTTCCGGCTGCGTGGAAGGGCCCGGCTCTTTCTGGCCGCGGTAATGGACGACGTCCGCTATGCGGCCGGGGCAACGGCGGCCCGTTTGGCCAAACCGGTTTGTTTCGTTTTTGATCTTCGTTCGGATATGGCGCTGGCCCGGCTGATGTCGGGCTTTAAGCCGTCGCGCCGCCCGGACCCTGTCCCCAATCCGCCGTCGCCGGCGCGCGGCAACCCGCCCGCCGCCGTGCAGTTGTCCTGGAATATCCACGCGGCCTGCAATTACGACTGCCCCTACTGCTGGTTCCACGGGCACTGGGACGACTTTTCCGGCGGCAACGTCTACCTGCCGCCCGGGGAGTGGGCCGGGCATTGGGACCGCTTTAACGACCGCTGCGGCGGTGCCGAGATCTATATAGCCGGCGGCGAGCCCTTCGTCTATCCCGGTTTTGAGCAAATAGTCGCGCGGCTGTCGAAGCGCAACGTTGTCTTCGTCATCACTAACCTGGCCTGGGCCCCGGCCTCGGTAATAGGAAAGCTGGACCCGGCCAAGGTGGCTTTTTCCGCGAGTTTTCATCACCAGGCCGCGGGGTCGGCCGACGCTTTCGCCGAAAAAGTGGCTTCCCTGCGGCGGGCCGGTTTTCACGCCGGGGCGTCGATAGTGGCTTATCCGCCGTTCCTGCGGCAGCTGCCGGACTGGGTGGACGCTTTTATGGCGCGCGGTATTTATCCCGTCGTGCAGCCGTTCCGCGGCGAGTGGCGCGGCCGCGCTTACCCCGCCGCCTATTCCCGCCAGGGCAGGCGCCTGGTGGAATGGCTGGCCCGCGGTGAATTTGTCGGCAAGTACGGCCCCCTGGCCTGGCGGGCGGCGGGGGGCGGCCGGACCGACACGGAACGCAAGACGGATGATTTCGCGCGGGAGTACCAGCTGGCGCCGCGGGTTACGCGCGGGGCCCTGTGCAACGCCGGGCGGAGCTATGGCCGCCTGCAGTTCAACGGCGACATGATCCGCTGCTCCCAGGGCGGCTATGTGGGGAAGTTCTTCGACAGGGATTTTAACATGGGGGCGGGGGCGCAGGCCTGTCCTTTCAGGTTTTGCGAGTGCGGCAACGAAGTGGTGTATGTGAAAGGCGGGCCGCTCGGCCCGGGCTAGCGGCGCTTGACGGCTTTACTCTTAACCCAGGCTAGTACTGCGGGCAGAACGTCCGGGTTATTTAACATGCTCACGCCGTGGCCGCCCTTTCCGTCGATAAAGTCAGGCCGCAGGCTGCCGGCACGGGCCGTTCTTATGAACAGGGAGGAACTCTGGCTGGCGTAAGGGTCGTCGTCCGAGGCCGTGGTCAGTACCGGGTAGCTCCTCGGGGCTAAAAAATAATCTTTAATGTTCACGCCGGCGTATTCCAGCCCTGGCGAAAGCAAGATCACCGCCGCCGGCTTCCGCCGGCTTTCCGCGGCGGCTTTAAGGGAAAGATTCGCGCCTATGCTGGCGCCGCAGAACACTAGCTTCCTCGACGAAAAGCCTTTTTTCGCAAGCCAGGCGGCCGCGGCCGCTATGTCGCGGGAGGCGTTGTTCCAGTCGGCCTTGGAAAAATTCCGGTAGTCCGTCTTCAGTCCGCCGCAGGTCCGGCTTTCGTTGTGGCCGCGCAGGTCCAGCGACAGATAACCGTAACCGGCCTTCTTAAGTTCCTCCTGGAAAGGCGCCCACTCGTTCTTGGATGAGCCAAGACCGTGCGTATTGATAAAGATATAGGCGCCGGAAGAGGGCGCCAGGTAAAAGGCTTCCAGGGCGCAGCCGTCGGCGCTGGTGAGGCGTATGGTGGTCTGTTGGGCTTGCGCCCGGGCTCCCGCCAGCAGCAGTAAAGCCGCGGCCAGCATGGGTTTAATATCCGGCATCAGGCCGCCCTGTCCGCCTTGTGGTGGACTTTCCAGGTGGCGGCAAAAAGGATCAGGGAGATAAAACAGGCGCCGAGCAGCAGCGTGAAACCGCCGTCCCAGCCCCAACGGTCCACTATGCGGCCCAGGCCCAGCTCCGCTATGACCGCGCCGAACACGTAACCGAAGAAGCCGGTAAAGCCCGCGGCGGTGCCGGCGGCTTTCTTGGGCGCCAGGTCCACGGCGCTGACGCCTATCAGCATGACGGGCCCGTAGATAAGGAACCCTATGGCGAACAGCGCCAGCGAGTCCACCAGGAAATGGCCCGCCGGGTTCTTCCAGTAAACCCAGACGGCTATGGTCACCAGCACCATGAATATGAAAGAGACCGGGCTCCGGCGCCCGCCGAAGAATTTATCTGAGGCCCAGCCGGCCAGCAGCGTGCCGGGGATGCCCGCCACTTCGTAGAGAAAGAACAGCCAGCGTGAGGTGTCCGCCGGGCAGGCCTTGACCGAAGTGAGATAGGTGGGGGCCCAGTTCAGTACGCCGTAGCGCACTACGTAGATAAAAATATTAGCCACGGCTATTATCCACAGCGGCTTGTTTTTTAGGACGTAGGTGACGAAGATCTCCTTCGCGCTCAGTTCCCGTTCCGGATCGTCCACGCCGGTGTCGGGATGGTCGTTCTTGTGATCCTCTATCGACGGAAGGCCGCAGCTCTGCGGCGTGTCGCGCAAAAAAACCAGCAGCAGTACTGCCATGGTGATGGCGAGCAGGGCCGGCACGTAGAAAATTATATGGAAGGTCAGTCCGGCGCTGAGGGCCGCGCCGGCGGCCAGGATGGTGGCGAGGGCCAGCGAGCCGTTGACTATGGGTCCGATCAGGCCGCCGCCAACGTTGTGGGCCAGGTTCCAGGTGGCGAAAATGGTGCCGCGCTCGTGGTCGCCGAACCAGTGTGTCAGCGTGCGCGCGCACGGGGGCCAGCCCATGCCCTGAGCCCAGCCGTTGACGAACCACAGCGCGAACATCATGGCGACAGAGCCGGCGAAGCTGGGGAAGATCAGGTTGACTATACCCGACAGCAGCAGGCCGGTGGCCATGAAGTAGCGCGGGTTGGACCGGTCGGAGACGTTGCCCATGATGAACTTGCTCAGGCCGTAGGAGATGGCTAGCGCCGTGGCGATAAGCCCGACGTCGCCCTTGCTCATGCCGTAGTCCTTGATCAGGTAGGGTTTGGCCAGCGAGAAGCTGTTGCGGACGAAATAGAAGAAAGCGTAGCCGGCGAAAACGCTCAGCAGCATCTGCCAGCGCAGGCGCCGGTAGGCGGCCGGCACTTGTTCGGGCGGCAGCGGCGGGGTAAAAGCCGCGGGTTTGTAGATATCCAGTAATTTAAGGGCCATGGTTCTCCTTGCTATGGGTGAGATCCCCGCCGCGGGACCGCGCGCGGGTGGCATAAGGGCGCTGCCGCGAAAGTGTGTTTACAGCTGCTCCAGCTCCCGGGCCAGCTCCTCGGGGAACAGCGCGAAGACCTTGCTGGTGGAAAGGCAGTTGTCGGATTTGATCCCTATGGTGACCGTCAGCGTGCGGAAACCGGCTTTCAGGTCCACTACGCGGCCGAGTTCTCCGGTAATGCTCTGCAGGTCTCCTTCGATGTATTGGGGGACAGCCGGCATTATGCTCCGCTTCAATGCGTTCAGCAGGGAATTGATCAGGGCGTTAAGGATTATGTTGCCCAGCTCCGTCAGCATTATCTCTTCGGCCACGGTGGTGCTTTTGCCGTGGGGGAAGGAGTGCCCGGTAAAACACTTGGAGATGCACTCCGTGTTCTCTGGGTCGAACATCATTACCAGGGTAAGCGGCGCCGTATCCTTGAGGTTCAGGTAGACGGCGGCGGCGGAGTTCTTGAAATCATGATGTTTGAGGGCGTCCTCGAGCGTGCCGGAGGAAACTTCCGCGTCGAGTATCTGCCAGGTGCCGGCCGAGACCCGCGAGATCCTGAGCAGGCATTTGGCCAGGTCCACGGCCGCCAGGCTTTTTAATGTGACGTCGGGTTTAGAGGTCATATTTTCCGGGGTCACGCGACCTTTTTCAGGACGGCCTCTAATTCTTCGTACATGAAGGGTTTGTGGAGCACGGCGATAGCGCCCTTGTCGAGGAGCTGCTGGCTCATGATGTCCTGCTGCACGGCGGTCACCATCACCACTTTGGCGGTCCGGTCTATCGCTATTATCTCCTGCAGCGCCTCCAGGCCGGTCTTGCCGGGCATGATGAGGTCCATCAGTACCAGTTCCGGTTTCTGCTCGGTGAAAACCTTGACGGCCTCGTCGCCGTTCTCCGCCTGGCCCACTATCTGGTGGCCCATTTCCGTCAAAAGATCTATTATCATGCTCCGGGTCATGACATTGTCGTCTACTACCAGTACTTTCATAGAGACTCCCTGTTGGTGCTTGAAACTTTCCCGCGCCCCTGAAATATAACTAGATTATAATACAAAAAGGGACGGTTTTGTCCGGCCAGGCGGCGCCCGGTCAAAGATAATGCCTTAAGGTGAGCAGCGGGTGGTAAAACAGCATTTTCGGGGCGGCGTGGCGCATGACCGCCCGGAGCTGTTCGCGCCTTTCCGGCGGGAAGCAGTGGGTGGGGCACTTTTTGCAGGCCGGTTTGGGGTGGTGGGGGCATTTGGCCAGGCGGCCGGCGGCATAAACGAGCAGCTCATGGCAGGCCGGGCACAGGTCATGGTTGGCATGGACGCCGCCGCAGTAAATGACCAGCATCTTTTCCAGGGACTCGATCTCAAGCGCGATGTTTTTTTGCACACTGGTATTATATGTAAAATGGAAATGAGGGGAAAGCCTGACGGGCCTTTTGACTGGGCGGGCGGCATATCCTAGAATCTAGAGTATGAACGGCAAAGACAAACGGCGCGCACCGCGCAACAATCATAATTCCGTCATCGAGATCTTCGATGTGGAAGGTAAAGTGGCCGCCTCCGGCCGGCTTATCGATTTTTCCACCGTGGGGGCGGCTTTTACGGTGGGGGACCCGCTGGTGATGCCGGATAAGTTCCACGCCCGCATGAGATTTCTGGATAAGGGCGTGCTGGAGGTCGAGGCGCGGGGGGTCTGGACCCGCAGGGAAAAGAACACGACGCATTACGGCATAGTGTTCGACTCGCTCAAGCGCGTCCATCCCACCGGTGAATTTAAAGGCCACAGGGAATAGCGGGAGCTGAAATTAAAACTTATGTCCAAGTCCGTGCTGATAATAGATGACGACGAGGATCTGTCTGTCCTGCTGATGGAATTCCTTCAATCGAAGGGTTTTACCGTCTCCAGGGCTTTCGACGGCGCTTCCGGGCTGGAGAAGGCCAGGGCGCAGCTGCCCGACCTGATCACCATGGATTTCAATATGCCCGGCGCCAACGGCGTCGAGACCTACAACAAACTGCGCAGCCACCCCGAGACCGCGGTCATCCCCGTCATCTTCTTTTCCTCCACCATGATGGGCCTTATCAAGCGCATGGTGCTGGAGAACACGCGCATAAAATTCCTGAAAAAAGGCTGCCCCACCAAAGAGCTGGAGGCCTGCGTCAACGAAATGATGGCCCTCCCCAAACTCGCCCCTCCGCCCCCGCCCCCCGTAAAACCCGACGGCCTCCGCTAACTTAGATAAAACTCCGCAAGGTGCGGAGTTGGGTGTGTCGCCAATGCAAGTTCGGGGTCCTGCCGCCCGAACCGACTTTCCGGTCCAGCCGCTCCACCCATCCCCTGCTAGGCTGGCGAGATGTAAACCTGCCGTTCACCTTACGCGGCTGGCCCAGAAAGCCGGTCCGTGCGTCACCCCTCCAGCGTTCCGCCCGGCCAGATAAAGGTTTCTCTACTTGGCTTCATAGACTTAGTATTTGAACCTTCGAATCCTCTGGTTAATTTCGGCTCGTTTTGGGGTATTTAGGTGATTATATTTTCACTGAATATTTCATTAACAAGCGCCGCTATATTTGGTAAATTATACTCGGAGTATTTAAATAATTTCTTATTATGATGGGTTGGTGAATAAGAAAATCTTATATTCCCCCATATGTTATCACGACACTACGCTGTCGGGATAATCTGCTAGACTATTTAAAGAGTTTTGGGGGATATATGTACTTTTTTACGGAAAAAACAGAGTCGTATGTCAGGGAGAAACTCGTTCAGGAGAGTCTATTTCAAATCGGTTACAATAAAACTATGAGCACACCCGTAATAACTTTAGGACCCAAAGTGATGCCTGCTATGGCCAAAAAGAGTGGGGGATTGGCTAAAAACAAATTAAACAGAATCTATGAAAAAGATTGCATTGCTTTTATGGATGAACTGTCGGAAAAAGTGCTTGACGTTGTAGTGACCTCCCCTCCCTATAATATACACAAAAACTATTCAAAGTATAAGGACAATAAAGAGAGTGGTGAGTATGTTGAGTGGATGGGGATGGTTGCTGAAAAAAGCAAGAGGGTTTTAAAAGATAATGGCTCTTTTTTTCTTAATATAGTTGGGGCTCCTAGTGAGCCGTGGGTCCCTTTTGATGTAGCGAAGGAGTTTTCTAAACATTTTACCCTTCAGAACACCATCCACTGGGTTAAAGCTATTGCTCTCCCAAAGGACAGCACGGAGACAAAATCTAACACAAATGGTTTAAATGGGGATATCTCATTGGGGCATTTTAAACCTATAAACACCCCTAAATATTTAAACCAATGCCATGAATATATTTTTCACTTTACGAAAAATGGGACTGTGGCGTTGGATAAGCTGGCAATAGGTGTTCCATATCAACATGAAAGCAACATGACTCGGTGGAAAACAAAGTCGAATAAAAGAGATCGGGGTAATATCTGGTTTATTCGATACGAAAACAAACAGGGTGCTTTTGCCCCCATTGTTCATCCTGCGACGTTCCCGGAAAAACTGCCTTACCTGTGTGTAAAACTTCATGGGGCCGGCCCCGAAACAGTAGTCTACGATCCCTTCATGGGGATCGGAACTACCGCTCTTGCCTGCCTTCGACTTGGGGTGTCTTTTTTGGGTACGGAGATAGACCCCAGATATATAAAAGAAGCCGAGAAGGCGATCTTGAAACGAAAAACAGACCTGGAAACGTCAAAATCAAATGGACACTAACTCAAACAAAGAAATATCTTTCAAGGAAATATCTCAGTTGCCCGGAAAGCTTGGAAAGCGCAGCTTTTCTGAGATTTTAGTGGCAGTGTGTGATCACAGTATTTTGCCAATGCAGTTGTCTGATCGGGATGACAGCAAATTGCTGGATACCATCAAAAAAGCGATGGATAACTTCATGAAGGCTAGTCGAAAATCGGAAACGAGATATAAGGCGAGCCGGGCGAATGAGGCGGGTAGTAAGATGGAAAGCGCCATCGTTGAGGAAATGAAGAAAACCTCGTTAAACCCAGAAAAACTTGGGAGTAGTGGCTATCCTGATTTGTGTATAAACCTAGATGGAAAAACATCATATATTGAATTAAAAACAAGTGCACAAAAAAATAAAAAAGGGACTCACCATCGGTTATTCTATTTTACATCCGGGAAGAAAATAAAAATGGACGCACACCATTTACTTCTGCAGGTTCAGATTATCGAGGAGGTGGACAAGTATTGGAAGGTCGCCTCTTGGGAACTGCGCGATTTGTATAATTTAAAAGTCGGTTTAAAAACAGAATGGAATGCAAATCAAGGGGACTTTGACGACGCAGGGCTTCTTGTAAAAGGAGAATAGCGACGCTGGGAGGGGGTATTTGCCGCCGGGGAATCCCGGCGGTTTTGCTTTTGAGGGGTATTCAGGTGATGTTGTTCACTAGTTGACTGATTTAATCCTTTTAAGCTTCCAATTTGCCGAAACTTAGGAAACATCAATAGCGTTAACGAAACCGGAGGGG
>MGUD01000022.1:73183-82894 GCA_001799795.1 Elusimicrobia bacterium GWC2_61_19
GGGGAAACCGCGCAACGGTTTCCATCTTCCAGGGTGCGCAGGGCAACACCCCGGCCGCACCGACTGGGCATCCTTGCGGAGCTTTCGTTAAAGCTGTAATATGAATTTTGGGATACCTTTATGGATAAAGCTATGGCGGCGAGGGAAATTATACTTTTGGGAGCGCTGGCGGAGGCGCGGGCTGCGGCGCTGGGCGCGGGGATAGAGATAATCGCCCTGAAGGGGGCCGCGCTGATCGAGCTGGGGATATATCAGCCGGGCGAGCGCGGGATGACCGACGCCGACGTGCTGCTGAGGCCCAAAGACCTGCCGGCCTTCGAGGAAATTTTAAAAACACTGGGCTACGAGCCCATGCCCAACAGCGCCGACGCCTGGCTCAAGCCCAGCCCCAACAACGCCCCGCCCGCCATCCTCGACGTCCACACCGGCCTCTGGCACATAAAAGACACCGACGAGCTGTTCAAGTGGGGCCTCGAGCCCGGCCCCGCCGGCCTCGCCCTCAACCTGGCCGACCTCTTCATCCACGCCGCCGCCCACCCGCTGCTGAACCACGGCGAACTCACCCCCCGCAACCTGGAAGACTGCGCCCGCATAGCCCTGCACGCCCCGTCCGATGGTGAAAAATTCTGGGCCGCCTTAACACGCAAAGTCGACTTCTACCGCCTGCGTCCCGTCCTCTGGCCCGTCATAAAACGCCTCGCCCCGGGCCCGCTCGCCGTCCCCGCCTCCGCCCTGGCCGCCCTGACCCCGCGCGGCCCGGAAAAAATAAAAGCGGCCTTCTTTGAGAAAGCCGCTAAAAAACATTCCACCGTGCTCGAATACCTGCTGCCCGCCCTGCACCGCCCCGGCCTGCTGGTAAAATACGCCGTGCCCGAAAAACGTTTTATGCTGCGCCGCTACGGCGCCGTAAGCCTTACGCTGTACCTGCTGCGCCCCTTAAAGCTTATACTGGCCCTCTTCAGGCGATAAGCCCCTGACCAGCGTAACCATCTTCAGGATATTGGTCAGCCGCTCCAAGCCTGGCGGCTTTATCACAAAATCAAAAGCGCCTTCCCTGACCGCCTTGGCCGCCATGTCGGCGTTGTCCAGGCCGGTAATCAGGATAACGCAGACGTCCTTGTTCTTTTCGCGGGCCTTGAACGAGAATTCCAGGCCGCTGGCGCCGCGCAGGTAAATGTCGGTGATCACCACGTCGAAAGCTTTTTCTTCCAGCAGTTTGCGGATCTTCTCGGCGTCGTCGGCGCGGGTGACCTGGAAGTGGGGGAAAGCGGCCAGCATCTCGCCGACCCTTTCTATGACGTAACCTTCCTCTTCAATAAAAAGAAGCTGTTTTTTCTCCATCACCACTCCACCCACCAGCGGCCCAGTTCCAGCTTGGCGGCGAACTTGGGGTTTTTCTCCTGCAGCTCCGATATTTCCAGCGGGCGCTCGATGGAAGTCATCGGGTGTTCCATAAGGTCGATCAGAACAGGGTTTATCTGGGCGAAATCGGCGTCCAGCAGCGTTTCCAGCAGCGGCCTGGTAAGAGAACCCTTATTAATTTTTACCACGCGGCCTGTTTCTCCGGTGGAAAGCAGCACTAGGGACCCCGGGGGATAGATGGAGACGGCCGAGATAAGGGCCTTTACCGCCCTGGCATTGAAGCCGCGCCCTTCCTTTTCTATGAGGTCCTTTACCACGCCGGGCGGGTTTATGGCGTCGCGCCAGGAGCGGGGATGGGTCATGGCCTCGAAGACGTCGGCTATGCCGATAAGTTGCGCCAGCGGGTCTATCTCCTCGTTGGAAAGGCGGTCCGGATAGCCGGAGCCGTCCGCGCGTTCGTGCGTCTGAAAAATTATGCGTTTGGCGCGGTCTTTGATCTTGTAGTCCACGTCCACTATCCTGTCCAGTTTGGCCGCGCCGGCCTCGGCGTGCAGGGTCAGCGTCGAAAATTCCTCTTCGGTCAGGCGGCCCTCGCGGTTGTAGAGGTCGCCGTACTCGGTCATGCCGATGTCGTGTGTCATGGCGCAGAAACCCAGCAGGCGCAGTTCCGCCGGCTCCAGGTCCGCGGCCAGGCCCATGGCCAGGGCGATGAGCGTGGTGTTGGCGGTATGCGCGCGAAGGTAGTCTTCCGCGGTGGAATAGCGGGCGTAGTTCAGCAGCACGCCGTTCGTCTTCAGCGTCTCGGCGGCCAGGTCGCAAGCGCGCACCACGGCTTCGTATTTTTCCGTATAGGGTTGGTTTACGCTTTTAAGCAGCGCGCCGGCTGTCTCCAGCAGGCGCGAGTAGACCTCGCGGGCGCTGGCGTCCAGTTCACGGAACGGCAGGGCGGGTTCTTTGGGCTGGGCTTTGCTCTCAAGCCTGGTTTTGGGCTGTTTATAGGCCCCGATGTGTTTTTTAATGGCCTCCGTTCTGTCGGCGACCGGAGCGGCGGCGTGCTGTCCTGCAGGTTCCGGCAGCGGAGCCCGGGTGGACGGCAGCACGGGCGCAGGTTTTTCAGGGGCGGGTACGGCGACAGGCCGGGCCGGTTTGCGCGCCTCAGGGGCGGCCGGCTCGCTCTTGGTTTTGTTCAGGTCTGAAAACCGCATAGGGATATTATAAACTACGGAGGTTAAATAAAGATTGCGGGATGATTACAGCTTTTTCTCGAAAAGGCGGTATTTCCGGTACAGTTCGGCGCCGAGGGCCTCTATGGGGGTGTTTATCAGTACGTTGTCCTCGAGCGTCCAGGACACCTCGCCGTACTCCCAGCCCATTTTCTTGGCGGCTTGGATGGCCTGCTTGATCAGCAACAGCTCTATGCCTTTGCCGCGGAACTCCTTCTTGACCCCGAGGGTCAGCAGGCGGCCGCGGTTAAGTTTGAAAATGAAGCGGTAAAGGAAAGGCAGGATGGTGAGCGGGCCGAGCGCGCCGCGGGCTTTTTTAAGGGCGATGTTGAAATCGGGCAGCATCAGCACGAAGCCGGCCGGCTTGCCGTCGAACCGGGCGAAGAAAAGATAATCCGGCTTGAGCATCGGTTTGAGCGCGCCTGCCAGGTCGTCCATCTCGTCCGCGGTCATCGGCACGAAGCCCCAGTTCTTTTCCCAGGCCGAATTATAGATCTCTTTCACTTCGTCGATGGCCGCGTCTATGTTCTTTATGTCCGCGAAGTGCACCGTGACCTTGCCGTCGCGGTTCATGCGGGTGAGGATCTTGTCGAAGCGCTCCGGGAAAGGCGTGGCGGTAAGGCATTTATAGGCGTACAGGTCCTTGACCTTGGTAAAGCCTGCGGCCTCCGCCAGCTCCAGATAATAGGGCGGGTTATACGGCATCATCACCATGGGCGGGCCGTCGAACCCCTGGCTGAGCATGCCGCAGGTCTCGTTGGTGGAGGGATTCACGGGACCTACGGCCGAATCCATGCCGCGGGTCTTAAGCCATGCGGCCGCCGCGGCGAACAGCGCCCCGGAGACCTCCCTGTCGTTCTCGCAGTCGAAGAAACCGAAGAACCCGGTCTTGTCGCTGTGGAAATTGTTGTGCGCGTGGTTGACGATGGCGGCCAGGCGGCCGGCCGGGCGGCCGTCTTTATAGGCCACCATAAGCTTGCGCTCGCCGTGGCGCCAGAACGGGTGGCCGGTGGCGAGCAGGTGGCGGGTATCGCGCTTGAGCTCGCCCACCCAATGCGGGTGGGCGCGGAAAAGGGCGAAGGGATAGTCTATGAAAACGCCGAGGTCTTTTTCGGCGATCTCCCGAATTTCAATGGGCATAAATTATGAACGCGCGGCGGCCCGGCGGCCGTAAGCTTATTTCACCAGGGCCGCGGGCTTCTTCTTAAGGACTTTCTTGACGCAGGTCTCAAAAATGTCGAGGGCGCGGTCCAGTTGCTCGCGCGTGTGGGTGGCCGTCGCCACTACCCGGATAAGCGAGCGCTTGGGGGGCACGGCGGGGCTGACCACGGGGTTGGTGAACAGGCCGTTGTCGTAAAGCATGCGCCACAGCATAAAGGTCTTTTCGTTGTCGCCGATGACCACCGGGATAATGGGGGTTTGGGTTTCGCCCGTGTTCAGGCCCATGGCCTTAAAGCGCTTCATGAGATATCTGGCGTTGTCCCAGAGTTTCTTTATGCGCTCCGGTTCCTCTTCGATGATGTCGAGGGCTTTGGAGATGGCGGCTACGGAGGCCGGGGGCAGGGCCGCGGAGAAGATCATGGAGCGCGACAGGTGCTGTATGTAATGGATGATGTCCTCGTCTCCCACCGCGAAACCGCCAACGGAGGCGAAGGACTTGGAACAGGTGCCGACCACCAGGTCCACGTCTTTATGGGTGAGGCCGAAATGCTCACAGGTGCCGCGGCCGTGACGCCCCAGCACCCCGGAGGCGTGGGCGTCGTCCACCATCAGGCGGGCGCCGTATTTGCGGCAGACTTTGGAGATCTCGGGGATGGGGGCGATGTCGCCTTCCATGGAGAACACGCCGTCCACTATGACCAGCTTGCCGTGACCGGGGCCTATTTCCTTGAGCACGCGCTCCAGGTCGGCCATATTGTTGTGCTTGAAGCGGCGGACTTCGCCGTGGGAAAGCCGGCAGCCGTCGAGGATGCTGGCGTGGTCCAGTTTATCCACTATGGCGAAATCGCCCTTGCCCACTAAAGCGGAGATAACGCCCAGGTTCATCTGGTAGCCGGTGGCGTAGATGAGGGCGGCTTCGCGGCCCTTGAAGGCGGCCAGCTTGCGTTCCAGCTCCATGTGCAGCACGGTGTTGCCGTTGAGGAAGCGGGATCCCGCCACGCCGGTGCCGAATTTCTTTACGGCGTCTATGGCCGCGGCCTTCATGCGGGGGTCGTTGGCCAGGCCCAGGTAGTTGTTGGAGCCGAACATTATGAACTTCTTGCCCTTTATGGTTATTTCGGGGGCTTGTTCGGATTCCAGCGCCTTAAAATAGGGATATATGCCCGAGTCCATGAGCTGCCTGGCAAGGGTGAAATTTCTGCATTTATCAAAAATGTCGGTCATAATATCCTGATATTTTATTAAATTGGGGGCTCAAATGATAGGGAGATGGTCGCTTACCTGCGGCCCAGTTTTTTGGCCAGGGCCGTGGTGGAACGGCCTTTTAAAAGGGGGATAAGAGCTACGCGGCCTGCGAATTCGGCGCCTACGACCGTGCCGTTGGTATAATCGGCGCCTTTTGCCAGCACATCGGGCCGGAGGGTCTTGATAAGTTCCAGCGGGGTGTCTTCGGAGAAGACGACCACGGCGTCCACCGCGGCCAGGGCGGCCAGCACTCTGGCGCGGTCCGGGGCCTTGTTAAAAGGCCTGGCCGGGCCCTTAAGGCGCCTCACGGAGGCGTCCGAATTCAGGCCCAGGAAAAGGAAATCCCCCATGGAGCGCGCCTTCTCCAGCGAGGCGATGTGCCCGGCGTGGAGCAGGTCGAAGCAGCCGTTGGTGAAAACGGCTTTCCTGCCGCCGCGTTTGAGCGCCGCGCGCAGGGCCGCCGCTTTCTTAAGGGAGATTATTTTTCCCGAAGTGTTCATGCCTTGACGGGCTCGGCCGGGGCCAGCAGGCGCTCCATGAAGCCGGTGTCGGTCTTGCCGGCCTGGAAGTCGGGGCTTTCTATTATGAGTTTATGCGCGTCAATGGTGGTGTGCACGCCCTTTACCTTGAAATCCACCAGGGCGCGCCTGGACCTGGCCACCGCAGAGGCCCTGTCCGGGGCCCAGACTATGAGCTTGGCCAGCATGCTGTCGTAATAGACCGGCAGATTGTAGCCGGCGTAGACATGGGTGTCCACGCGTACGCCGGGCCCGCCCGGCACCAGCCACTCTTCCACCCGGCCCACCGAGGGGGCGAAGTTGCGGGTGAAATCCTCGGCGTTGACGCGGTGCTCTATGGCGTGGCCGCGGTACGGCACGCTGTGACCGGCGGTATAGGAGAGCTTCTCCCCGGAGGCCGCCAGCAGCTGCTCGCGCACCAGGTCGAAACCGGTGATGAATTCGGTGACGGGGTGTTCCACCTGCAGGCGGGTGTTCAC
Organism: Elusimicrobia bacterium GWC2_61_19; assembly: GCA_001799795.1. Lineage (GTDB taxonomy): Bacteria > Elusimicrobiota > Elusimicrobia > Elusimicrobiales > UBA9959 > UBA9959. The sequence goes on from MGUD01000022.1 coordinate 79,172, forward strand.
TTCCATGAAGTAGAACTCGCCTGTCTGGGTCAGCAGGAATTCCACCGTGCCTACGCCCACGTAATTGGCGGCCTCGGCCAGCTTCACGGCGGCCTCTTCAAGAGAGTCGCGCAGCTTCTTGCCGACGGCGGGCGAAGGGGACTCCTCCACCAGCTTCTGGTGGCGGCGCTGGATGGAGCAGTCGCGCTCCGGGAAAGCGATGGTGTGGCCGTGCGAGTCGCGGGCGAACTGCACTTCTATGTGGCGGGGCAGTTCTATGTATTTCTCGAAATAAACGTCGCCGTTGCCGAACGCGGCCTTTGATTCCGACTGGGCCATGTTCATCTCGTTGGCTAGCTGGGAGGCCTCGCGCACTATGCGGATGCCCTTGCCGCCGCCGCCGGCGGCCGCTTTGATCATTATGGGATAGCCGATCTTGGCCGCCTGGGCCGCGGCGTCCTTGTACACGCAGTCCTTGGTGCCGGGGGTGACGGGGATGCCGGCCTTTACCGCCATTTTCCTGGCTTCGGCCTTGTGGCCGAGCTGTTGTATGGATTTCGGGGACGGCCCTATGAAGGTTATGCCGTTGTCGCGGCAGGCGGCGGAGAAGTCTGCGTTCTCGCTCAGGAAGCCGTAGCCGGGGTGGATGGCGTCGGCGCCGGTGACCAGGGCGGCCGAGATTATGGCCGGGATGCTCAGGTAGCTTTCCCTGGCCATGGCCGGCCCTATGCAGACGGCTTCGTCGGCCAGGCGCACGTGCAGCGAGGAGCGGTCGGCTTCGGAATAGACGGCCACGGACCCGACGCCCATTTCGCGCAGGGTGCGTATCACGCGCACCGCGATCTCGCCGCGGTTGGCGATCAGAACCTTTTTAAACATGGCTCCTCCAGAAAAATAGACTAGTCTTACGGCTGCTGCGGGGCTTGCGGCGCGGGCGGGGCCGGGGGCGCCTTCTCCACCTTCGCCTTTCCCGTCCAAAGGTTCACCAGGAAAACAAAAATATCCCGGGTTTCTTTTCTGCGCGTGCGCTGGTTGAACATTTCCTGGCGCAGGAAAACCCTGTATTCCGGGCCGGTCTGATGCACCGCCAGCCACTGGTCTTTCGGAAAAAGCCTGGCGTTAGCGGGCCCGAGCCGCGCTTTTAGGGCCTCCAGCTGCTGGCGCCTGGCTTCGCCGATGGGCGGCATGTCGGCCTGGAAGCGGGATTTCTGCGCGAAGGTCACGGCTTCGGGCCCGGCGGCGCCGCTCATGTAGGCCAGGCGTTTTTTCGCTTCTTCCTTGCCGGGGGATTCGAAGCAGACGCCTTCCGCGGCCATAACGTCCTGCAGCGCCCTGTCATAGTTCTGCAGGTTCACATAGGAGTCGGCGCGGTTAAGGAACAGCGGGCATTGCTCTTTGGCCGTCAGGCCGGGCCATTTCATCAGCTTTTCGTATTCCTGTATGGCCACGCGGTCCCGCTGCAGGTAGCGCAGGCTCTCGGCGTAGTAAAAATTGAAGCCGTAGAGTTCCTCGCTCGAATACCCCACCGGGTAGGTGGCGGCGCCGTCGATAGTGCGGCGGCAGGATTCTGCGGCCTTGTCATAGATCCCCATAAAAAACTCGGTGGAGCAGAGGAAGCCCGACGAGCGCGGGTCCAGGGGGTCGGTGAGGTAAAGTTTCTGCGCCAGGAAAAGCGCCTGCGGGTAGTCCTGGCGTTTCACGGCGTCCTCTATGGGTTGGAACAGCACCCAGATATAGGGCCTGACCCAGCGGTTATGCTCGCGCACGAAGGAAATATAGTCGTGCTTCCACTCCGCGTCGCCTTCTTTGAGCTGGTAGCGCACCATGGCCGCGTCGGCGTCCATGGTGAAGACCTGCACGTCGCGGAACTGCCAGGCCGGGGCCTTGGCGTAGTAGCCGCGGCTGTTCTTCAGATATTCTTCCAGACTGCAGGCCGATTTTGAATTGGAGGAGAGCAAGTCGTAGGCCTTCTCGTATTTGCCCTGCGAGATATAAGTGAGGTAGGATTTGGCCGTCATCAGCAGGCGCATACGCGGTATGGACGGCGCCGCTATGCGGTACAGGATCCCGAGCAGGACCATGGTCAGCAGGACGGTGATGGACGGCCCCAGCAGCCGCTTTGTCAGCGGCTGTTTCGGCGCCGGCATCGGGGGCGACTGCCGCTGCAGGCGTGAGGAATCGGCCATGAAAGGGGAGGAGCCGGATCGCTCATAGCGTTTTTCGTCCGCAGGCGGCGCTTGGTGGGGGACGGCCGGTCTGGCGGGCTGCGCGGGCTTCGGCTGTTCGACCGGGCGGCTCCTGAAAGACTGGTCTTTTTCGCTTATGGTGTCCTGAATGGACTCCATTTCCACTTTTTGGACCTGGTTCTTCGCCGGCTGGCCCGGCGGGGGCGGCGCGCCGTTGTCCCTGGTCGGCGCGTTCAGGGCCAGCAGGGTGCCGCACTGGTCGCAGTAATTTTTCTCCACATGGTTGCCAAAGCCGCATTCGGCGCAGACCTTTTCAAGGCGCGCGCCGCATTTCAGGCAGGTGTCGCCAAGCATGTTCGGCAGGTAGCCGCACTTGGGGCACTTGATCACGGAGGGCTTTGGCTGCATGTCGTGTTATTTAGGTTCGATGAAGAAGAGGGGCTGGCCGTATTCCACCGGCTTGCCTTCCTCTATGGAAATTATCTTGAGCAGCCCGTTGGAGGGGGCGGTCACGCTCTTGAAATCTTTGCCTACTTCCACCACGCCCAGCTCGAAGCCGGCCTTAACGGAGGAACCTTCCTTGAGGTGGTTGGTCTTGCCGGGGCGGGCGAAGCGGAATATCCCTATGGAGGGGGAGAGCACCGGCTCCATGGTGGAGGCGATGGTGGTGTTGTGTTCCGGGTTGTTGTTGAGCTTCAGGCTGATCTTGTCGTCGCCGCTCCTCCAGGTTATTTCCTCGAGGTCGGTAGATTCCATCCACTTGGTCATCTTGGTCAGGGTTTTCACGTCCATTTTAGTACCTCCGTAAATTTTAAAGTCCCGCTTCCGAGGGGTCGAAAGCGTGCGGCAGCAGCTTTCCGGCCTTTGTGATGGTGATCTTTTCCTTCTTTTCCAGCGGCTGCCAGTCCAGGTAGATCATTTCCGCGTCTTTGTGCGCGAATTCTATTATAACCTGCCGGCAGGCGCCGCAGGGTTTGGCCGATTTGGCCGCCACGCAGAGGGCCTGTATCCTCTTTTCGCCGTGGCTGACGGCCTTGAAAATGGCGACGCGCTCGGCGCAGATGGCCAGGCCGAAGGAGGCGTTCTCCACGTTGCAGCCGGTGTAGATGCGGCCCGAGTCGGTGAGCACTGCGGCGCCCACGGGGTAGCGCGAGTAGGGGCAGTAGGCGTTCTTCTGCGCGGTCTTGGCGGCTTCCATCAGCTTCTTGCGGAGGGCCGCCTTCCCGTTGCGGTCGGGCGCCCTCTTTTTAACCGGTTTTTTAGCCATGTTAACCCTCCAGAATCAGTTTCAGCTTGGCGTAGGTCTTGGCCGGGAAATTTTCCTTGTGCGTAAGCAGCGAGCCCTTGGTGAAGGACGGGCAGCCGTTGCGGCAGCCGGCCTTGGCCACCAGCGGGATGATCTTCACCAGCAGGCGGCGGATGTTCTCAACGTTGGCCTGCAGGGTCTCGGACACCTTGTGCTGGCTCACTTCCTCGCCTTCCTTCCAGCAGTCGTAATCGGTCACCAGGGAGACCGGCGCGTAGTGGAAGCCGGCCTCGCGGGCGAGCTTGGCCTCGG
>MGUD01000023.1:0-8953 GCA_001799795.1 Elusimicrobia bacterium GWC2_61_19
CAGGTTCAGCTTGCTGTAAGCTATCGAACCGGCCAGGTCAGCGCTGGTTATCACGCCGTCCACTATCTGGTTCTCGCTCGTTATCGACTGGATAGCTATCGACGAGGCGATAACCGTGTTAAGCAGGCTGCCGGCAGCGATAGCGCCGGGGGCGACCTTGCCCGCGGTGGTTATAGTATTCAGTTTGCCATCAGTTATAGAACCAGCCAGTTTCACGTTGGTAACCGCGCTGTCCTCGATTTCAGCAGCCCCTATCGACGGGCCTAAAAGGGTAACACTGGACGTGTTCATCACTATATTGGCCTGGCCGACGGGCCCCTCGGTGATATTAAACTGATCACCGTCAAAATCCATAGCGCTCGTAGCGGAAACCATTTCCACTCCGCCATCCTTAGTGGCCATGGCGCCGGCGCCGGCATTATCGGTCCCGCATGCCCATGCCCCGCCTGAAAGCTTCATTATCTGCCCGTCAGCACAACCCTCCACGGCGAGCTTAACTTTTGTGACGGCGCCGGCAAGGATAGAATTCGTATAGACCGAATCGACAGCGGCGGAAGACGCCACGACCGTGGCGCCAAGCAGCCCGCCTGAGATATTGGCCGCGGTTATACTCGTCAGGGCGGAGCCGTCGCCGTAATACTTGGCGGCGCGCACCTCGCCCAGACCGTTGACGCGGAAAAGGTTGGTGGCGCCGGTGGAAACCACAAGGATATCGCCTGCTTCACCGGCGGCGCTGGAAACGTGCAGCCTGTAGGCGGGACTGCCGGTGCCTACGCCCACGTTGTTATCATTATTACCCAAATATACCAGACCGGAACTAGTAGACCAGGGAGAAGCGCCACCTTGCGCCAGAGCGATCCAATTAGTCCCGTTCCAGAAGTTTACGAATTTAGTTTGTGAGTCATAAACCAAAGAGCCTCCACCCATACCCGCCGGCAGAGAGGCGGTAAGAAAGTTGCCGAGCCGCAACTGGGAACCTGAAATTACAGTGTCGGTGGAAATTAGCGCCTGAGTGCCGGAAGAACCGAGGTTGGCGGTATAAAGTGCGTAGGGGGTGGAGAGCAACCGGGTACGAGGGGTCATTTCTGTAACGTCAGGTGCTATCGTAATTCCTAAATATAAAGTGTCCGAAAGAAAATCAGAAACCGTAAGAGAATTCACGCTACCCAAACTCACACTAAAAATACCATTATCTGGAGTTACGGTCTGCGGTTCCGTCCAGAGGGCAGTTCCCCCAGTTGGAACATTATAAATTCTGAAAGTTATAGTCTGAGACCCGATAAGCGGATTACCAGCGGTATCAACAAGGCGCCCCTGGTAGTTTATCAGGGAAGGCGCTGCGCATACCAGCGCAGGCAGCAACAACGTTGAAACAATTCCAATTGCCCAGGTTCTAAGCGCTTTCATAGTGCCTCCAGAAACCCCGAAGTTAAGGAATAAAATTTTCATTATAAATTCTCCTACAAATGATATATAGCAACAAGTTTGCCATGTTGCTTTTATTATCTGTACTAAGATTATATGAGATGGACTGATAAGGAAATAATGCGGAAAAATGAAATACTTGTTAACAGAAATTGTGGATTAAAATCTACATTGTAGATAAATATCCACACCATAATATGGATAAATATCTACACTATTCCAAAGAATATGTCTTTATTTTGTCGTAAAGGGCTTTACGATCTATGGATAAAAGCCGGGCGGCTTTAACTTTATTCCCCTTTGTCTCGGACAGAGCGGCGCGTATCAGCCGCTTTTCTGTTTCTGCCCGGACAAGGCGGAGATTTTCTTTCATGTCGAAATTTTCAACGGCTGAGGAAGCGGGCGCGGCATCGTTGCTGCCGCCGCCGGCAAAGCCAAGGTGCGCCGGCAGTATTTCGCCGCCGCAAAGCAGCGCCGCGCGGGTCACCACGTTCTTCAGTTCGCGCACATTACCGGGCCAGGCATAAGCCAGCATGGCGGCCAGGGCGGAATCGGAAATGGACTCGACTTTTTTGTTCACCAGCTTTTCAGCTTCTTTAAGGAAGAAAGCCGCCAGCGCCGGAATATCCTCTTTGCGCTCCGCAAGCGAAGGCACGCGCAGCGTGAACTGGTTAAGCCGGTGATAAAGGTCCTCGCGGAAAGAACCCTCTTTGATGCAGGCGGGAAGGTCGCTGTTAGACGCGACGATCACACGCGTGTCTATGGGAATATCTTTTTTACCGCCGAGATGACGGATCTTGCGCTCCTCCAGCACGCGCAGCAGCTTGGCCTGCGTGGCCGTGGTCAGGTTGGCTATCTCGTCGAGGAAAAGCGTGCCGCCGAAGGCGACCTCGAAAAGGCCAGGCTTGCGCCGGTCGGCCCCGGTAAAAGCCCCGCGCTCGTAACCGAAAAGTTCGCTCTCCACCAGGTTCTCGGGCAGCGCGCCGCAGTCCAGCGCCACAAAAGGGCTCGCGCCCCGGGAGCTGAGGCGGTGTATTTCCCTGGCCCAGACCTCTTTGCCGGAACCCGACGGGCCGGAAAGGATGACGGTCAGATCGGTGACGGCCACCTGGGCGGCAAGGTCGGCCGTCTTCTTTATTTCGCGGCTGGCGCCGAAAACAGGGGCGGCCCCGTGCGTGCGCCGGGCGTGGCTGCGCAGGGCTTCGAACTCGCTGCGCAGACGCCGCTCTTTAACGGCTTTCTCCATTATCAGCAGCAGCTCCTCGTTGCCGAACGGCTTTATAAGGTAATCCAGCGCACCCAGCTTCATGGCTTTGACGGCGCTAGCCACATCGGCGTGGCCGGTAAGGATCACCACCGGCAGGCCGGGGTCCTCGGTTTTTAATTTTTCCAGGATGGTGAGGCCGTCCGTGTCGCCCAGCACCATGTCCAGGATGACGGCGTCGAAAGTAAGCGCCTCGGCCAGCGCCAGGGCTTCGGCGCCGGAGGCGGCGGCGGCGCAGGCGTGGCGGCCGGATTCAAGGGCGGCCTTCAGCACCTGGCGGGTATCGGCGTCGTCTTCGGCTATTAGAATATTTCCCATTTTAAACTATCTTTTTAAAGCGCAGGCTGACCGAAGCCCCCTTGCCGGGAGGAGAGGAAACTATTATCCGGCCGCCGTGCTCGTCTATGATCTGGCGGGCCAGGTAAAGTCCCAGGCCGGTGCCGTTCTCCTTGGTGGTAAAGAAGGGCTGAAAAAGGTTCTCGAGCATGGCCGGCTCCAGCCCGGGGCCATTGTCGCTGATGGTCAGGAACACCTCTTTCTCGGCGGCCAGCCAGCCGGAGCTGACCTTTATCTCGCCGTCGGTGCGCCCCTGCAAGGCCTGAAGCCCGTTGTTGAGCAGGTTGTAAATAACGCTGTGCATGTAGTGCGGGTCCAGGAAGACCTTGGGAGCCTTGGCAAAATCTTTTTCCACTTTGACCTTGGCGGCTTTCAGGGCGCTGTCTATCAGGCCCAAGGCGTACTCCGCGGCCTCCGTCACCGGATAGGGCTCCAGGCGGCACATGCCGCTGCGGGAGAAATCCAGCAGCGTCTTGACGATCTTGGAGGCGCGGCGGGCGTTGCGCTCTATCAGTTCGGCGCCGGCCCTGACCTGTTCCGGCTGGCCTTCCTGGGCGCGCAGCAGTTCCGAGGTGGAGAGAATGACGTGCAGCGGGTTCTTTATATCGTGCGCGAACATGGACGTGAGCTGGCCGATGGAGGTGAGCCGGCCGAGCTTGCGGGCCGCGTTGCGGAAAACATGGGGGTCCTTAAGGGCCGACCATTCGTCCGGCGACACCGGCGACAGGTACAGGCAGAACCCGTTGACCTCGCCGGCCTCGTCCCTGAGCGCCTGCACGGTAAGGAAAAGGCGCACGATGCTTTTTGACGCCGTCAGCATGTAAAAACGGTAATTGCGCACCACGCCGTTCTTGGCGGCCAGGGCGGCCAGGGCGGCGAATTCCTTCATGTCCTTCTCCAGCACCAGCGCGGAAGCCGGCTTGCCGGCGACGTCCCCCTCCGCCCAGCCCAGCAGTTTGAGGGCGCTGGCGTTCACCAGCAGCACCTGTAGTTCGCGGCCCAGCACCAGCATGGATTCCTGGGCGTTGATGAAAATGGTGTCGCAAAGACTGCGTTGCAGCGCGTGCAGTTTTAGTTCTTCCTTGTTCGTCATAGTTTCGACCTGTACAGATTTACGGTCCGTCTTGAGACTTTTAGCCCGTGCGCCGCTTTCAGGGCCGCGGCCACTTCGCTGTCGGTCATGTTCTTGGCCCCGCCCCCCAGTACCTCGTTTATTTTATCAATTACTATGGAACTTTTAGACCTAAAAAGATCTTTCAGTTTTATTTCCCCGCCCCAGGGCGCCAGCACCGTCCTGCCGGCCAGCAGGCGGGACACCGTGCCCGGGTTAAGCTCCACCCGCTCCGCCAGCTCCCGCTGCGTGAACGGCTTGAGCGGCCCGCCGCCGAGCAGAAAAGTTTTCTGCTGCTCCAGCAGGGCGGTCAGCGTCCTGTGGAAACCGGCTTTACGCCAGGAAACGCGCTGGGCCGCGGCGGCCAGTTTCCTGACCTTGGCGGCCTCGGCGCGGCTTAATTTCCCGCTTTTCAGCAGGCGGGTGAGGGCCGGGCCGTTTATCACGTAGGCGCCCCGGAAATAAGCCGGGTGGGTATAAGCCGCCTCCAGCCTGCCGCCCTCCGCGTCCACCCTGGCCGCGCAGCGCAGGAACGTCTGCGGCAGGGCCGCCGGCGGGATACGCTCGTGCGCCATTATAAAAGCGTCCACGAAAGCCCTGAGATCGGCTGCCTCGTCCACGGTCAGACCGCAGGCCCGGGCCGCCTCCCGGGCGGAGTAGGCGGTTTCGGAAAGGAAATATTTCCGGAAATTCTCAAGCCCGATGCGGCGCGCGGTCTCCGCCATGGCCGGGCGGTCGGCCAGCCACTCGCCCGCGCCGCCGGCTTCGGCCGCGGCGGCCAGCGCGTCGGAACCGCAAGCCATTGAGAAAGCGTAGGAAGCGCCCTGGAAGCGCCGCCTCAGCACCGGGGGCTGCCCGTCCGGCCCGGGGGCCCGGAGCCGGGCAAAAAGCGGGTCCGCCTCCAGCTCGGCCGCCAGCTTAAGGAAATCCGCCTCGGGACTGGACAGCATGGCGAACAGGCGCAGGTCCTGGCGCAACGCCGGGGCCTGGGCCAGTTTCAGCTCCTGTTTTTTACGCTTTTCCATTGAGAAAATACCCTAGAGGAATTATAACAATTTTGGCCCTTTCCGGAGGTTTTACAGCGCAACGTCGGTAGATTTGACAAGCATTTTGCAGGATTGATAGATTAACCCCATACCAAGCTTTTCGGCGTACTGATATCGACACAAAGCCCAGCTCGTAAATGCTCCGGGGGGAGCGGCAGCGGGGCGCAGTCCTACCAGGTCCTGAAAGCCCGGCGAAATCCAGAACCGAGGCAAAACCCGGATGAAAACCATGACATTGGAAAAGAAGAAGATCCACATCAACGAGAACCAGGGCAAGGTGATAAAGGATAAATATCTGCGCGACGACAAGAGCGTGGAGGAACTTTTTGAGCGCGTCGCCCACAATATCTCCCTCGCGGAACTCGTCTTTCACCCGGATGCCGGGAAATGGGGCCTGTTCGAGGGCGTACGCTGCCGCATAGCGGAAACCGGCCCGGACGGCAGGCTCTCGCGCGCCATCTATTTTCACGACGGGCTTACGGAATCCTCCGAGCGCGAAGCCAATTTTATGAAGTTCCTGGCCAACCTGGAGGGAGCGTACAAGACCATCCCCGACGCCCGCCAGGCCGCGGACCGCTGGAGCAACGACTTCTACAACATGATGGCGGAATTCAACTTCCTGCCCAATTCCCCCACCCTGATGAACGCCGGCCGCGACCTGCAGCAGCTCTCGGCCTGCTACGTGCTGCCCGTGCCGGACTCCATGGACGGCATAGCCAGGGCGCTGACGGCGCAGAGCCTGATCCAGAAATCCGGCGGCGGCACAGGTTTCTCCTTCTGCCGCGTGCGCCCCAAAGGCGACGTGGTGAAGAAGAGCAACGGCGTGGCCTCCGGCGCCATCTCTTTTATGAAGCTTTTCGACAAGCTGACCGACGTGGTGAAGCAGGGCGGCACGCGCCGCGGCGCCAACATGGGCATCCTGCCGTACTGGCACCCGGAAATAAAGGAATTCATAACGCTCAAGTCCCAGCCGGGCGTGTTGGAGAATTTCAACGTCTCCATCGCCCTCGACGACAAATTCATGAAAGCCGTGGAGACCAACGGCTCCTACGATCTGGTGAACCCCCGCAACAGCGAGGTCACCGGCACCATGAAGGCCAAGGAGATCTTCGACCTGCTGGTGGAGTCCGCCTGGACCTCCGGCGACCCCGGCATAGTCTTCCTGGACCGCATAAACGAGACCGGCTCCAACCCCACCCCGGAGCTGGGCCAGATCGAGAGCACCAACCCCTGCGGCGAACAGCCGCTTTTGCCGTGGGAATCCTGCAACCTGGGGTCCATAAACCTGGCCAACTACGTCACCGGGGAAATGGCCCGCGGCAAAATGGACTGGGACCGCCTGGCCGCAACGGTAACCAAAGCCGTGCGCTTCCTGGACGACGTCATCGAAATAAACAATTACCCCCTCCCCGAAATAGAAAAGGTGGTGAAAGGCAACCGCAAGATAGGCCTGGGCGTGATGGGCTGGGCGGAAACCGCCGTTAAACTGGGCGTGGCCTACGACAGCCCCGAGGGCCTGGCCAAAGCGGAAGAGGTGATGAAGTTCATCAACGAGAAGGCCCTGGAAGCCTCGGAAGAACTGGCCAAAGAGCGCGGCGCCTTCCAGAACTGGAAAGGGTCCATTTACGACGCGGAAAGCAAATACTTCCGAGGCGTCCCGGCCAGGCCGCGCAACGCCTCCCGCACCACCATCGCCCCCACCGGCACCATCGCCATAGCGGCTGGGCTGCAGGGCTCCGGCATCGAACCGTTCTTCGCCATCGCCTACACGCGCTATAACGCCAAAGCCCTGGACGCCATTAAGAACAACCACGACCCGGAAGCGAAGGACACTTTCTACGAGGTGAACACGCTGTTCAAGCACATAGCCAAGCACCACGGCTATTTCGGCCTGGACGAGAAAGACCTGTGGAAAAAGATAGAAGCCAACCACAAGGCCGTGCGCGGCATCCCCGAGATCCCGCGGCCCGTGCAGGACCTTTTCCCCACGGCGCACGACGTGTCCATAGAGAACCACATCCGGATCCAGGCGGTTTTCCAGAAGCATATCGACAACGCGGTCTCCAAGACCATCAATATGCCCAACTCCGCCACCATCGCGGACGTAAAGAACTGCTACCTGCTCGCGCACAAGCTGGGCTGCAAAGGCCTGACCGTCTACCGCGACGGCTGCAAAGCCCAGCAGGTGCTCAACATCGGCTCCGGCACCCAGCCGCAGACCAAGGCCAAAAAGAAGAAAGCCGCCTACCAGTCTTTCGGCGTCTCGTCGGAATATTTCCAGCTGAAGACCGGCTACGGCCCGCTGCACGTGCACGTGAACTACAACGAACACGGCCCCTACCAGGTGTTCACCAACATGCCGCCGCTGGGCACCGAGATCAGCGGCCTGACCTCGCTTATCGGCATCCTGCTGTCGAAGTACCTGGAAGAGGGCGGCGACCCGGTGAAGATAATAAAGCACCTTAACTCGGTGAAGGGCGACAGGCCCGTGGGCCTGGGCGACAACCGGATAAATTCCGTGGCGCACGGCATCGCCGTGGCGCTCAGGAGCCACCTGAAGCGCACCGGCGTGATCGCCTCCGACCAGGAGATAAACGGCCAGGAGAAACTGGAGCTGTGGGAGGTATCCCGCACCCAGTACTGCCCCAAGTGCTACTCCTCCAACGTCAGCTACGAGTCCGGCTGCTCCGGCCCCACCTGCCACGACTGCGGCTACTCAGAATGCTCTTAACAGGTAAAGGGGTCAGGTCTTGCAATTTAGCAATTCGCTATTGCGGTCAAAAACGCTTAAATCCCCGCCCGTAGAATTCAAATTGCTAAATTGCAAGACCTGACCCCGTTACCTTATGGCCCCGGCGGCCCGGGCTTTGCTATTATATAGGTATTAACGTATGAAAAAGGGCATTTTTATCGTGCTGGAGGGGCCGGACAGGTCCGGCAAGTCCACCCAGGCCGCGCTTTTGAAGACCTGGCTGGAAGGGCTTGGCCGCGAGGTGACGGTCACCCGCGAGCCCGGCGGCACCTACCTGTCCGAAAAGATACGCGAGATACTGCTGGACCCGAAAAGCCATATCGAGCCGATGACGGAGCTTTTCCTCTACGAAACGTCCAGGATAAAGCACACGCTTGAGAAGATACTCCCCGCGCTGAAAGCCGGCAAGGTTATAATTTCCGACCGCTATACGCTGTCCACCACCGCCTACCAGGGCTACGGCCGCGGCCTCGACCTGAAAATCGTCGACACCCTCAACCGCATAGCCACGCTCAACCTCAAGCCGGACGTCACAATAGTCTTCGACATCCCCGACAAGGTTTTTGCCGAGCGGGAGAAGACGCGCCCCGGCCGGGACCGGATCGAGCGCGAGCCGGACAGCTTCAGGCGGCGCGTGAACAGGGCCTATAAACTGCTGTCCCGCCGCCCCGGCATGACGCGCGTGAACGCCGGGCGCCCGGTGGAGGCCATCCAGGCCGACATTCGCGCGCGCGTAGCGAAACTTCTGAAGAAATAGCCCCTTACCAAATGTCATTTTCAACCATACTTGGCCAGGACAAGACCGTTAAACGCCTGCGCGCGCTTATAGAGACCGGCAGGATACCGCCGGCCATGATCTTCCACGGGGCGCCTGGCACCGGCAAATTCCTGACCGCGGTAGAATTCGCCAAAGCCGTGAACTGTTCCCACGCGGCGCACAGGGAGAAACCGCCCGCGCCCCCGGCGCCGGACGAAGACGACCTTTTCGCGGCGGCGGCCGCGGCCCCCGCACCGGCGGC
>MGUD01000023.1:8961-31888 GCA_001799795.1 Elusimicrobia bacterium GWC2_61_19
TCCTGCGGGGCCTGCCTGTCCTGCCTGCAGGCGGCCAGCGGCGCCCACCCCGACATCCGCATAGTGGACACGGCTTTCCAGGCCGCCCTGCTCGACGAGGACGAAAGCGCCAACCTCAAGATAGACACCATGCGCGAACTCACCCGCTGGGCGCAGCAGAAGCCGATGCTTTCCGCCTGGAAGATCTTCATAGTGCGCGACGCCGAGGCCCTGATGCCGGCGGCGCAGAACGCGCTGCTTAAGACCCTGGAGGAACCGCCCCCGGGCACCGTGGTGATACTGACGGTCTCGAAAAAGACCTCCCTATTGTCCACCATACTTTCGCGCTCCTGCATGATAGAGTTCGGCCTGCTGCCCCGCGCCGACACTAAGACCATCCTGGAGGCCCAGGGCGCTGCGCCCGACGAAGCCGCGGCCCTGGCGGCGCTGGGCGGGGGCTCGCTTGAGAAAGCCGCCGAGGCCGGCGCTTTCCTTAAACGCATTTCCGGACTGCGCCCCGGCGACCCGTCCAGGATCTTCAAGTTCGCGGCTGGCCTGCCGCGCGACAGCCACAAGGCCCGCGAGGAAGTTAAGACCCTGCTGGACCTGCTGCTGGCCAAAACGCGGGGCGCCTGGCGCGCTTCCGCCGCCGGGCCTGTCAAGACTAAGCTCACTACGCTGCTGCGGCGCACGCTGGACCTGAGGCGCATGGCGGACCGCAACGTTTCCTACCTGCTGCTACTGGAAACCGCCCTGCTCGAAAGCGAGAAGGCCGGCATAAAACTTGAAGACCTCATAAGGACTACTGACCGATGAACACTAAGAAATACTACATCACCACACCTCTCTACTACCTTAACGACAAGCCGCATATCGGCCATGCCTACACCACGCTGGCCGCCGACATCCTGGCCCGCCACCTGCGCGCCAAGGATATCCCGGTGCATTTCCAGACCGGCACCGACGAGCACGGTTCCAATATTGAAAAGATAGCCAGGGAAAAGGGCGTGGACCCCAAAGTCTGGTGCGATGGGCTCTCGGCCGACTTCCGCGACCTGTGGAAGACGCTGAACATTAAATACGACTATTTCATCCGCACCACGGACGCTTCTCATGAAGCCGCGGTCCAGGCGGTATTCGAAAAGCTCATCAAGAGCGGAGATATCTACCTGGGCTCATACGACGGGCTATACTGCCGCTCCTGCGAAGCCTTCTATGACGAAGGCGAGCTGAAGGAGAAGAACTGCCCGGTGCACGGCAAACCCGTGGAACACGTAAGTGAGGAGACCTATTTCTTCAAGCTTTCAAAATACGAAAAAGCACTACTTGAGCATTACGAGAATCACCCCGACTTCCTGTCCCCCCGCTATCGTGCCCAGGAAATGATAAATTTCGTAAAGTCAGGGCTTAAGGATTTTTCTGTCTCGCGGACCAAGGTGACCTGGGGCGTACAGGTTAAATCCAATCCCAAGCACACCGTCTATGTCTGGATAGACGCACTGCTCAATTACGCCACCGGCGCCGGCTATAACCCGGATCATACCAGCCCCGATTTCGCAACACTGTGGCCGGCCGACGTACAGTTGGTGGGCAAGGAGATCTTCCGCTTCCACGGCGTGATCTGGCCCGCCATGCTGATGGCGCTCGGCGTGGAACTGCCGCGCAAGATCTACGCGCACGGCTGGTGGACCATCAACGGCGACAAGATGTCCAAGTCCAAGGGCAACTTTATAAGGGCCGAGGACGTGGTGAAGGACTACGGCGTGGACGCGCTGCGCTATTTCATCTTCCGCGAGGTCACCTTCGGCCAGGACGGGGACTTCTCCATGGACGCCTTCCAGCGCCGCTACAACGCGGACCTGGCCAACGACCTGGGCAACCTTTTCTCCCGCGTGATGAACATGGCGGCCAAGTACCTTGACCACCGGCTGCCGGAAAAGCCCGAGGATTCGGAAACCTTCAGGGAGCTCTCGTCGTGGACCCCGGCCATACACCGCAGCGTCGAAGCGCTGCAGTTCAGCGAGGCGCTGGAGAAGATCTGGCAGGGCGTAAGCACCCTGAACCGTCTGGTGGACACCAAGAAACCCTGGGAAATGGCCAAGAAGGACCCGGCGGCGTTAAAGCCCTTCCTGCATGAAATGGTCTGGTGCCTGCGTCTGATAGCCGGCTGGATAGACCCGTTCATGCCGGATACCGCCAGCAAGATGCATCTGCAGTTGGGAGTGGGCAGGACCGCGGATGGCACGGAACCGCAGAAAGTTCCTCCCCTGTTCCCCAGGAAGCAGGACCCGAAGTAAGCCGCAACGTCTTAAGCTTCTATCCTAACTTGCGCGTTGAGCCACCGTACCAACCCGGGGGCTGACCGGGGGCAGGTGCCGCGCTCCTGACTGCAGGAAACCGTTGCGCGGCACCTGCCCCCGGCCAGCCCCCTCCGACAAGAATATCTTTGGA
Organism: Elusimicrobia bacterium GWC2_61_19; assembly: GCA_001799795.1. Lineage (GTDB taxonomy): Bacteria > Elusimicrobiota > Elusimicrobia > Elusimicrobiales > UBA9959 > UBA9959. The sequence goes on from MGUD01000023.1 coordinate 11,392, forward strand.
GCGGGTGACGAGGGCATGGTTCCGGCGGGCCCTCACGGAAGGAGCCGCTTGCGCAAGCGCGGCGACTGAGTGAGGAGGGGCGGGCACGGTGTGTCCCGACCCCGTGCCCGAACGGGGCCATGCCCTTGGCGCCCGCGAACCCCACGCCCGCTTAGGAGCGCACGGTGAGCCTGCCCGCGCCTGGAAGCAAACTGCTACGATCATCAATAAAAAACCCCGGGCTTTTAAAGACCGGGGATTTTATTTGGGGCTGGGCCCGTCTTAAGCTTCTTTGGGTTTGAATATGCCCCTGAAGGCCTTGTAGATGCCCGCTATAACGCCTGACAGGGCGTACAGCGAGAAGAACATGAACAGCGCGTCCTGCGGGTAAGCCACGATCATGGAGAGCACCGCGGTGATCAGCAGGATGCCCTTTACGGAATTGGGTTTTACCATGTCGCCCTTAAAGGCGGCGTAGGGGGCGGAGGACACCATTAACAGCGCCAGCGCGATCATGATGAAGGGGATTATGGCGTAAACGAAGGGCATCTGCGCCATGACCAGTTTTATGCTGCGCGCCCCGGTCTCCCCCTCCAGCATGCTGTAGGCCAGCACGAAGGAGACCAGTATGCCGGCGGCCGCCGGAATGGGCAGCCCCTGAAAATAATTTTTGTCGCTGCCGCCGAAATGGGACTTCACGTTATAGCGCGCCAGGCGCAGCGCCCCGCACAGCACGTAAAGGAAAGCCACCGGGTTGCCCCAGAAGCCGTAGTCCTTAAGGACGAACTTGTACATCAGGTAGGCGGGGGCGATGCCGAAGGAGATCCAGTCCGAAAGGGAGTCTATCTCCACGCCGAAGGAACTCTCCCCGTGCACCAGCCGCGCCACGCGGCCGTCGAGCATGTCCATGACGTAGGACATGATGATGAACCACGCCGCCAGCACGTAATTCCCTTCCGAAGCGGAAAGGATGGAGAAAAAGCCGAAGGCCATATTGGCGATGGTAAAGATGGACGGCAGCACCACCGCCCCCGTCCGCTTGAGCTTCTCCATGTCGATGCGTTTTTTTGCCTGTATTTCTTCCATTTTAAAGTCCTTTATCGAAGATCCGGCCCGTTACCAGAGCCCCAGCACGGTTTCGGCGCCGGCGACTTTGTCGCCGGGTTTTACCAGCACCCTGGCCGTGTCGGGCAGATAGACCGCCACCTGCGAACCGAAATAGATCATGCCGATGCGCTCCGAGATCCTGACGGCCTGGCCTTCCTTGACGTAGCAGGCTATGCGCCGGGCGATGGAGCCGGTGATCTGCTCGACTTCCACGAAGCGGCCGTATTCGCCGCCTATGCGGATGAGGTTGCGTTCGTTGGTGGCGGCCTCCGGCTTGTAGGCGATGGCGAAAGTCCCCTTGGTGTATTTGGTCTTTTCGATCTTGCCTTCCATGGGCGCGCGCTGCACGTGCACGTTAAGCACGGACAGGAAGATGCGGACCACGGTTATCCCGGGGGTGCCCTCGTTCGCGACGCTCATCACGGTGCCGTCGGCGGGGCAGGCGATCTCGCCGGGGGCGAAAACCCTGTCGCGTTCCGGGTCGCGGAAAAAGTAGGCGGAGAAAGCCGCGAAGGCCAGCCCGAGGAACAGGACCGGCATGCCCAGCCCCCTCGACCAGACCATCACGACGCCGCCGATGGCGGCGGCCACGACGCCCCCCGCAATAAGTTTTATCCCTTCAGGCGCAAATCCCATAGTATCCTCCAGAAATAATTTTCCTAAAATTCAAGTGGGCATGGTGGGACTCGAACCCACACGGCCTTGCGGCCAACGGATTTTAAGTCCGTCGCGTCTACCAGTTCCGCCACAAGCCCTCCGCGCCGACCGCAGCGCAGGCCTATTATTCTACTAATTTTACCGGGTTTCCTTTCGCAGCTCGGAGTCGGCCAGGGACTGGAAGGTCTCGCAGGTCATCGTTTTTACGCCTTCGGCCGCGGCCCGGTCGCGCAGGCCGTTATCGGAGGTGACGATGATGGCGCGTATCCCCTCGTTCTGCATGAAATAGCCGCGCTCCACCAGCATATCGTCCGCCGGCTCGGAATCGGTGTAATAGACCGTAATGGCCGGGCCGGCCGCCGCGGCCCGGCGGTAGGGCCCGTCGAAGACCACCCGGAAACAGGAGGGCCGCAAGGCCTCGGTCCTGGAAATATCGCCGAGCCACCGCATGAACTCCCGCTCAAGTTCGTCCCTGGAGTCGCCGCCCGCCTTATCCCAGAAACGCATGGAGAAATTGGAACCGTCCAGCAGGTAGACGGTGGGCTTGGTGGAAAGTTTCTTCATTTACCCTTTACGGACCGCGATCACTTTGACCTTGCGCTTAACCCTGTCCAGGCGGAGGCCGAGCGCCCGCCGCAGCTGCGCGTCCATGGCTTTCGGATCGCGGGTCTCGAAACTGAAAGTGTATTCAAGAGGGCCTTCCTCGCGCGTTTCGTCCAGGACCGGCAGCCCCAGCCGCTCCCTGAGGTGGTAGGCCAGCACGGCGAACGAGGCGCCGCCGGTCTTCAGGCTGACCCCGTCGAAAGACACGCCCGAGAAATCCTGCTTCCGCCGGACGCCGTGCGGGCCGCCGGGGGCGGTTTTAAGGACGTAAACCTCTTCCTCCAGCAGCTCCTGCTTTACTTTAAGCCCGAGAGCGAAGTCGATGCCTTTGAGGAACAGTTCTTTCTTGCGGTCCTCCGCGCCGCCCGGCGCCACCAGGCGGATATCGTAAGCCGCGTCCATTATCCCGGCGACCCCCGGGCCCAGGTCCAGCCGGTCGGCGGCGCCCAGCACGAAATCGAAGGCCATCCTGAGGCTGAGCGCCCGGGCGCTGAAGAGGTCGTGCTGGTATTTAACGCCCGGAGTCCCCGAAGAAAGGGCGATACGGAACTCGGCCAGCACGGACGGGTCCGGCCCGGCCGCTTCTACGGCCTGGAGGGCGGCGCCCTTCCCTCCGTCCGCGCTCAGGCGGCCGGCCAGCAGCTCGTCGATCTTTTCCGGGGTTACGTCGGAAGGAGAGGTAACGGCCGCCACCCGGCCGTCGCGGTCGACCAGCACGGCATGGGGCCGGCCGTAGACGCGGAAAGCCTTGAAGACCTCCGGGCCGGCTTCCGGCGCCACCCAGCCGGCCAACCGGCGGGTTTTAAGGAAAGCTGCCACGTCGGCTTCGCTTTCGTCCGTGATCGAAATAAATACCACCGGCTTGCCGCTGAATTTTTCCGCGAGTTCATTGAAGTGCGGGATATTCTCCACGCAGGGGTCGCTCCAGGTGGCGAAAAATACAAGCACCGCCGCTTTATCATTAAGGTCCCGCCAGCCGGCCAGCGACGGGCGCGGGGCGTTCAGGAGTTTGGGCAGGCGCAGCTCCGGCGCCGGCTGGCCGGCGCTGGCCAGTCCCGGGCGCTGCCCGTCGGGCTTGGCGCAGCCGGCCAGGCAGACGGCGAATAGTAGCAGCGCCAGTTTTTTCATGTATTTTTCCCGCCGCGAGCCTTCAGGCCTTGATCCCGACGGCCAGGCCGACGCCGGTGGGGATAACGGAAGCCGAGACAAAACGGTCGGAGTCGAAGAGCACGTGGAAGAACTCGCGCATGGCGCGCGCGGCCGCGTTGTCCGGCGCGTCCCCGCCCTCGGCGCAGACCTTGCCTTTCAGAAAAGCGTTGTCCGCCAGCACAAGGCCGCCGGGGCGCAGGTTCGCCGCTGCCCAGCGCAGGTAGACCGGATAATTTTCCGCGTCGGCGTCTATAAAACAGAGATCGAACGGGGCCAGTTTCGAAAGCGTCTTAAGGCTGTCCGCCGCGGGCCCTTCCATGACCGTCACTTTGCGCGTAAGACCGGAGACTTCCAGGCCGTCCTTGGCCGCGTTCACGCAAAGGGGGTCTTTTTCCAGCGAGTAGAGGCGGGCGCCCTCCGGCAGGCCGCGGGCCAGCCAGTGGGCCGAGTATCCGTAAAGCGAACCTATTTCCACGGCCTTCCTGGCGCCGGACAGCCTGGCGAAAGCCTCGAGGATCTTCCCCTCCAGCGTGGACACCGCCGTCCCGCGGACCCCGTCCTTCTCCATCGCCGCGGTAACGTGGGCGGCATAGCCCTCGTCGGCGGCGGCGAGCGCGCCGAAATAAGCGGTCAGTTCCGGCACCAGGTGGCGGCGTGAGAACATATCTCTTTTTTCTTTGGTCATAGGGGCTGGCGGTGCAGGGTCACGCCGAAGCGGCGGCCGCCCGCGGAGGTCCCGGCGCACATGAGCACCGGGAACGGGAAGAAATCGGCGGCGTTAAGGGCGGAGGCGCAGAAAGCGCCCGCCGGGCCGGAAAGAACGGCCTGGGCCTGGAAATAGCGCCCGGCGCAGGTGCCGGGCGCCCCCCCGTAGGGGCAGACGGCGTAAAAGGTTATCTCGACCGGCAGGTCCAGGCCCTCGCCGAGGCTCAGGGTCCTGGAGACGCGGACGGTGGAAACCTCGCCGGGCGCCGCAGGCAGGGCCAGGCGCAGCAGGACGGGGCGGTTGCGCTCGCCCGGGACCGGCAGGGCGCAGGAGGCGCCCGCGCAATCCTGCGTCCAGGCGGAAAGGTAGCCGCTTATTTCCGTGTCGGATTCCAGGGCGGCCGCGGCCGCGGGGAGGGCGAGCAGCGCGGCCAGGAGCATTATAATTGTCTTCATGAAGTTATATATTTTACAAAAAATACACCCGGGCCGTAAGGTATAACCGGGGCCTGGAGCGATTATTTTGCTTTCTTTGGCTTTCTTATGCTATATTTCAATACCTATGGCGACCCCAAATATCAAATTCGGCACCTCCGGCTGGAGGGCCATCATCGGCGAAGATTTCAACGTTTCGAGCCTGCGCCGCGTGAGCCACGCCGCGGCCGAACACGTAAAAGAGAACAAGGAATACGGCTACAAAGGGGAAGAGTACCTGCTCAGCCTGCGTAAAGCGGGCAAACCCGCCCCCAAGACCGCCCAGATAATCATCGGTTACGACACCCGGTACATGTCCGAGGATTTCGCCAGGAACGCGGCCGAAGCCATAGCGGCCGAGGGCATCACGGCCGTCATCTCCGACACGGAAGCCCCCACGCCCGTGGTGGCCTGGGAAGTCCTGCGCAATCACGCCTCCGGCGGCGTAATGGTGACGGCCAGCCACAATCCCCCGCACTACAACGGCTTCAAATGGACGCCCTACTGGGGCGGGCCCGCGCTGACCGACATCACCTCCGACCTGGAGGCCAGGGTGCAGAGCCTGACCATCGCCGAGGTGGAAAAGCACATCCCGTTCGAACACGGGGTGACGGCCGGCATCATCCGCGTGGAGGATTTCCACGCCAACTATTTCAAACAGCTCGACACGCTGCTGGACCTGGGCGCCATAAAGAAGGCCGGCCTTAAGATAGCGGCCGATTCAGTGAACGGCGCCGCGCGCACCTACCTGCGCCCGATGCTGGAGAAAGCCGGCGCCAGGGTGACCGGCCTGCGCGAGGAACGCGACGTGCTTTTCGGCGGCCGCTCCCCCGACACCAGCGAAGAGAACCTGGCCCTGCTGCGCGAGACCGTGGTAAAGAACAAGCTGAACCTCGGCCTGGCCTGCGACGGCGACGCCGACCGCTTCGGCATCATAGATTCCGACGGCACCTGGATCTCCCCCAACCTGGTGCTGGGCCTGGTGCTGGAGCACCTGGTAAAGAACCGCGGGCTTAAAGGCAAGTTCGCCCGCTCGGTCATGACCTCCCATTTCGCCGACGCCATAGCGCGCAGCCACGGGCTGGAAGTGCGTGAAACGGCCGTGGGCTTCAAGCACATCGGCAACCTCCTGCGCACCGGCCAGTACCTGCTGGGCGGGGAAGAGTCCGGCGGGCTCTCCATCATGAACCACGTGCCGGAGAAGGACGGCATCCTCGCCTGCCTGCTCATGGCCGAAATGGTCGCCTGCGAGCGCAAGCCCATAAAGAAAATACTGGCCGACCTGAACAAGCGCGTGGGCAGCTTCATAAATTCGAGCGTGAACCTGAAACTGGACCGCAACGTGAACATGGACGTCCTGGTGGAACGCCTGCGCGTCAACCCGCCGCTGAACCTGGCCGGGTCCTCCGTGTGGCGCATCGACCACACCGACGGCTTCAAGTTCATCATGAAGGACGGCAGCTGGCTGGGCCTGCGCCCGTCGGGCACGGAACCGCTGGTGCGCATCTACGCCGAAGCCCCCACCGCCCAGAAGACCGCGGCCCTGAACGAGGCCGGCAAGAAGATAATGAGCGGCAAATTTTAGATAATACCGGACGCCGCTTAAGGCGCCGGACAGGAGAAAAACCAAATGGACGCGAAAATTAAAAAGATCACAGCCAGGGAAATACTTGACTCCCGCGGGTTCCCCACGGTAGAGACGGACGTACTGCTCACCGACGGGTCCTTCGGCCGCGCGGCGGTGCCCAGCGGCGCCTCTACCGGCACCCACGAAGCCCTGGAAATGCGCGACGGCGGCAAGCGCTACCTCGGCAAAGGCGTGGTCAAGGCCGTGGAGAACGTGAACAAGGCCATAGCCGCCGAAATAACCGGCCTGAAGGCCGACCAGATCAAGATAGACGAGATGATGATAAAGCTCGACGATACCCAGACCAAGAGCAAACTGGGCGCCAACGCCATCCTCTCCGTCTCCATGGCGCTGGCCCGCGCGGGCGCGGCCTCTGCCAAACTCCCGCTCTACGCCTATATCCGCAAGGCTTACGGCCTGAAGCACAAAGACTTCATAATCCCCGCCCCCATGATGAACATCATCAACGGCGGCAAGCACGCCGACTCCGGCATCAGCATCCAGGAGTTCATGATCGTCCCCACCGGCGCGCCGCACTTCACCGACGCCATCCGCATGGGCTGCGAGATCTACCATACCTTGAAGAAGGTCCTGACTAAGGCCGGCTACAGCACGTCGGTAGGCGACGAGGGCGGCTTCGCCCCCAAGATCTTCACGCACGAGTCCGTGCTGGAGACCATCTGCAACTCCATCAAGGACGCGGGCTACACCTTCAAGGAAGTGCAGATCGCCCTGGACTCCGCCGCCAGCGAGTTCTTCCAGAACGACCGCTACGTGTTCGAAGGCTCCAACCTGAGCTACCAGGAACTCACCGCCAAATATTCCGAGTGGAGAAAGCATTTCCCCATCATCTCCTATGAAGACCCCCTCGCCGAAGACGACTGGGAAGGCTGGGACCACCTCACCAAGCACCTGGGTAAGAAAGCCCGCGTGGTGGGCGACGACCTGTTCGTCACCAACCCCGAGCGCCTTAAGCGCGGCATCGAGGAAGGCATCGCCAACTCCATCCTTATAAAGCTCAACCAGATCGGCTCCCTGACGGAGACCGTGCGCGTGATAGAGATGGCCCATAAGGCCGGCTACGCCACCGTGATCAGCCACCGCTCCGGCGAGACCGAGGATGCGTTCATAGCGGACCTGGCCGTGGCCACCAACGCAGGCGCCATCAAGACCGGCGCGCCGTGCCGCTCCGAGCGCCTGTGCAAGTATAACCAGCTCATCCGCATAGAGGAAGAACTGGGCAAGAAAGCCCGCTACGCCAAAGACAGCGTTTTCAAGTTCAAGTAAGCGGCGTTACAGGAAAGCCCCGTCCGCAAAAAACGGACGGGGCTTTTTTTAAAACATCAGAGTCCCCAGATGAAAACCCCCGTTTTTAGATCCAAACTAAAATACCTGGCCATCCTGCTGCTGGCCGCCGTCCTGCTGGGCAACAGGGGCTTCCGCAACCTGGTCAGGAACTACATGGAATACCGCCGCCTGACCGCGGAGAAGGCCGGCCTTGAGCTGCAGCGCAAGGACCTGGAAAGACAGCTGAAAGAGGTAGGCGAAAAGCCGGCCATAGAGCAGGCCGCCCGCAGGGAGCTGGGCCTGATAAGGCCCAAGGAAACAGAGTACCGCTTTCCCGCTCCCAAAGAATCCGACAAATGATCAAGACAAGACAGTTCAAACTGGGCCCGATGGATAATTTATCCTACCTGCTCTGGGACGAGGGCACCAAAGAAGCCGCCGTGATAGACCCGGCCTGGCAGCCGGAGAAACTGCAGGAGTTCATCGGCAAAGAAGGGCTGAACCTGCAGTGCGTCCTGCTGACCCACGCCCACCCCGACCACGTCAACGGGGTGGCTTTCTTTACGCGCGCCAACAACGACCTGCCGGTCTACCTGCACGAAGCCGACCATTTCATGCTGGAGGCGAAGCCCCCGGTGCTGAAACACGTGGTCCACGGCGAGAAGATAGAGGCGGGCGCCCTTAAGATAGGCGTGCTGCACACGCCCGGGCACACCCCGGGCTCGGTCTGCTACCAGGCAGGCGGCGGGGTCTACACCGGCGACACGCTTTTCGTGGGCGAATGCGGCCGCGTGGACCTGCCGGGTTCGAGCGCCGAAGACCTGTACGAGAGTTTTGTGCTGCTCTCGAAACTGCCCGACGGGACGGCGGTCTACCCCGGGCACTCCTACAACGGCGACAAATCCACCTTCGGGGTGCAGAAGGAATACAACCTGTACCTCAAACTGGCCCGGGCCGGGAATCGGGCGGATTTCTTAAAGGCGGTAAAATGAAAGGCTGGGCGGTCGTCTCCGACTTCGACGGCACCGTGACCCTGCGCGACGTGGGCGACCACCTCCTGCTGCATTACGGCTTCTCCGACAAAAAGACCATAGAGGAATCCTACTCGCTCAAGGTCAAGGTGGAAGATTTCATGAAACGCGCTTTCGCCGGGGCCGCCCTGACCAGGGAGGTCATAGCCGGCTTCGTGCGGACGAAGGTAAAGGCCAGGCCCGGCTTCCGGGAGTTCGTGCTCGCGTGCGAGGCCGACGGCGTTCCGCTGGAGATAGCCAGCGGCGGGGTGGACCTCTACGCCGACCCTTTTTTCAAGAAACACGGCGTCAAGGTCAAATCTTTCTTCGGCAGGGCCCGCGTGGTAAAAGGCGGCTTGAGGATCACCTATCCCTTTCTCAAGCGCATGGACCTGAGCTCCTTTAAAGCCTCCCGCGTGCGCCGCATGCGGCGCGCCGGCTACCGCGTGGTCTTTTTCGGGGACGGGCCCAACGACCTGAAAGCCGCGGGGCTCGCGGACAAGGTTTACGCCGCGGGCCGCCTGCTCAAACTCTGCCGGGCGCGGAAGATCCCCGCCGCCCCGCTTACCGATTTCATGAAAGCCGCGCTATTTATAAGGAAGAACCAAAAACCATGCACCCGGTAATTTTCCAGTTCGGCGCCTTCAAACTGCCGGCCTACGGGCTGATGGTGGCGAGCGGCTATCTGGCGGCCATTTATTACATACTGCGCGGGGCAGCCGGCGCCGGTTTTAAAAAAGAGGACCTTTCCGATCTGATCTTTTACTCGGTACTGGCCGGCATGGTAGGGGCCAAATTCTTTTACGCGGTCACCTACTGGGAGGGGTTCGGCGCCGATCTCGCCTCTAGGGCGGCCTACCTGCTGCGCACCTTCCAGTACGGTTTCGTGTTTTACGGCGGCCTTATTTTCGGAGCGGCAGCTTTTTTCCTGACGGCCCGCCGCCGCGGGATAAATGTTTTCAGGGCCGCGGACCTGGTCGCGCCGGCCCTGGCGCTCGGGCACGCTTTCGGGCGCGTGGGCTGCTTCCTGGCCGGCTGCTGCCACGGCCGCCCCGCCGGCGGGTTCCCCTTCCCGGTGGTCTTCACCAACCCCTCCTGCGAAGTGGCCCCGGCCCTGCTAGGCGTGCCGCTTTACCCCACGCAGCTGCTTGAAGCCGCCGGCAACCTGGTCATCTTCGCGCTGCTGCACTTCACACTGGGCAAAAAACTGCGCAGCGGCGCCGTGACCGTCCTTTACGCCGCGCTCTACTCGGCCCAGCGCTTCCTGATAGAATTCCTGCGCGGGGACGACCGCGGCGTCCTGCGTTTCGGGCTCTCCCCCGCCCAGCTCATCTCAGCGGCGGCTTTCGCCGTGGCGGTAATAGTATTCATGAACTTAAAGGCAAAAAAATGAAAAAGCGTAAACTTGTTTATTCCGGAGAACCGCGCCGGCTGGATGTCTTCCTGACCGAGACAGGGGAAAATTTTTCCCGCTCCTTCGCCCGGCGCCTGATAGAGGAAGGCCTGGCCACGGCGAACGGTAAACTGAGAAAGCCCTCCTTCGTGCTGAACGAAGGTGATTCCGTTGAGATCGCCGCCCCCGGCACTGACAAACGGCAGAAAGGCTTCGAGGACCTCGTTCTCTTCGAGGACAAGTCCCTCATGGCCATAGCCAAACCGGCCGGCCTGGCCGTGCACCCGAACGCCGCCGGCTGGGAGACCAACCCGCAGGCCGTCCTGCTGGGTGAACCGACCCTGGTCTCGCTGATCTACACGGCCAGGCCCGAACTGGCCAAGGGCGGCATAGAGCGCCTGGGCCTGGTGCACCGCCTGGACCGCGACACCAGCGGGCTCATGCTGCTGGCCAAGAACGCGGAAGCGCAGGAAGTGCTGACCGCCGGCTTCAAAGAGCGGATCATGGAGAAAAAATATATCGGCGCGGTGGCGGGCATACCCGCGAAGCGGACCGGGTCCATCGACGCGCCCATCGGCCGCGCGAGCGGCTTCAAGAAAATAAAGGTCTGGGAGTACGGCCGCGAGGCCCTGACGGAATATTCGGTAAAGGAAAAGGGCAAAGGCTGCGCCCTGCTGGAAATAAGCCCGAAAACCGGACGCACCAACCAGATAAGGATCCACCTGGCCCATATCGGCCACCCCATAATGGGCGACAAGCTCTACGGCGGGCCCGCCGCGCCGCGCATGCTGCTGCATTCGTTCAGCCTGGTTTTCGCGCACCCGGTCACGGGGAAAAAGACCAGGTTGGAAGCCCCGCTGCCGGAAGACTTCATGACGGCGTGGAAGGAAGTGAAGGGAAAAGCCGTGAAAGCGGCGGCGGTAAAAGTAAAAACGCGCTCCCGACAACGGCGCGGATAAAATAAAAAAACCCGGCTGGTCCAGCCGGGTTTTTTTATTTACCGGGTTTAGAATTTAGAGACGGAAGCGAAGACGCGGAAGTCCAGGCGGGGGAACACGCTGTTCTTCTGTTCCAGCCCGGCGAGGGCGGCCTCGTCCACTTTTTTCTCTATCACCTCGCCCAGGAGTTTGATGGCGTTAGCGGCGTGGTCCTCGAGACGGCTCTTGGCGTAGGCGGAATGCGAGCCGATGTACAGGAGGAACGCCCAGTCGGAGGACTGCGACAGCAGGGTCTCGCGGGCGGCCTGGTTCAGGGCCCTCGCGGCAAGGGTGGAGAGGTCCTGGTTGCGGAAGCGGTTGGCCGTCTCTATCATCTTATCGGTAGCGGCGTAGACGGCCGGGTAAATAAAATCATTGGTCTCGTTCACCCACGGATCGAAGTAACCATTCTCCCCCCATGAAGAGATGCCCGGGGAGAGCTCGGCCGGCTCCTGGCAGGAGTTAAGGTATTCGGAAGGCGTGACGAACTGCAGGGGCAGGCGCTCCACCCGGATCTTCCTTATGACGCTTTCGAGGAAGGCCGGGCCTTCGAACCACCAGTGCCCGAAAAGTTCGGCGTCGTAACAGCTGACGATCAGCGGCCGCGTGCCGCGCGCCGCGTAAAAATCGTCGGTCTGCTTCATGCGCTTGGCCAGAAAGTCGGAGGCATGGGCTTCCACGCGGGCCATGGCCGCGTCGGGGTCATAATACTGCTTGGCCGCCAGGTCCGAGCCGGCCCCGGTTATCCTGTGATACTTAAGCCCCAGCGGGCGCCGGATGCCGTCGGCGCCCAGGTAGGGGCGCACATATTCATAATCGCCGTCATAACCGAGGTCGCGGTAAAATTCACGGTAGGCGGGGTCGCCGGGATAGCCGAAAGAGGAACTCCAGACCTCGCGCGAACTGGCCGCGTCGCGGGCGAAAAGCCCGACGCCGTTGGCGGTGCGGTAAGGCGAATAAACCCCGTTGGGCGCCGCCGTAGCGGAGAGCCCCACGGCATGCGACTCCGTAAAAGTGTAATTAAACCCGGACAGCTTCAGGTAGGAATTAAGGCGGGGCTCGTAAGCGCATTCGGGCAGCCAGAAGCCGGCCGGCTTGCGGTTGAACCTGTCGGTATAATCCTCGGCGGCTACCGCCAGCTGGGCCCGCACGGCCTCGGGCCGCGTCAGCAGCGGCAGGACGGCGTGCGTAGCCGACGTGGTGATGATCTCTATCTGGCCGGCGTGCTGCAGCGCCTTCAGCGGGGTGATCAGGTCGCCGCTGTACTTGTGCATCAGTTCCGCGGCTTCCTCGTAAAGTTTCAGATAAAGCCTGACCGTTTTAAGCAGGGCCGGGTCGTTCTGCGCGCGCGCCAGTTCTTTCTCCAGCAGCTCCAAACGGGACTCTATATAGAGCAGGAGCTTGGCCTCGAGGGCCTCGTTCTCCAGCATGGCCCCCAGCGTGGGAGAAATAGAAACCGCCACCCCGGGCCTGATCCCCTCGGCGGCCAGGCGCTCCAGCGAGGAAATGATAGGCACGTAGGTTTCCACCACGGCCTCGAAGAACCAGTTCTCCTCGAGGAAGCTCGAGTCCTGCGGGTGGTTCACGTACGGCAGGTGCGCGTGCAGCAGGAACATCAGCGAGCCGCGCGAGCTCATGAGAGCACCTTCTTATGGAATTCAAGGCTGGCATAGGCCCGTTCTTCGGCCATGCCCGCGGCTACCGGCGCCGCGGCCTGGTTGGACTCGAGCAGTTTTTCCCAGACGCCGGCGCGCAGGCCGTAAAGAGCGGCCTGATAGGTCCTGCCCTGCGCCGGCACCGGCGCGTAGAGGCGGCCGGCCTGCCAGTCCGCTTTCAGGGAGGCGGCGTGCGCCCCGTCGTCGACGCAGACGAGCCTGATTTCCGTCTCCGGCGCGAAAGCGCCCGAGCGGAAGGCCTCGGCGCGGCCTGAGGAAAAACGCCAAAAAAGGAAAAAGGTCCCCGGGTTCTTCGGGAGGAGCACCAGCCGGTCTTCGGCAGGCAGGGGTCTGGAGAGTTCCGCCATAGTTGTCTTTATAATTTACCAAATTTCAGATGATTAAAAGTATTTTTTTTCGCGCGGATATTTTTATATCATAAAGGTAACCCCGTACGGATTTTGTTTCATTTGAAGGAGCCATAATGAAAGCCATCGTAAAGACCTCAAGAGCGCGCGGCGCCAGCTACCGCGACGTGGAAGTTCCCGTCATCAACAAGGACGAACTCCTGATAAGGGTCACCGCGGCCTCCATCAGCCCCGGCGACCTGGCCATCCACAACCACGCAGGCCCCGGCTTCGCCACCCCCACTCTGCCCTTCACCTTCGGCCAGGAATTCTGCGGCGAAGTGGTGGAGATAGGGTCCCTGGCCAAGGGCTTCGAAAAAGGCGATTTCATATCGGTAGAATCGCACGTTTTCTGCGGGGTCTGCGGCCAATGCCGCAACGACCAGCGCCATATCTGCCAGAACCTGCGCGTCATAGGCCGCGACCTCCCCGGCGGGCTGGCCGAGTACGCCGCCGTGCCGGCGCGCTGCGCCTGGAAGCATACCGACGACAGCCTGAAGGACATCGGCGCCGTAATGGAGCCGTTCGGCAGTTCCGTGCACGCGGTGCTGGCCGAAGACCTGGTGGGCCGCACGGTGCTTATCTCGGGCTGCACCCCGCAGGGCCTGTTCGCGGCCGGCATTGCCAAGGCCGCCGGCGCCAAAAAAGTTATAGCGCTGGACGCCTCCGACTACCGCCGCCGCCTGGCCCTGAAGATGGGGGCCGACGCCGTCATAGACCCGACCGACGCCGGCTGCCTGGGTAAAATAACCAAGCTCTGCGGCCCGGAAGGCGTGGACGCCGTCATAGAGATGAGCGGCGGGGCCAAAGGCGTGGCGCTCGGCCTCAAAGCTTTACGCCCCGGCGGGCGGTTCGTGGCCTCCGGCCTGCCGGTCTCGAACCTGAGCCTGGACTACGCCGGCGACATCGTTAAGCGCGGCATTCACCTGGAAGGCGTGGCCGGCCGCGAGATCTTCCGCAGCTGGTACAAGATGGAAAGCCTGCTGAAATCCGGCGCGGTGGACCCCAGGCCCGCCATAACCCACACCTTCGCCCTCAAGGATTTCAAGAAGGCCTTCGCCCTGATCAACTCGAAAGACAAGAAGTGCGGCAAGATAATCCTTAAGCCCTGAACCATTACGGAGGAACCACCATGCAATTTGACACGCTGAAATTCGCCGACGAGGAAGTGGCCGCGCTGAAAAAGGAGAACCGCTTTCTGCGGCCGCGCGTACTGCAGTCGGCGCAGGAGCCCGTCTCCGTCATAGACGGCAAAAAGGTGGTCAACCTGACCTCCAACAACTATCTGGCGCTGGCCAACAACCCCAAGGTCAAGAAAGCGGCCATCGAAGCCATAGAAAAATACGGCGTGGGCTCGGCCGCCGTGCGCACCATCATAGGCACGATGTCCCTGCACACCGAACTCGAGGCCAGGTTCTCGGAGTTCAAGCACGCCGAGGCCTCCATCCTGTTCCAGTCCGGCTTCACTTCCAACGTCGCGGTCTGCCAGTCGCTGATGTCGAGCGAGACCGACCTGCTCATCTCGGACGAACTCAACCACGCTTCCATCATAGACGGGGCGCGCCTCGCGAAAGCCCCCCGCAAGATCTACCGCCACAAGGATATCAAACACCTCACCGAGATCCTTGAATCCCCCGAGGCCAGAACAGCCCGCCGCAAGATGGTAGTGACCGACGGCGTCTTCTCCATGGACGGGGATATAGCAAATCTCGACGAAGTTGTGGCGGTGGCCCACAAGTACGGCGCCTTCGTGATGGTGGACGACGCGCACGCCAGCGGCGTGATAGGCAAACAGGGCCGCGGCACCGTGAGCCACTTCGGCCTGGACGGCAAGGTGGAGATACAGATAGGCACCCTGTCGAAAGCTTTCGCTTCGGTGGGCGGCTACGCGGCCACCACGCAGAGCCTGCGCGATTATATGGGTTCCGTGGCCAGGCCCTTCCTCTTCTCCAGTTCCCAGCCGCCGTCGGTGGCGGCGACCTCCCTGGCGGTCCTGGACATATTGCTTAACGAGCCCTCCCACCTGAAGAACCTGTGGGACAATACGGCTTTCCTTAAGGAAGAACTCAAGAAGGCGGGTTTCGACACCGGCGCCTCCGTCACCCCCATCACCCCCATAATGACGGCGAAGGCCGTAGAGTTCTCGACGCGGCTTTTCGACGAGGGCGTCTTCGCGCTGGCCCTGGGCTTCCCCACCGTGCCCAAAGGCAAGGAACGCCTGCGCACCATAGTGACCGCCGGCCACACCATAAAGGACCTGGAGTTCGCCGTGGAGAAATTCAAGAAAGTCGGCAGGGAACTGGGGATAATCTAAGTTCATTATGCCTGAACTCCACCCGGTCTATTATTTCGCGGCCGCCGCCCTGGCCGCTGGCCTGCTCGCCTACCGCCTGCTGCGCAGGCCCGGCCAGCCGGATGAAAAAGCGAAGCAAGGCAGCGGGCTCTCCGAGTTCGGCACGGACATCCGGCTGCGGGACCTGTTCAGACTGGCGGTCCTGATGGAGGAGCAAGGGAAGAAATTCTACATTAAGATGGCGGTTACGGCCAAAGATACGGAGACCAGAAAACTTTGCGCCCTGCTGGCCGAAGAAGAAGCCGCCCACGGACAACTCTTTCAGGGCCATCTTGACAGGTGGCGGCCTATCGGACTGAACATGCGCACCTGGCCGGCCTTCCTTGAAAAGGTAAAACAGGAAGGGTTCTTTGCGGACCCGCCCCCCGCTGATGCGTCTGAGGACGAAATGGCCGCCTACGCAATACGCCAGGAAATAAAGACAGCTGAATTTTACGCTCTGTTCGAACAAGCTTTTCCGGAAGCCTGGAAGAAAGACCACTTGCGCCGCTTAGTGGAACAGGAGAAACGGCACGAGCGCCTTCTCCGCGCCGCCTACCCCCGCATACACTGAGCCAGGCCGTTAATGCCGGAAATGCCGGATCCCGGCGAAAAGCATGGCGATATTTTTAGTGTCGCACAGGGCCGCGCAGTCGGCGTCGTCCTGCCAGCCGCCCGGCTGGATGACCGCGCTCACGCCCCCGGCCAGCGCGGCCTGCAAAGTTTTTAAAGGCAGGGCGGCGTCGGCGGCCAGCACCAGCGGCCCGCTGCCCGGCAGAATACCCCGCTTATCCCGCATTTTCCAGACCGCGTTCCTGACCGCGTCGTAGGTGGAGCTTTCGGCGGCGCTCACCGCCAGCGCCACGTTCCCCTCCGCCAGCACCACGGCGTAGGTCTTCGCGTATTTGACCGTCCGCCAGGCCAGTCGGAGGGAGCGCGCCTCCGCGTCCGTGGGCTTGCGCCTGGTCACACAGGCCGGCTCCGAGTAAAAAAGCCGGTTGTCTTTCGACTCTATCAGCAGCCCGCCGGAAACGGAATGGATCTCCACCTCGTGCGGGGACAGCACCGGCGCCGGCAGGGAGAGGACCTTAAGGCCCTCTTTGGCTTTCAATATTTTCAGGGCCTCGCCGCTATAGCCGGGGGCCACGGCGCTTTCTATGAAGGCGCCGGCCAGAACGCCGGCGGTGCCGGCGTCCACCTCGCGGTTGAAAGCGGCGGTGCCGCCCACGGCCCCGGCGGGATCGCTTTTCAAGGCGCCCCGCAGGCACTCGGCGAGGGAGCCGGCGGCGCAGACGCCCGCCGGCCGCGCATGCTTGACCACTACGCAGACCGGCTCTTCGAATTCCATGGCCAGTTCGAAAGCGGTATCGAGGTCCAGGTAGTGGTTAAGATTGAACTCGCCGCCGGAGAGCACCCTGGCGGCGTTAAGCCCGCGCGGGCGGGCGCCGCTGAGGGCGTAGAAGGCGGCCTGCTGGTGGCGGTTCTCGCCGTAGGCCAGACCGGAGACCCGGCGCAGGCTCATCACCACTTCCTCGCCCAGCAGGTTGCCGGTTTCGGACAGGTACTGCGCCACGGTGGCGTCGTAGGCGGCCAGGTGCTGCCAGGCCTTCGCCGCCAGCTGTTTCTTCAGCTCCGGCTCCAGGCCGCCGGTTTCCTTAAGGGCGCCGAGCACCGGGCCGTAATCGACGGGACTGGAAAGGGTTATGACGCCGCCGAAGTCGCGCGCCGCCGCGCGCAGCACGGAGGAGTTGGCCTGGTCGAGGTAATTGGAAAGTTCTTCCGCCGCGAATTCCTCCTGCCCCACTATGCTGGCGATGGGGTAGAGATTGGCGGCCACCACGTAGAAAGCCGGCAGCTCCACCCCGTTCTCGGAAACGGCAGGGAAGCGCCCGGACAGGGCCTTGAGCACTGAAGAAGGGACGGGCGGGGAATAGCGGACCTCCTCGGCCTCTATGCCGGCTTCGGCCAGGAGTTTATAGGTGGACCCCGAAGCGTAGAGCGCAAAACCGAGTTCGGTCAGGCCGGCGGCCAGCTCTTCCAGGCCGGTCTTGTCATAAACGCTCAAGTACGCTGTTTTGTCCATTTTCTCCGGCCAGCTCAGGAAACAAACCTAAGGAACTCTTCTTCCGAGAGGACCGGCACGCCGAGTTTTTTTGCCTTATCGTATTTGGAACCGGGGGCGGCGCCGGCCACCACGTAGGAGGTTTTGGCCGAAACGCCGGAGGTCTCCCTGCCCCCGAGCAGGCGCACCTTCTCCTGCGCCTCGTCCCGGGTCATCGTCTTGAGTTCCCCGGTAAAAACAAAAGTCTTTCCCGCGAGAGCGCCGCCGGAAATATTACGCTCCGGCTCGTCCATGCGCAGGCCGAGCCCGGCCAACTCCTCCACCATCCCGCGCGTAGTTCCCGACTTGAAGAAATCCAGCACGGCCTCCGCTATTACCGGACCGACGTCGCCGATGCGGGCCAGTTCCTCCGGGCCGGAGTTCATAAAGGCCCGCATGGTCTTAAAGTGCTGCGCCAGGACGCGGGCGTTCTTTTCCCCTATATGGCGGATGCCCAGGGCGTAGATAAGGCGGCTCAGCGGAGCCTCCTTGCTTTTATTTATCTGCGCCAGCAGGTTGCCGGCCTTTTTATCCTTGAAGAGCTCCAGCCCCAGCAGGGCCTCTTTCTTCAAGCGGTAAATATCGGGGAAGCCCTTCACCAGCCCTTTGTCCACCAGCTGCTCGACGGAGGAAACGCCGAACCCCTCTATGTTCATGGCGTCGCGCGCGGCGAAATGAAGCAGGGAGCGCTTGAACTGCACCGGGCAGGACGGATTGACGCAGCGCAGCGCCACCTCTTCTTCGTCTTTAAAGACCTCGGAGCCGCAAGCCGGGCAGGCCTTGGGCGGGATTATTTCTTTTTCGGCACCGGTGCGCGCGCCGGGCACTACCTTGAGCACCTTCGGGATGACCTCGCCGGCGCGTTCTATCACGACGCGGTCGCCGACCCTGAGCCCCAGGCGCGTTATCTCGTCGAAATTATGGAGCGTGGCGCTGGAGATGGTGACGCCGCCGCACTTTACCGGCTCGAGTTCCGCGACAGGGGTTATGGCCCCGGTACGGCCCACCGAGAAGACCACGCCGCGTACCGTGGTAGTGGCCTGCTGCGCCGGGTATTTGAAAGCAATGGCCCAGCGCGGGCTCTTGGCGGTGAAGCCCAGTATGCCCCGCTGGCGGAGCGAATCCACTTTTATGACCAGCCCGTCTATCTCATAGGGCAGGGCAAAGCGCTTCTCGGCGTATTCGTCATAAAAAGCCAGCGCTTCTTCGGCGCCGCGGCAGGTCCTGTTGCCCAGCGTGGCGATCTGGAAGCCCAGACCGCGGCAGATATCCAGGTATTCCCGGTGCGAGTCCGGCTCCACCATCCCGTCGAGGTAGCCGTAGGAGTGGGCGATGAATTTAAGGCGGCGCCGGGCGGTTACGGCGGGGTCCTTCTGCCGCAGCGAGCCGGCGGCGGCGTTGCGGGGGTTAACGAACGGTTCCTCGCCGGCCTGCAGCGCCGATTCGCGCAGGGCCTCGAAATCCTTCTTGTCCATGTACACTTCCCCACGCGCCTCGAAGACGGCGGGAGGCCGGCTGAGGTCGAGCTTGATGGGCACGGAGCGTATGGCGCGCACGTTCAGCGTGACGTCCTCGCCTGTTTCCCCGTCGCCGCGGGTAGAGGCCCGCGCCAGGCGGCCTTTCTCGTACTCTATGGAACAGGAGAGGCCGTCTATCTTGGCCTCTACCACCATTTCGAAAGGTTCGTTATTGAGCCCCTTTTTAACGCGGGCGTACCACTCCAGGAATTCTTCGGCGGAATAGCAGTTGTCCAGCGAGAGCATGGGGATGCGGTGCGGCACGGGGGCGAAGGTATTGGAGCGTTCGCCGCCTACGCGCTTAGTGGGAGAGTCGTCGGAAGCCAGTTCGGGGTGGGCCGCCTCGAGCGCCTTCAGGCGGCTCATGAGCGCGTCGAACTCGCCGTCGGAGATCTCGGGCGAGTCCGAGACGTAATAAAGGCGCTCGTGCCGGCTTATTTCGGCCCTGAGCGCCTCGATTTCCCTGCGGGGGTCTTGCCCGGAGTTCATTTGACTAGATTATTCTGCCTGGCGATGCCGTCCAGCACGCCGTTGACGAACTTGCCAGATTTTTCGGTGGAGTATTTCTTGGCCAGTTCTATGGCTTCGTCTATGATGACGGCCACGGGGGCGTCGGAAAGGATCATCATCTCGCACACGGCCATGCGCAGGATGGAGCGGTCTATGGCGGGCATGCGGTCCATCTCCCAGTTGAGACTGGTTTTCTTTATGATGTCGTCTATTTTGGCGATGTTGGAAACGGTAGTGGAATAAAGGGTTTTATAGAACTCGAAGACCTTCGCCTCTTCGGCGAATTCTTCCATCTGAAAACTGGCCAGCACGGAGGCGGGCTCCAGCTTCGCCACGTCGGAGCTGTAAAGCGACTGCAGGCAGTTTTCCCTGGCTAATCTTCTTTTGCTCATAAGTTAAAGACCTTTACATATATGATACTAAATTACCACGGCCTCAAAGAAACGGCGGGCCGGCGCCGGCTTTTGCTTTCCACCGGTTTCTTTAGTAGACTTTAGGCAGAAGCACAATCGCAGGCAGGGACGGAGGTCCAAAATGAGCATGGTACCGCTGATAATAATAGCCGTGGTGGTTCTTTTCGCCAGCATAAAGGTCCTCAACGAATACGAACGCGGCGTAACGCTGACGTTCGGCCGCTTCACGGGCGTGAAAGGCCCGGGCCTGATCTTCCTCATCCCCGGCATACAGCAGATGTTCCGCATGAGCACGCGCGTGGTGGTCATGGACGTGCCGCCGCAGGACATCATCACCCGCGACAACATCTCCGTGAAGGTCAACGCCGTGGTCTATTTCCGCGTAGTGAATCCGCAGGCCGCCATCCTCAACGTGGAAAATTTCATGTACGCCACCTCCCAGCTGGCGCAGACCACGCTCAGGAGCGTCCTCGGCCAGCAGGAGCTCGACGACCTGCTCGCCCAGCGCGACAAGATCAACAAGAACCTCCAGGAGATCCTGGACCTGCACACCGAGCCCTGGGGCATCAAGATCTCCAGCGTGGAAGTGAAGAA
>MGUD01000024.1 GCA_001799795.1 Elusimicrobia bacterium GWC2_61_19
CCGTGTTATATGCGGATAGGTTCCGGTTTCCCGGAATAACCCGCGTTATTATAACCTACTGGGGGCCGCTGGCTCGTTCATTTTATCTATCTCCCAGGCGTCGGGGCCGGAGAGGAGGGATTCCAGTTCGTGGTCCTTGGTGTCGCCGATGGACTCTACCTGGTCGTAGTAGAGCTCCTCGTAAGAGGGCTTACTGGTGGCGCGCAGAACGCCGATCGGCAGCGGGAAGGCGGGCTGGGTGAAGCCGCTTATCAGGTAGGCCATCTCGGCGTTGGTTTCGTCGTAGACCGCCACCTCGGCGGGGACGGCGCCGGCGAAGGTGATGACTTCCGGCCGGAAATTCTTAAAGACTATGCCCTTATCTTTATTGGTGCCGAACACCAGGGGTTTGCCGTGTTCCACGCGCAGCAGCACGTCCTCCCTGGTGGCGGGGTCCTTGAGCGGGTCGAACTCCTTGTCGGAAAAAGGCACGCATTTCTGCAGCACCTCGACGAAAGTGGTGCCGTTATGCCTGGCCGCGCGCTCCAGTATAGCCGAGGTGCCGGGGATGTCGTTGTCCAGGCCGCGCGCCACGAACGTGCAGTCCAGCCCCACCGCGAAACGGGCGGGATTGAACGGGTAGTCTATGGAGCCCGCGGGAGTGGTCTTGGTCTTGGTGCCGGGCTGCGTGGTGGGCGAGGCCTGGCCCTTGGTCAGGGCGTAAATGCGGTTATTGAACAGCACGATCTTGAGCCCGATGTTGCGGCGGATGGCGTGCATCATGTGGTTGCCGCCTATGGACAAACCGTCGCCGTCGCCGGTTATCACCCACACGGCCAGGTCCGGGTTGGCCAGTTTCACGCCGCTGGCCACCGCCGCGGCGCGGCCGTGGATG
The DNA here is from genome assembly GCA_001799795.1 of Elusimicrobia bacterium GWC2_61_19. Classification (GTDB taxonomy): domain Bacteria; phylum Elusimicrobiota; class Elusimicrobia; order Elusimicrobiales; family UBA9959; genus UBA9959. The sequence continues at coordinate 875 of MGUD01000024.1, forward strand.
GAATGGAAGCCGTAGGTGTTGACGTAATAAGGCAGCCGGCTGGAGCAGCCGATGCCGGAGATCACCGTGTACTTCTCGTGCGGCAGGCCCATGCCGGCCAGCGTCTTTTGGACCATGTTGAGGATGGCGAAGTCGCCGCAGCCGGGGCACCATTTTACCGGCAGGTTGGACGAGAAATCCTTGGAGGTAAGTTTTGTTTCCATGTTATTTGCCCCCCAGGACGGTTTTTATCCTGGCGAGGACCTCGTCGGCGTTGAGCGGCTGGCCCTGCACTTTATTCAGGCCCAGCGGCGCCAGCAGATATTCACTGCGCAGAAGCTGCCGCAGCTGGCCGGTATTTTCTTCCGGCACCAGCACATTCTTGAACCGGCGCATAACGGCTTCCAGGTCCGGCGGCAGCGGGAAGATATGGCGGATATGGGCGGACGACACCTTCAGGCCGGCGCGGCGGGCTTCGGTGACGGCGGAAGTGATGGCGCCGTAGGTGGAGCCCCAGCCCAGCACCAGCAGCTCGCCTTCGGCCTCGCCGTAGATCTTGGTGGGCGGGATCTCCCTGGCCACCCCGGCCACCTTTTGGGCGCGCAGGGCGGTCATGCGCTCGTGGTTCTCGGCGTCGTAGCTGATGGCGCCGGTGCCGTCGAGCTTCTCCAGGCCGCCTATGCGGTGCTCGTAGCCTTTCAGCCCGGGCCAGGCCCAGGGGCGCGCCAGGGTTTGCGGGTCGCGCATGAAAGGTTTGAACTCCTCGGGTGACGGCAGCGGGCTCACGTGGAATTTGGGCAGTTCCGACAGCTTGGGAATACGGAAAGGCTCTGAGCCGTTGGAAAGATAGGAATTGGACAGCACGATGACCGGCGTCATGTATTTTACGGCAATGCGCGCGGCTTCCAGCGTGGTATTAAAACAGTCGGCCGGGCTGGCCGCGGCCATGACCACCAGCGGGCATTCGCCGTGGCGGCCGTAGACGGCCTGCAGCAGGTCGGACTGCTCGGTCTTGGTGGGCAGGCCGGTGGAGGGCCCGCCGCGCTGCACGTCCACTATCACCATGGGCAGCTCGGCTATCACACCCAGCCCGATGGCCTCTATTTTAAGGGAGAGACCGGGGCCGCTGGTGCCGGTGGCGGCCAGGCTGCCGCCGAAGGCCGCCCCGATGGTGGAGCACATGGCGGCTATCTCGTCCTCGGCCTGGAACACCACCACGTCCCTGGAGCGGTGCTTGGACAGCGTATGCAGGATCTCCGAGGCCGGGGTTATGGGATAGGAGCCGTAAAAAAGCTTCTTCTTGAGCAGCTTGGCCGCGGTGATCAGCGCGTAGGCGGCGGCCTCGTTGCCGGTGAGGTTGCGGTACTTGCCGGGGACCACGGGGCTTTTCTTCAGCTGGAACCGCGCGTCGAAGATCTCGGTGCTCTCGGCGTAGTCGCAGCCGGCCTCCAGCACCTTGGCGTTGGCGGCCGCCAGCGCGGGCACCTTGGCGAACTTGTTCTTGATCCGCTCTTTGGTGGGCCCAAGCGGCAGGCCGTACATCCAGAACAGGATGCCCAGCATGTAGAAATTCTTGCATTTGAGGATCTGCGCCTGGGTCAGGCCGGAATCCTTAAGCGCGTTCTCGGTGAGCGTGTTGGCGGGCACGCCTATAACGCGGTAATTGTCCAGGGAGCCGTCTTCCAGGGGGTTGGAGGTATAACCGGCCTTGGCCAGCGCCGCCTGGCTGAAGGCGTCGGAGTTGGCCACTATGACGGAGCCCTTCTCCATGTCTTTGAGGTTGACCGCCAGCGCCGCCGGGTTCATCGCCATCAGCACGTTGGGCTTGTTGCCGGGGGTCAGGACGGAATCGTCGCCGAAACTTATCTGGAAACCGCTCACGCCGGCCAGCGTACCCGCCGGAGCGCGGATCTCGGCCGGGTAGTCCGGCAGGGTGCTCAGGTCGTTGCCGGCCACGGCCGTGGCGTTGGCGAACTGGGAGCCCACCAGCTGGATGCCGTCGCCCGAGTCGCCGGCGAACCGCACGGTGACGGAACTCAGCTCGCTTACGTTCACGTTCTTATCGTTCCTGGGTTCGCTCATTGTCGTAACCTCTTAAAATCGTTCTATCCGCGGCCGGGAGTGTCGAGAACTTATACTACAAATTATATTATAATTCTTCAAACCGCCGCCCCCGCGGCCAGCGGCCGGGAAAACGGTATTTTAAAGAGGTTTTCAATGAAATTACTGGAATACGAGGGCAAGGAAATTTTCGAGCGCTACGGCATCCCCATGCTGAAGCGCCACGGCGTACTGAAGATAGGCGACAGCACCGAGCACCTGAAACTGGACGGAGCCGGCCCCTGGATAGTGAAAGCCCAGGTGCTGGCCGGGGGCCGCGGCAAGGCCGGCGGCGTCAAGCTGGCCAAGACCCAGGCCGAGGCCAGGGAAATTACCGGCAAAATGCTGGGCATGAAACTGGTCACCCACCAGACGCAGGGGCGCGCCCTCACGGTGGAGGAAGTGCTGGTGGAGGACGCCTGCGCCATAGCGCGCGAGATCTATATTTCCGTGGTGTTGGACCGCAAGGAAGCCCGCCCCGCCATAATAGCTTCCGCCGAAGGCGGCATGAGCATAGAGGAACTGGCCGCGAGCCACCCTGAAAAGATATTGAAAGTCCCCGTGGACATAGAGGCCGGGCTGCTGGACTATCAGGCCCGCCAGCTGGCCTTCGACCTGAAGATCCCGCAGAAGAATTTCTCCGCGTTCACCGCGCTGGCCAAACAGCTGGTGCACGTCTTCATCGACATGGACGCCAGCCTGGTGGAAGTGAACCCGCTGATAATCTCCCAGGACGGGCGGCTGCTGGCCATAGACGCCAAGATAGTCACGGACGACAACGCCATGTTCCGCCACAAGGACCAGGCGGCCAAGCCGGACCACGAAGCGTCCGAGATAGAAAAAGAAGCCAAAGCCATCGGCATAAATTACATCGGCCTGGACGGCGACATCGGCTGCATGGTCAACGGGGCGGGGCTCGCCATGGCCACGCTGGACACGGTAAAGATGGCCGGCGGCGACGCGGCCAATTTCCTGGACGTGGGCGGCGGCGCCTCCGTGGACCAGATCACGCGGGCTTTCCAGATAATCCTCAAGGACCCCAAGGTGAAGGCCGTGCTGGTCAATATTTTCGGCGGCATCATGAAATGCGACAATATCGCCGCGGGCGTAGTGGAGGCCTCCAAAAAAGTGAAGATAGGCGTACCCCTCGTCGTGCGCCTCGAAGGCACCAACGTCAAGGAAGGTAAGGCGATACTGGCAGGATCCGGAATCAAGATAGAGCAGGCCGACTCCCTCTGGGAGGCCGCGCAGAAAGCGGTGGCCGCGGCCAGGTAAACTTATGTCCATACTTTTAAACAAGAGAACCAAACTTATAGTACACGGCTTCACCGGAGCGCAGGGCTCCTTCCACGCGCAGCAGTGCATAGAGTACGGCTCCAACGTGGTGGCCGGCATGACGCCGGGCAAAGGCGGCACCGAGCACCTGGGCCGCCCCGTTTTCAACACCGTACGCGACGCCGTGAAGGAGACCGGGGGCAACGCCTCGCTGATCTTCGTGCCGCCGCCCTACGCGGCGGATTCCATCCTGGAGGCGGCCGACGCCGGGGTGAAAGTCATTATCTGCATAACCGAGGGTATCCCGGTGCTGGACATGGTGCGCGTAAAGAAACGCCTCAACGCCCTACGCGCGGCCGGCCGGGACGTAACGCTGGTGGGCCCCAACTGCCCGGGCGTCATCACCCCCGGCGAGTGCAAAGCCGGCATCATGCCCGGCTATATCCACAAGAAAGGTTCCGTGGGGGTGGTCTCGCGCTCCGGCACCCTCACCTACGAAGCGGTCTGGCAGGTGACCAGCCAGGGCCTGGGCCAGTCCACCGTCATAGGCATCGGCGGCGACCCCGTGCAGGGCATGAACTTCGTGGACGCGCTGAAACTTTTCCAGGCGGACAAACAGACCGAGGCCGTCATCATGATAGGCGAGATAGGCGGCTCGGCGGAAGAGGACGCGGCGGCTTACATAAAACAGGAAATGACCAAACCGGTGTTCTGTTTTGTGGCCGGCAAGACCGCCCCCCCCGGCCGCCGCATGGGCCACGCCGGCGCCATAGTGGAAGGCAACGCGGGCACCCACGCCTCCAAGGTGGAGGCGCTGAAGAAAGCCGGCGCGAAAGTGGTGGACAACCTCTCCGAAATAGGCGCGGCCGTGGCCGCGGCGCTGAAACACAGAACAAAAACCAGGGCGGCCCGTAAATAGTAGAATAATGGAACGCTGAAAAGCGCGACCGAATGATAAAGAGATATAAAATAAAAGACCGCCAGGTAACGCCCGTAGAGGCGGAGACGCCCGACATTTGGGTGGTCATCAACCCCAACGACGACGAGAAGAAGTGGCTGGTGGACAATTTCGCGCTGGACGAGCACAATTTTGCCTCGGCCTTCGACCCGGAAGAACCCGCCCGCATGGAGCTAGAGCCGGATCACCTGGCCATGATCTTCAAGCGCCCGAAGAACTATTCTTCCAAGGACCACTTCTTGTTCAAGGTGTCGTCCATGGGCCTGTTCCTGTTCAAAGACAAACTGATCCTGGCCATGTCCGAGGACATCAACATGTTCTCCGGCAAATACTTCAAGCAGGTCTCCGGCATACGCGAGGTTTTCCTCAAGCTCATCTACAATTCCATTTTCCATTTCATGGAACACCTCAAGGTCATCAATATGATCGCCGAGGAACTCGAGAACAAGATCAACGCCTCCATGGAGAACAAGCACCTGTTGAACCTCTTTACCCTGGAAAAAAGCCTGGTGTATTACCTCAACGCCACCAACGCCAACTCTTACGCCATAGACCGCCTTAAACACAGCGCCGAGAAGGCGGGGTTTTCCGTGCGCAGCCAGGAATTCCTCGACGACATCATCATCGAGAACAACCAGTGTATGCGGCAGGCCGAGATCTATTCCAACATTCTGGCCGGCCTCATGGACGCCAGGGCCTCCATCGTGAGCAATAACCTCAACGTGATGATGAAGAATCTCAACGCCGTGGTCATCGCCATAGCGGTCCCCAGCTTCTTCGCCGGCGTCGGTGGCATGTCGGAGCTTACCACCATCACCGGCATCGCCGACCACCGCATAGCCTACCCGATCTTCGTCCTACTGATGTCCTGTATCGGCGTAGCGGTTTACTGGATCATAAAGCGCGTAGAGAAATATTGATCCCGCACGAGCGACAGACCCCGCGCCCTTACCCCCGTCTTTTCCATAATATGCCCAAACTCTTCATCGTTTCCCTCGGCTGCCCCAAAAATCTTTCCGACGCGGAGGTAATGGCCGGCGAACTGGCCGCCGCCGGCTGGCAGCTGACCCCCGACGAAGAAGGCGCCGACGCCGCCCTGATAAACACCTGCGCTTTCCTGTCGTCGGCGGTGGAGGAATCCGAAAGCGAAATACGCCGCCTGCTGGCGCTGAAGGCCAGGGGCAAACTTTCCAAGGTGATGGTGACCGGCTGCCTGGTGGAGCGCGAAAAAGAAAAACTCGCCGCCCGCTTTCCCGGCCTGGACGCCCTGGTCGGCATCCACGCCCTGGCCAAAGCCGCCGCGGCCATAGAGCAGGGCCGCAACTATATCCTGCCGGCCGAGGGGCCGCTGAGCTCGCCGCGCCTGAAAGCCCGCCTGACCGCACCCCACAGCGCCTACCTCAAGGTCGCCGACGGCTGCGACAACCGCTGCGCCTACTGCCTGATCCCGTCCATCCGCGGGCCTTTCCGCTCGAAACCCGTGGAGGAACTGGCGGAGGAAGCGCGCAAACTGGCCGAAAGCGGGGCCGTTGAAATCTCCCTGATAGCGCAGGACACCACCGCCTACGGGACGGACCTGTACGGCCGGCCCCGCCTGGCCTGGCTGCTCAACACCCTGCTGCAGATAAAGAGCGTAAAGTGGTGGCGGCTGATGTACGTGTACCCCGAGCGCCTCCACAAGGAAGTGATAGAGGTCATGCGGGCCAACAAGAGCATAGTCCGCTACCTGGACATGCCGCTGCAGCACGTGTCCGACAGGGTGCTCAAGCGCATGAACCGCGTTTCTTCGGAGAAATCCATAAAGACAAAGATAGCGGAACTGCGGCGCATAATGCCGGACATCGCCATCCGGACCAATTTCATAGTCGGCTTTCCCGGCGAGACGCAGGAAGATTTCAGCCGGCTGCTGGCTTTCGTAAAGAAGACGCGCTTCGACAACGTGGGGGTGTTCAAGTATTCCCGCGAACCCGGCACCCCGGCCGCCGGTTTCCCGGGGCAGGTCCCGGAGGATGTAAAGGAAGAGCGGGCCCAGGCGCTGATCGCCGCCCAGAGCGCCGTGGTCGACGTCATAAACTCGGGACTTAAGGGCAAAAAGACGGAAGTCTTAATGGACTCCCCCGTCTTCGGCCGCACCTACCGCGACGCGCCCGAAATCGACGGGCGGGTGGAAGTGCAGGTGCAGCCCGGCCAGAAAAAGCCAAAGGCCGGCGACCTGGTGAAAGTCAAGATCAATTCGGCCACCGGCTACCTGCGCCGCGCCACCGCCGAGTAAGGAGACGGTATGAAAGCCAAAAATCTCGCCATCATGCTCACGGATATAAAGGGCTTCACGGACAAGACCTCCCGCAAGTCCAGGGAGCAGATAAAGCAGATGCTGGGCAGCCACAACGACCTGGTCCTGCCGGTCATAGAGAAATTTCACGGCAAACTGATAAAGACCATCGGCGACGCCTTCCTGGTGACCTTCGAAAGCTCCACGGACGCCGTGCTGTGCGGGGTGTCCATCCAGGAAGTTCTGGCGGCCTTTAACAAGGGCAAAAGCCCCGACGACCGCATAGACATCCGCATAGCCATAAACGCGGGCGAGGTCTCCATAGACGCCTCCGGCGATATTTTCGGCGAGGCGGTCAATATCACTTCGCGCATAGAAGGCATAGCGGAGGCCGGCGAGGTGTTCTTTACCGAGGCGGTCTACCTCTCCATGAACCGCAACGAGGTGCCCTCCAGCGAGATCGGCTACCGCCAGTTCAAAGGCATACCGGACAAGATCAAGGTCTACAAAGTGCTGCAGGAGGACCCGGTCACCGACGAGAATCCGGCCGGCGAAAGTTTTTTCAAAGAAGCGCCGGAGAAAGACCGTGAACCCGCCGGAGATACGCCCCGAGAAAGGACGGACTGGCAAACGTTCACCAAAGGCCCCGGCGGCCTGGCCGGCATGATAACCGGCATGCTGGGCAAATTCGGCATGAACAACATAGACATCGAGGAAGACGGCAAGAGCGGGGCGAAAAAAGTAAAGATCACCGACGGCGAGATCCATGTCGTCAAGGACGGCAAAGAAATACACATAGGGAAGAACGGGATAAAGATCCGCAAAATAAAAAAGGACGACGAGCAGTCCAAACCTCAGTAAAGGCCTTTCTCCCTGAGTTCCTCGTCGCTCATGCCGAAATGGTGGGCGATCTCGTGCATCAGGGTGTGGCGGATCTTGTCCTCTACCCCGCCCTCGTCCCGGCACAGGCTTTCTATATTATTTTTGAACAGCGTAATTTTATCCGGCATGACCCCGCTGTAGGCGGTGCCCCGGTCGGACAGCGGCACGCCCTCGTACAGGCCAAGCAGGCCGCGGCCGAACCTGGCGGCCTGCGCCTTGGTGGGGTCGGCCTTTACCGTCACCATAACGTTGTCCAGCCGCGCCGAGAATTCCAGCGGCAGGCGCCGGATGGCCTTGGCGGCCAGTTTTTCGAAGTCTGAAATATCCACGGTTATTTGGAGATGAAGTAAATGCCGCCGGAAAGCAGCAGCGTGCCTGCAAGTTTGTTTACGGTGAAACTCTCGCCCAGGAACAGCAGCGCCAGGACAAAGGTGACCAGAGGGTAGGTGGAGCTGAGCGGCACGATCCGGCCGGCCTCGCCGCCGGAGAGCGCTTTAAGGTAGAAGAAGACCCCCGCCATAGAGACGATCACGCTGGACATGACGAATATGGGGCCGAGCTTGTCGGACCCCAGCAGCGCCTGCTTGGTGGGCGCGTATTTCCATGCCACCAGCGGCGAGAAGATAAGGATCATGAACAGCGAGCGCACGTAGAAAGCCCCGGAGGCGTCCATGTGCTTGAGGCAGGCCTTGTCGAAAAAAGCGCCCAGGCCCCAGCCCAATATGGCCAGCAGCAGGAAGATGACGGTGGATAATTCCATGGGTTACGGAGGCGGCAGCTGCCCGGGCAGTTCCAGCTCGGAGAAAGGCTTCTTGAGATAGTTGGCGATGGATTCTGAAAAACCCCATTCGTCGTTATAGGCCCTGGCCTGCTTATAGAACTCCATGGCTTTCGCGCGGGCGCCTTTCAGGTCGTAGACGTTGCCCAGCCGCACAATGGCCCACACGCCCCAGCGCGCCGGGTGCGCGGAGGGGTCCTCTTTCAGCGTAGCCGCCGCCTGACCGAAATAGTCCGCGGCTTCGTCGTACTTTTTATCCACCAGATAGGTGGTGCCGATGGCGGTAAGCACGCGGGGCAGGTAGCGCTTGCGGTAGGCGGGGACGCCGTCGTTGACCGCCTTGAGGTACGCGAGGGCTTCTTTGCGGGATTCCTCGTAGAGCTTGTCTTCATAAAGGGAAACTATCTCCACAAAATGCATCTGCGGGTGCACGGGATACTGCGCGCGCAGCTCCCGCGACCATTTTACGGCCAGGTCCGGGTTGGCGTACTTGCTGCCGGTCTGCGTGTAGATCTCTATAAGCAGGAGCTTCGCCGCCAGGGCGTTAAAATAGCCCTTCTCTTTGCAGACGGTGAGCTGGCGGATACCTTCGTTGGCGTCCCCGCTCAGGAAAAGCTTGGCGAAGATCTTTATGACGCCGGGCAGGGTGCCCGCGTAGTATTCGTACATCCCCAGGCCGAGGTAGGCGTCGTAGAGTTCCGGGTCTATTTTGAGCGAGCGGCGGGTATTGGAGATGGCTTTTTTGCCGTCCACGTAGGCCCGCCACCAGCGGTGCTGCAGCACGGCCAGCCGCGCCTGCAGGCCGTACATGCCGCCCAGGCACAGGTAGGCGTTGGCGTCGCCGGGATGCTTCTTGGTCCAGGCGAGCCCCACGTCTATGGCCTCCGCCGTCATGGCCTCGTATTCTTTTTCAAGTTTCGGGTCGGACTCGTCCTCGAGGTATTCGAGCGTGGCCCACTTGGTCATGGCCATGCCGAAATGGGGATAGGGATGCTCGGGGTATTTGGCGAGGGCGGCCTCGAAGTTCTTCCGGGCTTCGGGAATATCCACGGAGTAAATGGCGTCTATGCCCTTCTTGGAAAGCAGGCGCAGGTCTTCCGGCAGCGGCTCGTATTTCGGCGTGGCGGCCAGCGCCGCGCCGGCGCAGAGCGAGAGCGCCGCAGTTAAAATAAGTTTTTTCATAACGTTATCTTATCCGTTCCCATATATTTGCGCAGGGCGTCCGGCACGGTCACGGAGCCGTCCTCCTGCTGGTAATTTTCCAATATCGCGGCGAAAGTGCGGCCCACGGCCAGCCCGGAGCCGTTAAGCGTGTGCACGAACTCCGTCTTTTTCCCGTCGGCGCGCTTGAAGCGGGTGTTCATGCGGCGGGCCTGGAAGTCGGTGCAGTTGGAACAGGAGGAGATCTCCCGGAACATATTGTCGCCCGGCATCCACACTTCCAGGTCGTAGGTCTTGGCGGCGGAAAAACCCATGTCGCCGGTGCACAGCTCCAGCACGCGGTACGGGATCTTCAGGACCTTCAGCACCTTCTCGGCGTCCGCGCGCAGCTGTTCCAGCGCGGCCATGGAATCCTCGGGCCGGGTTAGCCAGACCAGCTCCACCTTGTTGAACTGGTGGTTGCGGATCAGGCCCCGCGTGTCTTTGCCGTAGGAACCCGCCTCCTGCCTGAAACACACGGTATAGGCGGCAAAACGCTTGGGCAGGTCTTCCTCTTTAAGGATGTCGCCGCGGAACATGTTGGTCAGGGGCACTTCCGCGGTGGGGATCAGGTACAGCGGCGGCTCGGACGCCACCTTGTAAAGGTCCTCCTCGAATTTGGGCAGCTGGCCGGTACCCGTCATGGTCTCGGGAGTGACCAGGAAGGGCGGGAAGATCTCCGTATAGCCGTTCTCCTGCGTGTGCAGGTCCAGCATCAGCTGGGTGAGGGAGCGCTCGAGGCGCGCGCCGGCGCCCTTGAGCAGCGCGAAGCGCGAACCGGAAAGTTTGGTGGCCGTCTCGAAATCCAGTATGCCCAGTTTTTCGCCCACGGCGTGATGGTCCAGCGGCTTGAAGGAAAATTCACGCTTATTGGAGATGTCCTCGGAAACCACTTTGTTGTCCTGCGGGCCGCCGCCTTTAACCACGCTTTCATGCGGCAGGTTGGGCACGCTGAGCAGCAGGGCGTTAAGTTCGGCCTCCTGCGCGCCCACGCTCTCTTCGCGCGTCTTCACGGCCTCTTTGGCGGCGTTGGCTTCGGCCATGGCGGCCTGCGCGGCGGCCTCGTCCTTGGCGGCCTTGGCCACCTGGATCTTTTTGGAAACCTCGTTGCGTTTGGAGCGCAGCTCCTCGATCTCGGCGAGGGCGGCGCGGTAAACGGCGTCCTTGGCGATTATCTCTTCGAGGACCGGCAGATAGCGGCCGCCGCGGTCGGTCATGGCCGCCTTCGCTTGCGCCGGATTGGCGCGGACAAGTTTTATATCAAGCATCGGGGAACTCCGTCTCTTTAACCCCCGCTTAAAGCGCGGGGATTACGGTTTAAGGATATTAATGACGGCCTCGCGCACTATGGCGGCCGGCTCGTCCCCCTGGCGGGGGCAGATCATAACTTCCAGCTTAAGGGCTTCGGGGAGGAAGCCGGTATTCCTGAGCTTGCGAAGCTGCTCGGAAAGCTCAAAATGCAGCACCTTGGCCTGGCGCTCGGAGGCCGGGTTTATCTTGGACACCCGCACTTCTTCCATATAAAAAGGCACTCCCCAGAAGGCTTTCTCGGGGGCGTCGCCTTTGCGGTTCAGGCGCAGGCGCAGCGAGTAGCGCAGCACCAGGCCCTCCACGGGCTTGGCGGAAGGGTTGCGCAGGGTGATCAGGGCGCGCAGGTGATCGGAAAATTTTATTTCGGGGGCGGCGCGCAGCTCCGTCACGGGGGCGTAGGGCGTGCGGTTCTTCCCGTCCATTCTGGAAATTTCCCAGTTGATGGCGAGGATCTCGGTCTGGGCAGCGGCCCGCGCGGGCAGCGCGGCGGCCACGGCCAGGACGGCGGCAAAAAAAGCGGCGGTGCGGTGTATGCTCATTGTTTATTCTCCGTCGATCTCGTCACAGACTATCAGTTCGCGCCTTGCGCGGTTTCAGCGGCCAACAGCGCTTTCTCCATGTTTTCGGGGATAAGCGCCAGCACCTCGCTGCGGGTCACGGTCCTGTCGCACTGCAGGTCCAGGGTCACGGTGACCAGGCTGTGGGGACTGCGCCCCACGGCCGTCCAGAGCGCCTCGAGGAGGTACTGCGTCTCGCCCTGCACGCACTTGGGCGCGGTGGGCAGGAAGCTGCGCTTGAGGGCGTTGGAAAGGGAGCTTATCAGCGCGTTGAGGATGATGTTGCCGAGCTCGGACAGCAGCAGCTCCTGCGCCTGGTTGAGATTGGGCAGTTTGGAAAAAGAAAACCCCATAAAGCCCTTGGAGATAGTGTCGATATCCTCGGGCCTGAAGACCACCATGGAGGTGAACGGGAACTCGCCCTTCACGTCGAAGTAAACGGCGGCCCCGGTGCCGCGCAGAGCGGCATGGTCGAAGATGGCCTCCTGCATGCTGCGGCAGGAAACGCGGACGTCGGCCACGCTCCATTTGCCGGCGGAAATACGCGAAAGCTTGGCCACGCACTTTTCAAGGCTGGCCACGGCTATGCGTTCGAGTATTTTTTCTGCCTTTATATCCATTATTAAAAGCGCCGGCTTTCGGCTCAGGCGAGGGCCTTCATCAGCGCCTTGAAGTCCTCGTAAGAGAACGGCTTGCGCAGGATGGCGTTGACGCCCTTGTCCGCCAGGCGCCGGTCTATCTCGTCCTGTTCCACCGCCGTCACCACCACTATGCGGGCGTTCGGGTCCAGCGCCCTCAGGTCCTCCAGGATCTCCACGCCCGACTTGCCCGGCAGGATCAGGTCGAGGAACACCACGTCGGGCTTGAACTCCTGGAAATACTTTACCGCGCCGGGGCCGTCCTCGGCCTCCGCCACCACCTCATGCCCGAGTTTATCCAGCAGCGACTTGATGGTGTACCGCGTAAGGGCGTTATCTTCTACCAGCAATACTCTCATATTCCCCCCTTCATACCGCGCGCGCCGGCGCAAACCCCCGCTTGTTCCGGCGCGCTCCGGGGCCCCTGCCCCGGCAGATCGAGGCCGGGCCTCAGCCGCAGCAGGCGCACTCGTGAACACGGGGCGCGGCCGCCGCTTTCTTCTTGAGCATCTCGGCGGCGTTGGTCTTTTCCCACGCGAAGCCGGGCCGGCCGAAGTGGCCGTAGGACGCGGTCTTCCTGAAAATAGGCGAGCGCAGGTTCAGCGTCTTTATGATGCCGCGGGGCGTCAGGTCGAAGCTGGAGCGCACGATCTTGGAGAGC
>MGUD01000025.1:0-46301 GCA_001799795.1 Elusimicrobia bacterium GWC2_61_19
CCGGCTCGACCATGACGGTTCTAAATAACGGCAATGCGGGCATAGGCACGGCGGCGCCGGGCGCGAAGCTGGAGGTCGCGGGACAGATAAAAATAACGGGCGGCGGGCCGGCCGCCGGTGACATGCTGACCTCAGACGCCGACGGCCTGGCGGCCTGGGAGGCGCCATCCGCGGAGCCGGTGCCATCGGGAGCCGTCACGTTTTTCAATCTGGCCGCCTGCCCTTCCGGCTGGACGGCATTGGCCGGCGCCGCCGGCCGGTATCTGGTGGCGCTGCCTTCCGGGGGCACGCTGGCCGGTACCGCCGGCACACCCCTTACGAACCTCGAAAACAGGGAGGTAGGAGCACATACGCATACCAAAACGGACCCGACCCACCAGCATACCACAAATGATCTAGTATCACCGGCGAATTCCCTGGGTACCGGAACCGCCAAGCAAGGGGCTTACAATAGCGGAACCACTACGTCCGGCCTGGCTACGATTTCGATTACCATTGATAACTCCGGCACTGTTTTTGGGACCAACGCGCCTTACCTCCAATTACTTGTCTGTCAAAAGGATTGACCTAAAAGCTGTAGCGGTGTCGGGAACCCCTTTATTCTATAACCTTGGTATTTGGACCGCATTAATATATGAAGACCTCCGGATTATGCTTAACCAGGTCTTGCACTATCAGTAGAGGAAAGGCTTGAACCGTGAAAAAGATGTTTTTGATAGCTAACCTGATTATGGCGGCCGGGCTTGCCGCCCCGCGTATTCTGTCCGCCGAAAGCGGGATAATTTTTAACGCATCATCCGGAACGGTAACCGGTCAGCTTGTCATGGGGGTTCCGGGGACAGCATACTTAATTCCTAATCCGTGTGATTTACCTTAATAAGGCGGGCGCATGTTGAAAATACTGGCGGTGGATGATGACCTGTATATCCTGGAACTATATAAAGCGTTGTTCTTGGGCGAAGGTTTTCTTGTGGAAACAGCCGAAGATACTTTAGGGGCTTTGGTTAAATATCATGAGTTTAAACCCGATCTGATGATCCTGGACGTGGATATGCCGGCCGGCGGGGGGCAGAAGGTCTTTGAAAGACTTAGGAATGTTTTCGAAAGCCGTATCCCCGTGATCTTTTCCACCGGCCTGCCGGAAAGCGTGGCGCACCTGGCCAAGTCCGCCTCTGTGGCGATATTAAAGAAACCGGTGATGAATGAAAAACTCTTATCCGAAGTTAAACGTCTTTTAGGCATAGGCTGATAAAGAGATGGCGCCGTAATGTCGGGGCTGTTTGCGGAATAAAATGGAATTAACCGGCGCCGCCAGGTAACCCTTCCCGTTACCCGACCCGAAGGAACCAGGCGGCGCCGGCCTTTTAAACGTTTATCCGGTGGGACGATACTGGTTTATAGTGATATTTAATTCTTTTGCGGCGTCTGATAACGGAAGCGATAATGGAAAAGAAACTTCTTGTAATAGACGACAATGACGAGTACAGGGGCCTGATGCTCCAATATTTCAGCGGTAAGGGATATATTGTCGACGCCGTTTGTTCCGGCCGGCAGGGGGTGGAGAAGGCCCTCTTGGGGCGTCCGGATATAATAATTCTGGACGCCATGATGCCGAGGTTTTCGGGGGTGGAGGTCCTGCGGGAATTGCAGGTGGATGAGCTGACCAGTTCCATCCCGGTTCTATTGGTCAGCGGGCACGCCTTTGACGATGGAATAAAAACGCTCTTTTGCCTGGAGCCTAACTGCGCGGATTTTCTTCCAAAGTCCGCGGACCTGGCGCCGCTTCACAGGAAAATAGAGGAGTGTCTCTCAAAGTGGTAAAAACACTTGGAATTCCGGGGAGTGTGACTTAAATTGTGTGCGGTTCATTCGGAGGGTGGTGTATTGATGGTTGATCCGGTGGTATATTTCAGGGTTATGCCGGCAAAACAAGCGGTGCTATCCCCATCAGACGGGTAAAAGGCGGAAGGGTAAATGAAAGACGTTCAGTTTTTTGATAATAAGCCGGTGCGCGGAGCCCAGCGGCAGCTGGGCCGCTTTTCTTTCCGGGTGCGGCTGGGAAGTTGATCTCTGTCGCGGCCGTACGGAATTGCCGCCGGCCGCCGGCGGATATTCTCTTGATCTGATACTTCTGGACGAAGCGGTTGCAGGAGAGCTGCTTGCAGGTGCGGCTAAAAAAAAGATATAAAACAGCGGGGGGGATCCTGTTCGCCAAGCCCGTTGCCGCCGAGGTGCTCTTGGTGCGCGTGGAAGTGCTGGCAAGGAAGGGGGGCCGCAACGCCGGCTACATATAACCGCTATAAAAAACTGATTATGACCGATAAAAAAATATGCCCTGTATGTAGCGGCGAAAATACGCGGACCTTCATTAAGGGCGGCTCGCCTGAAATAATGCGTTGCGGGACCTGCGGTTTTATGTTCGCCAGCCCGTACTACCTGCAGTACAACCGCAAATGCCAAGGGTGCAGCCATACGTGCTTTGACCCCGGTCCGGGCAGCCGGTCTTATTACTCCCAATGCGGAAAAAGAGCGAGGCTCTCGGTGGAAGCGAGGCGCCTCGCGCATATTGAGAAGTTGTGCGGACCACTTAAAGGCATGAGGGTGCTTGAAGTAGGTGCCGGCGCGGGGTATATGGCCAGCCTGGCCATACAGGCCGGAGCGGATTATGAGGGTTTGGAGCCTGAAAAAAACCTCGCCGATAAAAGCGCGTCGGCTTTCCCGGAAACGCGAGGGAAAATAAGGCCGTTTTTCCCGCAAGAGGCCGGCCTTAAGGAGAAAAGTTACGACCTTGTCATAGCCGCGGACTTTCTGCAGTATGTTCCCTGGCCGACGGGTTTCGCAGGATCTCTGGCGGCGCTGCTGAAAGACGGCGGCCGGCTGTATCTTGAAGTGCCGAACGAAAGACTTCTATGCGTGAGGAACTTTATCCGTCGCGCGCTTGGCCTTTACGCGGGCAGGACGCATCCGGGGAATATCAACTTCTTCTCCCCGTCCTCGCTGGACAGGGTGCTTGCCGGCGGCGGCTTTTCCGCCATCGTTTCAGGCCAGTTGACGCTGATAGGCGACCCCGCCCGGTTGGAAGCCACTTTTAACAAACCGCCCGGAATTATCGTCAGAACGGCAGCCGCGGCCGTTGCGGGCGCGGGGTTGGACCTTTTGCTGCAGCAGGGCTCCCTTTACAGGCTGTGCGCGGCCCGGTCGGGAACAGATGCCGGAAATTAAGCCTGGCCGCCGGGAGCCGCAGGCATGGGGAATTGCGGTGCTGGCGGCGGCACTGGCGCTATACGCCAATATCTCGGCCTTTCCCCCGTCTTTTGAACCGGTCTATTCCATCTACGGTGATAATTCGAACTTCTACTGGATCCAGTCTTTTCTGGATCCGCGGCTTTTCGCGCATGATGCCTGGACAACGCTTTTTAAATCGCGAGCGACTCCGTTCACTGTCGACAGGGTCTGGATCTGGCTCACAAGCGTTTTCATGCGGACCGATCCGTATACCATAGGCTTAAAGGCCTTATCAGTTATACTTTTGACCTCCTCGGCACTGATGGTAAGGCGCTTGGCCCGCGTATCGGGGGCGGGCGTCATATCCGCACAGGCAGCCGCGCTTTTCGCCGTCTTGTTCCTTTCTATGGACACTTTTTACGGAACGAACAGGGCCTACGGCGTTGTTATTCTCCTGGGTTTTATCACGGCCCTTCAGCAGAAGCGGTTCCTGCTGCTTGCGCCGCTGATAATGACCGCATTCGTTTTTTATCCGGCAGTATCGGTCTCTCTGGGGGCGGCTGCGCTGGCCGCGCCGTTATTCTACCGGAAAGACTTTAATAAGGGATATTTTGCTTTGTATACCGCAACCCTGGGGCTGGCCGCGATCTTTATTCTGGCCGCACGGGTGAACAGTATTGTTCTGAGTAATTTAGCGGCGAACCTTGGTTCCGGTCAGCTCGAAGCGTACAAGCTTACGCAGTTCGTTCCAGTCCCGCTCGACCCGGGTTCGCCTTTGGTCATATTCCTGCACTTCGTGCTGAATTTCAACGAACACGGCAGGTTTTACCCCGTCTTGTTCACGCTGCTCACGGCCATAGCGGCGGCGGGTTTTTTTAAGCGTCCGGGCCGGCCGGAGTTCCTGCCTGAGGCCTTTAAACCAGTCCTGGCCGGTTCGGCGGCGGCCTTTGCTGTACTCTATCCCATTCACCTGGTCTCGGCTTCAAGACAATTCGTGTTCATTGTTCCGTTGCTGCTTGTTTTCCTGGCGGCCGAAGGACTTGAAAGATTGACGGGGGCTAAATACCGTTTCATGTCGCTGCCCGCAGTTATAATCCTGTTTGTCTGTTTAAATCCATTTTTGACCGAGGTTATAAATTGCAGACGTTATCTGCCGGCATATAATTACTTTTCCGCCACGGAACACGACGCTGTTGTCGCGGCTTACCCGGCCGGCATGCTGGCGGCGACAATCCCCGTATTCTCGAAAAGGGAATCTTTTGTGAGTTACCAGCAGGATGATCTGCAAATATTATCGCACGGGGCCGAGGGGTTTGAGGCACGCTGCACTGACTTGCTTGACGCTCTTTATTCGGGAGAGAAGCAGATGAAAAGATTTTCTGACCGCTACGGCGTGGACTACCTGGTCCTTGAAAAAGAATATTACGATAAAGACTTCCTGGAAGGGGTCAGGACCTCCCCCATGCCGAATTCGCTGCGTTTAGTAAAGGTCCTGAATAAAAATGCCGGGAATCCGGCCGATATTTATCGAAAGGCGGGGGAAATAGCGGAGTTTTCCTGGATATCCGACGGCAAGGAAGGTTTGATAATAGATATGCGCAAGCTCAATAAAAACCGGCCGGGTGGACAATAAGAACCGCGCAATTCTATAGGATGCCGCTTAGAGCCGGCCGTTCCTTAAAAATCCATAAGTTTTATTACCCTGCCCTCTATTGCGAAGAGCGCGGATTGGTCGGTTCTTTTGGTGATAGAGTAGGTTAAAGATGTTGTAATGTTAAGGTCCATCAGGGGGAGAAAGTTCCGTAAGTCCATTAAGTCGGCGCGTATTACTCCCCTGCGGAAATATATAGTTTTTCCGGAAGCGACCAATTCGGCCATGCGTTCATGGGCTTTGTCGCATAAAGGCGCGGTACGCAGGGTGGGGAACTCTACGTGCGATGTCGCCAGCGGGCAGACATAGTTGCCGTTGGAAAGGCGTTTGACCAGTTTTACCGCCTCCATGGCGCACAGGGACTTTTTCATCGCTTGTTTGTTCAGCCCCAGCTTTTTTGCAAGGTCCTCCGGGTCCCACTCGGCAGTATCATTTCCCAGCGCCATAAAACACATGTAATTTGTCCGGTTCGCGTAGACAACTTCCGCCCGCTCCCGGGTGATAAAAAATTTCTTTTCAGAAAGTGATCTCGCCATCGCTTTGTGCAGCGGTGATAAGCCGGAGACAGCTTTTACGGAGATTATCGGTTCAAGGAGATTCCCGTAGGCTTCCTCTCCGGCCATTGTTTTCAGCCAGGCCACTACCAGGGTGTTGGCCGGAGCGCTTTTAGAGATAAATCTCAAGCCGAAAATTATGCGGCTGAGCCTGCCGAACGTGGGCAGTATTTTGCCCTGCTCCATGGACAGGTAATTGCGGTATGAGACTTTCAATACCGGTGCGCCGCCGTTGTCATGATAAAAACTGTAAGCTGTGGCAAAACCGGCCTCCTTCCTCATGCGGGTTAAAACACTCGAGAAAAAAGTTTCCATATTTAATTCCTTTGTTCAATTGACGCGCGGCCGTGTCGGGGGCTTTCCTCCGGAGCGGACGGAGGCGCGGTCTTTTGCGCTCAACAATAGGATAGCAGTCCGCGGGATAAAGCGCATGAGGCGTATGCCCTTTTTTTAGGACAGTTGGCTTACGCGGGGAACATGCACTAAAAAAGGCTGTTTAGTTCCGATTCCCGGCGATTGCAGCAGCGGTGCGTAAACCTATCTCACCATAGTATTCAATCCGCGCGCCGCCGCGCATGAGGGGAAGGACCCGCATGAAAACTCTTTAGACTGGAAAATAAATAGGAACTGAAAAGGTCTTTTACTACCGCTTTCCCGCGTTATTGTTTATCCGGAGCGCTTAATGTAAAATTAACGTTATGGGAACCATTTTTTCAGAATCATTGGCTAAGTTCAGGAAAGCGGCCGGTTTCCCGACCGCATATCGTTTCTATCACGACAACGGCGGCAAGCAGGTGCTGACATTCTCCTACAGGAAATACCTGCTTTTCGAACAGGGCGAGGCCCTGCCTTCGCCTGGAGTGCTGTGCCGCATTTCCGTAGCTCTCAAACTTATCCCCCAAAGCCCCCCCGCAGGCAGACTTGCCGCGGCATGGCTTAAAACCCTGGCCGGCGAAGAGGCTTACGGCTTTGTTTTTGAACCCTTTATCTCGATCAAGACGGAAACGCCGGGTCTTTCTCCCATGCATAAAGCGATGGGAGGGTTTCTGAAAAAACACCCTATCACTGTGGCGCAGTCCATTCTCATACTTTCGAGTTATGACCATTACCGCTCTTTTGTCTTTCTCGCTAACGACGAGGGAGTCTGGTCCTGCGAAGCCTTCGCCAAAACGATCGGCTTAAAAAACGCAACTGCCGTTAAGGTATTGTCCGATTTTGTCAAGGCCGGGCTGGTTAAAAAACCTAGGGACGGCTTTTATAAAGCCTGCCGTGAGAGCATAATACTGGAGTTCCCGCGGGCGGAAATGATGCCCCCCGGGCTCAACGACAGGATGAGGGGCTACCAGGCGGAGATGGTTTCCTCCGGGGCCATCGCCTGGAGAAGAATGAACATCCTGCGTGCCGACGCCGTGGAATTGGCGGCTTTTTATCCGGTGCTGTCCCTGAGCATGTCCGCGGCTGCCGGGTACGAGGTGGGAGAAAAAACAAAGAATTCCGCCATATTCGCCATTGAGAGCCGTGTGGTGAAACTATTTAATTTCTGAACGCCTTAGAATCCTGCTTTTACATCTGCGGAAGGAACAAGGGGTGGTGGCCCCTGCGCGCCCCCTTTCCCTAAGTGCTCAGGTCCGCGTGGGCCCAATAACATGCCGGAACTGGGCCGTTCGCCTCTGCCGGGAAAACGGCTTTATTCGATATGATGGTTATAGCGGTCAGGTTATAATTAAGGGAGAATCAAGAATGAAAAGAATTATCGCAGCCATCGCTTTAACGCTGTTCGCGGCCGGTGGAGTCAAAGCTTCTAATTACCCCTTCGATTATACTTACCAGAACGTGCAGGTGGTTTCCAAGGGCCCGGCTCTTGTGGCCACCGTCTCGAGCGGCATAATGAGCAAGCTCGTGATAGGCTACAAGCGCGGCGGCATCCTGGGCGCCAGCAACAGCATACAGGCCGTGGTCAGGGTGACGGCCGTGGAGTATTATTCCGGCTATTCGAAGACGACCGAGCGCGTCATCGCCCTGCCGAAAGAATGGCATGGCACCGGTTTTATGACCAAGGACATGAGCCTGTACGATTTTGTTCCCGCCGGGTTCGCCGGTTCCCTGAGCAGGGTCGAAGTGGCTTTCTTCTCGGGCCCGCAGTGGGATTCCAACTATGGCGCGAATTATGTGGTTGAAAGGAACGAATTATACGGCAGCGCCGCCAGGTTCCGCTCCGAGAATAACGGCGGCCCCGACACTGACCTTTACTGCTGGGATTTCATAGTAAGCCAGATGCGCAAATAAGTCTTCCCTTCCGCGGTGACAATTAAAAGCCGGCCTTCGCGAGAAGCCCGGCTTTTGATTTCGGACCGGGAAAACACGAGAAGGTGACCTTCCCCCGTTGTTCCCCGGCAGTTATTTGGGGTAGGTTACCGAAAGGACTTCCAGTTTTACTTCCTCGTTCTTCCTGGCGAAAGTTACGATAGTGCCGGCTTTGGCGCCAAGCAGCGCGGCGGCCAGCGGCGACGCCCAGTTTATGCGGCCCGCGGCCGGATCGGCCTCGTCTTCTCCCACTATAAAATATTCTTTTTCCGAGCCGTCGCTTTCTCTTATGCGTACGGCGCTGCCGAAGCGCGCATCGGCGGCGGCGAGGCCGCGGTGGTCCGTCAGGATGGCGCGTTTGAACTGGGTTTCGTAGTAGCTCAGGTCGATTTCCGCCTGCCTTATAGGCAGGCCGGCCTGCTCACCGGGGCGCTTGGCCAAAAGCCGCCCGGCGCGCAGCTCCGCCAGCTCTTTGATCTTCGCTTCCAGCATGGCGAGGCCCGCGGGCGTGACGTAATTGGGGCGGCCGCTGGGCTGCCGCTGCACCGGTTCTTCCGGGAGGTCCGCGTCGTTCTTTACGAAGGCCTGGCTCATGGACTATTCCTTCTCGGAATATAACAGATGGAATTCACCGCGCGGGGCCAGGCGCCCTGCCGGGATCTTCTTGTCGCCGCGCGCGGCCAGGTCGAAAACTTTCCTTTTAGCCGGGCCGGCCGCCATGAGCACCACGGCGCGGGCGCGGTTGAGGGCTTTGGGCGTGAGCGTCAGCCGCATTTCCGGCTTTACGCCGCGCGGCGCGGTGATGGCCAGGGCCAGCTTCTCGCTCTTTTCGGCCGCCGAGCCCCGGAAAATAGAGGCCGTATGGCCGTCGGCCCCCAGGCCGAGAAAAACAAAATCCAGCCTGCCAGAGGGCGCCGTTTCGCTCAGCAGCTCCCTTTCATAGGAGGCCGCCGTCTTCGGCGGGTGGATGTTGGCCGGCGGGATCTTTATTTTTGAGAATAAGGCCCGGCGGACGGCCCCGAAATTGCTTTGGCGGGAAGAGGCCGGCACGCAGCGCTCGTCGGCCAGGAAAAAAACTACCCGGTCCCAGGGCAGCGGCAGGGCGGCCAGTTTTTTGAACAGCAGCGCCGGCGTCCTGCCGCCGGAGAGGGCCACCGTGAACCTGCCGTTCTTTTTAAGCAGCGCTTTTTCGAACAGGCCGGCGGCGAATCCGGCCATGGCCTCCCCGGTCCTGAATTTTCTGGTAGTGCGGTTGTTCATAGTTGTATCCAGGACCGTCCGTCTTTCTTTATAAGTTCGTCCGCCGCGGCCGGGCCGGGGGTGCCGTCCGCGTAGGCGTGCAGGGGTTCGGTCGCCGGCGCGGCGCTCCAGGCCTCTAGCAGCGGGGCCAGGAATTGCCACATAAAGCCGATCTCGTAGGAGCTCAGGAAAAGTGTCTGGTCTCCGGACATGGCCTCTATCAGCAGGCGCTCGTAATCCGTGGGGTAGCCGGCGGCTTCATGGCCTTCAGGGCGGTAGTCCAGCCCCATGCTGCGCGGCGTAAAGCAGAGTTTCGGTCCCGGGTGCTTGCTGATGAGGGAAAAAGAGACCCGCTCCTCGGGCTGTATGCCGAAGGAGAACACGTTGGGATAGCCGATGTCGATATGCGTGAAGATGCCGTGGTCCGGTTTTTTGTAGACCACGTCTATGCGCGTCTTTTTGCTGCCGGTCTTTTTGCCGGCCCGCACGTAGAAAGGCACGCCGCGCCAGCGGTCGTTGTCCACCAGGAACTTGAAGGCCAGGAAGGTTTCCTCGGCCGAACCGGGCGCGACGCCGGGTTCGCTCCGGTAGCCGGCGTATTGCCCGCGCACCGTCTGCCGCCGCACTTCTTCCCGGGTCAGCGGGCGGATGCTTTCGAAGAAACGCCGTTTTTCGGTCTTGAAATCCGTGTCCCGGAAAGTGGACGGCAGGTCCATGGCGGTGATGGCGGCCAGCTGCAGGATGTGGCTCATCATGTCCCGCGCCAGCCCCATGCGCTCGAAGAAGGCGGCGCGGCCCTCCAGGCCCAGCTCCTCGAAGACGGTGATCTGCACGTGGTCCACGAACCTGTTGTTCCAGGTGCCGTCGAAGACGGCGTTGGCCGAGCGCAGCGCCATGACGTTCTGCACCGTTTCCTTGCCGGTAAAATGGTCTATGCGGTACACCTGCGCTTCCGGCGCGGCCAGCTTCAGTCCCGCGTCCAGCGAGGCCGCGCTTTCCAGGCTGGAGCCGTAGGGCTTTTCTATTATGACCCTGGACCAGCAGGTGCAGTCCGTCGGGTCGGAGAGGAGGCCGGAGGTCTTCAGCTTGGAGGTGATCGGCTCGAAAGCCGCGGGGGGCGTGGCCAGGTAGAAAAGGCGTTTTTTCTTTACGCCGGACTTCGCGTCCAGCGCCGTCAGGCGGTCCGCCAGGCGCCGGTAAAAGGCGTCGCTCTCGTAATCCGCCTGGATGTATTCCAGGCGCTCCAGGAAAGAGCTGAAGACCTCGGGGGCGGGGGTAAAGCCGGCCTTGAGCACCGTGTCCCAGAGGCGGCTTTCCAGCGCGCCGCGGTCCAAAGGCGTGCGCGAGACCAGGACAGCGTAGAAATTCCTGGGGGTGAGTTTTTTTTCGCAAAGTCCGAAGAGGGCCGGGATGATCTTCCTGGCGGCCAGGTCCCCGGTGGCCCCGAACAGTATGAAGCCGCAGCTTTCCGGCCGCATCTCCTGGCAGAAGCCCAGTGTTTCAGTCATAAAATATATCCCGGCCCCGGCGGGCGCCGCCTACTTCCCGGTTACTTCGTGGCCGCCGAACTCGTTGCGCAGCGCGGCCGACAGCCGGTCGCCGAAATCGTCCTTCATCTGCGAACGGAAGCGTTTGAAAAGCGAGACGGAAATAGCGGGCAGGGGCACGCCCAGGCGCGCCGCTTCCTCCACGGTCCAGCGGCCCTCGCCGGAATCAGGAACCACGCCTTCCACTTTTTCAAGTTTTGGGTCCTTGTCGAAAGCGTTTTGGGCCAGTTCAAGCAGCCAGGAGCGGATCACGCTGCCGCGGTTCCAGACCGAAGCCAGTTCCGCCATGTCGATGTCGCCGAAGGGGGAGGCCTTCAGCAGTTCGAAGCCCTCGCCGTAGGCTTCCATCATGGCGTACTCGATGCCGTTGTGCACCATTTTGGTGAAATGGCCGGCGCCGGACCCGCCGCAGTGCATATAGCCGCCTTCCTGGCACAGGGCTTTAAGAAAGGGTTCCGCTTTCCGGAACGAAGTTTCCGTCCCTCCGGTCATTATGCAGTAGCCTTTTTCCAAGCCCCAGATTCCGCCTGAGACGCCGGCGTCCAGGAAGTCTATCCCCATTTCAGCCGCTTTTTCTGAGCGGCGCACCGCGTCATGCCAGTTGCCGTTGGCGCCGTCTATTATCATGTCGCCTTTGCGCAGCAGCGAGAGCAGCCCGAGAAAAAGCGTTTCGGTGGGCTGGCCGGCCGGCAGCATCATCCAAACGACGCAGGGCTCCGTCAGTTTTGAAAAAAGTTCGGTAAGCGTGGCGGCCGGGATGACGCCCTTATCCGCAAGCGCGGCGGCCTTTTCCGGCGTGCGGTTCCAGACCACGGGCGTGATCCCCTTGGCGGCCAGGCGCAGCGCCATGTTGGCCCCCATCCGTCCCATCCCGGCAATAGCAATAGAATGCATATATTGTCCCCCTGAAAAACTGTGTGTTATCTTGCGTCTTTGCCAAGAAACGCGAGATGCGAAGTCGGGTTGGCCAGGGTATGGGCCCGTCGGGCACGGGGTCGGGACACACCGTGCCCGCCCCTCCTCTCTCAGTCGCCGCGCTTACGTAAGCGGCTCCTTCCGAGAGGGCCCGCCGAACCCATACCCTGGCCAGCCCTCCGGGCAAAGACGCGGTGTAACTAAATTACTTTACCAACTTCTTGGCGGCGGCGGCTATTTTTTCCGCCGTCAGGCCCAGCGCGGCGTACACTTGGCCGGCCGGCGCCGACTTGCCGAAAGTCTCCACGCCGATAGTCTCCACCTCGGTTCCCACCAGTTCCGTCCAGCCGATGCTGCGGCCGGCTTCCACCGCCAGCTTGGGCAGGTTGGGCAGGAATACCGAATCCCTGTAGGCCTTGTCCTGCTCGCGGAACAGCTCGAACGAGGGGACTGAAATTATGCGCGCCGCTATCCCGTCCTTCTCCAGCAGGGCCGCGGCCTCGAAAAGCAGGGACACTTCCGAGCCGGAAGCTATCAGCTCTATCGACGGCACCGTGGACGGGCCGCGCAGCAGGTAGGCGCCGCGCTTCAGGCCGGCCGCTATCTTCTCCCGGTACTGCGTCATCAGCGGCAGCTTCTGGCGCGACAGGGCCAGGCAGGCCGGGCGTTTGGAGCGCACCGCCAGTTCCCAGGCGTAAAGCGTTTCCCAGGCGTCCGCCGGGCGCAGCACCAGCAGGCCCGGTATCAGCCGCAGGCTCATCAGGTGTTCCACCGGCTGGTGGGTGGGGCCGTCCTCGCCCACGCCTATGCTGTCGTGCGTGAACACGAACACCGCCGGCGTCTGCATTACGGCGGCCAGGCGCAGCGCCGGGCGCATATAGTCCGAGAACACCAGGAAGGTGGCGCCGAAAGGTATCAGCCCGCCGTGCAGCGCCAGGCCGTTGACGATGGCGCCCATGGCGTGCTCGCGTATGCCGAAGTGCAGCGTGCGCCCCGGCTCCTTTATGAAATCGGTCTTGGTGGAGGGGCCCAGGTCGGCCGAACCGCCGGTGAAGCCCGGCAGGGCGTCGGCCAGCAGGTTGATTACCTTGCCGCCGGCCTCGCGGGTGGCCATGGGTTTGTCAAAGAAGGTAGCGTCGGGGTTGAAGAGTCCTTCGGGGATCTCGCGGCCGAGCATGGCCTTGGCCAGCTCCGCCTTTTCCGGCAGCGCCACGGCGTAATTCTTCCAGAGCTTCAGCCAGCGCTTACGGTCCTTCTCGCCGGCGGCGGCCTGCTCGGCAAAGCGCGCCTTGGCTTCCTCGGGCACGAAGAACGGCTCGGTGGAAGGCCAGTTCAGCGCTTTCTTGGTGGCCAGTATCTCTTCGGGCTTGAGCGGCTCGCCGTGCACGGAATTTTTGTCCTGCTTGGGGCTGGCGAAACCGATATGGGTCCTGGCTATTATGATGGAAGGGGATTCG
Organism: Elusimicrobia bacterium GWC2_61_19; assembly: GCA_001799795.1. Lineage (GTDB taxonomy): Bacteria > Elusimicrobiota > Elusimicrobia > Elusimicrobiales > UBA9959 > UBA9959. The sequence continues at coordinate 12,893 of MGUD01000025.1, forward strand.
GTCTCGCGTTTGGCTTTCTTTATGGCGGAATCGATCTCGTCCAGGTCATTGCCGTTCTCAACTTCTATCACCTGCCAGTTCTGCGCCAGGAAGCGCTTTTTTACGTCTTCGGTGAAGGCCAGGCCGGTGGACCCCTCTATGGTGATGCCGTTGGAATCATAAAGGCAGATCAGTTTGCACAGCTTCATGGTGCCGGCGAGCGACGCCGCTTCGTAGGAGAGGCCTTCCATCAGGTCCCCGTCGCCGCACAGCACGTAGGTGAAATGGTCCACCAGCGCGAACTCCGGCGTGTTGAGCTTTTCGGCCAGAAGTTTTTCGGCCAGGGCCAGGCCCACGGCGTTGGCGAAGCCCTGCCCGAGCGGGCCGGTGGTGGTTTCCACGCCTTTGGTGTGGCGGTATTCCGGGTGGCCGGGGGTAAGACTATCGAGCTGGCGAAATTTCTTCAACTGGTCCATCTCAAGACCGTAGCCGTAGAGATGCAGCATGGAATAAAGCATGGAGGACCCGTGCCCGGCCGATAGCACGAAGCGGTCCCGGTCGAACCACTCGGGGTCGGAGGGGACGAATTTTAGGTGGCCGGCCCAGACGGCGTAGGCCAGCGGCGCGGCGCCCAGCGGCAGGCCGGGGTGGCCGCTGTCGGCCTGGCCGACCATGTCTATGGAAAGGGTCCTAATGGTGTTGACGCACAGGTTGTCGGTGGTATCGAATTTCATTTTTGCTCCAATAATTTTATTTTCCACGCCTGCAAAGCTATTATGGTCTTGGCGTCCTTTATGACGCCCTTCTTCACAAGTTCCCACGCTTTTCTAAAAGGGAGTATTTCCGTGTGAAGGAACTCGTCCTCGTCGGGGCTGGCCGTCCCGCCGCACAGCCCGGTGGCCGTAAAAATATGCAGCACCTCATTGGAGAAAGCGGTGGTAGGCCAAAATGAGATCAAAGGTTTAATGCTGGCGGCCGTATAGCCGGTCTCTTCCTTAAGCTCCGCCTTCACCCGGGCCAGCGGTTTGTCCGACCCCGAATTTAATTTTCCGGCGGGGATCTCCAGCGTCACTAATTTAACAGGATACCTGTACTGGTGCACGAACACAATGCGCCCATCGTCCAGCACCGGCAGCACCGCCACGGCGCCCATATGGTCCATGAAAGCGCGCGTCGCCTTCTTCCCGTTGGGCAGCACCACCGTATCCGCCCTGAAATCCACCGTCCCGGAGAACACCACCCGCTTCCTGTGGAAATCCTCCCGCAGCCCGGCATGCCTGTCTTTCATATTCGCCATCTTCTCAATTATATAATTTCCGTAAAATAACTATTCGTTATTTATTGCGTCTAGGCACACTTGCCCAGGTTCGGCGGAGGTGGGGTTGCCGCTCGCCCCTACGCCCTAAAATTGCTCCCGTCAACCCCGCCTCCGCCTTCCCCGACTACGCTAACTTGCGGTCCCGAAAACAGCATTTTTCACTGTAAATTCCTAAGCGGCCCTATTTATTTATATAATTAAGGCCTGTGACCGGGGAAGGGCACAGGGCGTTTATACATATTTGTCTTAATGAAACCTAGTTTTATACATCTGCATAACCACTCCGAGTACTCGCTGCTTGACGGGATGCTGCGCCTTTCCGACGGGCACGGCGGGCCCTCAGATTTCCTCAAGTCCCTGGCCGTGCACCCCGGCAACGCCCTGGCCATCACCGACCACGGCAATATGTACGGCGCCATGGAGTTCTACTTCATGGCCAACGCCGTCGGCCTCAAGCCCATTATCGGCTGCGAATGCTACGTGACCCGCGGGTCCCGCAAAGACCGCGACAAGACCACCGGCCGCCGCGACAACGGCCATATGACCGTGCTCGCCAGGAACGAGGTCGGCTACCGCAACCTCATGAAGCTGGTCTCCTCCGCTTTCCTCGAGGGTTTCTATCACGACCCCCGCATAGATTCCGAGATCCTCGCCAAGCACGCCGAGGGCCTCGTCTGCCTGTCGGGCTGCCTCAAGTCCCATATCGCCCGCAACTGCGCCGAAGGCCGCCTGGACGAAGCCCGGAAAATGGCCATGGAGTACCAGGACATCCTGGGTAAAGGCAATTTCTACCTCGAGATCATGGACCACACCATCCCCGAGGAGCAAGCCGCCATGGCCGGCCTTATAGAGGTGGCCAAGCGCACCGGCATCCCGCTCGTCGCCACCAACGACTGTCATTACCAGAAGAAAGAGGACTGGGAAGCGCACGACGCACATATCTGCATCTCCACCGGTTCGCTGATGGACGATCCCAACCGCATGCGCATGACGCAGCACGAGCTCTACTACAAATCCCCCGAGGAGATGATAAAACTCTTCTCCCACACGCCCGAGTCCATCACGAACACCCTCGTCATTGCCGACATGTGCAACGTGAAGATAGACACCAGCAAGCTGCATCTGCCCGCTTTCGATATCCCGCAGGAGTACAAGGCCAAGCACCCGGAGGGGGACGGCGACTATTATTATCTGAAGGACCTCTGCGAGGCCGGCCTTAAGAAGAAGGTCCCCAACGCAGGGGACGATTACCGCAAGCGCCTCGAGTTCGAACTGGACACCATCAAGAAGATGGGATTCTCCAGCTACTTCCTGATAGTCATGGATTTTATAAACCACGGCCGCAGCATAGGCGTGCCGGTGGGGCCCGGCCGCGGTTCGGGCGCCGGCGCCCTGGTAGCCTTCACGCTGGACATCACCCGTGTGGACCCGCTGCCCAATTCCCTGCTGTTCGAGCGCTTCCTGAACCCGGGCCGCAAGAGCATGCCCGACCTCGACATCGACTTCTCCGACGACGGCCGCGAGAAGGTGGTGCAGTACGTCAGGGAGAAGTACGGCGCCAGCCGCGTGGCCAATATCATCACCTACGGCACCATAAAGGCCAAGAGCGCCGTGCGTGACGTGGGCCGCGTGATGAATATCCCGCTTTCCGACGTAAACGCCATAGCCAAACTGGTCCCCTCCGAGCTGGGCACCACCCTCTACAAGGCTTTAAACGAGGTCAACGAGCTTAAAGAATACGCCCGCGACCCCAAGATCAAGAAGATGTTCGACATAGCCCTGAAGGTGGAGGGCCTGCGCCGCCAGACCGGCGTGCACGCCGCCGGCGTGGTCATTTCCAAGGACGACGTCACCGACTACGTGCCGCTCGCCAACCGCAACAACAAGGACGTCATCACCACTCAGTACGACGGCAATATGCTGGGGGCTCTCGGCATGCTCAAGGTGGACTTCCTCGGCCTGCGCACGCTCACCATCATAGAGACCGCCTCCGAGTTCATCCGCAAGCTGCCGGACAAAAAAGATTTCGACATCTACTCCGTCCCGATGGACGATAAGAAGACATTCGACCTGCTGTGCGACGGCAAGACCACCGGCGTGTTCCAGCTGGAAAGCGAAGGCATGAAGAAGCTGGTGAAGGGCCTCAAGCCCTCCGCTTTCAGCGACATCGCGGCCCTCGTCGCCCTGTACCGCCCCGGTCCCATCGAGAGCGGCATGCTGGAGATGTTCGTCGAGCGCAAGCACGGCCGCAAGAAGATCACCTACGACCACCCGCTGCTGGAACCCATCCTGAAGGACACCTACGGCACCATGGTGTACCAGGAACAGGTAATGGAGATCTCCAAGCGCCTCGCCGACTTCACCCCGTCGGAGGCCGACGACTTCCGCAAGGCCATGGGCAAGAAGAAGCTCGATGTCATGGAAAAGCTGCGCGTCAAGTTCGTGGAACAGTCCAAAAAATACCACGACGTTTCCAACAAGCTCTCCAGTAAGATCTTCGACGATATGGCGAAGTTCGCCGGCTACGGCTTCAATAAATCTCACTCGGTGGCTTACGCGCTGGTGGCATACCATACCGCCTGGCTGAAGGCTAATTATCCCGTGGAGTTCATGGCCGCGCTGCTGACCAGCGAAATAGGCAAGAGCGCCGTGAATTCGGAAGACAAAGAGAATAAACTGGTCACCTACATAGGCGAGGCCCAGGATATGGAGATAGAGATAGCCGGGCCCAGCGTGAACCGCTCCTATAAGAAATTTTCCATCGAGGACCATGACGGCAGGCCGGCCATCCGCTTCGCGCTGACCGCGGTAAAGAACGTCGGCGAGGGCGTGGTGGAGGCCATAGTGGCGGAGCGCGCCAAGAACGGCCCGTTCCGCTCTTTCGAGGAATTCACCCTGCGCGCGGACTCCAAGCAGCTTAACAAGCGCGTCATCGAGTCCATGGCCAAAGGCGGCTGTTACGACTGCTTCTACCCGGCCGAAAAGCCCGAGTTCTCGCGCACCAAGGCCATGGCGGCCGTGGAGCTTTTCTGCGGCGGCAAGGCGCACGACGCCAACCAGGCCATGCTTTTCGGCGAGGAGAAGAAGGCCGCCCCTGTCATGAGCGAGCACGCGCTGCTCAAGAACGAGCACGAGGTCCTGGGCTTCTATTTCTCCGGCCATCCGCTCAACAGCTACCGCCGCCACCTCGGCATGGTGGCCAACGCGCAGGTGGAAAAGGTGCTGGCCGGCGGTTTTGAGGAAGGCGCCATGGTGCGCGTGGCGGGCATGGTCACCCAGTTCAAGAACATGCAGACCAAGAAGACAGGCGAGGCCATGGCCAAGTTCGAGGTGGAAGACCTGACCGGCAACGTCGGCGTCTGCCTGTTCCCCAAGAAATACAAGATGTTCGGCGCGCAGCTGGGGCTCAACAAGATAGTGGTGGTCACCGGCAAAGTGCAGAAGTCGGATTTCGGGGAGCAGAACTACGAACTGATAGCGGAAGAGGCCTACGGCCTTTTCGACGCCATGAACAAGTGGGCCCGCGGGCTGGTGATCAACCTGCCGGAGGGCATACTCTTCGACGAGAAACAGCTGCACGAATTCAAGAGCGCGCTGGGCAAAAGCCACGGCACGTGCCCGGTCTATTTCCAGGTGAACGCCGCGCGCGGCACCTACATGATAGAGACCACGGAACGCGTGGGCTTGAGCGACGCGCTGCTGCACGAGATAGAGAGGCTGCTGGGGGATAAAACATGGAAAGTGGAAAGCGGATTTTAATAGCGGACGACGACCCGGATATAATAGACCTGCTGGAGGCCTATTTCAAGCGGGCCGGCTACAACGTGACCGCCAAGGTCAACGGGAAGGACGCGCTGCAGGCCGCAGAGGCCGAAAAGTTCGACCTGGTGCTGCTGGACGTGATGATGCCGTACATCGACGGCTACCACGTGGCCAGCGAGATCTCCTCGCGCCTGGGCTCGGACGCGCCGAAGATAATAATAATGACCTCGCGGGACGTCGCCAGCGAAAGGGGCATCGCGCTCCTCAGCGGCGCCACGGACGCCGTGCAGAAGCCGTTCTCGCTGGACGAGCTGGACGCTAAAGTGAAGGCCGCGCTGGCCTGAAGATTTAGACAAATACTCTTAAGGAAGGTAAAAATGAAAAGACTGAATATTGTTCTCTCGCTGGCGCTGCTGCTGGCCGCGGTACCCGCCATGGCCGCCAAAGACAAGGATAAAGGCGAGGCCGTGGTGCTGCCCGACGTGGAGATGATAGACATCCCCACCGCCGGCATACTGGACTACTACGGCTTCCTGGTAAAGACCCGCGCCTACTCCGGCGGCGGCGTGCTGACCGGGCTCAATTTCGGCGTGCTGGAGCGCCTCAACTTGGGCGCGTCGATGACGGTGGATAAGTTCATCGGTTCGGATTCCGGCATAAAGATGCGCAAGCCGGAGATCCAGGTGAAGTTCCGCTTCTACGACGGCGGATACTACATCCCGGCGGCGGCCGTAGGCTACGACGGGCAGGGCTACTACTACAACCCCTCCGACAAGAAGTACCTGGAAAAAGGCAAAGGCCTTTACCTGGTGGGGTCGAAAGAGATAGGCGTGCCCAGCCTGGTGATGCACGGCGGCTTCAACGTGCCGGACTTCGACAATAATTACCTTTTCAGCTTTATCGGCATGAACTACACGCTGGAGGATAAGGTGGCCTTTATGGTGGAAATGGACAACATGTTCCACTCTAACGACCCGTCGCGCTTCAATGCCGGCACGCGCATCTACATCACCCCGTACTTCCAGCTGGACCTGGCCGTGCGCGAGATAGGCCGCAACGGCAAATTCGACAACGGTTTGGGCCGCAAGGCGGAGCGCATAGTGCAGATGCGCTACAACACCAGTTTCTAAACAAACTTTAACAGGAGAATCCAACTATGAAGAAAAGAATAGGCATACTTACAGGCGGCGGCGACTGCCCGGGGCTTAACCCGGCCATACGCGGCTGCGTCTACGGGGCGGAAAAATACGGCTACGAATGCGTCGGCATCACCGACGGCTGGAAGGGCCTGGTCGAGGGCACGACCACCCCGCTCAGCCGCGAAATAACCGAGTATATCATCATGAAGGGCGGTACCATGCTGGGGACCTCCCGCACCAACCCTTACAAGGTGGAAGGGAACGTGGAAAAGTGTCTCGCGACTTTCAAGAAGCTCGATCTGCACGCCCTGGTCGCCATGGGCGGCGACGACACGCTGAGTGTGGCCACCAAGCTTTACAGGGACCACAAACTGAACGTCATAGGCGTGCCCAAGACCATGGACAACGACCTGAACGTTACGGATTATACTTTCGGTTTCGACACTTCCGTCACCAAGGCCATGGAAGCCGCCCAGGCCCTGCTCGATACCGGCGCCAGCCACCACCGCGTGATGGTGCTGGAGGTGATGGGCCGCCACGCCGGCTGGGTGGCGCTCTACACCGGCATAGCCGCCGCCGCCGATTATGTCTGTATCCCCGAACGCGTGATCAACACCGAGGAGATGCTCAAGAAGATCAAGGACGCCTACGCCCGCAAGCGCTTCGCGCTGGTAGTGACCAGCGAGGCCTCGGAACTGCCGGCCGCCGGAGAGGATAAGTCGAAACACGCGGTGGACCAGTTCGGCCACCATATCCTCAAGGACCGCGGTATGGGCGAGCATATCGCCTCTTTCATAGAGAAACAGACCGGGCTGGAGACCCGCTCCGCCGTGATAGGCCACATGCAGCGCGGCGGCGCCCCCACGCTGTTCGACCGCATGCTCGCCACCCGCGTGGGCCTGAAGGCCGCCGAACTCGTGCGCGACGGCCAGTGGGGCCATATGGCCGCGCTCGTAGGCAACCAGTACGTAGGCGTGCCGCTGGAGAAGGCCACCGGCGAGCTGAAGACCGTCAACAAGGAATGGTTCGACCTGATGGAAGTGCTGTTCTAAAAGGATATTATGACCGAACCCACACAAGCGAAAGCGCCGGCGCAGTTCCAGCGCAAGACCATATTGATAAAGAAACACCTGCAGTACCGCTACATGGCGCTCATCTTTACGAGCGTCCTGCTGGCCTTTATCGTGGTGGGCCTTGATATGCTGTGGACCGTCTCCAAGGTGGTCAACGAGCACCCCATGATGCAGCCGCTGCTGGAGGAGTTCTCCGCCATGATGCCGCTGTTCGGCATCAAGATCGTGATGTACATGGTGATGGTCCTTATCGTCTCCGCCGTGGTCTCGCACCGCATGGCGGGGCCCGTCTTCAAGTTCGAGAAGAGCTGCGCCACCGTGGCGGAAGGCGACCTGGCGCACCGCGTCTACCTGCGCAAGGGCGACCAGCTGATGGAACTGCAGGACCAGTTCAACAATATGGCCGGCGCCGTCAACGAGGTCGTCCTGGCTTACGATAAGTTCCGGGTCGAAGCGGCCGCCGCCGGCATGCAGGAGAAGTCCGACGCCCTGCAGAAGAAAGTGGCGGAGATAATGCCCAAGTTCAAGGTGTAAAATGTCATCTATCCGGTTAACCGCCGCCCTGTGTCTGGCCTTGCTGGGAACGCGGGCGGCGGCCCAGAGCGGCGGGGAAACTTTATCCATAGGCGACGCCGTCCAGCTGGCCGTCGAGAACAGTCCTGCGGCGCTGGCCGCCGAGCAGGACATCATCATAGCCAGGCAGCGCGTCAGCGAGGCTAGGTTCATGGCGCTGCCGCAGTTCACCTTGTCGGGCACGGCCAGCAGGGTGAGTCTGGAGTACCCGACGGTGCTCAGCCCGGAGCTGGGCGAGCGGTTCATCGATCCTTCCATAAGCGATACTTTCTACACCATGCGCGTGCAGGGCCTGCAGCCGCTGTATACCGGCGGCAGGAATACCAATACGCTCAAGTTGGCCAAGGCGGCCCATAACCAGGCCAAGGTCAATTATGAAACCGCCAAGGCGGACGCCGCGCTGGCCGCTAAAAAAGCTTTTTACGGGCTGCTTTACCAGCGCCGTCTGCGCGCCGTTTCCCAGGACTGGCTTAAGCGCGCCAGGGAACTGAACGCCTCCCTGCGCAAGGACGCCTTCGAGGAACTGGAAGCGGCCATGCTCCTGTCCGGGCTGGCCGACCGCGCCCAGCAGGCGGAAAGCGGGGCGGACGCCGCCGTGACCGGTTTTTTGAAGGCCCTCAACCGCGAGCCGGGTTATCAGCCGCAGCTCGAGGGCGCGTTCGAGACCATCCCGGTGGAGGCCGATCCGACGCGCAGCCTGGTCACCGCCATGGAGACGCGCTCCGAACTGAAGAGTGAACTCTATAAGGCCCAGATGGACGATATCGCCGTGAGCATGGCCATGGTGCGCCGCTATCCCACCGTTTACCTGGGCGGCAGCTACGACGTTAACGCCTACAGGGTTTCCGATCTGACCGATAATTCCGTGCGCGCCAATAACTGGATGGCTACTCTCTCTATCCACTTCCCGCTGTCCTACGACGTGTGGACCCAGGTGCAGCAGCGCAGGGCCCAGCAGCGCCAGGGCGAGCTTAAGCGCGCGGAGCTTCAGGATAATATACGCTTTGAGATATTGGCCGCCCACAAAGAGGCGGTTTTCTGGCAGACCGAGGCGGACAAACTGTCGGCCGAGGCCGCGCGGATGAAAGGCGCCTACGAGGCGGCCCTCCGCTCGGCGCGGCCTTCCATGGCGGCGCTGCGCGCTCTGTGCGCCCTGTGTGAACTGGAAAAGAAAGCCACGGACGCGGTTTACCAGCAGTTGATGGCGCGGATACGCCTGGAATGGGCGAGGGGCCGGGATCTCGCGCGGTAGCTTGTCAATGAAACTTCAGTCCAAGACCTTAACGCTTTGTTCCCTGCTGGCTTTCGGGCCGGCCTTCGCCTTTGCCCAGGGCAGCGACGACGACATCCTGCGCGACGCGCTCTGGACGCGGGTGGCTTCCTCCAAACCGTCCGCCCGGCCCTCCGTGGGGCTGGCCCTTTCCGGCGGCGGCGCCCGCGGCTTCGCGCATACCGGCGTACTGGAAGCTCTGGAATACTCCGGTTTCCCGGTGGATTACGTCTCCGGCACGTCCATGGGGTCGGTCATCGGCGCCCTTTACGCTTCCGGCCAGCCCGTCGACGAGATCTGGGGCTTCGGCAGGAATGCCGCTAACTTTAAAGTGTCGAGCGACTTTAAAAGCATAAAGATGCTGCGTCTTCTGATAACCGACAAACTGATAACCCCCACCTATATAACCCGCTTTATAGACGAGTACCTGGGCTCGCTGACCTTCGAGAAACTTAAAAAGCCATTCGCCTGCACGGCCATGGACATGCGTACCGGCGAGAAAATAGTTTTCACCGACGGGCCTCTGGCCATAGCGGTGCGCGCCAGCGTGAACCTGCCGGGCATTTTCGCGCCTGTGCAGTACCGCCACCGCTACCTGGTGGACGGCGGCGTGGTGGACTTCATCCCGATAGACGCCGCCCGCGGGCTAGGCGCCGACTGGGTGCTGGCCAGCGTTACCGGCAGCGCCCCCAGCAAGATGCCGGACAGCGTGCTGCTGTCCCTGCTGCAGGTTATAGACATCCGCGGCTCGCTGCTGGCCCGGGAGTCGGAGAAGAACGCGGATTTCGTGATAAAGCCGGAAGTAGGAGATATCTCCGTGGCCGAGTTCGACCGCTGCATGGAAGCCGGTGAGGTAGGACTGGTGGAGGCCTCGCGCCGGGTGCGGGCCGCCGAGGAAACTTACCTGATATTCGCCGCACCGCGCCTGGTGGAGAAACTATGAGGCTCGCGGTCCTCCTCCTGCTGCTCCCCGCCCTGGCCTCGCCGGCCGGCGCTTTTCTTTTCGGCGGGGCTTCCGATAAGAGCGCCGCCGCGAAGCTCGCGCAGATGAGCTCCTCTTTCGAGCGGGGCAACTGCGAGGCCGTGCTGGAGAGTTTCCCCGGTTTCCTGGCGGAAAAACCGTCCGCCCGGCTGCGCGAGGAGGCCTATGGCTACGCGGGCAGGTGCTATGAACGTTCCGGGTCCGCGGACAAGGCCATAAGTATTTACAAACTGGCGTTGGGGCTTTACCCCGACAACAGCTTTTTCACTTCGCGGCTGGCCTTTATCTACAACCAGGCCGGGTTCTATTCCGACGCGGTGCCGCTGTTCCTTAAGGTCCTGGAGCTGAAGTCCGACGATGTGGCGGCCAATCTCGGGCTCGCCCGCGCTTACGCCGCGCTGGGTTTTTACGCCAAAGCCAAAACGTTCTATTCGCTGGCGGTGGTGCTGCAGGATTTCTCGGATACGGCGGTGCTGCGCGAATACGCCGGAGTCATGCTGAAGAAGCGCGACTGGCCCGAGGCGCTCTTTATCACCAAAAAAGGCGCCGCCGCCGCGCCGGCCGCCGCCTTCTGGCCCCTTGTGGAGGCCCGCGTGATGGCCGGGCAGGGGGACTATTACAAAGCCCTGCCCTTGATAGAGGCCGCCATACGCCTGGAGCCGTCGAGACAGTTGCGCCTGGAGCGCGCCCTCTACCTGCTGTTGGCCGGTTTGCCCAAGCGCGCCATAGAGGCCGCCGACCCCGAACTGGCCGTGAACAGGAACGACGCCCTGGCCGCTTCGGTGAAAGGGATGGCGCTTTACCTGCTGGGGATGAAAACCGATGCGAACGCCTATTTCACCGTGGCGCGCGGCGGCGGGCCTTTTACGGCCGCTATCGCCGCGTCGTTCCTTAAGGGTTCCTCCGGCGCTACGGAGGGCCCATGGGGAAAATGAAATTCTGGAAGATGTCCGGGGCCGGCAACGATTTCGTGCTTATAACTGGCGGCCGCTATAAAACCGCGGCGCTTAAAAAGCTGGCCGTCGGGCTCTGCGCGGCCAGGACGGGCGTGGGGGCGGACGGCCTCCTTTACGTGAGACCCGGGCGCGGCGCCGTCTCCCTGCGCTATTTTAATTCCGACGGGTCCGAGGCCTTCTGCGGCAACGGCTCGCGCTGCGCGGCCTGGTGGGCGTACTCCGCCGGGCTTGTGAAAAGGAAAAAATTCCTCCTCAAGACAGTGAGCGGGGAACTGCCGGTGGAAATAACCGGGCCTGAGAGCGTAAGAATGCGCATGCCCGACGTGGACGGGGTTGCGCTCGGGTACGGCGGTGCCTGGTCCAAGCCGGTGAAGCGCGTGCATTTGCTGGATACCGGGGTGCCGCACGCGGTGGTGCCCGTGGACGACCTGGGAGGGCTGGATGTCATGGGGCTGGGGAAGTTGCTGCGCTTTCACAAGGACTTCGGCCCGGAAGGCGTCAATGTCGATTTTGTGGCGGTCCGCGGCGGTAAAGTGCATGTGCGCACTTATGAGCGCGGTGTGGAGGGGGAAACGCCGGCTTGCGGCACCGGAATAACCGCCAGCGCCGTGGCGCTGGGCTTATCGCTGGGTTTGAGATCCCCGGTGGAGCTTATCTCGCGCAGCGGTGAGAAATTCCGCGTCTGGTTCCGCGCGGCCGGCGCCGGAGCCCGCGACATATACATACAGGGCCCGGCCAGGATCGTGTTCGAAGGGGAGATAAAATGCTGAAACTTAAAGGGACTTTCACCGCCATAGTGACGCCGTTCAAGAACGGCAAAGTGGACTTTGAGGCGCTGGCTAAAATAGTCAGGTTCCAGGTGGAGAACGGAGTGGACGGGCTGGTGCCCTGCGGCTCCACCGGCGAAGCGGCGACCCTGTCAGCGGAAGAATACCTGGAAGTTATAAAGACCGTGGCGGCCGGGGCGAAGGGCAAGGCCGCCGTGGTGCCGGGTGTGGGCACCAATTCCACGGACAAGTCCGTCGAGATGGTTAAAAAGGTTTCCGGCCTGGGCGTGGACGGCCTGCTGGCCATAGTGCCTTATTACAATAAGCCCACCCAGGAAGGCATGACGGCGCATTTTTCGGAGCTGGCAAAGGCCACCCGGCTGCCTATCGTCCTTTATAATATCCCCGGGCGCACGGGGGTGAACATGCTGCCCGCCACGGTGCTGCGCCTGCGTAAGAAATTTCAGCATATCGTCGGGATAAAAGAGGCTTCCGGGAACCTGGACCAGGCGAGCGAGATAATAAACGGGGCCGACGGGGATTTCTCGGTGATGAGCGGAGACGATTCGCTCACCCTGCCGATGATGGCGGTGGGGGCCCGCGGCGTTATTTCCGTTGTGGCCAACGTGGCGCCCGCCCGGACCGCGCGGCTGTGCGAACTGTTCCTTAAGGGGGACGCGGCGGGGGCGGCGGCCGTTCACCACGAGCTGTTCCCGCTCATTAAGGGGCTTTTTGTGGAGACCAATCCTATTCCCGTTAAATACGCCGTCTCCCTGCTGGGCCTCTGCCGGCCCGAACCGCGCCTGCCGCTGACCCCGCTGTCGACGGCGCTACGCGCCCCGCTGAAAGCGGCCATGATAAAAGCCGGGCTGCTGGATTAAGCATGCAGCCGGGATCGCGGCATTTGTTATTTTAAATTTATTGTGCTAGCATTGCCTTGGGTTGGAGGGCACGTAAATGGAAGAACCGTCTCACAAAATACTCGTAGTGGACGACGAGGTAAATATTCAGACCCTTATTTCAGAGGCTTTGACCACTGAAAAAAGAAAGATCCTGACCGCCGGCACCATGGCCGAGGCCTGCCAGGTAGTGGACCATAACAAGATAGACGTGGTCGTGCTCGACCGGATGCTGCCGGACGGCGACGGGCTGGAATTCTGCGCCAAGCTGCGCAGCAACCCGGTGCATAAAGCCATCCCCGTATTGATGCTCAGCGCCAGGTCCGAAGTGAACGATAAGGTGATGGGGCTCAAGCTCGGGGCTGACGATTATATGAGCAAGCCCTGCGACATGAAAGAGTTAAGGGCCAGGATAGAAGCGCTGCTGAGAAGGGCGGAAGAACTGAACCGCTACAGAACCCGTATTTAACGGCGGTTGGTGTTCAGTCGGAAACCGCATAGGTGCTTACCGCTATGCCGGTGGAACTTATAACTCCGAAGGATTCCTCTAACACTTCATCCTCAGATTCCTCCGGCAGGTAGCCGGAGGCGCGCATGCGCGCCACTATGCGGCTTTTCTGGCGTTCCATGAAGCGGGTACCGCCGGTGGGGTTGTAGCGGCGCGGGCTGGGCAGCGCGGCCGCGAGCGCCGCGGATTCTTCGGGAGTGAGGTCGGCGGCGTTCTTGCCGAAATAGGCCTCGGCGGCCGCCTGCGCGCCATAGATGCCCTTGCCCCATTCGGCGATGTTCAGATAGATCTCGAAAATGCGCCGCTTGCCCAGTTCCCGCTCCAGGCGGCGCGCTATGAGTATTTCTTTTACCTTGCGCAGAGGGTTCTTGGAGGGTGACAGGTAAAGGTTGCGCGCCACCTGCTGGGTTATGGTGCTGCCGCCTTTGGCGAAGCGCTTTTTCTTCCAGTCCGTTTTCAGGGCTTCCCTGGTGCTGTCCCAGTCCACGCCGTTGTGGCTGTAAAAACCGCCGTCCTCGGCCACCAGCACGGCGTGCTTTAAATTTTCGGAGATAGCGGCCCAGGGGGTCCACGCCATCCTGCGCGTGAGCTTCAGGCCGCGCGCCCTCGCCTGCCTTTCTTTTAGCCGCATGAAGGAAGTGTCCGCCGGGTTCTTCTTTTTGAACTCCGAGACGTCGGGCAGCCAAAACACGTAGGCCGCGCAGGCCATAACCAGGAACCCCAGAAAGCCGGCCATTACCGCCAGCTCCCGCCCGCCCAACAGGTACCCGCTGTTCTTTTTAGTCATAGAGGGGACGCTCTTAGTTAATTAGTTTTTGGATGGTTCAGGTTATGGGGCAATCTTAGTTGCTGAAAAAACTAATTAACTAAGAGCGTCCCCTTAATAGGTACGCGGCGGCTTCCAGGCCTTCTTTTACGCTTTCTTCCATGAAGGAATATTTCCAGGCGCCGTAGCGGCCTATGCTTTGGGCCTTTTTGGCTTTCAGCCAGGCGTTGATGACGGGCAGGGCTTCGGCCCTCTCTTTGTTGTAGATGACATAGGCGCAGGGGATCTTAAGCCAGAGTTTTTCCACCACCTGGGAGGCGCGGTGCAGCAGCCCGCAGGCCTTGAGGCCCTTTATGACGGCCGCCTCGGCGGAGGCCAGGTCCAGCGCTTCGCCGGCGGTAGCCAGCTCAACATAGAAAGAAGCGCAGCCGCCGGGCGCGAGCGCTTTGGAGAAATTACTGGCGAGGCCGGCCCTGTAGAACGGGAAGTCCGGTCCCGGAAAATAGCCCCAATGCATGTCCTGCCTTACGCCGCGCGCGCCCAGGTTCAGCACGTAAACGGTGTTGTGGCGCAGCCGGGCCGCGGCGCGCTTCACCGCGGCGGGGGCGTCTTCGGTCATGGCGATGAAGTCGTTAAGGGGGGAAGTGTTTATGAGGCGCTTGAAGTGTATGGGCCCGAAGTGGCGCACATTGGCCACGCCCTCTTTTATGTTAACGCTTTCCACTTCCAGGCCCAGCCGCAGGCCGCCGGACTTCATGGCCAGGGCGTTGGCCAGGGCTCCTATGCCGCCGCGTTTAGGGTAATGGAAAACGGTATTGTAGCCCATGCCTTCCGTTCTTTTGCCGTAAGCGCCCTCTATGACTTCTTCCGGCCTGGGCATGGGGACGAAAGGCGCGCACCACTCGGTGGTCAGCCGCTCCAGCGGGTACTGCCAGAGTTTAGCGTTGTACGGCAGCATGAAATGGCGCGAGATGCCGTCGCCCAGGACCCGCCTGGTCCAGCGGCTGAAAACCTCCGTGCCGTCACCGGGGCCGGTGCGGCCCGTATTATAAGCTTTGAGGAAGCCGCTGACGCAATCGGCTTTCACTTTGGGGGGCATGCCGGAGAGATTGGCCTGGAAAGGGTAGGGCGTCCAGCTCTTATGCGCGTAGATCCTGGCGTCGCGCTTGAGGCGGCCGCAGTTGCCGGCGAGCGCGTCGAGTATGAACTTGGAGGTCTTGGGCCAGCGCAGGTGGAGCAGGTGGCCGGAATAGTCGAAATGGAAGCCGCCCTTCGTCACGGTGGCGGCGAGGCCCCCGGGGCGGTTCTCGCGCTCGGCGATGATATAGTCTTTCTTCCCTTCCAGAGCTTTGGCGGCCGAAAGGCCGGCCAGGCCGCCGCCGATGACCAGAACATCTGTTTTTAGCATTATTTCATGTCTTCTTTTAAAAAAGTCAGCCCGGCCCTGTCTGCCGCGCGGGCCAGGGGGCCGGCTGCCAGAATTATCAGCACCGGCATCAGGGGCAGCCGGTATCTTATCTGGCTCCACGAAAGAGAGTATATCACTGTGAACGAGGCCAGGTAAATATACGCCGGATAAAGTTCCGCCGACCTGCCCCGCAGCGAAAAAGCCGACCAGAGGCCGAGCGGGATGAGCCAGCCGTCGCTGAGCAGGCTGACTATGACCAGGAAAAGCCAGGCCCCGGCGGCGTAATCCCTCCCCTGGTGCGGGTAAGGGCGCCAGAGCTTCAGTAACCGCCAGCCCGTCCGCCCTGCGAAATTAAGGGGCCGCAGCCGCAGTTCTTCCGCGACTTTAGCCTTGAAAAAAACGTCGCGTTCCGCTTCGGGCAGGGCCAGGCCTTCACGGCACACCGGGTCCCGCGCTATTGCTTCGTTCTCCCGCGGGGTGCCAATGACATCTTTCGGCAGTACGAGTGGGATATAAAGGTTCAGCAGTTGTCCCCTGGTCAGGAAAAACTTACCGGTAGCATGATAGTTATGGAACAGCAGCGGGGAAATGAACAGCGTGAAAACGGCGGCGGCGGCGAGAGCGGCCCGGAGAGTCGTTCTTTTCAGCAGCAGGGCCGCGAGCAGCAGCGGCAGCCAGTAAAAAAGGAAAATGGTTTTAGCCGTGACGGCGAGCCCGGACAGGGCTGAGGCCGCCAACAGGGCGCGGTCCCGTCCCGGGGCTATCCTGAGCGCGAAGTAAAGTATGGCTATGCCCAGGAAAGAGATCAGACTTTCCCTCAGCAGACAGGCGTCGTAAAAAATGGAAAAAGGGTAGAGGGCGGCCAGCAGCAGAGCCAAAACGGCGGCGCCCCGCCCGAAAAGGCGCAGAGCGGTCCTGTATATCAGATATACACCGCAGGTGGACATGGCGGCCTGCAGAAGTTTAACGGCCAGCGGGAGCGGCCCAGTCACTTTATACGTCAGCCAGACCAGTACCGGGTAAAGCGGTTCCCTGTTATGGAAGAACCCGCCCCAGTCGGCGGCCGACAGCATGGCGACGGCCGTATTGTGGTAGACGCCTTCGTCCGGGTAGCTAAGTGCGTTGCCCGTGTGGAGTGCGTAGGCGATACGCGCCAGTAAGGAGGCCAGCAGTATGGCCGGAATAAATTTCTTTTGCGGGTCAGTCATCGGTCAGAGCTATATCTACTATGCGCGGGGTGGTGCCGGCCCAGGTGTGTTTCTTCACGGTTTCCAGGCCCCCGGCGGCTATCTTCTCCCGGAGTCCCCTATCTTCCAGCAGCCTGCAGACGGCGTCGGCCATGGCCTGCGCGTCGCCTGACGGGAAGAATAATATGTCCCGTCCGTCCTCGGCTATTTCGGCTATGCCCGCCATGCGGGAGGAAACGGAGGCCAGCCCTCCCGCCCAGTATTCGTAGATCTTGAGCGTGGTCACTATGCGGTTAGGCAGGGTGTCCAGACGCGGGATAACCCCGATAGCCGCCTCGCGCATATATTCACGGGCCTTTTCACACGGCAGGTAATCGGTAAAGAGGCATTTGTCGTAGACCCCCAGGTCTTTGGCCAGGGCGATAACGTTAGGCAGCTCCCTGCCCCCGCCTACCACCAGGAATCTCGCCTCCGGGTGCCTGCGGGCCGCGTAAGGGATGCACTTAATGAAGAGGTCCACCCCGTGCTGGCGGTCCACGGTCCCCAGGTGCAATACGGCTTTTTCGGCCCCGGGCGCCTTGTCCGGTGAGATGCGGTCTATCTCGGCCGCGTCATAGACCACCGAGATCCTGTCGGCCGGCACACCGTTGGCCGCCAGCAGGTCCTTCATAGCCAGGGTGACCACCACCACCTTGTCCGCGCTTTTTATTATCCAGTACTCTATCCAGAGTACCGCGGGGGTGGCCAGTTTCTCCAGCCAGTTGCATTTGGCGGCCGCCAGGTATTCCGCGTGCACGTCGGTCACGTCCAGGATGAACCTGAACCTGAAGAAAAAGCGCAGGAAGGGCAGCGTGGCCGCGGCGATGGTGTTGTGGACGAAGAACAGGTCGGTCTTGCCGGCGAACTGCAGGAATTTGCGCAGCAGGCGTACGTTGAACTTTATGGAAGAGAGTATCTGCGAGCGCTGCTTGCGGGGGGCGTGCAGCCAATGGGTCTTTATCCCGTCCAGCTCGCCTATGCCGTCCGTGGGGGCGATGATGGTAACGTCGTGGCCGCGCTTTTTGAATTCTCCCGCGCATTTAAGGGTGCGCAGGGCGCCGCCGCCCCTTATGGGCGCCAGGGAATCGTGGGTGGAGACTATTATGCGCATATCAATCGCCGGAGATAAGGCGCTCCTCCTCGAAAATGGCGCGCAGCTGCGAGAATACGAAAGCGGGGCCCAGGCCGCGCAGCACGCGCAGGAAATACCTGACCTGCCGCAGCAGCCAGCCCGGTGAAACGAGCCTGCGCAGCAGCCAGCGGCGCAGCGCCCTGGCGCGCAGTTTTTCCACGGCGCCGAGGTCTATCTTGGGGTGGCCGGCGACGTCCTGGGCTTTGCCGTCGTATTTCTCCCAGTTCCGGGTCTTCAGCAGCCCGGCGCGCTCCGCCTTGTCGAAAAACCGGGTGCCGGGGAAAGGCGTGCAAACGCTGACCTGGATGGTGTCCGAGCCGAGGTCTTCCAGGTAGGCCAGGGTTTCGGCCACGCTTTCCATGTCGTCGTCGAAAAGGCCCAGCGAAAAGGTCGCGTGGGTCTTTATGCCGACGGCGGCGCACCAGCGCACGACGTCTTTGACCTTGCCCAGGTCCAGCGGCTTTCCCAGCGACTTGAGGAGCCGGGGGCTGCCTGTTTCCACTCCGAATTTTATGCCGACGCAGCCGGCCCCCGCCATCTTGCGGACCAGTTCCGGGGTAAGGTTTATGGCGTCGCCCATGCAGGACCATTTGATATCCAGTCCCCGCGCGGTTATTTGCGCGGTTATCGCCTCTACCTGTTTCGGGTTTATCGTGAAATCGTCGTCGTCGAAGTAGATCTCCCGGGCGCCGTAACGCTCCTTCATAGCCTGCATCCCGTCCACCACGCGGGAGGGGGTGAAAACGCGGTATTTGCCGTTTGAATACATGACCTGGTTCCACAGGCAGAAGTCGCACCTGTAGGGGCAACCCCTGGAGGCGTGCATCTGTATCGCCGGCCTGTGCTGGCAGAAACCGTCCCAATAGACCGTGGGGTCGGGCGCCCAGGAGGCGGGAAAAAGGTGATAGGCCGGCTCAGGGAGCTTCCCCAGCGGGTCGATGAGAGGGCGCGGCCCGGTGACCGCCGCCGAAGCGCCGTCCCTGTGCGCCAGGCCTTTTACCGCGGAGACCGGCTTTCCGTCGCGCAGCGCCGCCGCCAGCTCCGCCAGGGTCTCTTCGTATTCTCCGACCAGTATAAAATCCACGGCGGGATTTTCCGCCAGTATGGACTGCGGATAGACGGTGCTGTGCGGGCCGCCCAGGATGACCAGCGTTCCGGGGAGGGCTTTTTTTACGTCCGCGGCCAGGGCCAGGTCGCGGGAGATAGTCGCCGTCGTGGTTTCAAAGAATACGGCGGAGGGGGTCTCGTCCGTTATCCTGGCGAGCAGGCGGTCGACCGGCAGGTCCAGGGCCACGCAGTCGCAGACCGTCACGGCAAAACCGTCGCGCAGCAGCCAGGCCGCAGCGTAGGCGAGGAAAAAAGGGAAGGGCAGGTAATGCGGCAGGGTGCCCGGGCGTTTTATGCCGGAATGAGGCCAGCGGGAACCTGAGCGGATATAATATTTTTCCCTTTCCCCGCGCAGCGGGAAAGAGTAGAGGGGGTTGAAGATGAAGAATTTCATTGGGTTAAGTCCGGCCGCGTTCCTGCCCGGCGCCGCGCGGTCACTGCAGGTCAAGGCGGCGAAACAGAAAATTTTTAAAATTTATCCAAACCCGGCGTACACCCAGCATCCCGTGGCGCCGTACCAGGCTGATATAGTAAGCCGGCCTGAAATAGAACTTCTGGGAGAGCATGTCGAACTGCTTGAGTATGTACGCCTCATCGAACTGTTCCCCTGTAAAATGATGACCGGAGAAATCATGCCTGTAATGCGCCCAGTCGGAGGCTGAAGCGCTGTTATAAAGCTCGGAACCGGGATAGGAGGTGAATATCCCCACCCCTATGACGTCGGGTTCAAGCTCCCGCGCCAGGTCCAGGGACATCTTTTCGCTCTTTGGGCCGGACCCCGGCAGGCCTACTATGAAATACATGCCGGTAAAAAAACCGTGCCGTTTCGCCGTGGCGACGGCTTTCCTGACCTGGTCCAGCTGGATGCCTTTCTTTATCCGTTTCAGCACCTCAGGGTCGCCGCTCTCCACGCCGAACCAGAGCGAGTAGAAGCCGGCTTTTCTCATGAGCGCCGCCAGGCTGTCGTCGAAATTGTTGACCCTGACCCCGTTGGGAAGGGAGAAATGCACGTTCCATTTTCTGGCTATGATCTCCTCGCAGATGGCCTTGGCGCGCGCCGTGTCGAACGTGAAATTGTCGTCGATGATGTGTATTTCCCGGTAATGCCTGTTCTCTATCAGCTCCCGCATTTCCGCTATCACGTTCCCGGCGCTGCGCAGTCTCTGTCTGGAACCGAAAACGGATTTGCAGCAGAAGGTGCACTGATGGGGGCAGCCGCGGGTGGTGATGACGGAGGTTATCGGTTTGGCTTTGTATTCTATGATGTGGCTGTTGTAAATGGCTATCGGGAAGGCGTCCCGGTCGGGGAACGCGATGGAGTTGATGTCCGCTATCATGGGACGGGCCGGGGTCAGGACGATCTTCGCTCCGTCGCGGTAGACTATGCCCGCGACCCCCCCGAGCCCTGTTTTATTTTCGAGGGCCGCGCATAATTCCACCGCCGTGACTTCGCCTTCGCCGACCACGCCGATATCGATCGAGGGCTGTTCCTTAAGGGTGCGCTCCGGCAGGGCCGATACGTGCGGCCCCCCCAATACGGTGGTGACGGCGGGAAAGTGCTCCCTGACGAGATCGAGCAGGGCCGCGGCCTCGCGTATCTGGCAGGTGTTGGAAGTGACCCCGAAGATATGCGGCGGGTCTTTTTTGATCCGCTCTATGACCCGGGCATCGTTCAGCTTTTCCGCGCGGACGTCCAGGATGGTAACCTCATGGCCCGCTTTTTTAAGGGCGCCGGTGAGATAGGCGAGGCCCAGCGGGATGTACTGCAGGTCCGCCCGGCGTTCCTTCATCAGCGGGGTCGCGAGGATTATTTTCATGCTTTAAGAGGATTTTGTCAGCGCAGCGGAGCTTCGCCTGGCCCGCAAAAAAGTGAATTCCGCCATGAAAGACGCCGCGGACAGGTTCCTAGGGCTATGATAGCAAGTATGCGTCGAGTAAGTCTATTTGGCGCCCGCCCAGCTACCGTTTCCACCAGCGCTTTATGAAATCCGTATTTTCCAGCGCCCACCGGCACGTAAGTTCCAGGCGTTTAGCGCTGGTCTCTTCGGGCCGCCAGCCCCAGTGCTTTTCGGCCAGGCCGGAGTCGGTGACGTAATAAGGGACGTCGTACGGGCGGGTAGCGGCGATCCCTTCCGTCCTGCCGGGGGCGGAAAAAAAGCCGCGGCAGAAATTATCAAGTTCCAGCAGGGACATGGAATTCTTCGTCCCGCCGCCTACGTTGACGGTGCGCGGGGCTTTGCGGCCGGGGTTCCGTACCTGCCGGAGGAGCAGCCCGGCGACTTCTTCCGCGGAGACCCAGTCCCGCACCTGCAGGCCGCGCCCCCCGTAGCCGATGAATTTGGGGCGCAGGCCCAGCGCGTAAGAGCAGGCCCAGAAAGAGAATATTCCCTGGTCGGCCTTGCCGAACTGGCCGGGCCCGCCGATGACCCCGGCCCTGTTGATGCGCAGCGGGAAACCGAAGGCGCAGGCATACTCCTCCGCCATGACCTCCGAAGCCAGTTTGGTGGCTCCGTAAAGCGAGAGGGGGGCCGCGGTGGAGAACTTCTCGGAGACGCCGTGCGCGGAAAACCCGGGAACGGCCTTGCCGCCCGCGGCCGTAAAGCGCAGTGGGGTTTTCCTGAGGGGGAGGGCGTTAAGGGCGTCGGCGGAATAAACCCGGCTGGTGCTAAGCAGGATAAGACCGGAGCCGCGCTGCCTGCAGTGTTCCAGCAGGTTGAGCGTCCCCCCCAGGTTTATCCCGGTGAGCTGGGCCGAAGTGGTCCCGCCCCCGACGGTGCCGGCGAGCACCGACGGGTTCGCCGCGCAGTCTATGATCCAGTCGGCGTGCGGCAGCGCGTCCAGGTCGGCCGGCACCCTGACGTCGCCGTGAAAGAACCTGGCCCCGAACTTTTCCAGGAAAGGCAGGTTGCTCTCGGAACCCCTGCGCGAAAGGTTATCCAGGCCGAAGATCTCCAGGCCCGGGGAGGATTGTGCCAGGCGGGCGGCCACGCGGCTGCCCACGTAACCGCAGATCCCCGTTATCAGTATTTTCACTTCGCGCCCCTTCTGGCCCAGCTTTCGGCTATTTCGGAGAAGATCTTTTCCAGCGGAACGGTAATGTCCCATCCGGGGAAATGCGACTTTATCTTGCGCAGGTCGGAGATATAACAGATGTGGTCGCCTTCCCTGTTCTTGTCAACGTATTCATAATTCATCTTTTTGCCGGTGGCCTTTTCCGCCAGTTCGAAAGCCTCAAGTATGGAGCACGAGTTCCCGCGCCCGCCGCCCAGGTTATAGACCTCCCCGCTGCGCGGGGCCGCTATGAAGGCCTCTATAAAGCGGGCCACATCCAGCGAGTGGATGTTGTCCCTGACCTGTTTGCCTTTATAGCCGAAAACCCTGTAAAGGCGGCCTTCCAGGTTGGCTTTGACCAGATAACTCAGAAAACCATGCAGTTCCACTCCCGAGTGGTTGGGGCCGGTCAGGCAGCCGCCGCGCAGGCAGCAGGTTTTCATGCCGAAGTAGCGGCCGTACTCCTGGGCCATTATGTCGCCAGCGGCTTTAGAGGCGCCGAAGACGGAGTGCTTGGACTGGTCTATGGTGAAACTTTCAGGTATGCCGTGCGCGAAAGCCGGGTCGTCGTAATCCCAGCGCTGGGGCAGTTCCTTCAGCTTAATGCGGTTCGGGGCGTCGCCGTAAACCTTGTTGGTCGACATATGCACAAAAGGGGCATTGACCGCGTGGCGCCGCGCCGCTTCCAGCATATTGAGCGTTCCTACGGCGTTGACGTCGAAATCGTCGAAGGGCCTGGCGGCGGCCAGGTCATGGCTGGGCTGGGCGGCCGAGTGGACTATGGCCTCCGGCTTCAGCTCCTCTACCAGCGCCAGCACGGCCGCCCTGTCCCGCAGGTCGGTCCCGTGGTGCCGGAAATTCGGATATTTCGCCTTAAGCTCTTCGCGCCGCCAGGAGGTGTCCCCGCCGGGCCCGAAGAAATCGGCGCGCATGTTGTTGTCTATCCCTGTCACGTCGTGGCCCTTTTCGGCGAAATAGGCGGCGACTTCGCCGCCGATAAGACCGCTTGAGCCGGTAACGAGAATTTTCATGTGATATCCTTTTCGCGAAAAGTGAGGCGCCGCAGCGTCTTTTCCCCGTGTTAAAAGACCAATTATACTAAATAAGACCGGCCGTCATTATCCGGCGCGACCGGCCGGCGCCGGGGCCTGACCGCGGTCCCCGGCTCTTTTGGAAAACATAAATATAATTCGGGATAAAGAACATGCCTGGAACCTTGCCGCGCAGGCGGAACCTGAAAAATGAGAAGGAGGCTTCAAAATCTTTTATTTTGCTGTAGCCGTATTTCCGCGCGGCCGCTCTAAAATCCCCGCCGGCAAGCCCCGCGGCTTCCTGGTCCGTAATTATTATGTAGTCGGGCCGCAGGCTGCCCAGTTTGTCGCAGGCGACGTCCGTTCCCCATTTTCCGGACGACAGCCGGACATAGGCGTAGTCAGGCAGCCCGGCGTGGTCCGGGTGGCGGTATTTCCGGTCTATAAGGCCGGGGCTGAACCAGGACGGCTCGCGCAGCAGGCCGATGGTGGAGCCGGGTTTTATCTCCGCGGCCATCCATTCGGAGGCGGTGTCCCGGATGTCCTGCACGGACAACAGGCCGAAATAGGCCGTATAGAAAATAAAGGCCTGGACCGCCACCGCGGCCAGCGCGGTGCGGCCGGCCCAGGGCTTCACCCCCCAGGCCCTGGAGAGGGCCGCCGCGGCCAGGATGGCCATGAAGGGCAGCGCCGGCAGTATGCGCCCCGGCGTCGCGCCCTGGCCCGCTTTGAAAAATAACGCTGTCAACATAATGACCCAGGAGAGCAGGAGCATATCGTGCTTCGACCGTCTGACCAGGGCCGCGGTCACGCCCGCCAGGCTGAGGAGGAAGACCGGCAGGCCCATGGCTTCCGTAAGCGAACCGGCCAGGAAAGAGATATGTCCGTAAAAGGAAAGACCGTTGCCCGACGTGGCCACGCGGCTCACCGCGCTCATCCCTTTCATGAAACCGGGGAGATCAAGGAAGGTGTAGGGGGCGCCGATAAAAAAAGCCGACAGCGCGGCGGCGAAAGCCAGGAACAGTTTTCTTTTTCCCGGGGCGGCGCTCATTAAGTGGGCCGGGAACAGCATTATGAACAGCGGGAGCGCGGAAAATCTTGTGGCGGCCGCCAGGCCCGTACTGACGCCGGCCAGGACGTAGTCGCGCAGTTCCCCTTTGTCCACGATATTCTTCATGAAGATGAACGCGAGGACGATCCAGAAGACCCCCGGCACGTTCATTATGATATAGCGGGAGTGGACCACATGCGCCGGCATTATGGCCGTGAAGAACGCCGCCAGCAGCCCTGCAAGGGGCCCGAACATGTTCCTCGCCAGGATGAATACCGCCATCACCGTCAGCAGGCCGTAGAAGACGGAAAGCAGCCTGCCGGCCAGGAAGAGTTTCGCCATTTCCCCTATATGCGAGTAATAAAAATCCTTATCCGGTGTCAGGGTAGCGTATTTTAGCGCTGACAGGACCTTTAACAGGGCGCCGTAGGTATAGATGTTGAACGTGCCCTCGGACAGCGCGTACGGGAGTTTGTCGCTTACCGGATTGAAGTCCAGCTTGGCCGGGTCCATTCCCTGCAGGGCCGTAAGCGCGGTGGACTCGTCGCAGTTGTAGGTGGCGGTGTGGAACCGGTTGGGCAGGCTCCAGGTTACCCAGGAAAGGCGCAGGGCCGCGGCGCAGATAAGGATCAGGGCGAGGGCCGCTCCGGTCCGCAGCCGCCTGCCTTGCGGCAAGGCGCTTTTTGAGTCATCTCCGGTTGACGTCATCTTTTGTCGGGCTTTCTCGCGTACATTATGAGGTTGTCGCCGATATTGGCGTAGAACGTGATATCCGAAAGGCCGAGGGCCTTGATGCCGGCTCCGAGCAGCGCGAAAGGGCGGTCGACGTAGCTGCGCAGGCGTTCGAGGATGAAGCCCAGGTCGCAGACTTTGCCGCTGGCGGCGGAGGTGTACCTGCCCGGTTCAAAGCCGGCGGCCCGCAAAAGCCTGCCGAGGGTGGCCGGGGAAAAGAAGTAAAGGTGTTCCGCCGGGCGCTGCATGCAGGCCCACCTGCCCCCGGTCAGCCGCGCTATGGCGCTGGCCGCGTTCGGGGTCTGGATGACCAGCAGCCCGCCCGGTTTCAATATCCTGAAGGCCTGGCGCAGGTCGGCGCGGGGGTCCGGGAAGTGTTCCAGCACATCCCACATGGTGACGGCGTCGAAATGGCCGTCGGGCAGGGCGGCGTCGGCAAGGGCGCCGGTGAACACGTTCAGCCCGGCGCGGTCCCTCGCGGCGGCCGAAGCGAGGGGGGAAAGTTCCACCCCGCTGGCGTCCCAGCCGCTCTCCCTGGCCGTTTCTATGAAGAAGCCGCTGGCGCAGCCCACGTCCAGGAGGCGGCCTTTCTGTCCGCCGGCCTCCCTCTCGAACCCGGCCATCTTCCTGCGGAACGTGGCCTTGATGTTCTTTTCATCGGCCAGGTAATCGCCGTAGCCGCAGGTCATGGGGTCCGGGCTGCGGTAATAGGCGTCCGAGACGTAGATAGAGGCGATCTCGCCGGGTTCCAGGCGGGGATTGACGTAGAGGAGGCCGCAGTCCCGGCAGCGGACTATGCGGAAACCGTTGACCAGGTATTTTTCGGCGCTTTCACCGCTGCCGCAGACCGCGCAGTTGACGTTCTGGGGCATGGCGTTCAGCGTACCTTGAGAAGGTGGAGGCCGGCGACGACGTGCCGCGCCAGTTCCCCGAAGGAACGGATCCCGGCGGCTTTTTTCAGCACATAGGAAGGCCGCAAATAGAATCTTTTGTACGCCTGCTTGGTCAGATTTTCAAGTTCTTCTCTTGTCAGGTGTTCGTTCCAGAGAGAGGGGGTGAAGTTTTCGTCCGGGTTCTGCGCGTACTTCTGCCAGTAGTCTTCGGAAAAAACTCCCAGCCGGAGCGACTCGTCGTAGAGCTCCGTGGCGGGGAAGGGGGTGGTGATGCTGAACTGGACGAAATCCGGCTTGAGCTCAAGTGCGAAGTCCACGGTCTTTTTTATGTGCTCGCGCGTTTCGCCCGGGGAGCCTATCATGAAATCGGCGAAAGTGGTGATGCCCAGGTCCCGGGTGGTCTTGAAGATAGCGCGGACCCGGTCGAGGTCTATGCCCTTCTTCAGGGTGGCCAGGATCTCCGGGGTGCCCGCCTCCACGCCGTATTGTACGCGCTCGCAGCCTGCCTTCTTCAGGGCGGCCAGCATTTCAGCGTCGACGGTGTCCACGCGGGTGCGGATGTCGAAAAGTATTTTGAGGCCGCGGGCCTCTATGGCGGCGCAGAGCTTGAGCACCCGCTCCTTGCTTATGGCGAAGGTGTCGTCGAAGAAAAAGAATTCCCGTATGCCGAGGGCGACGCACTCCTCCAGTTCCGCGATGATGTTCTCCACCGAGCGCGGGCGCCAGCGCTGCCGGCTGGTGGCGCAGAAGGAGCAGTTGAAGGGGCAGCCCCGGCTGGAGATGAAGGTGGTGACCGGGGCTGTCTTGGCGATGATCGAGGTATACTTCCCGTAGGGCAGGGAGCGGCGGGAGGGGAAGGGCAGTTCGTCGAGGTTCTCGATGGGGTCCGCCTTGGGATTGGTGACCGCGGCCCCCGCTTCCTTAAAGGTAAGCCCTGGAACCTGCCGGAGGTCGCCGCCGGCGGCCAGGGTGTCGGCCAGTTTGAGGAAGGCGGCCTCGCCCTCACCGGAGACGGCGAAGTCCACGTTCTTCTGGGCCACGGTCTCGCGCGGGTAGATGGTCGGGTGGGGGCCGCCGGAACAGACCAAAATGCGCTCGTCCGCGGATTTCACGACGGCGGCGACTTTAAGCGCGTCCATAAGGGCGAAAGTCAGGGTGTAGATGCCCACCAGGTCCGGCTTTATTCTCTCCACCGCCGCCTTGATCTCCGGGTAGCCCATTTCCTCCACCTGGGTGTCCAGGACCGTTACCTCGTGCGAGGAGTGCTTTTCCATGTAGGAGGCGATATAGAGCAGGCCCAGCGGCGGGTAATGGCCGAGCTTCTGGTTTATGAAGTTGGGCACAGAGGTCTTTATCATGCCCTGCTGCGGGGGAAAAATGAGCAGTGTTTTCATGCGCCGGCTCCGGTGAACCTGTTCTTGACCAGTACCTGGATGGATTTAAAGCCGTCCTTCCAGTTTATTTTCTTGCCGTCTCCATAAGTCCTGGGGACGTAGCTTATGGGAACTTCCTTTATTTTTTCGCCTTTCTTCAGGAGTTTCACCGTGAACTCGCAGTCGAAATCGAAGCCCTTGCACTCGAACCGCGTGCCCTTGATGGCGTCCATCCTGAAAACCTTGTAGCAGGTCAGCACATCGGTCATGGCCGTTCCGTAAAGCAGGTTGGTCAGCGTTATTATTATCCTGTTGGCCAGCAGGCTGGCCGCCCTGAATTTCGCCCCGCCAAGGAAGCGGGACCCGAATATCACGCGGGTTTCCCCGGAGACTATGTGTTTGAGCAGGCCGGGGTATTCCTCCGGGCTGACTTCCAGGTCGGCGTCCTGTATCAGGGCGATCTCGCCGGAAGCCCTGTCGAGCCCCTTCCTGACGGCGGCGCCCTTGCCCTCGCGCTTTTCCTCGTAGATGACCGTGGTGCCGGGGAAGTTCTCCTCGAGTTTCAGGTTTTCCCTGGTGCCGTCGGAAGAGGCCCCGTCCACCACTATGATCTCCTTCTCCATCCCGACCTGCACGCCGCGCACCCGGGCTATGATCTCCCGTATGGTCCCGGCTTCGTTATATACCGGTATTATAATGGAAAGCTTCATCCTTTAGCGCCCCAGCCGCGGGTTTCCTGGTTGGCTTCTTCAAGCTGTGAAACCCGTTCTATGCCCAGCCAGTAATCCTTGAACTCGTACTTGCAGACAGGGCGGTTCTCCTTAAGCAGGACCTTTACCAGGTCGGGCATGGTGAAGAACCTGCCCCCGGGGATCCTGCGCGCGGCGGCGGGTGAAACTATGTAGATGCCGGCGGAGACGAGGTGCTTTGTGACGGGTTTTTCGGTAATGCCGGTGATGCGGGTCCCCTCCGCGGAGAGCGTGCCGAAAGGCAGCCTGTCCGCGTATTCCCGGGCGGCAATGGTCAGGTCAGCGCCGCTCTTTTCGTGAAAACGCAGCATCCGGTTGAAGTCGAGGCGCGTCAGTATGTCCCCGTTCATCACCAGGAACGGCTCCCTCAGGCCCTTTATCAGGCGCAGGGGACCTGCCGTGCCGAGCGGTTTCAGTTCGCGTGTGTATTTTATGGCGACGCCGAATTTGCGGCCGTCCCCGAAATAGGCTTCGATGAGTTCCGCGCCGTACCCGAGCGTCAGGGTTATATCCGTGATCTTCAGGGAGCGCAGGCGCCTTATTATATGCTCGAGGATGGGTTTTTCGCCCACCGGGAGCAGGGGTTTCGGTATGGAAAAAGTGAAGGGGCGCAGGCGCGTGCCGGCCCCGCCCGCTATTATTACCGCTTTCATCGCCCCTCCCCTGAAGCGCTATATCTGGTATTTGTCCGGGTCATAGCCTTCGGTGTGTCCCTTGATCCAGTCCACGGTGTGTTTCAGCCCCGTTTCCAGGCTGGTCCTGGGTTCCCACCCTATAAGTTCTTTCGCCTTGGCGTTGTCGCAGAGCAGGCGCATGACCTCGCTGCCCTTGGGCCGCTTGCGGTCGCTGGCGGTGACTATTTTTGTCCTCTTCCCCATGACCTTAAGGATGGCTCCCGCCAGTTCGCCTATGGAAATATCCTTGCCGGTGCCTATGTTTATGACCTCTCCCACCGAACGCGGCGACTCGGCGATTTTTATAAAGCCGTCCACCGTGTCCAGGACATAGTTGAGGTCCCTTCTCGGAGTCAGGGAACCCAGCTTGATGGTCTTTTTCTTCAGGGCCTGTATTATTATCGTCGGGATTATCGCCCTGTCCGACTGCCGCGGGCCGTAGGTGTTGAACGGCCTGATGGTCGCCACCGGCACGCCGAACGTTTTATGGAAGGATTCGGCGATCTTGTCCGCGGCTATCTTGCTGGCGGAGTAAGGCGACTGCGCCTGGAGCGGGTGCAGTTCGTCTATCGGGGTGTAGAGGGCGGACCCGTAAACTTCGGACGTCGAGGTTATCACTATCTTGCTGGCGCCGGCGTCGCGCGCGCCCAGCAGCAGGTTCAGGGTGCCGAGGGCGTTGACCTCGAAGACCTCGCGTGGGTTCACGTAGGAATACGGGATGCCGACCAGCGCGCCAAGATGGAAGACTACGTCTTTACCGCGGAGGAACTTCTTTATCATCTCCGGGTCGCGCAGGTCGCCCGGGATGAGTTCCACCTGCGACAGGACGTTCTTGGGCAGGTGGCGCAGGCAGCCCAGGTCGTTGTACGGGGTGTATTCCAGCAGCGCCGTGACCCGGGCCCCGTCGCGCACGAGTTTTTCGGTAAGGTGGCTCCCTATAAAGCCGCTGCCGCCCGTTATGAACACCTTTTGTTTCTTCCAGTTCATTCTGCCTCCGACGTCGTGCCGCGCGTTTTTAGACCGCCGCTTTGAGAGAATCTTTTACCGCGTCCGTCACGGTACTGATCTGCGCGTCGGTCAGTTCCGGGTACATCGGCAGCGAGAAGACGGTGTCCATCACCGCGTCGCAGACGGGGTTGTCTCCCTTCTTGCCGCCCAGGTGCGCGTAGGCCTCCTGCAGGTGCAGCGCTATCGGGTAGTAGATCTGGTTGGCGATCTGCTGCTCGGTCAGGTGCTTCTGCGCGTTGTCGCGCTTGGCCTTGGTGTCGAAGCGCAGGGTGTAATAATTGAAGGAGTGGCGGGCATTGGCCGGCACCACCGGGGTGACGCAGACGCCCTTGAGGGCCTCGGCATATTTGGCGGCCACGGCATTGCGCATCTCGGTCCATTTCTCCACGTGCTTGAGGCGGACGCCCAGCACGGCGGCCTGCACGGTGTCCAGGCGGGAGTTGAAGCCTTCCATCTCGTGGTGGTAGCGCACCTTGCTGCCGTGGTTGCGCAGCTGCTTGAGCGTCTCGTAGATCTTGTCGTCGTTGGTGGTGACGGCGCCGCCGTCGCCGAAGGCGCCCAGGTTCTTGGCCGGGAAGAAGCTGTAAGTGCCGCAGTGGCCGATGTTGCCGAGGTACTTCCAGTCGCCGCCGGCGGGCTTATACTTGCCGGTGAAGGCCTGCGCGGTGTCCTCGACCACGATGAGGTTATGCTTTTTGGCTATCGCCATGATGGCGTCCATGTCGCAGGGCATGCCGTAGAGGTGCACCGGCACGATGGCGCGGGTCTTCCTGGTGATCTTCTTTTCCACGGACTTCGGGTCCAGGTTGAAGGTCACGGGGTCGATATCGGCGAACACCGGGACGGCGCCGATCTGGCTGATGGTCTCGGAGGTGGCGATGAAAGTGAAAGGCGAGGTGATCACCTCGTCGTCCTTCTTTACGCCGCTGGCGATGAAGGCCATGCGCAGCGCGTCGGTGCCGTTGGCCACGCCTACGGCGTGTTTGGCGCCCAGGTGGGCCGCGAATTCTTTTTCAAATTTGGTAACTTCTTCTCCGAGTATGAAGTTGGCTTTGTTGAAAACAGCTTTTACGGCCGTTTCTATTTCGTCCTTTATGGGGGGATAGCCGGCCAGCATGTCTACCATTGGTACTTTCATAATTTCCTCCGTATGACCGCGTGACTAATAATTACTATTATATAAAAGCGTGACTTGGAAAGCCACGGGGCCGGCTGTCTTGCGCGTTCCTTTTGCCCGCGGGCCCGCTCTTTGTTATAATTCAGATAATGAAAACCACGATAGTCATTCCCTCTTATAACGAGATGCGCACCCTGCCGGCCGTGCTGAAGGTCCTGACCGGGGTGGCTCTGGAAAAGGAGGTGGTAGTGGTCGACGACGGTTCCAGGGACGGCACCCGCGAATGGCTGGATAAGGTGATAGCGGCTAAAGAATTCCCGTATGAGCTTAAGGTCATAAAGCACGGGGCCAACAAGGGCAAGGGCGGCGCTCTGATAACCGGCTTCAACGCCGCCACCGGCGGCATAGTGATAGTGCAGGACGCCGACCTCGAGTATGATCCCAACGATATCCCGGCCATTGTGCGGCCCATCGAGGAAGGCCGCGCCGACGCGGTGTTCGGTTCGCGGATGCTTTCCGGCAGGTCCCAGACCTACAGCCGGCTTTACCTGGCCGGCAACAAGTTCCTCACTTTCCTCGTCGATCTGCTGTTCGGCGCCAAAATGACCGATTCCTATACCTGCTACAAGGCTTTCAGGGCCCCGCTGCTTAAAAAAATGAATTTGGTTTCCACCGGGTTCGAGATAGAGGCGGAGATTTCCTGTAAGACCGCTTTTATGGGGCTGCGCTTCGAGGAATTCCCGATAATTTACGCTTCCCGTTCCAGGCAGGACGGCAAGAAGATAAACTACAAAGACGCCGTAAAGGGCGTGCTTAAGATCCTTGAAATGCGGCTGACGCTGCGGCGCGCGGATTTTAACGGATGAGAGCCCTGATCATCGGCGCGTCCGGCCAGGTCGGGGCAACGCTGACGTCGCTGTGCGTGCGGCGCAAGATAGAGGTTTACGGCACCTCGCGCAAAGGGCAGGGGTTCCTTTACCTGGACCTGGCCGAGCCAGCTTCCATCGCCGCGGCTTTCGAAAAGGCCCGGCCCGAAGCGGTCTTCCTGTGCTCGGCCATGACGCACGTTGACGGCTGCGAGCGCGACCCCGGGCTGGCGGGCCGCATTAACGCCGAGGGGCCCGCGCTGGTGGCGGCTGAGTGCCGCAAGGCCGGGGCGAAACTGGTCTATTTTTCCACCGAGTACGTTTTTGACGGCAAGGACGGGCCTTACGCCGAGGACGCGCCGGTCAACCCGGTAAGCGTTTACGGGCGCACCAAGCTGGACGGCGAGCGGGCCGCCCTGGCGCTGGAGGGGGCGCTGGCCGTGCGCACAACGGTGGTCTACGGGTATAACCCGGCCTCTAAGAATTTTATAATGCAGCTGATCAACAACCAGCGTTCGGGCGCCAAGATGCGGGTGCCTTCCGACCAGTTCTCCAATCCGACCTATGCCCCGGAGCTGGCGGCGGCCGTGCTGGACCTGGCGGCGGCGGACGCCGCCGGGATCTACAATGTGGTCGGGCCCGACTGGCTCAGCCGCTACGATTTCGCCTTGAAGGCCTGCGAGGCGTTCGGTTTTGATCCGTCGTTCATAGAGCCCAAACTGACCGACGAGCTTTGCCAGGCCGCGGCGCGCCCGCTGAAGGCCGGACTTAAAACTGAGAAGCTGGCGGCGAAACTGGGCCGCGGTCTGCCGCCTGCCGGCGACAGTCTGCGCAAGATAGCCGCTATAATAAAACAATATGAGTGATCTGCTGGGTAATTTCCGTCTCTATCTGCTGGCTTTCATCCTGCCGCTGCTGCTGTCGCTCGGGCTGACGCCGCTGCTGCGTATGCTGGCGGTAAGGTTCGGCCATCTGGACAAGCCCACCGACATAAAGACCCACAAAACGCCGACGCCGCTGCTCGGCGGGACGGCCATATTCGCGGCGTTCGCCGTTTCGCTGGTGGCCATGCGCTTTTATACCTCTTTCCCCACCGGGACGCTGCGCGACCTGCGCCTGATCCTGCTGGGCGGCGGCGTGATGTTCGCCCTGGGCTTCATCGACGACATGCGTAAGCCCTACGGCCTGGGCTTCAAGACCAAGTTCGCCGTGCAGTTCGCGGTGGCCATCTTCACCGCCCTCTACGGCATAAGGATACATTTCATCCAGCCGGATTATCTGGGCTTCGCGCTGAGCGTGCTGTGGATAGTCGGGGTTTCCAACGCTTTCAATATCATCGACATCATGGACGGCCTTTCCGCGGGGCAGGCGGCCCTGGCGGCCTTCGGTTTCCTGCTGATAGCTTTCCCTTCGGAATCCATCTACGTCAATTTCGCCTCGGCGTCGCTGGCCGGGGCGGCGCTCGGGTTCCTGCCTTATAACTTTTCAAAGAAGTACAAGATCTTCATGGGGGATTCAGGCAGCCTGCTCTGCGGCTTCGTGCTGGCGGTAGTGGCGCTGGGCACGAGGTACTCCGACGTTAATCCGCTGGGCGTGTACGCCCCGCTCTTCATCCTGGCGGTGCCTATTTACGACACCATCTTCGTTTCTGTGATGCGGCTGAAGCGCGGGCATTCCCCGTTCCTGGGCAGCCGCGATCATTTCGCGCTGCGGCTGGAGAAGCTCGGTTTCTCGCCGAGGCAGGTCGTGCGGCTGGCGTCGCTGGCCACGCTGGCCCTGGTGCTTTTCGCCTGGCTCATGACCCAGGTCCCCGTGGCCTGGGGCGTCCTGATCGTCGCCGTCCTCGGCCTCGAGTTCATCCTCATCGGCCTCGCCATCGCCAAGATCAAAATATAACATCACTCGTCCGTGCGAGGCTGAGCGTCTTTGCCTGAAGACCGCAAGATGCAAAGTCGGTCTTGGCAGGGTATGGGCCCGTCGGGCACGGGGTCGGGACACA
>MGUD01000025.1:46449-69932 GCA_001799795.1 Elusimicrobia bacterium GWC2_61_19
AGGCCACGGGGGGGATTAATTTGTGTAATTTGTTCTAAAGATAAGCTTAAGGTAGTTGGCGATCTCTTTGCGGGGGGAGAGTTTGGAGCTGTCGCCGCGGCGGGCGGTCATGGTGACGGGGATCTCGGAGACCTTCCAGCCGGCATCGAGGGCTTTGGCCAGCAGTTCGGCGTCCAGCGCGAAGCCCTCCGTTTCGAAGCGGAGGGTTTTTAATTTGTCGGCGCGGTAGATCTTGAAGATCTGGGTGTAGGAGGTCAGGCGGCGGGCGAAGCGCAGGCGCAGCATGGTGTTGGCGGCGCCGGTAAGCAGGCGGCGCCCGGGGGGGAGACCGCTGAAGCTGCCCAGGAAAGGCGAGCCGCAGACGCAGTCGGCCCCGGAGCTTTTTATCTCCGCCAGCAGGCGCCCGGCGTCGGCGGGGCTGAAAGACAGGTCCGCCTCCATGAAAATTATGTAGCTGCCCCGCGCGGCCGCGACCGCCCTTTCGAGCGAGGCCCGGAAACTGTGGCGGCCGCCCGCCAGCGCCGTTACGCCGGGGTAGCCGCCCGCCAGGCGCCAGAGCAGGTCCACCGTGCCGTCGGCGCTGCCGCCGTCGGAGAAGATGAGTTCGAAAGAAGGCAGGGCCGCCGTCAGCGGCCCCAGCAGCGTCTCCGCGTAGGCCGCTGCGTTGCCGGCCTCGTCCAGGCAGGGGATGATCACGGAAACTTCGGGGTTTTGTTCCACCCCTACATTGTAGGAAATTACCCCGCGGTTATTTCGAAAGCGGGGGGAGCGTCCATGGTGCGCTTTACCAGGCACTGCTCGGCCGCCTTGATCACCGCGTCCTTGTATTTTGCGGGGAAATCCCCGGGCAGGGTTATATGCATCGTTACCTTGCCGAGCAGGTGGGTCGCCTGGTTCATGTCGAAAGAAACTTTGATCCCGAGCCCCTCGGTGCTGAGGCCCCTGGATTGTATGAAGCCCAGCGCGAAGATGCCGGCGCAGGTGCCCAGTGAGGCCAGGAACAGGTCGAAGGGGGTCGGGGCGCTGCCTTCGCCGCCGCCTCCGGCGGGCTGGTCGGTGGCTATCTCGAAACCGCGCCAATTGGCGCTCACTTTTTTACCGCCGGGGAAAGTTATTTGCATATCGCTCATGAGAATCTCCTTGTCTGGCCTAAAACGTCTCTCTCCATTAATTTAGATGAAAAAAGAGCCTGAAAGTTTCAGGCTCTTTCAGCGGGGCGCCGCAGGGGGGCTAGTAATTGTTGTGCCGGTTCATTTCCTTGGTGATGCCCGGGATGATCGTGGTCTTGCCGTCGCCGATGGCCTGGATCTTGAGGATCTCCCCGTAAACCTTGGTGAAAGCCTCCACTACTTCGGGATCGAAGGCTTTGCCGCTTTCCTCAAGGATGTATTCCCTGGCCTTCTCGGTGTCCCACCTGGGTTTGTAGACGCGCGGCATGCAGAGGGCGTCGAAGACGTCCGCGACCGAGACGATGCGCGCGTAGATCGGGATCTGGGGGCCTTTGAGGCGGGCCGGGTAGCCGGTCCCGTCGAATTTCTCGTGATGGGAGGCGGCGACCTTGCAGGCTATCTGCAGCAGCGCGCTTTCGGCGTTGCAGAGGATCTTGGCGCCGTACACGGTGTGTTTCTTCATCTCCTCGAATTCTTCCGCGGTAAGCTTGCCGGGCTTGAGCAGGATGGCGTCGGCGATGCCCACCTTGCCGATGTCGTGGAGGGGGCTGGCGTAGCGGATGTTCTCGACTTCGCGTTCGGGCAGGCCCAGGCCCTGCGCGATAAGCCCCGAGTATTCGGTGATATGGCGCAGGTGGATGGCAGTGTCCTGCTGGTCGCGGTATTCGGCCGTTACGGCCAGGCGGTAAATGGTCTCGAGCTGGGATTTGGACAGGCTCTCGTAAAGCTGGGCGTTCTCTATGCCGGAGGCGGCCAGCGAGCTTATCAGCTGCAGTATGCCCTCGTCGTCCACATTGAAGGGGTCGCCGCTCTTGTTCATGGCCTCGAACACGCCGATGATGTGGCCGCCCACGTTCTTGAGCGGCACGGCCAGGATGCTGCGCGTGCGGTAGCCGGTCAGGCGGTCCAGGTCGTGGTTGAAGCGCTGGTCCTGATAGGCGTCCTTGATGTTCATGGTCAGGCCGGAGGACGCCACATGGCCGGCTATGCCCTTGCCGAAAGGGACGCGGATCTCGGTATGCTGCATGCCCAGCGCCACCTTGCTCCAGAGTTCGTTGGTCTGGCGGTCAAGTATGAAGACGCTGCAGCGGTCGCAGTTAAGTATGGTCTTTACCTGTTCGGCTATCAGTTCGAGCAGCCTCGTAAGGTTGGTTTCCTTGGAGACGACCCCGCCGAAATTCACAAGCAGGCGCAGACGGTTTTCCAGTTCTTCGGCCCTGGTCATAGTTTTATTTTAGCATTATCCGGCGGCAATTCTTTCCCGGCGGTCAATTGGTCCAGCAGTACGCTGTAATGCACGGCCCGGGCCGAGGGGTAGGCCGCTTTCAGACCGGCGTTGATCTGTATCAGGCAGGAGGTAGCGCCCACCACCACGGTATCCGCCTGGACCGAAGCGATATTGCGCAGCTTCCGGTCCAGCACCCCGGCCGAAAGTTCCGGCTGCGTGAAGGCGAAGGCCCCGGCGCCGCCGCAGCACCAGTCGCTTTCCGGCAGTTCCGTGTAGCGCCGCCCGGCGAGTTTCTTCAGCACCGCGCGCGGCTCCGGCCTTATGCCCTGGCCGTGGCAGGCGCGGCAGGAGTCATGGTAGGTTATGCGGCCCGCGGCCTCGAGTTTATCGGCCGGCGCGTGGTCTATCTTTTCCGCGGGAATAAGCTCCAATATGTCCCTGACCGCCGCCGCGAAGGCCGCCGCCCTGGGGCGCCAGTCCTCGTCGCCGGTGAAAAGCTGCTCGTAGGACTTCATGAAAGCGGCGCAGGAGGAACAGTCGGCCACCACCGGGAAATCCCCGAAAACGGCCTTAAGCTCCTCGTAACGCAGGATGTTGCGCCGCGCGAATTCGCGGGCGTCCTCCAGGCGGCCGTAGTTGTGCGCCATCAGGCCGCAGCACTGGTTCTCTATAAAGATGCCTTCGCCCGCGTGGCGCCGCAGGACGCGCACCGTGGCCAGGGCCACGTCGGTGAACATGTAGTTGGGGCCGCAAGCCGCGAAGTAAGCCCAGTTCACCGCCAGCTTGCCCTGCGGGCGCAGCGACGGGTCGCGGCGCAGCAGTTCCGCGGCGAAGCGCAGCGGGGTTCTGTCCACCGCGCCTTCCGCGTCCGCCAGGCCCGGCATGCCCAGCAGGTGGTAAAGGCCCAGCCTGGCCGCCAGGCGGGGGAGGCCGGTCTTCTTGGCCAGGTAGGCGAGTTTGAGCCAGAAACCGAAGAGCCCGGGCGCGTCCAGCAGCGTCTTGACCGCCGCGCGCGAGAAGAAATTGTCGCCGTAGCCCGATAGCGTCCGGCGGCCTTCCAGCACTATGTCCGGGGTGGGGACCTTGGCGTAGCAGGCGCTGGAGCAGGCGCCGCAGAGCAGGCATGTGTTCAGCGCCTCGGCGGCGTCGGCGGAGTTCTTTGCCTTGCCTTCCAGCAGCAGGCGCATGAACTGGTTGCGGCCGCGGGCGGACAGCGTTTCGCGCCCCGTCAGCATGTAGGTGGGGCAGGAGGTTTCACAGTAGCCGCAGCGGTTGCACTGCGCGGCGGCGTCGTAAATGTTGCGTTCTCCCAGGTCGGTGAGCAGCGCGGCCAGGTGCCGGCCGTTATTCTCCGGGGCGTAGAGTTCGTTGATCTCGCTGGGGATATGATGGGCGGCGTGGGCGGGCGGATAGGCGTCCGTTCCCGCGGGGGCCTGCACGGGTTTTTCTTCGCCGCTTTGTTCGTTGTGGCTCATGGTGTAGTCCTGTAGATCCAGGGGTTAAGGAGATTACGCGCGTCGAGCGCTTTTTTCAGACGCCGGTGGTAGTCGTCGGGCTCGAAGGCGTCCCAGGCGGCAGGCTCTACGGCCGACGCCTGGGCGCGCCTGGCGCCGGCGGACAGGGCGAACGTGGCGGCTATGATAACGCCGTAAGCCCCCATGGAGCCGCAGAAAAGCTTTACCGCGTCGTAACCGGCGACGTTCTTCACGGTCCTGCCGCCCAGTTCCAGCAGGGTGCCGTCGGCGGTCACCACCTCCAGGCCGAGCAGCAGCTCGCGGATGCCCGGCCAGACCTTGGAGGCGATCAGGCCGCCTACGCTGCCTTTCAGGTCCGGAATTTCTATATTGAGGCCGGCTTCTTTAAGCTGGGCGCGGAAGTCCTCCAGCGCCAGGCCTGCTTCCGCCCTCGCCGTCAGGTTCTCCCTGTCTATGGCGGCCCGGCCGGCCAGGGAGCGCAGGTCCAGCGTTTTGGCGCCTTCCATTATGCGGTCCGCTTTGAGCCGTGTGCCAAGGCCGGTCACGGCCGTGCGTTCCCCGCTGCGCGACCGCAGGCGGAGCTCGTCCACCAGACTGCGGGCCTGCGGGCTCAGCGAGGCCCTGTCGGCCAGGCTCTCCGGGGCCGCTTCGGCGCGCGCGTCGGCGGCCACGGGCAGTATCTTGTCGGGGTTAGCCAGGTCCAGGGGATCGAAGGCGGCTTTAATGCGGCGGAAAAAATCAAGTTCGTCGCGGCCGTAGAGCCAGTTCATGGCCACGCGTTTCTCCACGCCTATGCCGTGCTCGCCCGAAATGGTCCCGCCGAGTTTTATGCAGGATTTAAGTATCTCGTAACCGGCCTTCTTTACGCGCTTTACTTCCTGTATGTCGCGCCGGTCGAAGATTATGTTGGGGTGCAGGTTGCCGTCCCCGGCGTGGAACAGCAGGCCGGCGGTCAGCTTGTATTTGGAAAGTATCTCGCGGGTTTCCCTGAGGGCCTCCGGCAGGCGGGGGCGCGGCACCACGCCGTCCTCCACCAGTACGTCGGGGGCCAGGCGCGCCATGGCCGGGTAGGCGCCCTTGCGGGCTGCCCAGAGCAGTTCGCGCTCGGCCTCGTCGGCCGCCACCCTGAAGGCGGTGGCCGCGTTGGCGGCGCAGATCTTCTCCACGTCGTCCAGGTCTTTTTTAACCTTGCCGAGGTCGCCGCCGTCCAGTTCTATGATCAGTACGGCTTCGGTGCCGCGCGGGAAAGGGTCGGTCTTGCCGTTCAGGGCCGCGCCCAGCGAAACGCTGTCCATGGCTTCCAGCGCCCTCGGCACGATGCCGTCGCCGATTATCCGGGTAACTGCGCGCATGGCCGCGTCGAGGGAGGAGTAGGCCGCGGAGGCCGTCTTTATGTGCCGGGGCAGGGGCAGGATCTTGAGCCAGGCGTGGGTAACCACGCCCAGCGTGCCTTCGGAGCCGACCAGAAGGCTCATCAGGTCGGGGCCCGGGTCCGCGTAAGACCAGGTCTTCACCTCGCCTTCCGGGGTGACGACCTCGAGCTTCTCGACGTTGTCGGACGTGACGCCGTATTTCAGGCAGAGCGGCCCGCCGGCGTTCTCGCCGATGTTGCCGCCTATGGTGGAAACTTTCTGGCTGGCCGGGTCCGGCGCGTAGAAAAAGCCGAAGGGCTCCAGCGCCCGCTGCAGCTCCATGTTGACCACGCCGGGCTCCACCAGGGCCACCCTGGCGCCGGTGTCTATCCGGCGTATCTTTTTCAGGCGCG
Organism: Elusimicrobia bacterium GWC2_61_19; assembly: GCA_001799795.1. GTDB lineage: Bacteria > Elusimicrobiota > Elusimicrobia > Elusimicrobiales > UBA9959 > UBA9959. The sequence goes on from MGUD01000025.1 coordinate 52,087, forward strand.
ACAGGTTGAGGATGACGCCGCCCTTGAGCGGGATGGTGCCGCCGGAAAGGTTGGTGCCGGCCAGGCGCGGCAGGAAAGGGATGCCGTTCTTATACAGGAGCTTTATTACCGGCGCCACCTGGGCGGGGTCGGTAAAGGCCACCACGGCTTCCGGGCGCGCGCGGGCCATGCCGGCGTCGTAGGAATACATCAGTATCTCGGCCTCGTCGGTGCGCACGTTGTCGGCCCCGACTATCGCTTCGAGCGCCGGGCGTATGGCGCTTATCCTCTCGTGTTTGAACATAGTTGTCTTTGTTACTTCGCCGGCCTCAGTTTGGCCGTGAAATGCGGCAGTATGGGGGCCGCCTCCACCACGTCCAGGCCTTTTATCGTTTTCTTGTTCTTCGCCAGGTAACCGAAGACCTCTATCACGTAGTCTATATGGCTCTGCGTGTAGACGCGGCGGGGCATGGCCAGGCGGACCAGTTCCATGGGGGCAGCCTGATAAACTCCGTTCTTGTCCCGCTTACCGAACATCAGCGTGCCGATCTCGACGCCGCGGATGCCGCCTTCCAGGTACAGCGCGCAGGCCAGCGCCTGCGCCGGGAAATTCCGGGGCTGGATGTGCGGCAGGAATTTCCTGGCGTTCACGTAGACGCCGTGGCCGCCGGGAGGGTTTATTATCGGTACGCCGTGCTTCAGGAGCCCTTCTCCGAGGTAGGCCGCGGAGCGGATGCGGTACTGCAGGTAATTCTCGTCCAGGACTTCGCGCAGGCCTATGGCGATGGCTTCCAGGTCGCGGCCGGCGAGGCCGCCGTAGGTGCTGAAGCCCTCCGTCAGTATCAGCATCTGGCGCGCTTTGGCGGACCAGTCCTTGTTGTTCATGGCGAGGAAACCGCCCATATTGACCAGCGCGTCCTTCTTGGAGCTCATCCAGGCGCCGTCGGCCAGTTCGAACATCGCCTGCGCTATCTCGCGCACCGGGCACTGCGCGTAGCCCTTCTCGCGGATCTTTATGAAATAGGCGTTCTCGGCGAAGCGCGCGCAGTCCAGGAAGAGGGGGATGCCGTACTTCTGGCACAGGGCCTGGACCGCTTTAAGGTTACCCATGGAGACCGGCTGGCCGCCCAGGGAATTATTGGTCACGGTCATCACGCAGAGCGGGATATTCTTGGCGCCTTTTTCCTTTACGAACTTCTCCATAGCGGCAACGTCGGCGTTGCCCTTGAAGGGGGCGGGTCTGTCGAAGTCCATGGCTTCTTTAACGGGGAAGTCCATGGCTTCGGCGCCGGAGAATTCCACGTTGGCGCGGGTGGTGTCGAAATGGGAGTTGGAGATTATGCATTTCCCCTTGCCGCCTATCACGCCGAACAGGATCTTTTCGGCGGCGCGGCCCTGGTGCACCGGGATGACCTCGTCGAAGCCCGTGAGGCTTTTTATTTCGTTCTCGAAATTGTAATAGCTGCGCGCCCCGGCGTAGGACTCGTCGCCCACCATGATGCCGCCCCACTGTGCGGCGCTCATCGCGCCCGTGCCCGAATCGGTCAGCAGGTCGATAAGGACCTTCTCCGCCTTTATGTTGAAAAGGTTGTAGTGGGCGGTTTCGATGACCTTGAGCCGTTCCTCCCTGGTGGTTATGCCCAGCGGCTCCACGGTTTTTATCTTGAAAGGTTCAATTATGGTTTTCCATTTGTGTTCCATGTCGGGGGTCTCCTTTACTTGACCAGCAGCGTCATTAAAACGAAGTAGGCCAGCATCAGCGCGCCTCCGAAAGGCAGGGCGGCCCTGGCCCATTCTTTGGATCTTATGCCGAGCTTGGAGGCGCTGACTATATTGGGGATGTTCCCGGGGATCAGCATGCCGCCCGAGACCAGCAGGCCCATCAGTATGAAAGTTATCTGGCGGTCGGTCATCACCGGCGCTATTTCCGCCGCGGCCAGCGTGGCGTTGTCGAGGATGGCGGACACGGAGTTGGCCCAGTAGAGCGCCCAGACCGGGAGCCTGGTGATGAAGCGCTCGGCCAGCGGGGTCAGGCCGGCCCCCAGGAAAATAAGGGCCATCACGAAAAGGTAGACCTTGCCGGCGCGCTTGAGAATATCCAGGTTGGAGTCCTGCGCGTCCTCTTTAAGGCCGCCTTGGTCCGACGCCGCGTACTGGGCGCCGCGCGCCGCCATGCCCGCGCAGAGCAGCACGCCCGGCACTACCCACAGGCCTATCTGCTTAAGCAGGTAAAAGAAATTCGCGTCGTGCGGCGGGCCCTTCAGCTTGGCCACCACTATGGTGGACAGCGGCTCGCCTATAGGGGTGAGCGCCGCACCTAGGCCTATGGCGTAGCAGGCGTAGACGGTCAGCCGTATTTCAAAAGACCTGTTCAGTTTCAGGATGGTGACGATCTCGGCCAGCATGATGGCCGCCACGATGGCCGTGAACACGCTCGAGCCCAGCCCGAGCAGCGTCACCAGGGTGAAGATGGCGCCTTTGAGTCCCAGTTTCCTGGTCAGGAACCCCATCCAGCCGCGTAAATGGCCGCGGACCTCGCGGAAAAGCCAGCCCACCGCCGCCACGGCCGCCGTTATTGCCAGCGGCTCGCGCATGGCCTCGTGCACCAGGCGCAGGCTCCAGAGCCCGGCAATGCTGACGGCGGCCATTCCCATTACAAAAAGAAAGGCCTCCAGGTCGTCTTCCACGCGCTTTACCGAAAAAGGTAGCGTCAGGGTAAGGCCCATCACTATGGCCAGCCCGGCGATTATCAGGTAATCAGACATATGTTCCTTGGCATCGTGCTCATATATATTTTATTATTTTAATCAGCTGTACAAAAGCGCTATGTTTAAATTCAGACGGCCTATAGGCCTTTTTCTTTGCGGCGGCGGCGCGCTGGGCTCCTGGCAGTCGGGGGTCCTGGCGGAGCTCGTGCGCCAGGGCCTGCATTTCGACGCGCTGGCCGGTTTCAGCATCGGCTCGCTCAACGGGGCGGCCTATTGCTACGATAAGACCGGGGAATTGCGCCAGATCTGGCGCGATATGAAGCCCTCCGCGATCCTGAAACTGCGGCCCCGCTATTACAATATTCCGCTCGAGCTTTACCAGCAGGCCGGCGGCAATCCGCTGACCAGGTTCAAGTTCCTCTTCGAGAACCAGCTGGCCAAACTGACGCTTTTCTCGAGCAAGCCGGTCTACGATTTTCTTGGCGGGTGGCTGGCCCGCAGCGGGCCGCGGTTCCAGCGCAATATAAAGTTTTACGTTATCAGCCACGCGGTGGAGATGAAGCTCCCTTATATCGCGGCTTTCGACGGTTCTACGCAGGGACAGAACCTCTCCTTTATCGACGCACTGGTGGCCAGCTGCGCCATCCCCATGGTGTTTCCCCCGGTGACGGTCAACGAGCACGGCCGCAACTACCACCTGGTGGACGGCGGCGTGATAGGTATCGCCAATATCAACCTGAACCTGTTCGAGGGCTGCCGCACGGTCATAATGATCGGCAATTCCCGCGCCCAGGATATGGACTTTCCAGCCATAGGGCCGCTGGGATATTTCGAGCGCAAGGTGCGGCGGATGCTGGCTATCCACACCCAGAAAATTTACGAGTCCCGTGTCTTCATAAAATCCGAGCCTGACGTCTACATGATAAAACCGCCCACGGACCTGGGGCTGGGGCTGCTGGAATTCGACGGGGTAAAGTGCGAGAACGCTTTCGATATCGGCGAAGCCGAGGCGAAGCGCTTCCTGCGCAACGTAGAGCAGGAAAATAAATAAATGCCGGAACTCACAGCTTTTAACTTCGCCGTACTCGTTTCCTTCGGTGTTTTCATCGGCCTGATGGGGTCCGCCATGGGCATAGGCGGCGGTATTTTTATGGTGCCTTTCCTGGTGCTGGCCCTGAAGGTCCCTATCCACCAGGCCGTGGCCGCCTCGCTGGTGGCGATAGTGGCGACTTCCAGCGCCGTGGCCGCCGTGAACGTAGAACGCGGCCTGGCCAACATAAGGCTGGGGATAACGCTGGAAGTGACCACCGCCCTGGGCTCCATAGTTGGGGCGCTTATCGCCAGCCGCCTGCCGTCCGCGGCCATGCAGCTGATGTTCGCGCTGATGCTTTTTCCCGTTTCCGCGCTTATGTTCCTTAAAGGCCGGCGGCCGCACAAGCCGGCCGAGGCCGTTCCGGCCGGCGCGGCTTCCGTCTTCGATTCGGGTTTTTTCGACCCCGCGGCGGCGGCGCACATGCCTTACTCCGTAAGGAACATGACCCCGGCTTCCTTCATCTCTTTTTTCGCCGGGTCCCTTTCCGGCCTGCTGGGGATAGGCGGCGGGATAGTGCAGGTGCCGGTGATGAACCTGCTGTGCGGCGTGCCCATGAAAGCGGCCGCCGCCACGAGCAACTTCATAATAGGCGTTTCGGCGGCGGCCAGCGCCTATGTCTATTTCCGCCAGGGGGTTATCCCGCTGGAGCTTACGGCCATTATCGTAGTAGGCGTGCTGATCGGCTCCTTCCTGGGGATCTACGCTCTCTACAAGACGCGTTCCGAAAAGCTGCAGCTGGTCTTTTCGGCGCTGACGCTGCTCGTCGCGGTGAAAATGCTGCTGGTGTCACTGAGGGCGCTCTGATATGGAAAAAGATTTTTCCGAAAAGAAATTCGCCGGCCTTATCCAGCGCACGCTGCTGGCCGGGGTGTTCCTGAGCGCTTTCCTGATATTCTCCGGGTTCGCGTTCATAATTTCCGGCTCGGCCGCAGGCGCGCCCATGCTGCGCGCGGGCATACTGGCGCTGCTGCTTACGCCGGCCGCGCGCGTCGTCATGCTTATCTACGGCTACTGGCGCGGCGGTGAATACTATTTCGCGCTGGCCTCTTTCGTGGTGCTGGGGCTGCTGCTGGTTTCCGCCCTTGTTTAAGGAACTTTAAGGATACAATTATGAATACCCTGCTGCTCCTCTCCATGCTGTGCGCAGTGCCCGTCCAGGCGCAGCCGCTTTCAGACAAACCGACTGTGCAGGCGCTCACCGACGACGAACTCGGCCCCGCCCTGGTGGATATCAACGCCTCCACCCGGCCTTTCACCCTTGCGCCCGGCGCCGATGAGCGCTACGACCGCGGCATAGCCCGTATGTACCGGCTTGAATTCGACAAGGCCGAGGAGGAGTTCCGGGAGATAGTAAAGCTGTCGCCGGAAAGTCCGGCGGGCTATTTCGCGCTGGCCGCGCTCTCCTGGTGGCGGTATTCCCAGAATTTCGACATGCAGGGCAGTTATAAGGCCATAGAGGACGAGTTCATTTCCAATTCTGACAAGGTCATAGACCTCTCGGAGAAAATGGCGGACGAGGGGCGCGACCTGGACCAGGCCTATTTCTTTATGGGCAGCGCCTACGGCCTGCAGGGCCGCTGGTACGCCGTGCAGCGCAGCTGGTGGCGGGCCTATACGCGCGGCAGGAAGGGACGTAAATTCCTGAAGAAATGCGTGGAGGTGAACCCCGCCATTTACGACGCTTTCCTGGGGCTGGGCATTTTCGATTATTACGCGGCCACGTTGCCGGGGGCGCTGGGGCTGGGGGCCAAACTGTTCGTGGGGGGGGACCGCCGGCGCGGCATGGACTACGTGCGGCTGGCCAAGGAGAAGGGCCGCTTCTTCAAGGTGGAGGCGCGCTTCTTCCTTATAGAGATCTATTCCATGCACGAGAAGGATTTTAAGGCGGCTTACGCCGAGACCGAAGGGCTGCGCGCGCTGGACCCGACCAACATGCTGTTCCGTGTGGGTGAGATAATGACGCATATCCAGGCGCAGGACTGGCAGGCGGTGCTGGACGAATCCGAGGCTTTCCTGGGCGCCTGGCAGGTCAGCCCCCAGAAGGGGCTGGAAACCCAGCTGGCCATGGTCTATCTTTCCGCGGGGGACGCGCTTATCGCCATGAAGCGCTACGAAGAAGCCGCGGCCTGGCTGACTACCGGCATCGAAGGTACCGGCTTCCCCGAGAAAGGCTGGGTGACCTACTGCTACCTGCGCCGGGCGCAGGCGCTGGACCTCTCCGGCAGGCGCGCCGAGGCGCTGGCGGATTACAGGACAGCCGCGGCCCGCCCAAATTTCTGGGACTCCAAAAAGTACGCCAAGGCCGGGCTTAAAAAGGCTCCGGATCATAAAGAAGTCTACAGGCAGATGACAGTGGACTAGCTGAACAGGCGGATTTTTCTATAATATCCGGTACAGGCAGGGAGAACGTTTATGACTAAAACAGAATTTACCGCGGTGGTGCCGGTAGCCGGGACGGGTACGCGTCTGCGCCCGCATACCTACACTTATCCCAAGGTGCTGCTGACCGTGGGCGACAAGCCCATAATCGGCCATATCCTCGACGATCTGCATGCGGCCGGCATAAAGAAGATCTGCATGGTGGTGGGCTACCTGGGCGATAAAATTAAAGAGTATGTCGCTAAAAACTACAGGCACCTGGACGTATCATACGTTGAGCAGGCCGAACAGAAAGGCCTGGGGCACGCTATCTGGCTGACCCGCCGCAACGTCACGGGCCCCGTGGTCGTCATGCTGGGAGACACCATCCTGGACGCGGACCTGTCCAAGTTCATGACCTCTAAAGAGGACTGCATCGCCGTGAAGGAAGTTAAAGACCCGCGCCGCTTCGGCGTGGTGGAGGTGAAAGGCGGCTATATCTCGGCCATGGTGGAAAAGCCCGAGAACCCGAAGACCAACCTGGCCATAGTGGGCATCTACTCCTTCCACAATTCCTCCGCCCTTTACAATAGTCTTGAAAAGCTGGTGGATTCGGGGCGTACTACCAAGGGAGAGATACAATTTACAGACGCCATGGCCGCTATGGTGAGGGACGGCCACAAGATAAGGCCGGTGCCGATAGAAGGCTGGTACGACTGCGGCAAGCCGGAGACCCTGCTGGAAACCAACCGCCATATACTGGATAAAAAGAAGTTCTCGCCCAAAGCGAAGAATTCGCTCATAATCCCGCCCGTTTATATCTCGCCTACTGCCAAAGTGGAGAATTCCATCGTGGGGCCTTACGCTTCCATAGGCGACGGGGCCAGCATAGATTCCTCCATCATCTCGGATTCGATAGTGAACGAGAATGCCTCTATCCGGAACATGAACCTGAGCGGCTCGCTGGTGGGCCCGAGCGCCACCGTCATAGGCAGGAAGGACCAGCTGAACGTGGGGGAGAATTCGGAGATCAAATTCGACAAGACCGTCTGCGAGTAAGGGTAACTGACTCAAAAAGAAAGAGGCGGCCGGGGCCGCCTCTTTCTTTTTTTGTCCCGGATCATTTTAATCCGTTCCAGTCCAGGTTCTTTATTCTGCGTATGGTCTCTTCCAGTTTTTTGTCCGGTTCGGTGAGGGAAAACCTGACATAACCTTCCCCGTACCTGCCGAAGCCGGAGCCCGGCGCGGTAAGTATGGAAGCTTTTTCAAGCATGAAGTAGACGGCGTCAAGGGAAGGACATTTTACCGGCGGCCTGGCCCAGATGAAGCAGCTGCCGCCGGGGAGCGCGAATTTCCAGCCGCAGGCGGCAAGGCCCTTGCAGAAGGCGTCCGCCCGCTTTCTGAACTTTTCCCTTATCGGTGGTACTATGCTCTGGTGGTTCCTGAGGGCGAAGGCGACGGCGTTCTGCACAGCGTTAAAAGGCCCGGAGTCGATGTTCTCCTTGAGCTGGTTCAGGGCGCAGACCAGTTTCGAGTTGCCGACCACCCACCCCACGCGCCAGCCGGCCATGCAGTAGGTCTTGGAAGAAGAGTAGAATTCCACCGCCACGTCCCTGGCCCCCGGAACTTCCAGTATGCTCGGCGCCGGTCCGCCGAAATAGATATCGCAGTAGGCCGCGTCCTGGGCTATTATAACGCTGTTCTTCCTGGCCCACTTTACCAGGTCCCTGTAAAAATCCAGGGTCGCCACGGCGCCGGTGGGGTTGTTGGGATAATTCAGGAAGAACAGCTTTGTTCTGTTCACTATCTTTTGCGGGATCTTGCCCAGGTCCGGCAGAAAGCCGTTCTTTTCTTCGAGGGGAACGTCGTGGATGCGCCCGCCCGAAAGCACCACGCCGGTCCTGTAAGTGGGGTAGGTCGGATCCGGGATCAGGCAGTAGTCGCCCTCGTTGAGCACCACGAACGGCAGGTGGGCCAGGCCTTCCTTGGAACCTATCAGGATAGAAACCTCGTCGCTGGGATGGAGGGTGAGACCGTGGCGGCGCTTGTGCCAGGCGGCGACCTCGCGCCTCAGGTTCTCGTTTCCTTTGGTGTTGGGGTACCGGTGGTTGTGAGCGTTCCTGACCTCGCGCACGGCGCAAGCCACTATCTTCGGCGAAGTCGGGATATCCGGGTCTCCTACGGCCAGGCTGATGATGTCCTTACCCTTGGCCCGCTCCGCGCGTTCCTTCCGGTAAAGCTCCTCGAAAAGGAAAGGCTTGAAAGACTTTATCTTGTCGCTCAGTTCTATTTTCATAAATCGCGCGCTGGTTCGCGGTTACTTCAGGCCGATAAGGCTAAGGCCCGGCAGGTAGGTGACCACGGCCAGCATGACCAGCAGTATCAGCAGGAAGGGCCCGACGGCGCGGTACAGTTCCGGGAGCTTTTTGTGGAAGCGGGAACTGGCGAGAAAGAGGTTCAGGCCCAGCGGCGGCAGCATGTAGCCGATCTCCAGGTTCAGCAGGAAGATTATGCCCAGGTGCACCGGGTCGATGCCATAGCCGGCCGCCACCGGCACTATTATCGGCACCACTATGATTATGGCCGAGAAGATCTCTATCATGTTGATGACGAGCAGGAAAGCGTTAAGCAGGATGAGGAACAGTACCTTGCTGGCCACGTAGGTGTGCAGCCAGGCGAAGATGCGGTCCGGGATCTGCGCGTCTATCAGGTAGCTGGTAAAGCCCAGCGCCGTGCCCAGCACCAGGAAGATGGCGCCGACGAGCAGCATGCTTTTGACCGCCACGCGCGGGATGTCCTTGAACAGGCTCAGGTCTTTGTAAATAAAAACTTCCGTCACCAGTACGTAAAAGGCCATCACCGAGGCGGCTTCGCTGGCCGTGAACAGGCCCATATAAATACCGCCGATTATCACGAAAGGCAGCGGCAGTTCCCAGGCGATGGCGCGGGCTGACCGTAGAAGCTCTTTGAAGGAGAAGGGGATCTTCTTCACGCCGGCCTTGCGGGCGGTGAAGAAGGCGTAGACGGAAAGGGCGGCCAGCAGCAGCGCGCCCGGCAGCAGGCCGGCCTTGAAGAGCTTGTCTATGTCGATCTTCGCCACTATGCCGTAAAGTATGATGGGCAGGCTCGGCGGAAAAAGCAGGCCCAGGCTGCCGGTGGTGGTGAGCAGGCCCAGCGTGAACTTTTCTGGATAGCCCTGTTTGGAGAGCATAGGGTAAAGCAGGCCGCCCAGGGCGATTATGGTGACGCCGGAGGCGCCGGTGAAAGCGGTGAACAGCGCGGTGGTGAACAGCGCCACTATGGCGAGGCCTCCGGGCAGCGTGCCGAACATGGCTTCCGCCAGGGCCAGCATGCGGTGCGGCGCGCGGCTTTCCGCCAGCATGTAGCCGGAGAAGGTGAACAGCGGTATGGCGATCAGCGCCGGCAGGGAGGCCAGGCGCAGCATCTCCACTATCACCGCCGAAGAATCTATCCCGGCGCCCGCGAACAGGAAGATGGAACCGCCGCCTATCAGCGTGAAGACGGGCGAGCCCAGGAAGGCCAGCAGCAGGATAAGGGGCGCGACGATAAAAGCCATCAGAAGGGCCCTTTGAAGTTATCTTCGGGCCGGAATATGCCTATGGCCGTATGGAAGCCGATCAGCGCGAAAGCCGCGGGGATTATCATCTCGGCCCAGCCGCCCGGCACGCCCGTGTTGTTGATGTAAAAGGCTATGGAGCCGGCCGCGAACTCGTCGCGTATGAATTTGTAGGCGGCGTAAAACAGCAGCGCCGAGGCGGCCGTGGTGAACAGGTCGGCGAAGACCTCCAGCGGCCGGCGCAGAGCTTTGGGCGCGAGTTTCGCGAAGGTTTCCAGGGCGAAATGGTGCGAGTAGCGCGCCGCCAGCGCGGAGCCGGTGAGGCCGGACCAAAGGACCATGTGCCGCAGCAGCGGGTCCAGCCAGACTATGCCGGAGTGCAGGACTATGCGCAGCAGCACCTGTGTGAAGGACAGGGCGACCATGGCGAAGATCAGGCCTACGATAACGGCCTTTTCCGCTTTTACGACGTATTCCTCGAAACTGAAGATGAAGCGCATGCTTTTATTATCCTAAATGGCCGCCTCGCAGCGCAAGGATAGGTCCTGGGATGGGGCCCGGGAGAAGGTAAAAAAGCCGGTATTTTTTGTATTATAGCGTTAGGGGAACAGGTTTTTAGTCCAAGGAGAATAAAATGAAAATTAATAAGAAGATAGAGGACGCCATAAACAAACAGATCAACGCCGAGCTTTATTCGGCCTATCTGTACCTCGGCATGTCCGCGCGCTGCACCGAAATGAACCTTAAGGGCATGGCTCACTGGCTTTACGTGCAGGCCCAGGAAGAAATGACCCACGCCATGAAGTTCTACCGCTTCGTGCTGGACCGCTCCGGGCACCCGGTGATGCCGGCCATCGAGGGCGTGAGCACCGACTGGAAGGCGCCGGTGGAAATGTTCGCCGCCGCATACGAGCACGAACAGAAAGTGACCGCTCTGATAAACAATATCGTCGATATTGCCCTGGCCGAGCGCGACCACGCCACCGCCAGCATGCTCAACTGGTTCGTGGACGAGCAGGTGGAAGAGGAAGCTAATTCCCTGGAGATAACCGAGAAGCTCAAGCTCATCGGCGACTCCAAGGACGGCCTGCTGATGCTGGATAAGGAGCTCTCCGTCCGCGTGTTCGTAGACCGCACCCTGCCCGCCGGCGCCCCGCAGCCTTAGAAATTAAAATGGCGACAGACATTGAAATAGCCCGCACTATAAAACTTAAACACATACGGGACATAGCGGCGCAGCTTTCCGTCCCCGAGGACGACCTGGTGCTTTACGGCAAGCACAAGGCCAAGCTGCCGCTCAAGCTTATAGACCTTGAGAAGGCGAAAAAGAATAAATTGATATTGGTTTCGGCAATTTCTCCGACCCCGGCAGGAGAAGGCAAGACCACGGTGTCCATCGGCCTGACCCTGGGGCTCAACCGGCTGGGTAAAAAGACCACCGTCGTGCTGCGTGAACCCTCTCTGGGTCCCGTATTCGGCATAAAGGGCGGCGCCACAGGCGGCGGGCATTCGCAGGTGCTGCCGATGGAGGACATCAATCTGCATTTCACCGGCGACTTCGCGGCCATTGAAAAGGCCCACAATCTGCTGGCCGCCATCATCGACAATAATATCCAGAACAAGAAGAATAACCTGGGCCTGGACCCGCGCACCGTCACCTGGAAGCGCGTGATGGACATGAACGACCGCTCCCTGCGCAAGATCATCGTGGGCCTGGGCGGCACTATGAGCGGCGTGCCGCGCGAGACCGGTTTCGACATCGTGGCGGCCTCCGAGGTGATGGCCATACTGTGCCTGTCCAATGACTTGAAGCATTTAAAGGAAAAGTTGGGCAATATTTTTGTGGGCTACACGTACGACCGCAAGCCTGTCTACGCCCGCGACCTGAAGGCCAACGGCGCGATGGCCGCGCTGCTGAAAGACGCCATTATGCCCAACCTGGTGCAGACCACCGAGGGCACGCCTGCCATCATCCACGGCGGGCCTTTCGCCAATATCGCGCACGGCTGCAATTCCATCATTGCCACCCGCATGGGCCTCTCCCTGTCGGACTATGTGGTGACCGAGGCCGGTTTCGCCTTCGAACTGGGCGCGGAGAAATTCCTGGACATCAAGTGCCGCTACGCCGGGCTGGCCCCCAGCGCGGCCGTGCTGGTGGCCACTATAAGGGCGCTCAAGTACCACGGCGGCGTTAACCTTAAAGAACTGAATAAGCCGGATACGGAGGCGGTGCGGCGCGGCCTGGAGAACCTGGAAAAGCACGTCGAGAATATGAAGCAGTTCGAGCTTTCGCCTGTCATAGCCCTGAACAGATTCACTTCCGATACTGAAGAAGAGATCTCCGTGGTAAAGGCGAAGTGCAAAGAACTGGGCGTGCCGGTGGCCGTGGCCGACGTGTGGGGGAAAGGCGGCGAGGGCGCCGTTGAGCTGGCCGGGCTGGTGGCGAAGGCCGTGGAGAATAACTCCCGCGGCTTCAAGCCTGTTTACGAATGGGAATGGCCGGTGGAAAAGAAGATAGAGGCCATAGCCGGCAAGATGTACGGCGCCAAGCACATCGATTATACCGCTAAGGCAAAAAAGGACCTGGAAAAGATAAACGGCCTTGGGTTGGATAAGCTGCCGGTCTGTATCGCCAAAACCCAGAAGTCCCTGTCCGACAACCCGGAACTCATAGGCCGGCCGAAGGACTTTGTGGTGACGGTGCGCGAAATAGAGATAGCTTCCGGCGCGGGTTTCATAATCCCCATCACCGGCGACATCATGCGCATGCCCGGCCTGCCGGAGCATCCCGCCTCCGAGACCATAGACATAGACGAGAACGGCAACATCACCGGCCTGTTTTAAGCAGGGGACGCTCTTAGTTAATTAGTTTATGGCTGGTTTGTGACAACCAGCCTGAAGAACATAAACTAATTAACTAAGAGCGTCCCCTCTTTATTTGAAGATTATGACGAGCGCGCCGGCGGCTATCATGGCGGCGCCCAGCCACTGGTAGGCGCCCAGGCGTTCGCCCAGGAACAGCACGGAAAGAACTATGGCGAAGACCAGGCTTAGTTTGTCTATGGGGGCCACCAGCGAGGCCGGCCCGGTCTGCAGGGCCCGGTAATAGCAGATCCAGGACAGCCCGGTAGCCAGCCCCGATAATATAAGGAATATAAGGCTGTGCCTGTTCAGGGCCAGCGGGTTCTTCCATTCATGTCTGGCCGCCACCAGGGCGCCCAGGAAGGCGATAATGACGAAGGTCCGTATAAGCGTGGCCAGGTTGGACGGGATGTCTTTTACTCCTACCTTGGCCAACACCGCGGTCAGGCCCGCGAAAAGGGCCGAGCCCACCGCGTAGAGTTTCCAGTCCGTCATAAACCCTCCTTAAACAAGATCCTCTTCTTCCACCGGCGGGAACCAGCGCTGGGCCGCGAAGGTGGGGATGACCGCGCTGGCTATAAGGACGCCGGTCAGCACCGAATACTGCGCAGCGTCCAGCAGCCCGGCCCTGAGCCCGAACAGGGCGGCCATCAGGCCGAAGGTAAGCCCCGTGGACATCAGCAGCGTGAAGTAGCCGCTGTTGGCCGGGAAGAATTTACGCGCCAGAAAATAAACCCCGGCGAATTTAGCCCCCTGTTTTACAAGGAACAGCGCGGCGAACAGCCCCGCGGTCCCCAGCAGGGCCGGCAGGGATACCTTCATGCCGGCCACTATAAAGAACAGGGGCGTGATAAAAGCGTAGGCCACGGTGCGCAGCCTGGCTTTCACCGGCGCGGCGGCGGCCCCTTCTTTGAAGTGGCCGCTCATGATCAGGCCGAACGCGAAAGCCGGCAGCATGGCCTGGCTGGCGCCGAGCTCCGCCAGGTAGATGAAGGCCAGCAGCACGAAAAAAATATATTTTATCTCCGGCTCTACGACCTTGCCGGCCAGCGCCGGGTGGCGCAGTATACCGCCTGAGAAACGCCAAGCGAAAATAAGGAAAGCGCCGGAGACCGCCAGGAAGACGGACGTGTAGAAGTTCGGTTTCAGGAAGGCGGCGCTGAGCGCCAGCGCGGTCAGTGTGTTGGTGAGGAAGGTGCAGGCCATCAGCAGCTTGCCGGTCTTTGTGCCTGCGCGCCCGGTTTCCACCAGCACGGAGTAAACCACGGCCAGCGAGGTTTCCGACAGGGCTATGCCGCCTATGGCGGAGGCCGCCGCGCCCCAGCCGGCGATATAGCGGCAGAACAGGAAGCCGGCCGCCAGCGGCGCGGCGAAGGAGAAAAAGCTGAGCAGGGCCGCTTTGCTGAAATTGTCCCGGAGCAGTTTAACGTCCACCTCGGCCCCTGCCAGGAAGGTCAGCACGATGCCGCCGAAGCCGGCGATGTAGACCATCCAGCCGGCGGGCGCCAGGCCGAGGCTGCCGGCCGCCAGGCCCAGCAGTATCTCGAAGATGGCCACCGACAGGCCCAGTTTCAGGCTCAGTACGCTGGCCGCGAAGATCAGTAATCCCGCTATCACCGGTATTTTGTCGGGTTCCATAGGCTCCATATAAAATGACCTCTACTTCCTTGAGTAGAGGTCATTAGTCCCTGCGGACGGTTTCCCTGTCTTTACAGGGCGGCGGACATCATCGCCGGGGGACGCTCTTAGTTAATTAGTTTTTGCCGCAAAAAACTAATTAACTAAGAGCGTCCCCTTATTATATTACTTCTTGCTGGCGCGGAAGGCCTTGAGGGCGGCTTCTACTTTGTCCAGCAGTTCCCTGGAATAAAGCTTACCCACCAGCGCGGCCCTGGCCTCGTTGCCGGCCCGCTCCAGTTCCGTCACCACCGCGGGGCTGGCCGGTTCGGTGAAGATCAGGTTCTTCTTTTTCAGGATGCCGACGGACTGTTCGTTCTCCTTGCGGCTGGCCAGCGTCAGCGCCCTGAAATATTTTTCTCCGAGCTCCAGCATGGTCTTCTGGTCTTCTTTCGACAGCGTGTCGAAGGACTTCCTGGAAATGACTACGGCGCCGGAAGCGTTGGTCAGCGGCAGTGCGAACACGTATTTCATGCGGGCGAACCACTGCAGCGCTATCACGGAAAGGGGGGAGCCGTAAACGCCGTTTATCATGCCGGTCTGCAGCGAGGTCATCACGTCGGTGATGGAGAGCGGTATGGGCTTTATCCTGAGCGCGGCGAAGGTCGCCTCAGCTATGGGGTCGCCTTCCCAGATCCACATCTTCACGTTCCTGAGGTCCTCCGGTTTGGTGACCGGCACGTTGGAGAAGATGTTCACGTTGCCGACCTCGGCCCAGCCGAGCAGCACGTAGCCGCGGCTCTCGAAGATCTTGCGGAAATCCGCGTCGAAAGTTTTGTAGATGTGGTCTATCTCTTTGGCGTTCTTGAAGAGGAACGGCGTGTCGAGCAGGCGGGCTTCCGGCGCTATTTCGCCTATGCCCACCCCGGTGAAGCCGCCGGCCTGCAGCTGGCCGAGGCGGATCTTCCTCACCACGTCCTTCTCGTCGCCGGAAACGCCGCCGGCGTAGATCTTGAACTTCACGCGGCCGCCGGTCCTGGCGGTGGTCTCGTCGGTGAACTGCCGCATGGCCTTCATCCAGGTGGAGCCGTCCGGCGCCAGCGTGGCGAATTTCACCATGGTCTGGGCGTTCAGCGCGCCCGGCAGCGCCAGGCAGAGAGCGGACAGGGATATGAAAGCGGCTTTAAAAAAGTTCATCTTTTTTCTCCAGCAGTTTTTTTGACTTAAGCTTCGCCACTTCGTCCGGCAGGCGGGTGTCCCCGTCGCGGGGTTCGGCTTCCAGCACCGAGATCAGGAGCCGTTCGAAAAGCTCCGGGTCCTGCGCGGCCACGGCGGCCATCTTGGCGTACATGTAGCGGTTCAGCAGGAAGTTCCCGCCCGGGCCCGTCACCGAGGTTTCGAAATAGCTCTTGGCTTTTTCCGGGTCGCCGCCGAACATGCGCGGGCGGATGGAATAGTAGGCCCCCATCAGGCCGTAGGCGCCGTTGTAGTAATAGGCCGGGTCCAGGGCCAGGAGTTTCTCTATGGCCGGTTCCAGCGTGGGAAGCTCGGCCACGGCCTCGGGGTTATCGCGGTTCATGTTTATATAGAGGGCCTTGCAGAAAGTATTCCAGAACAGCGGCGGCACATCCGCCTTCTTCGCCGCGGCGGGGGCAAGGCCTTTAAGCGCGCGGGCGGAGTAGGCCTCGCCTTTCGAATAGAACATGGAGGCGCGCTCCGGAGTTTCGTCTTCCAGGAACATCAGCGCGTAGCCGCAGAAGCCCTGCGCGGCGTTGACCAGGAGGCTGCGGTTGTCCGGGTCGCTCTTGAGCAGGATCTCCATCAGCTGGAGGTTGGCCGGCAGCGCTTCTTTGACGTACTGCGGGTCGGCCTGGCTGAAGACCGCGGGCAGGCCGCGGTCTATTACACCGGAGGTCACGCGGGCGGCGGTGCGGTTGAGCGAGCAGGCGGAGAGCCCGGCCGCCAGCGGCAGCAGGAATAGGAGTTTTTTCATGGTCTTTTCTCTTTTACCAGGGCCGAGAAGGTTTCGGCCTCGGCGGCGTGCTTTTTGAGGAAGTCCTCGGCGGGGGTGGGAAAGCGGTAGGTCCAGTTGTGATCGCCCAGGGTGCCCGGGGTGTTTACCCGGTCCCTGGTGCCGAAGATGTCCTGGATGGGGAGGATGACTATGCGCGAGCCCGCGCCCAGCAGCGAGGCCAGGGCTTTCTCCCTGGCTTTGGAGAAGGCTGGGGGTTTGGAAGTCCCGCCGGAAACCAGGTTCCAGAAAAGTTTCTTCTCCACGGGGTCCACGGTCTCCCACCAGTCGGCCAGGGGTTCGTTGTCGTGTGTGGAGGAGGTGGCCAGCGAGACGGGCTGATAGGTCTGCGGGTCGGTATAGTTGCCGTCCTTGGCCTTCTCCCAGCGCATCACTTTGTAGCCGGGGATATTGAGTTCTGCCAGGACCTGCCCGACGTAGAGCGGGATCAGGCCCAGGTCTTCGGCCACCGGCAGCATGGGGCTGGCGGAGGAGATGGCCTGCAGGAAGCGCCGGCCGCGTTCGCGCTGGCCGGCCTCGTCCTTTATGTCGAAATCCGCCTTGATCGCCACGTCGCGCGGGATAACCCAGGTGCGGAAGAAGCCTACCATGTGGTCGATACGGAACAGGTCGTAGAATTCCGCCGCCTTTTTCACTTTGGACCGCCACCAGTCGAAATTATTCTCTTCGATGACGTTCCAGTTATAGGCGGGGAGGCCCCAGCGCTGGCCGGTTTCGCTGAAGGCGTCGGGCGGCGCGCCTATTTCCCGGTTGATGTCGAATTCGGTCTGGCGGGCCCAGACGTCGGAGCTTTCCTGGTTCACCATGAAGGGCAGGTCGCCCAGCAGTTTTATGTCGAGCTGGGCGGCGCGGGCGCGGGCGGCCGTCCACTGGCGGTGGATGGCCCACTGCAGGTATTTGAAAAAGCGTATCTGGTTCTCTTCGCGCCCGTGGAATTCCGCCAGCGCCTGGGCGTTGCGGTTCTTAAGCGGTTCTTCCCAATGGGTCCAGGAGGTCCAGCAGTGGGTGTCTTTCAGGCGGCGGAAAGAGGCGTAGTCTTCCAGCCAGGCGTTATTGGCCCGGCAGAAGGCGTGGAACTCGCCGGCGAGGGCCGAGTCTTTGAGGATGTGGCGCTGGTGGAAGGCGGTGTAGATCTTCCAGAGGGCGGTGAATTTGAGATGGCGCACTTCGTTATACATGACGGTCTTGGAGATGCGCAATTGTTTAAGGCCGGCCTGGAAGCGGCGCGAGTTTATTTCTTCCCGTACTTCCGGGGATTCTTTGAGTTCGGGGAGTTCGTCGACGGCGATGTAGATGGGGTCGAGGGCGAAGGCGGAGAGGGCGGTGTAGGGGCAGGAGACGCCGGGGGGCATTTCGTTTATGGGGAGCACCTGCAGGAGGTTGAGGCCCATGGCTTTCATGGCGTCGAACCAGAGGGTCATGGAGCGGGTGTCGCCTATGCCCCAGTCCTTCTTGTGGCGCATGGAGAATAGGGGGAAAAGTGTGCCTGTGTGTTTCTTTTCAAGTAATGGATGCATAAAATTATTCCCTAAGTTTTGCGCTTCCAGAGGGGATGGCCGGGGGACTACCCTGCGCACCCTTTGGGGAAGGGGGGGCCCCAGCCTAATTATCCCGGCTGGG
>MGUD01000025.1:69941-143319 GCA_001799795.1 Elusimicrobia bacterium GWC2_61_19
CTTCCAGGGTGCGCAGGGTAGTACCCCGGACAGCCCCGACTTCGCAACTTGCGGTTTCAAGCGCAAAATCTCTCCTGAAATAATTACCTCGATGCTACGGCTTCTATTTCTACCAGCGCGGCTTTGGGCAGGGCTTTTACTTCTATGGTGGCCCGGGCCGGGGGATTGGCCGCGAAAAATTTGGCGTAGGTCTCGTTCATCTGGGCGAACTGCGAGAGGTCCGCCATATAGACGGTGGTTTTTAAAATATTTTCAAGGGAGAGGCCTTCGGATTTTAATATGGCTTCCAGATTTTTTATGACGGCCTCGGTCTGGGCTTTTATTTCGGCCGGGGCCAGGTTGCCGGTGGCGGGGTCTACGGGCAGCTGGCCGGAGATGAAGATGAGGCCGCCGGCTTCTACGGCCTGGGAGTAGGGGCCTATGGCGGCGGGGGCGTTCCTGGTGGAAATTATTTCTTTCATGGTCAGTTCCTCTTTGTGGTGCGTATGAAATTAGCTATCGAGCGGTCGTAGGTGCGCTCGGCTTCGGGCGTAAAATAACAGCCGGGCAGTTCGCCGCTCGCGCGGTGGTAGGCCACGCAGTCGCAGCAGACGCCCTTGCGCGCGCACGGTTCATACGTGCAGGTGCAGTTTTTTGAGTTGGAGTCTTTTTTGCAGTCCATATGCGGCCCCTGAATGACTTATATTACTAAATCGGCGGCGCCCTTGCCCACAACCGCTAATTTATGAATAATATATATTGTGAAAAATACCATACATTTTTCCGGCATAGGCGGAGTGGGGATGAGCGCTCTGGCGCAGGTGGCGGCCATGGAGGGGGGCGCGGTCAGCGGCTCCGACCGCGACTTCGACCGGGGGCGCAACCTTGGCGTCAAGGCGGCCCTGGAGAAGCTGGGGATAAAGATATTCCCGCAGGACGGTTCCGGCGTCAACGACGATACGGCCGAACTCGCCCTGTCCACGGCCATAGAAGATTCCAACCCGGAAGTCGTCAGGGCTAAAGAACGCGGGCTGAAGATCAGCCACCGCTCCGAGCTGCTGGCCGCGCAGGTCAACAGGTTCGACACTATAGCCGTGGCCGGCACCAGCGGCAAGTCCACGGCGGCGGCCATGCTTTTTGCGGTGCTGGAAGCCGGCGGGCTGGGGCCGTCCATAATAACCGGCGGGGCGCTGGGCGCCCTTAAAGAGCGCGGCCTGATAGGCAACGCTTTCCGCGGCAAAGGCGCGGTGCTGGTGGTGGAAGCCGACGAGTCCGACGGGACCATCGTGCGCTACCGGGCCAGGACCGGCCTGCTCCTCAATATAAGCAAGGACCATAAGGACCTGGCCGACCTCAACAGGATCTTCACGGAGTTCGCCGGCAACTGCGGCCGGGTGCTGGTCAACGCCGACGATAAGGCCGCGCGCACGCTGCTGCCCGCCGCCCCGGCTTTCGGCCTGGATGCCGGCGGCTGGAAGGTCACCGATATAAAAGCCGGGCCGTTCTCGTCGGAATTCAGGCTGAACGGCGTGCCGTTCACGCTGCCCGCGCCGGGGCTTTATAACATCGAGAACGCGCTGGCCGCCTGCGCGGCGGCCGCCGTTTACGGCGTCAAGCTCGAGACCGCCGCTGCCGGGCTCAGGAATTTCCGCGGGGTGGAGCGGCGCTTCGTCCTTATAGGCGAGAAGCACGGCGTCACCGTTATAGACGATTACGCCCACAATCCGGCCAAGATAAGCGCGGTGCTCAAAGCCCTGCACCAGGCCCCCGGCCGCCGCGTGCTGGCCGTGTATCAGCCGCACGGTTTTACGCCCACGCGGCACCTTAAGGCCGAATTGATAGAGAGCTTCGTTTCGGGCCTGAACGCGGGCGATATTCTTATCATGCCGGAGATCTATTACGCGGGCGGTACGGTGGCCAGGAATATCTCGTCGAAGGATATCTCCGACGCGGTGGCCGCCGGCGGGCATAAAACGGTCTTTTATGAGAACCGCGCCGACATCCCGGCGGCGGTGGCCAAACTGGCCGGGCCCGGCGATATCGTGGCGGTGCTGGGCGCGCGCGACGCCACCCTGGCCGCCTTCGCCGCGCAGATAATGGAGGCGCTGCCCTGATATGGCTAAAGTCACGGTCATGGTCTATACTACGCTGCGCGCGCGCCTGGGCGTAGCCAAACTGGAACTCAAAGGCGCCACGGTGCGCGAGGTCCTTGACCGCCTTTGCGACCGGAAAAAACCGGAAGTGGGGAATTTGATACATGACGCCGAGGGGCATGTGCGCCAGCATTTCGTGCTGACCCTTAATTCGGAAATACTGGACAATAAAAAGACCGCCGCCGTCGCGGTAAAGAACGGCGACATCCTGCACGTCTTCCCGCCGGTCTCGGGCGGTTGAGCGCGGGGAAAGTCAGAGCCGCAAGTGAAGGAGAACCTATGGAACCCGTAAAGATCACCGAAGGCGTTTACTCGCTGCGCGTCAACCATTTCAACCGGCGCCTTTTCGACTCACTCATCCCCCTGCCGGAGGGCACGAGCTATAACGCCTACCTGGTGAAAGGTTCGGAAAAAACGGCGCTGCTGGACTCGGCCGACCCGGAGAAAGCCGAAGTGCTTTTCGATTACCTGAAGGGCGTGGAAAAGATAGACTACGTGGTCGCCCACCACGCCGAGCAGGACCATTCGGGCTCCATCCCGCTGGTGCTGGAGAAGTACCCGGCCGCCAGGGTGGTGACCAACCCCAAGTGTAAAGAATTCCTGATGACGCATCTGCATATCCCGGCGGAGAAATTCACGGAGGTCAAGGACGGCGATACGCTGCAGCTGGGCGGCAAGACTTTGGAGTTCGTTTACCTGCCGTGGGTGCACTGGCCCGAGACCATGGGGACCTACCTGCGCGAGGATAAGTGCCTGTTCACCTGCGATTTCTTCGGTTCCCACCTGGCCACCGGCGAGCTGTTCTCGGAGGAGCACGTCGTCTACGAGCCCATGAAGCGCTACTACGCCGAGATCATGATGCCGTTCCGCTCCAACATAAAAAGCCACCTGGAGAAACTGGCGAAATACGACATCAAATTCATAGCGCCCAGTCACGGCCCGGTGCACCGGAACCCCAAGTTCATAATGGACATCTACCGCGACTGGGCCGTCAGCGGGCCGCACAATAAGGCGGTGGTCGCTTATATCTCCATGCACGGCAGCACCTACATGCTGGTCAACCGCCTCGTCAGCCGGCTGCAGGAGCGCGGCGTCTGCGTCGAGAAGCTGAACCTCGACCAGCTGGACGAGGGGCGCGTGGCCATGGCCCTGGTGGACGCCGCCACCATAGTGATAGGTACGCCCACGGTGCTGACCGCCGCGCACCCTAAGGCGGTCTACGCCGCGCACCTGGCGAACCTCCTGCGGCCTAAGGCGAAATTCGTTTCCGTGATAGGGTCTTTCGGGTGGGGCGGCCGCGCGGTGGAGACCATTGCGGGCCTTATTCCCAATATTAAAGCCGAAGTGCTCAAGCCGGTGATGGTGAAGGGCCGGCCGACGGAGGCCGACCTGAAGCAGATCGACGACCTGGCCGACCTGATAGCGGAGAGGCACAGGACGATGTCCGTGCCGTGTTAGCCGTCCGGATTTCGGGATTAGAGGGGAGAGAATAAAGGAGATCGAAATGATAAAGGAACTGATAGCGGTCGCGGCGCTGGTTTCATGCTTCGGCTTCGGCGCTTACGCCCAGGATAACGCCGCGCAGCCGCAGCAGCAGGCGGCCGTGCAGAACGAGGCGGCGGCTAAGCCCGCCGACGTAAATCCCGCCGAGCCGCCTAAAGAGGGCAGGGTGCAGGGCTGGCTGCGCAAATGGCGCGAAAGGAAGGGTGAGAATGCCGCCCCCGCGGAAAAGAAGGATGACGCGGCCGCCGGCGTAAAGACGGAGAAGCCGGGGGAACAACTGCAGGAGCGCGGAGAGAAGCGCGAAGAGCGCGGCGAACGCGTTGAGGACAAGGGGGAGCGCAAGCAGGAGCAGGCACGGAAGATGGAGGAGCAGGCCGCCAAACAGCGCGAGAAGGGCAATGACAAGGCCGCCGACAAACTGGAGCGCAACGCGGCGCGCAAGCAGAACCGCGGCGAGGCCCTCGAAAAAAAAGGCGAGCGCATGCAGGACCAGGGCGAAAGAATGCAGAACCGCGCGGAAAAGCGCGAACAGCGCGGCGAGAAGAAGCGGAAAGGCAAAGGCCGCAATTAAGCGTCTGTTGTTTTATTTAAGGCCCCGGCTTACAGCCGGGGCCTTTCTTTGCCTCGAAAAAAGAGGCGGTCGCCCCTTGAAATTCCGGGTTTCGTCTGCTAGACTCTAATTACGGACAGCCTGTTTTTTCAGTTTCCCTGCGTAAACGGGAAGGGTGAAAAAGCAGGGTTATATTTTTGTTAGCTGCAGGGGGCCTGTTATGGCTGACAATTCCAACAGCAGAAAAAAAGCGCTTATAGTCGGAGTTCTGGCTTTTTTATTCGCCGGCGGCGGCGTGTTCCTTTTTTTTATCATCCAGGCGTCCAATGACCTGACCGGGGCCAATAAGAAAAGCGGGTTCACCTACGGCGGTGTGGCGCGCGAGGCCACGGCTTCTTTCTTCAAGTTCGTCGGTTTTGATGACGTTGAGTCCATGATAAAAGAACCGCCCGCGGAGCGCCCGCGCCTGAAAGAATACGAGGAAGCCGGCCTGCTCGACGCAGCGCCGCCCGCCGCGGCCGCGGCCGATGCCGATATGCCCTGGGCGCCGTCGGCCGCCTCCGGCAGGTCCGCGTCCCCGTCCAGCGTTCCTAAAATGGGGGGCAGGGGCGGTTCGGGAGTTGGCGGCCTGGGCGGTGGCGGGTCAAAATCTTCCGGCGGGATGTCCCGTTTTGATAATGCCCCGGGGGCCGGGAATACTAAAGTTTCGGCTAATACCCTTGCCAGCGCGGGAGGGGCCCCGTCAAAGGGGACTTTCGCCTCGCTTAAGAACACCCGCGCCATGCTGGGGGAGGGGCTGCGCAGCGGTTCCGCCATGACGGCCAAAGGCAAATGGGACTCCAGTTTCGGCGTGGGCCGCGCAGGCGGGGGCTCGGGCGCCGACCTGGCCTACGGCAAGCCCGGCCTGGTCAATCTGGATAAGATAAAAAAAGGCGAGGTTGATAATTTAAAGACCACGGAGAAAGGATCACTGAAGGTGCCGGATGTGGGCGCTCCTGAAAAGGACAAAGACGCCGAGGGGAAGGACCCGGTGATAGAAAAGGCCAAGGAGGCGGCCGAGGACGCCGTCACCAAGGGCATGGCTTCGGCCATGACCGGCGCCATCGGCCAGGGGCTTAACAAGGGCATGGGCAGCGGCGATGACCGCACAGCTCCTATGGAGTCCGGGCAATGCGACGCCAGTGCAGGGCCGCAGACACAGGTCTGCACGGGGGTGCTGGCAAAGCAGGCGCCGGGAGATACTGGGGCCAGCTATAAACAGGTGGGCACCACGGCTGAAGGCAGGGTTTACGAGGTTTCCTTTCTGGGCTCGGGCCCCGGGATAACCGAAAAATTCAAAGGGGCGGAGGTCAACTATAACGACACCGCCACAATGGTGATCAAGAAAGACGGTTCGGTCACGTTCTCCGGCTGGAAGAACAATGAGGTGCCGCTGGCGGAGAGCAGGGACAGCCGGTAAACTATGCGGCAGCGGTGTGCGGCCCTTGACAAGTCAACATTTGTCTGGTATAACATACCGCAGTAATTAACTTTGCCTTGAACGCCCGCCGGGCTGTGTCAAGGAAAGTTCAGATTCGTTTATACAGGCCGGCGGCGGGACAAGGGCGGCGTTATGATAAAAATACAGGGCAGAAAATCCAAAAACACTCAGTACGCGGTCGGCGGGACCGTGGCGGTGATCATACTCGGGCTGTGGATAGCCATGCCTCTGATGAACAACTCCTCCCTGGACTCCTCCGTTTCGGCCGGCAATCCCTTCAGATCAAGGGTGGCGGATATCTCCTCGCTCGGCAGCGACATACCCTCAGAGGGCGGCGCGCCCGGCTCCCCCCTTAGCGGGGAGATGATAAACAACCCCGCTACCTCCGGCGAAGACATGGCTTCCTCGCTCTTTCAGTCCGGCCTGGAAGGCGAAGAGGCCGCCCCGGCGGAAGTTACCGCCGACGCCTCGGCCTCCGCGCCCCCGCCCTCCGCTTCGGGTTTCCCAAGCGCGCCGGCGCCCTCCGGCGGCGGGTCCAAGCTTAATGCCGTGGCCTCCATCACCGGCGGCAACTCCAATTCAATGACGGCCGGCGGGACGCATAATAAATTTTTCGGTTCGGGGGGGCAGAAAGCGGAATTTGCCCCGGCGGCCGGAGCGGACCTGAAGAAAATGGCCGCCGCTGATAAGAAACCAGGCCTGCTGGCCATGCTGGGCAATACCGCGGATAAAAGCCAGCTGGCGGTAAAGACCGGCAATATGGACGTGGCCAAAGGCGGCGCCGCCGCGGCTTTCACCAATACGGCCAAGACCGGCCCCTCCGATCTCAACGATAAGATGGAGAACCAGTCGGCGATGTCCGGCCTACAGTTGGGGCAGACCGCCCAGGACCTGAAAAAGAGCGACCCCAACATCAGCAAGCATAAGGTCGCCATGCCCGAACCCAAGCCGGTGAAGGACGAGAAGGCCGATGAAGAGATGAAGAAGATGCTTTTACAGATGATCATACAGAACGTGCTGGGCCCGATGTTCAATACCATGGCTACCGGCATGTTCCCTCCTGCGGAGTAACGGTAAAGTTGCGGGAATGCGGAGAATCATTATGAACACTCATAACGGCGGCAAAGAAGAAGAAAAGAAAGGCGGGTTCGGTTCCGCGCTCTCGGCCCTTTTCAGGGGCGGCACCTCCGCGGCGGGCGGGGCCTCCGGCGCCGGGTCTACCGGCGGGCTGGCCGGGCTTTTCGCCGGTAAGGCCGGGCTGGCCGGCATGCTGCTGGGCGGCGCCACTATAGCGGCCGGGGTGGGCGTGGTTTACAATTTCATGAGCCCCTCCGATAAGCCTGTTTATAGCCAGGAACTCTTCCAGAACAGCTACTACGAGGAAGAATCGGCCAAGGCCGGCCTGGAGCGGACGCAGGCGCGCAACGCCGGTGTGGCTTCCAGCATAGACGTTTTCAGGGAACAGGCCAAGAAGGACGGGCTAGGCGGTCTGGCGGCGGAAGCCGTAGACGGCGAGGCGCCCGACGCGGCGGCTGAAGCCGGCGCGGGAACGCCCGGCGCGGACTCCGCGGCCGAGGCGCCCGGCGCGGCCGGCAGCGAGGCCGGGGCCAGCGGCGCGCCCAGGATGGTGGCTTCATCTGGCTTTGCAGGTAAGGGCGGCGGCGGCAGCGGCTCCTCCATGCCCCGCATGCAGGGCGGCGGCGGCATGTCCGGAGGTATAGGCGGCCAGTTCACTTCGGTTTACCGGCCCCCGGCGCAGGCCAACGGCGGCAAAACGTCCGGTATGACGGCCGCGGCCGCCCGTATAAAAAATTCACCTAAATCGGTTGTCCCCAGTTTCAATAAGAAAGGCGCTTTCGGCCAGGCTAAATACGCCGGCAGGATGGGCGCCAAGGCGGCTTATTCCGCGGACGGCTCAGGCGCGCGCAGCACGGCGGCCGAGGCCTTCTCCGGGGAAACCAGCGGTTCCGGGGATGTGGCCGGGGCCGGCGGCGCGGGGCTGGGCGGGGCCGGGGTTTCCAACGGCGCCAACCTTAAAGGCAACGACCCCAATATGAATTCCAATCAGTCCACTCCGCCCAAAGTTCCGGCGCCGGAGAACGTTTCTCCCTGGAAGAAGACCCTGGATATGATCATGTACGCCATGCTTATCTCCGCGGCTCTTACTATGGTGGCCAATTGGATGGCAGGTACCGTCTGGGGCGTGGCTTACGCGCAGTATGTGGCCATGGCCGCCATGTTGGCGGCCGCGGTGGTTCTTTACGGGGCCTTTAAAATGCTGAGCACGTACGGCCAGAAATGGACGGGCGCCATGTACGGTATCCTGGGTGCGGTACTCATGATCATGGCGAACAGGGCGCGGGTAGGCGCGGCTGAAAAAGCCGATGTGGCGGCTAAAGAGGCCACGGTAAATTCGCAAGAGGCAGGTATCGTAGAATCCGAACTTGCCCCGCAGGGAGAAGTCGCCGCTCAGGGAGAAGCCGTCGCTCAGGGAGAAGCCGCCGCTCAGGGAGAGGTAACGGTTACGGAGATCCCTCCTGAGGGTACGACTTACGCCGGCGACCCTGCCGGAATACCCCCTAACCAGACCTGATTTTTGAGGTGTTATTATGAACGACTCTAAAAAAGATAATGAGAAGAAGGGCGGTTTCGGGGCTATGCCCACTATCACCGGGACGCCGACCATCGTCGGCGGTTCGGCCCCGGGCATAAGTTCCGCCGCCGGCACTTTCTTCGCCGGCAAGGCGGGCTTAGTGGCCCTGGTGCTGGGCAGCGCCACCGTGGCGGCGGGAGTGGGCGTTCTTTATAATTTCATCGGTCCCTCGTCAAAACCCGCCTATTCCCCGGAATTGTTCCAGAACAGTTACTATGAGGAAGAAGCTTCCAAGGCCGGTCAGGAGAGGGCCAGCAGCCGCGACACCGCGGCCGCAGAGCCCTCCACGCTGGATCTCTTCAGGGAGCAGGCAAAAAAAGACGGGCTTGGCGGGCTCGGCGGTGAAGCCGCGGATGGCGCCGCCTCCGGCGCGTCGGCTGAAGCGCCGGCTGAAGCTCCTTCAGCCGACAGCGCGGCGCCTGCGGCACCTCCCGCGGATATGCCGGCCCCCGGCGCCTCCAAACTTCGGGCTGCCGCTGGTTTCGGAGCCAAGGGCGGTGGAGGCGGCAGCGGCTCCTCCATGCCCCGTATGCAGGGCGGCGGTCTTTCAGGCGGCATAGGCAGCCAGTTCGACGCTATTTATAAGGCACCGGCGCAGGCGAATGCCGGCAAAACTTCCGGGATGACGGCCTCGGCCGCCCGCGTGAAAAATTCTCCGAAATACGCCGTGCCAAGTTTTAACAAGAAAGGCGCTTTCGGTCAGGCCAAATACGCCGGCAAACTGGGCTCTAAGGCCATTGGTTCCGGCGCCGAGGCTTCGCACGCCTACGCTACCGAGGCGATGGGCGGCGGCAGCGCCGGTTCGGGCGAGGTCGCCACCGGCGGCAGCGGCGCCGGCATCGGCGGCGCCGGCGTTTCGGACGGGGCCAAGCTTAAGGGCAGCGACCCCAGTCTTAACAGCAATAATTCCACTCCGCCTAAAGTGCCGAAGCCGGAGAACGTATCACCCTGGAAAAAATACCTGGACATGGCGATGTACGGCATGCTGGCCGCCGCGGCCCTTATAATGGCCGCCAATTGGGCGGCTAAGTCATACCCCGTAATAGCGCAGATCCTAGCCAGCCTGGCCATGATAGCGGCGGCGGTGGTGATGTACGCGGCTTACAAGATCATGAGCGAGTTCGGGCAGAAATGGACCGGTATGATGTACATGGTCGTCGGCGGCGCGCTGCTGATCATGGCCAACAAGGCCCGTGTGGGCGCGGCGGAACCGGCTACGGAAAAAGCGGCTACGGCGGCCGGAACCAATTCCAGCTGGTTCGCTCAAATATTCCAGTCCCTGATGGGACAGGCCAGTGCCAAGGACAAGAAAGACAGCAAGGAAGACTAGTATCTGCGGTTAGGAGGCGTTATGAACGACAATCTGCCCGATATAAACTTTAAGGAAAAGAAAGAGAAGAAACGCGGCGCGCTGGGCTGGCTGCGCAGCAAGCTGGGCATTGGCTCGCGCGGCGCCATGGGAGAAGCGGGCATTAACCCCGCCGCCATGAACGTGGGTAAGGCACTGGGCGGGGCCAAGTTCGGTTCTTCTTCAGCCGGGCTTGCCGGGCTGCTCGCCGGTAAGGCCGGGATCATAGCCACGGTGGCCGTGATGGCGGTGGGTACCGGCGTCTACCTGGCGAACAAGGAAGCTCCCATGGTAAGCAGCAGCGCTTTCAGTTCCGGCAAGGTCGCCGACAACTATGTGCCCGCCATACTGAGAAGCCAGGCCGCTAACCAGGGGTCCTCGCTGGACATGTTCAAGGATACCAACAAGGGCGCCGGTTTAAAGATGGAAGCGGACCCGGCTAAAGCCGCCGGTAAACAGGCTGAGGGGACTCCTGCCCCGGAAGAAGCCGCCGCACAGAACGCGGAACAGCCCGCCCCGGAACAGGGAAATATGGCCCAGGAAATGATGGGCAAGCTGCAGGGCGGCGGGATAGGGTCGCTGACCAGCTCCATGGGCGGCGGGTCCAATAAGTTCTCCGGCATGGGGGGCTTCGGCAATAAGTTCAACCAGGGGGCTACGGGGGCCAAATCCGGTTTCAGTTCCGGTATCGGGGCCGGTTTCCAGGGGATGCCCAAGTTCGACGCGCGCAAGGCTAAAATGACGGCGATGAAGGCTTCCGCGCGGCCCGTCTTCTCGTCGAGCAAGGCCGGCAAAAAATCCAAGTTCGGCACAGGTTCCTACGGTCAGGCCAAGGGGCTGCGCGCGACGCAGAAATCCTACTCCGGGACCAATATCGACTCCGCCCGTTCCACCCAGGATGCGGCGTGGACAGGTTCTACCGCGGAGGGGGATGCCGCGGGCGGCGGCGCCGGAGTAAGCGAAGGGGGCGCCGGCATAATGTCTTCGCCCTCTCTGGACAACGGCGGCGCCACCGGCGGCGCGGGCAATCCTAACGATCCGGCCGTAGCGCCTGTCTCCGGGCCGGAAGACGTAAGCCCCTGGAAAGGTAAGCCGGAGATGGCGCTTTCGCTGATAACGGTATCGCTCATTTTGTCGGCTATCGCCAGCTACCTGATCTCCATAGGTAAGGGCCCGTTATTCTTCCTGGCGGTTATAGGCTATATTCTTGCCGCCATCGCCCTGGTCATGGCGCTGCAGGCCATGAAGATCGGCATGGAGCTGATGAGCAGTCACGGGCAGAAAGCCATGGGGATGCTGTACATGGCCGGCGGGGGATGTGCCGTAGGCGCGGCCATACTGGCCTTCGCAGGCAGCGTGGCGAACAACGCCATGCAGCTGGCGTTCTCGCTCATGGCGGCGGCCGCGGTGCTGATCGGCAGTATGCTGGGCGGAGGAGAGTAACTCCTGGCGTTCGGTTTTGCCGTTGCCGCCGGGTTTTATCCCCGGCGGCTTCGGACGTAGTAAGGTGATTTTATTCGGGGCATAAATAGGTGGATATTTTAGCGGTCGCACCCACAGGCGTTGTCGCCGGGGGGAGGCTATATGGGCAGCAAGTTCGTAGAAAAACATAAACGGAAATCGGTCCTCGCCGCCCTGCTCTTTATCTTCCAGGGCAGGACCAAGTATATCGGCATAATGCTCATCGTCACCATCCTGTCGGTGCCTTTTGTGATCTCCGGGGAAACCCTTGGCAGCATAATAGAACTGCGCCCGGTGGCGGCTTTCCTGCGCTCCATAGGCATGGGCAGCGTGGTTTCCGCCATAAACCCCAAGTATTCCAACGACCTGCTCAAGGCGGCTTTGGATAAGGCCGTGGATGACAGCGAGAATAATTCTTTCTGGAATAAGTTCCTCAAGAGCATTAACGCCACCATGCCGCCCGCCGGCTCGCCCTCTTCCATGACCCTGCTGCGCGGCGGCAAGGATATTTACGGTCTGCCGGAAATAAAGGAACCTAAAGGCGCCAAGCCGGGACCAGGCCAGATAAAAGGCGCGGTGAACGCCGAAGAGCGCGAGAGGGGGGAGACCGGAGATGAAGTCGATCTGGAGTCCCTGCTGGCCTCCGGGACGGGAGGTGAGGGCGGGGGGCTTTATGGCGATGTGATGGGCCAGAACCTGGCGGGCCGTTTCGAGGGAGGCGCCGCAGCCGACAATGCGCCGTACATCAACCGCACGGCTTTCGGCGGCAGCGCGGTCGCGGCGCGTTCTTCCGGCATGTATAACAACGTCATGGGCCAGGCGGGCAGCAAGGTGCCTGTGCCGGGCGCGGCGCAGAAGGTCAATACCAACAGGAAGATGGGCCGGGTGTCCGGGTTCACCTGGAAGAACGTGGGTTACAAAACCAAGAGCAACAATCTCAATATGAAGATCGGGGATAAAAAACCGATGTTCCAGCTTGCCCAAACCTTTGCCATGACGTCTTCGGCCTATAAATCCAAAGAATCGGCTTATGAGTATCAGCACGCTTATACGGGGGCGACCTACGACGGCAATAACGTGAACGCTGACGTGATAGATACGGGCGACGCCGGGGTAGTGATGCCGGATGTGGGGTTTATGGGCGGCCTTATCGACGCTACCGTAGGGGTGCAGCAGGCCGCCATGGATTGCGCCAAAGCCCAGGGCGACCAGGGAGCCAAGATGTCTGATGCGGGTAAAAAATTGGCTGATATAGCGAAAACGCTGGGTAAAAAACCGAAATGCTGCAATCATGGCGCCGTAGATTCCTGGAACGACAAACAGCGCCGGCTCGTGGAGCAATGCGCTATTTTTAATGCCAACGAAGCCATACTGTCGAAGAAATGCCAGACTATCAGTAGTCCGATGAGTTGCAGCATTTACAGCAACGAGATGGTCAGCAAGTGTTCCAAATGGAAATGCTGGTTAGCCATCCTGTTTATGATATTCCTGTTCGTGTCCGGCGGCATAATAGGTGTTATGATCGCGGCCATGCTGGCGGGTGTGGTTTCCTTCGATTTTAAAAATCTCGGCGGCAAGGTCGACGCCATGATAAGCTGGGTGGCCAGCGGCGGGGATGACAGCCAGAAAGGCGAAGGCGAATAGCGGGAGTTCCGCGGTTTTTCTTAAGCCCGCGGTTAAAGCCTGTCGGAGGAAAGTTCAGGTGCACTATTGCTTCATCGGGGCGGCGGCTATCCGGCGGTGTGCCTGTTGAGCTTTCCTCCTGGGGCGCCCAGTAAGGCGTTCCGGCTTTACCGGCGGGTTTTCTTATGCGGTTTTACGACGTGGTAGTGGTTTAGGCCAAAGGGCCTAGCAAGTCAGGGGCCGATTGACACTTGGCCCGCGCGCCGATATTAGGTAAATTATAATTGAGCTACTGTATCAACGCGGTTTTGGTCTATTGGCGACGGTTAATTTAAATTGAAGGTCCGGAGGCGGTTATGAACTTCTACAATGAAGAAGAGAAAAAGGAAGGGGCGCCCGCGGTGCCAGGGATGTCCGGTTTTAAAAAGACGTCCGCTTTCGGAAAATCTCCGATGTTCTCCCGCACGGCCGGCGGCATACTGGACCGCATCAAGAACCTGTCGCGCAAGGACATGGCTTTCGTAGGCATAGGGCTGAGCGTGCTGGTGATGGCGCCCGTGGCCGAATATATGATGTCCAAGCCCTCCGCCGACAACCTGCTTACCCCCGGTTTCGGTTCCAGGGAAGGCTCCGCCGCCTCGGGGCTCTATGAGCCGGGCATAAACGCTCTCAGCCAGGGTTCTCCGGACGGCTCCGGCGAGGTGATCACCCCGCTCAGTTCCAGGGACCCGGCTTCGCTGATACTGGGCTCGCAGTCCGCCGCCCCGGCCTTCACGCCCCCGGCCGCCCCCGTAAATAATTTCCGGGACGCCATGAAGGACGCGGGCCGTTCCGCCTTCTCCGAGGCCACTAAATCGGCCGGCGCTCCCACCCCCGTTCCGCGGATGCAGTCGGCGCTGCGCAGCTTCGGCTCTTTCTTCAGCGGCGGCGAGGGCACGCGCACGGCCGGAACCCTGAGCGGCGGCAAGATCATCGACGACGCCAAGTCGGCTTCCGGTAAAGCGGCCAAGCGCTCCATGATGGGGCCTGTGGCTATGCCCGGCTACAAAGGCGTGGCTTCCAACACCCCCAACAGTTCTTCCAAGGGCGCTTACGAAAAGCTCCGCTCCGCGGCCGACAAGTCCGCCGGCAACTTCAGCGGCGGCTCGGCCATGAACTCCCTGGATAAAGCCGCGGCCGACGCGCTTGATATAGGTAAGGGCGCGGGCGGCCTGGGTTACGGCGGCGAATCCGACAAGACCACCAAGCCCTCGGGTTCCACCACCAAGTACGACCATAACCGCTCCGGCGAGACCCTGGACGAAATGGCGGCCAAGCAGCGCATGCAGAAGGCGCTGGACTGGGAATTCTACAAGCAGTACGAGATCCCCAAGCAGATCATCAACTCCCTGGTCGGCGCCGTGGGCGGCGTGCTGGCCCAAGTGGTCAAGGACAACATGGAGCACATCTTCGGTCTGGACCGCGGAGCACCTGAAAGGTTCTGCTGGTCGCCCGCGAACAACCTGGCCTCCACCGATCCGGCGGATTGCCGGAAGTATGGGGCGATAGGCGAGTCTTTCCTTAAAGATAAGGGCGAGAAAGAAAGTACCACCACCGTTCCGCCCGGGCGCAGCTGCGCCTGCGGTTTCAACTCTGTGAAACCTACTATAGGCGATCCGGCCAGCGGTGCGGTTGAAGTAAAACCCGATCCCAAACCGGATCCTTCTTCCACCCAGATAGTGGCCGTGGGCTCCTTCGACACCGCGCTGGTAACCGTGCTTGCCCGCGTGCAGGAAGTGGTGAAGAAGGGCGATAATATCTCTGCCAAGGAACTGCTTGAGTTTAACAAGGGGCTCTCCGGCACACTGGCCGAGGAAATGCCCAAGCTTGTGGTGACCCTTAACACCTCCATGCAGGGGGTGAACAAACTGGCTGCAGGCGGCATAACCAAACTCGGCAACGACAGTCTCAGGTCCCTGGGGCCCCTTATGGCCGCCGAGAACGAGACCAGCGCGTTCATTACCGAGCTCTCCGGGGTGATCGACTCTAAATCCACCAAGGTGGCCAAGGCCCTGGGCGCGGAAATGAGCAAGAACGACGAGGTTAAAGCCGAATTCGACATGACGGACAACTCCGCTCTGGTCGCGGACCTTAAGAAGTATCTGGGTAAGGCGGAAAACATAAAGAACGTCCGCCTTCTCTCCGCCCGGAATCACCTGAACTTCAACGACAAGTCCCAGAAACTGTACGCGCAGCAGGGGCAGGTGCTGGCCGCCAAGATAGGCGGGCTGCGGGACAGGGCTGCCGGCATCTCCGAAATTACGAAAAAGATAGCCTCGGACTCCAATGCTATAAAACCTGAGGACGCCGACAAGAATAAGGACGCCATCTGCAAACAGTTCGCCGATATTTCAGGCGTGGCTTTGCCGGCGTGTAAAGGCGTTGCGGCGCCTGAAAAAGGCAAGAGCGTTGTAGAAGCCGCCATGGCCCTGCGCGGCGCCCAGGGGGTGACTAACAACGCCCTTAATGATAAAGCGGCCGTTGATGCCGAGGTCGCCGCATGGGAGGCCGCCAGCCCCATGATAAAGCTCAATAACGACAGGATTGCCCAGCAGGCGGATTCGATGGGCGATCCGCAGGACAATATCGCCGCCTGCCTGCTGCGCGCGGAGAACAAACTGCCGCCGGATGTCGCCGCCCTGGCCGGCAACCCCGAGACCTCTGTGGCCTCACCGTCCCGCGCGGCCAGTGCCGACATCCTGGAGTACCGCAAAGCGTTAAAGCTTGACGGGACCCCGGATAACCCTCCTAATACCCCGGTTAACCCCCCTACTACTCCGGTTACGCCCGTACCTGTAGTGGACCCGGCGCTGGCCGGCAGAAAGACTTCTTTGCTGGCTGACGCGCGCCTGACCGGCAGCGAATACGACGCCGCCACCGCGGTGCATAAAAAGCTTGGCAACGGGACGAACGCCCAGTACGCTAGGGCCGACTATGGAAAAATGACCACCAGCAAGGCCGAAATAGACCGCCTTGCCGGTGAGCTGTCGGCGGCAGACGTCAAGCCCACCAAGGAGAAGCTGGATGAGTTGGAGAAGCACTTGGGTAATTTTGAGAAGTCCTACGCGGACTTCCAGCGGCACGCGGCCGCGGCCGGTACCCCTGTGCCCAAGCCCAAGCCGACTACCAGCCAGGCCACGCAGGTGATAATCAACAATAACGTCTCGGCTGCCTCCAGCGCCGGGGTCACTACTAAGCCAACTGCCAACGTCACACATAACACCGTCAACAATACACACAATACCGTGAACAACACCACGGTGAAGCCTCCGGTGGTGATTGTGCAGCCGGAAAAGCCCAAACCCGCCGTCGCCCCCAAAGAGTTCTCGGTAAAGATGCGCAACGGCACGTTCATGAAGCTCAGGACCAACGATAATACCGGCGCCTCCGCTACGTATTACGGCGGTTACAGGGACGGCGTGAAGTGGCTGTATAAATACGAAGTGGTGTGCGTGCGCTCCGGTAAAACGTTCGTAATCGACACGAACCGGGTGCAGCGGACCAAAGCCCTGTTCTCGACCGGCATCACCGTAGGCGGTCCCGAGGCCGTCTCCGGCTTCAGCGGCGTGTGCAAGTAACGGCAGAATAGCCCCAGAAAACCCCGCGGTCTTCAAAGCCGCGGGGTTTTTATTTGCCTCTTAAAATAGCGGCACAATGCGGTTGCGTTCCCCTTTATCGGGACAAGTTAAAATCGTATAATAGGTGTACGGGTTTGATTCGTTTACGGGTGGGGGCAGGAGTTGAATATGGCCAGGATGAAGAAGGCGGATTACCTCGGGGAAGTCGTAAAGCACATAGAGATCTCCAAGCACAACGTGGTGCCCCTGGTGGACGCCATGAACGATATGGCTTTTTCGGCCCGGGACCTCGCCCGCGCCGCCAGGATCTATAACCTGATGCTGGCCGACAAGAACTGCTCTGTCATCCTTACGCTGGCCGGGTCCCTTTTCTCCGCGGGGCTTAAAAAAGTGGTGGTGGACCTGGTCCGCCACAACATGGTGGACGCCATAGTCTCCACCGGGGCCGTCATCGTCGACCAGGACTTCTTCGAAGCGCTCGGCTTCAAGCATTATAAGGGCGCGAGCTGCGGTGTGGACGACAACGAACTGCGCCGCCTGCACATAGACCGCATCTACGACACTTTTATAGACGAGGACGAACTGCGCGTCTGCGACGACACCACCCGCAGGATCGCCGACGCCCTGGAGCCGCGCCCCTACTCCTCCCGCGAATTCATAGAAGAGATGGGCAAGTACCTCTCCAAACACGCCCGGAACAAGGATTCCGTGGTACTGGCCGCCTACGAGGCGCGCGTGCCCATCTTCGTGCCGGCCTTCTCCGACTGCTCGGCCGGTTTCGGCATGGTGGCGCACCAGTGGAACAACCCCGCCAGGCACATGTCCCTGGACTCCGCCAGGGACTTTCTGGAGCTGACCAAGGTTAAGATAGAGGCCCGGGATACCGGCCTTCTTATGATAGGCGGCGGCGTGCCCAAGAACTTTACGCAGGACACCGTGGTGGCGGCCGATATCATGGGCAAGGCGGCCCCCATGCACAAGTACGCCGTGCAGGTGACCGTGGCCGACGTGCGCGACGGGGCGCTGTCCTCCTCCACGCTGAAAGAAGCCAGCTCCTGGGGCAAGGTGGAGACCACCCACGAGCAGATGGTCTTCTCCGAAGCTACCCTGGCCGTGCCGCTTATCGCGGGTTATGCCTATCACAAGGGCGGCTGGAAGGGCCGCAAGCCGCGCAAATATTCGGACTTCCTCAACAAGGGGACCCGCTGAACAGGCCGGATTTGGAAGTAAATCGGAAAATAAGGGGAAAATGATGAAAAAACTGATCGTTTGTTTGACCATGCTGGCGGCGCTTTCTATGAACGCTTCCGCCTATTTCGACGGCGGCGTGACCGGCACCACCGGCCCCGACGGCTACCGCGGCACCAGGCTGAACCTGGTCATCGGTTCCGGCAACCTGGCCATAGAGCCTTCGCTGGCCTCCTATACCTCCGACGCGCTGGACAAGACCTACCGCACCTACGGCGTGCGCGGCGCCTGGGAAGCCGATAAATACACCGTGGGCGGCGAAGTGGGCACCACCCCCGAAGTGAACGGCTATTCCAATAAATATGTCGGCGCGGACATCACCTTCTCCCTGACCCCCGGGGCTGGCGGAAAATCCCGCCTGGCCGGCCCCGGTTCCCGCGGCACCACCCGCGGCGGCGAAGGCGTCACCCGCATAGACGTGGGCGCCTCCGTCAAAGAGATCATGCACAAGAACACCGCCGGCGCTACCGACCTCAAGACCAACCAGACCCAGGCCACCCTGTTCGCCGGCGCGAAGATCCTGATGGCCAACCTCTCGGCTTCCTACACCGGTTACGCCTACGGCACGCAGGACACCGCCACGCTCATCAATCCCATCCCGGGCCTCAACTTCGCCTACGGGGCCACGCCCAAGTCCAGCGTTAACGCCCGCCTGGACCTGCCCGGCTACCCCCTGGTGACGCCCTTCGTCTCTTACACCGGCACCAAGTACAAGGGCGGCGTGAAAGACAGCTCCGCTTACCTGTTCGGCGCCTACATAGACCTGAGCATGGTAACGGCCAGTATCGGCTACCAGATATTCGACAACGGCACCAACAACGACAGCTTCCTGTCCGTGGGCGCCGGCATTAAGTTCTAAATTCCCGGAGCTGGCCGTAGGCCGCGGGTAATTACCGCGGCTTACGGCCTTGATCTACAGCGGCCCGATCCCTCTATGTCCTACGAAAATTTCGCTACTAAGTACCGTCCCGGCAACCTCGGCGAGGTGATGGGGCAGGAAACCATCAAGACCACGCTGCAGAACGCCGTGAAACTGGGCCGTATAGCCCATTCCTACGTGTTCTACGGCCCCCGCGGCTGCGGCAAGACCTCCATAGCCCGCATCCTCGCCCGGGCGCTCAACTGCCACCATCCCAAGGACGGCGTTCCCTGCGGCAAGTGCCCCTCCTGCACGGAGATAGCTGAGTCCAAATCCCTCGACGTGATAGAGATAGACGCGGCCTCCAATACCAAGGTGGAGAACGTGCGCGACATCATCATAGAGAACGTGGAATTCTCCCCGTCGCGCGACAAATACAAGGTGTACATCCTCGACGAAGTCCACATGCTTTCCGATAAGGCTTTCAACGCGCTGCTCAAGACCGTGGAGGAGCCGCCCAAGCACGTGGTCTTCATAATGGCCACCACCGAGCAGCACAAGGTGCCGCTGACCATCCTGTCCCGGTCGCAGTGCTTCCGTTTCCGCCCCATCTCCGAGGCCGATATTGTCACCCGTCTTAAGGAAGTGACCGAGGCCGAAAAGATCAAGGCCGACCCAGAGGCGCTCAGGATGATAGCGAGGTCCGCCGGCGGGGCCATGCGCGACGCCATTACCCTGTTGGACCGCGCGGCCTCCTTCGGCCGCGGCGAGATCAAGACCGACGTTCTGAACGACCTGCTCGGCCATCCCGGCTTCGAGGTGGTCAACGCCATGGCGCTGGCCCTGGTGGGCCGCGACGCGGCCGGCCTGCATTCCGCTTTCGACAAGCTTAACGCCGAGGGCCACGACCCGCTGACCGCCATGCGCGAGCTGCGCAATAATTTCGCTTCGGCTTTTCTGCACGCGCAGGGTTTCTCCAAAGAGGATGAACCCATAAAGGGCCTGCCGGCCGGCACGCCACCGGCGCTGCTGGCCCGCCTGTCGCGCAAGCTCAACGTTATCATCGAGGAAGTAAAGTTCTCGGATTCGCTTTCCATCGCCTCCGAAATGGCCCTTTTTACGCTGGTAGAGGTGCCGCAGGACCTCGAGGCCCTGGTCAGACGGCTGGAGGGCTTTGAAACGCGCGTCGCCGCCGGCGCCGCTCCCGAACCGCCGGCCCAGGGCGGGCAAAAAAAAAATGACGCTTTAGCCCCGGCGGTCCGGCCCTACGCCTCTCCCGCACCCGTGGCCGGCCCCGCTCCCGCGGCCGTCCCTGTGGTCACTGCGGCGCCCGCAGCTGTTGTGCCCCAGCCGGCGGCGGCGCCCGCGGACGCCTGGAAAAAACTGCTCGGCCAGGTTTCAGCCAGGAAGCCCGCCCTTTACAATATTCTGCTCTCGGTAAAAATAGTGTTCACCCAGCCCGGGCGCTGGCGCCTGCTCAGCGCCAATAAGTTCGAGACCTCCATGGTGGAGAAAGCCCTGCCCGAACTGGAAGAGATGCTGGCGCGTTTCGCCGGCATGAAGATAAGCCTGACGGCGGAACACGCCGCGGCCCCGATAGAGGGCGCGTCCGAGATCTCGGAACCCGACGGGGATGACTCCGTGGTGGACGATTGCGGGGATTCTCCCGACGACAGCCCCGCCGCCGCCCCGGCCGCGGCCAGGGCCCCGGCCTCCACGCAGGTCTCGGGAGATACCGAGCCCGAGCTTAAGCACCTGACCAAAGTATTCCACGGGCGCATCACCAGGATAAACAAGGTTAAGTAGGCGGCGTTAAGGACGGCATTCAGAACAATGAAGGCTTTAGAGAAGATCATCGGCGTGTTTCGCAAATTCCCCGGCGTCGGCCCCAAGCAGGCCGAGCGGTTCGCGCTTTATGTGGTGCGCGCCTCCGACCCCGAGATAGAAACGCTGGTGGAAGCCCTGCGCGCCGTAAAGGCCTCCGTCAGGTACTGCCGCGAGTGCTACAATTACGCCGAGGGGGACCTGTGTCCCGTCTGCGCCGATGAGCACCGGGACCGGTCCCTTATCTGCGTGGTGGAGCGGCCCCAGGACCTGGCCGCCATAGAGAAAGCCAAAAGTTTTTCCGGGGTGTACCACGTGCTGCACGGGGCCGTTTCGCCGGCCGCCGGCGTGGCGGCCGAGCAGATAAAGCTTAAAGAGCTGGTGGACAGGGTGCGCGCCTCCGACGGGGCGGTCAAAGAGATCATCATCGCCACCAATCCCGACGCCGACGGCGAGGCCACGGCGATGTACCTTATCCGCCTCCTGAAACCCTATGTTTCCAGGATCAGCCGCATCGCCTACGGCGTGCCCCTGGGCGGCGACATAGACTACATGGACGAAGTAACCCTTGGCTACGCCCTTAAGGGCCGCGTCAAGTTATAGCTCTTCCTTCTACGTAAATCATCAACATTCAGCGCCGTAACGCTCCTAAGATAACACGGGCAAGTTCTCGGGCGTATGCTGCTTTCATATTACCGGCGGCCTCTTTTTCTCATCCTCCTGCTTTACGCCGGCGGCATAGTCCTGTTCAGGGACGTCTTCGTGAGGCCGCCGCAGGCGCTGCCTTTCGCGCTGCCGCGCTGCGGCGTTCCGGTGGAGGGGCGCGTGGCGGAGTATCCGGCCGCCGTGCCGGGCGGCGTGCGGTTCACGCTTGAAACCGACAAGGTCTACGGGCGGCCTTTAAAGACCGGGCTCATGGTGTACGCCCGTTCCGCCGCGGCGGCCTCCTACGGGGACAGGGTTTCGCTGCTGGCGGACCTGGAAGCGCCGGGGGGCGCGGAGGTTCCCGGCGGCCTCGACTGGGCGGGGTATCTGCTGGACCGCGGGGTGATCGCGCAGGCCCGCGCCGTAGACCTGGGGGTTTCAGGCCGCGCCAACGTTTTTATAAGGCTGGCCAGGCGGTTCCGTTACGGCGCCATGACCGCTTTCGAGACGGGGCTGCCGCCCGAGGCGGCGGCCGTGCTGGGCGGAGTGGTGCTGGGCGAGAAGAAGAGCGTCCCGCCGGCCCTGAAGGCCGATTTCCAGGACTCGGGCGCCATGCACCTGCTGGTGGCTTCCGGTTCCAACGTGGGGTTCGTGGTGGCAGTGGTTTATTTCCTGGCTTCCAAATTCGGCCTCAAAAGAAAATATGCGGGGCTGGCGGCCCTGGTGTTCGCCGGTTTTTATGTGACGGCGGCCGGGCTGGATTCGCCGCTGGTGCGCGCCTACCTGATGTTCTCGGCGGGGCTTTGCGCCTGGCTGCTCAAGCGCGAGGCGGGGGCTTTCCACGCGCTCACCGCCGCCTGCCTGCTCATCCTGCTGGCCGCGCCGCGCTATATTTTCGACGCCGGCTTTCAGATGTCTTTCCTTGCCGCTTACGGGCTCATAGTCGGCATGGCGCTTTGGGGCGGCTATGTAAAAAAGGGCGGCCTCCCGGGTAATGCTTACGGGCTCTTCCTGATGAGCTTCTTCGCGCAACTCGGCCTTTACCCGCTGCTGGCCCTGTATTTTCATAAAGTGTCGCTGGTCTCGCTTGTTTCAAATATGGTCCTGGTGCCTGCTTCCGGCGTGGCTATGGCGCTGGGGTTCCTGCTGGCGGGCTTTTGCAAGGCCGGCGCGCTGTTCAAGCTGCTGTCTTTCGTCACGGGCGTATTTATGGCGGCGTTCGTCGGGACCGTCAGATTTTTCGCCGACCTGCCGTTCTCTTCCGTAAGCGTTGCTTCGCCCTCCGTCTGGTTCATCGCCGGGTTTTCCGTACTGGCCCTGGCGCTGCTGCATGCCCCGCTGCTGGGCTTTAAGCGGAAGCGCCTTTACCTGGCCGCGCTTTCGGGCTTTGCCGTAATGGCCGTGGGACCGCTGACGGGGGCGCTGGCACAGGGCGGGCCGCAGGTTTATAAGGGAGTTCTTTTCGGGGACAATAATACCTGCAGCGCGCTGGTCCAGGGCCCGTCGGGAGGGCTGTACCTGCTTAACCCGGGAATGAACGGGGAAAAGCTCGCGGCCTCGGTCTTTGACCGCGGCGCGCGCGGCCTTGAGGCGGTAATGCTTACTTCGCTGGAGGAGAAAAATTACAGCGGCCTTGCGGAACTGGCGGGCCGGGTTAAGATAAAAACCGTCTTTCTCCCTTATGGCCCGCGCCCGGCAGCGTTCAGGCGGCTGCTTGTCCGGCTTGAAGCCTCCGGTACGCGCGTGACCAGGGTCTGGCCCGGGGAAGCGCCGGAGGCCGGGGTAAATATCGCCTGCGGCTGGGAGGATAGCCCCGCCGGTTATACTGGAACTGCGGACAGGCTGCGGTGGAGCATAGGCGCCGTAACGCTGAGCCGTGAAGGGAAAAACGCGCGGGTCGAAGGGGAAGGGGCCGTGACAGAAGCTGTAAAAGGTAAAATAATCCGGATTTAAGACGGGCACCGGCAGCCGCGCGGCGATATTTTAATTAGTATAATTTACCTATGGAAACCCTTACCCCCAAGATGAATTTCATCCGCGAGATCATAGACCGGGACCTGGAATCCGGCAAATTCGAAGGCCGCGTCCACACCCGTTTTCCGCCGGAACCCAACGGCTATCTCCATATCGGCCACGCCACCTCCATCATCCTCAACTCGGGCCTCGCCCGCGACTACAAGGGCAAGTTCAACCTGCGCTTTGACGACACCAACCCCTCCAAGGAAGAGCAGGAATACGTCGATTCCATCGTGGAGGACGTGAAGTGGCTGGGCGGCGACTTCGAGGACCGCCTGTTCTTCGCCTCCGATTATTTTCCGCAGATGTACGACTGGGCCATGCAGCTGGTGAAGGCCGGCAAAGCCTATGTCTGCGACCTGACCCCCGAGGAAGTGCGCGCCCACCGCGGCACCCCCCAGGAACCCGGCAAGGATTCCCCGTTCAGGAACCGCTCCATCGAGGAGAACGCGGACCTGTTCGAGCGGATGCGGAAGGGGGAGTTTCCCGACGGCTCCCGCACGCTGCGCGCCAAGATAGACATGGCGCATCCCAACCTGAACATGCGCGACCCGGTGATGTACCGCATCCTGCACACCGAGCACCACCGCCAGGGTAATAAGTGGTGCATCTACCCGATGTACGACTGGGCCCACGGCCTGGAGGATTCCATCGAAAGGATCACCCATTCCATCTGTACGCTGGAGTTCGAGGACCACCGCCCGCTTTACGACTGGTACCTGGACCAGCTCGGCGTCTACCACCCGCAGCAGATAGAGTTCGCGCGCCGCACCCTCGGCAACACCATCACCAGCAAGCGCAAGCTGCTGGAGCTGGTCAAGGAGAATTACGTGGAAGGCTGGGACGACCCCCGCATGCCCACGGTCTCCGGTTACCGCCGCCGCGGCTACACGGCTTCCGCCCTGCGCGCCTTCTGCGACGAGATAGGTATTACCAAGGTGCCCGGCATCTCGGACATCTGGGTGCTGGAGAACGCCCTGCGCAACGAACTGAACAAGACCGCGCCGCGCGTGATGGCCGTGCTGAAACCGCTCAAGGTGGTGCTCACGAATTACCCCGAGGGGCAGACCGAAGAGATGTGCGCGGTCAACAACCCGGAAGACGAGGCCGCCGGCACCCGCAAGGTGCCTTTCTGCCGCGAAATATACATCGAGCAGGACGATTTTAAGGAAGTGCCGCCCAAGAAGTTCTTCCGCATGACCCCCGGCACCGAAGTGCGCCTGCGCTCCGCCTATATCGTGAAATGCGAAAGCGTGGTAAAGGACGCCGCCGGCAATATCACGGAGGTGC
Source organism: Elusimicrobia bacterium GWC2_61_19 (assembly GCA_001799795.1). Taxonomy (GTDB): domain Bacteria; phylum Elusimicrobiota; class Elusimicrobia; order Elusimicrobiales; family UBA9959; genus UBA9959. Next base: position 94,191 of record MGUD01000025.1, read on the forward strand.
ATTGCACCTACGACCCCGCCACGCGCGGCGGGGACGCTCCCGACGGCCGCAAGATCAAGGGGACCATCCACTGGGTTTCCGCGCGGCACGCCGTGCCCGTGAAGGTGCGCCTCTATGACGCGCTGTTCACCAAGCGCAACCCCGACGACGTGGAAGAGGGGCACGATTACAAAGAGAACATAAACCCGGCCTCGCTCGAGATCATAGAGGAGGCTTTCCTCGAGCCTTCGCTGGCCCAGGCCGCTCCCGGCGCGCGGTTCCAGTTCGAGCGGCTCGGCTATTTCTTCGCCGACCCGAAGGATTCCAAACCGGGAGCCCCGGTGTTCAACCGCACCGTGACGCTGAAGGATACCTGGGCCAAGCTGGAGCAGAAGCCCGCCGGCGCGAAGTGACCACCCATAAATGAAACCCATAAAGAACGTAGCCATCTTTTACAACTCCAAACGCAGCCGCGCGCTGGCTTTCGCCGCCGCCATAGAGCGCAAACTGCGCGCGGCCGGGTCCGGTGTCCAGAAGATCTGCGTCAACGACGCCTACTGCAGCTTTAAGAAAGCGGACGCCGCGGTGGCCGTGGGCGGGGACGGGACGGTGCTTTACGCCGCGCGCCACGTTATAGACCGCGGCATCCCGGTGCTGGGGATAAACGCCGGCGGCCTGGGTTTCCTGAGCGGCATCGAACAGAAGGAATTCCTGAAAAGCGCCCCCGTGTTCCTGGCCGGGGGGTTCAGGAAGTTCAAGCGCAGCCTGCTGTCGGTGAGCGTACTGCGCGGCGGCAAGACCGTTTTCGGCCCGCTGCCGGCGCTTAACGACTGCGTCATACGCAGCCCGGAGTCGCGCGCCTTCACGCTGCGGGCCTCTTTCGGAACGCAGTTCCTGTCCGAATATTTCGGCGACGGCCTGATCATCTCCACCCCCAGCGGCTCCACCGCCTACAGCCTGGCCGCCTCCGGGCCCATAGTCATGCCGGACCTGGAACTGTTCCTGCTTTCTCCCATCTGCCCCCATACGCTGACGCACCGCCCCATAGTGCTTTCGGCCGCGGAGGAGCTAAAAGTGGCGGTACAGGACGGGCGTTCGGGGCCGCAGGTGGTGTCGCTTTCCCTGGACGGGCAGGAAAATTTCGGCCTGCAGCCCGGCGACACGGTAGTGGTGGGCAAATACCCCCGCAGTTTCGAAATGCTGGCCCCCCAGGGGTTCTCTTATTTCGACATTCTGCGCCGCAAGCTCAGCTGGGGTGAAAGATAAGGCCGCGGGGCTGGCTATGCTCCAAAAACTTTCCATCAGGAACTTCGCCGTGATCGAAGCGCTCGACCTGGAGCCGGCGCCCGGGCTGAACGTTTTTACCGGCGAGACCGGCGCCGGCAAGTCCATCATAATTTCAGCGCTCGGCTTCCTGCTGGGTGAACGCTCCGGCTCCGATATCCTGCGCCCCGGCGCCGCGGAGGCGGCGGTGGAGGGGGCTTTCAGGGCGGAGAACCTGCCGCCGGCGCTGGCCGGCCGCTGGGCCGTTAAAGACGGGGTGATCAAGATCCGCCGCCAGGCCGACCAGAAGGGCCGCACCAAGGCCGCCGTCAACGGCGCGCCCGCCACGCTGGCCCAGCTTTCCGAAATAGGCGGTTTCCTCGTGGACTTCCACGGGCAGAACGAACACCAGAGCCTGCTCAAGCCCGAGGTGCAGCGCGACCTGCTGGACCGCTACGGCAAGCTCGAGAAAGAGGTCAAGGCGGTGGCGGAGGTCTGGGGCGCCGCCCATTCGCTGGAAGAGGGCCTTAACGCGGTTTCCATGTCCGAGGACGAGCGGGCCCGCCTGCTGGACCTTTACCGCTTCCAGCTGGAGGAGATCGAGTCGGCCGGCATCAAGGAAGGCGAGGAGGAGGAGCTGGAAGCCCTCTGGCCGCGCCTCAAGAATTCCGAGAAGCTGTTCACTCTTTCCGGTGAAGCCCACGCGCTGGTGGACGACGCGGCCGGAAATGCGGAAAAGGCGCTGGAGAAGCTCAAAGGCCTGTCGGCTATAGACCCCGCGGCCGACCCTCTGACCGCGCGGCTGGCGGCGGCCGCCATAGAAATGCGCGACCTGTCCATGGAACTGCGCTCCTACGGGAAGGGCGTCCACTCGAACCCGGGGGAAGTGGACCGCTGCCTGTCCCGGCTGGAAAAATTCAAGAGTCTCAAGAAAAAATACGGCGCTGATATCCAGGCCGTGCTGGCCAAGGCCGCGGAACTGCGCGCCAAGGCCGCCAGCCTCGACGACATGACGCTGGACCGCTCCGAACTGGAGAAAAAACTGGCCGCCGCCAGGGCTAAACTGGAAAAATCGGCGCTCGCGCTGCACGACAAGCGCGCGGCAGCCGCCAAAAAACTTTCGGCCGAAATACTTAAAGAGGCGGAGGGCCTTGGGTTCAAGGAGGTGCGTTTCACCGTGGACGCCGCCTACGACGAAAACGCCATCACTTCCACCGGCGGGGACTCCGTGGAATACCTCTTTACCGCCAACCCCGGTTACCCGCTGCGGCCGCTGCGCTACACCGCCTCCGGAGGCGAAATGGCCCGCATCATGCTGGCGCTCAAGACCGCGCTTTCGCGGGCGGACCGCATTGGCGCCCAGGTGTTCGACGAGGTGGACGCCGGGGTGGGCGCGGTAACAGGGCGCCTGGTGGGGGAAAAACTGGCCAAGCTGGCGGCCCACAAACAGATCTTCTGCATCACCCACCTGCCCCAGGTGGCGGCCTTCGGCGGCGCGCACTATTTCGTGGAGAAAACGGTCAGGAACGGCGTCGCCGCCGCCGCCGTGCGCCGCCTCGATGAGGCCGCCCGCGAGGCCGAGATCGCGCGCATGCTCGGCGGCAAGAAACAGTCCACGGACCTGGGCTTAAAACACGCCCGCGAGCTGCTGGCCGAGTCGGAAAAATAACCAGCCCAGGCAGAGCACAAGGAATAACACCATGGAAGTCAGGACCAGATTCGCCCCCAGCCCTACCGGCTACATGCATATAGGCAACCTCAGGACCGCGCTGTACGCGTACCTGCACGCCCGCAAGAACGGCGGGAAGTTCATCCTGCGGATAGAGGACACCGACCAGGCGCGCCTGGTCGAGGACAGCGTGAAGGTCATCTATGAGAGCCTCAGGGTGACCGGCCTGGAGCACGACGAGGGCCCGGACAAGGGCGGCCCGGTCGGCCCCTATGTGCAGAGCCAGCGTCTGCCGCTTTACAAACAATACGCCGAACAGCTGCTGAAGGAAGGCCATGCCTACCGCTGCTTCTGCGACAAGCAGGAGAAGACGGAAGAACCCGGCGAAGAGGCCCACGACGGCCCCATCCTGGGGTACGACGGCCGCTGCAGCCGCCTCTCAGAGGCGGAAGTTCAGGCCAACCTGGCCAAGGGTATGCCTTATGTCATCCGTCAGAAGATAGACCACGAGGGCAAGACCAGCTTCAAGGATTTCGTGTACGGCGATATCGAAGTGGACCATAAGCAGCTGGACGACCAGATCCTGCTCAAGCGCGACGGCTACCCGACCTATAATTTCGCCAACGTCGTGGACGACCACCTGATGGGCATCACGCACGTGATGCGCGGCTGCGAGTACATCTCCTCCACGCCCAAGTACATCCTGCTCTACAAGGCCTTCGGCTGGGAGATCCCCGAACATATCCACCTGCCGCATATCCTGGGCGAGAGCGGCAAAAAACTCTCCAAACGCGAAGGCAGCGTGGCGCTGTCGGACTTCCTGAACAAGGGCTATCTGCCCGAGGCCATCCTAAATTACATCGCGCTGCTGGGCTGGAACCCCGGCACCGAGCAGGAGTTCTTCACCAAAGCCGACCTGATCGAGAAGTTCGATATCGCCAGGATCGGCAAGGCGCCGGCCATGTTCGATATGGTGAAGCTGACCTGGCTCAACGCCCAGCACGTGAAGGCCATGAAACCCGAAGAGGCCCACGAGCTGTTCCTGAAGTTCTACCCCGAGAGGATCGTGAAAGGTTTCGACGCCAAAAAGCTCACCGGTTTTATCCAGGGCAAGGTGGAAAAGCTTTCGGATATCCCGCAGATGACGGCCTTCCTGGCGGAGCTCGACGAGAAGTATGCCGCGGAGCTGTTCGTGCACGCCAAGAACAAGACCACGCTGGAGAGCAGTAAGGCCGCGCTGAAGGACCTCGAAGGCGTCCTTAACGCTCTGCCCGCCTGGGACTACGCCGGCATCCTGGCCGCCGTCAAAACCTACGCCGAAGCCAAGGGCGCCAAGCTCGGCCCGGTCATGTGGCCGCTGCGCATCGCCATCTCCGGCCAGGCCGTCACCCCGACCGGCGCCGTAGAAATAGCCGAACTCCTCGGCAAACCCGAAACCCTCCGCAGAATCTCTGTTGCTATTGGTAAATTGTAGGCTCGTTATTTGTCGGCCTGCCGCGGGGATAGGGTTGTCAAAAACACCCCTCCTCTCACTGCAGTGGCCTTCGGCCACCCAGTCGCCGCGCTTACGCAAGCGGCTCCTTCCGAGAGGGCCCGCCGAACCCATACCCTCGCCAACCCTCCGGCGCAAAACCTAGGCGGTTGGCGAGGGTATGGGTTCGGCGGGCCCTCTCGGAAGGAGCCGCTTGCGTAAGCGCGGCGACTGGGTGGCCGAAGGCCACTGCAGTGAGAGGAGGGGCGGGCACGGTGTGTCCCGACCCCGTGCCCGACGGGCCCATACCCTCGCCAACCCGACTACGCTACCCTGCGGTCTTAGCGCAAAACCTCAGGCTGTATACAGGGGGGGATATCCCTGCCGGCCCCTGTAACAATTTGGTTACATCTTTGAATCAAATCCTAAATAGAAGAATTGTAAACTTTCCTTAGTAAACCTTATGAAATACTGGTTCTACTCGGAAGGCAACATACTCGGTCCCTATGAGCCGGCAGAAATGCTGGCCCTGCCCGCTTTTGCCGAGGAAAGCCTGGTTTGCCCCGAGACCGCCACCGGCGACAACCCCGGCGACTGGCGCCCCGCCACCCAGGTGGCCGAGATCGCTTCCGCCATGAGCGTGGGCGCGGGCCGCGTAGTTACCGCCGGCGTCATGGGCGGCGCCTACGAATACGAAACCGGCTTCAACGCTTCCGTCCGTTATTACGAAGACAAAGAACCCTCGGCCGGCGCCTCTTACGGGGACCTGCTCGACACCATAGACAACGTTCTCGGCGCCTACAAGGAGGGGAAAGAGAACCCCGTAGCCCCGGGTGAAACCGATTACGACCTGGCGGAGAAATTCGACATCCGCCTTTCGCGCATACAGGAAGAACTGGAAGCCGCCCGCTGGGAAAAGAACCTCCTCCTCGAAAAGATCCGCACCAAGGAGCTGGAGGAGAAGAAGAACCGCGAGCGCATAAACGACCTGGAGGCCCGCCTTAAAGGCGAGACCGGCCGCGCCGACCTCACCGCCCGCGAAGTGGAGCAGGTGCGCCACCTGTCCGACCTGAAGGAAAAAGCCGAGACCATCCGCAAGATAGAAGAGATCAAACGGGAAGAATTGTCCCTTATGGAGGACGCGTCCCCTTCATCCGCCGCCGCTCCCGCCGCGCAAACTCCCGCCGCCGCCAAAGCGGAGCAGCCGGTCCCGGAGCTGGAAAGTAAAGCTTTAAAAAGTATAGGCGCTTCGAGCGAAATAAAACTCGAAACTTCCCTGGGTGCGGAAGAGAAGGGCCCCTCCGACGACGCCGGCCTGACCAGCCGCAAATTCAGGAGCCTTGGCCAGACCCAGGCGCCCGCCTACGTTTATGGTTCCCATTATGACAAACCGCTGCCCGGGCCGGAGGCGGCCCCTCCCGGCGCTTTCAAAAGTTCTGAAGTCCCCTCGCCCTCGCCTGAGCCCGAGGCCGAGCCGCTGCCGCAGCAGGCCGGCGGCGTCGTTTATGATTTTACCGTAGTAACCGCCAAGTCCGACACCGCCCAGCAGTTTAAAATAGAGCCCCGCCACGAGGAGGTGCCTCCGGCGCAGTCCGTCAGGCAGGCCCCGGCCGCCCAGCCGCAGGCGGTAAAGCCGCCTACCTACGATTTCGGCGTGCCCGCCCAGCAGCCCCAGGCTGCCCAGCCTCAGAGCATGGCCCAGCGCGGGTTCCAGTTCCAGCCCCAGGCGCAGCCGGTGTACTATAACCCGGCGGCCTCGGCTCCCGCGCCCGCGGCAAGCCCGGCGCCAGCCGTTCAGCCGGCGGAAACGTCGCCGAAGGCGCAGCTCTCGGCTTCTGAGAAGAAAGCTCCCGCGGCCCCCGCAGATTCGCCCGATAAGACGCAGCGTATCCCGGTGCCGGTGGTAAAGGGGAAACCGGAAGCCAAGCCCCAGGATAAGCCGAGGAAGAAAGGCGGCAAGCTCGCCTTTATAGCCATACTTGTGATCTTCGGTTCCATAGCCGCCGGCGGCCTGGGCTACTTCTTTATGGGCGAGGGCGTCAGCTTTTCTGAATTCTCCATGCTTAACCTGGGCGGGAAGAAAAAAAGCACGGCCATGACCAGCCAGCTTGAGACGAAAGAGCCGGAGGCCAAGGCCGAACCCGCCGAAGGGCCGCAGCCTGCGGCCGCCGAACAGCAGACGCCCTCCGCACAGCCGGCGCTCCAGGCCGTCCAGCCGCAGCCGGCCCAGGAGCCGGAAAAGCCGGTCAACGAAAATATCCGCAAAGCCCTCGAGATAGTAAAGGATTACAAGCTTTCCGGCGGCCGCGGCACGATAGCCACCTGGTTCGCCAACTCTTTCCTTTCCGGTTCCGCCGGCGGTTCCAACGAAGAGTGGACGGCCACGCCGTTGCACGGGGATATCCTGGTGGTGCAGTACCGCCTGCTCAGGCCCAAACAGGACCCGCTGATCTACCAGTTCGAAGTCGACGCCGCCAAACAGGATATCGTGCGCGGCATAAACAACAGCGCCATAGAACTCCTGGACCTCTCCGCCGGGGAAAAGAGCGCGGCCGCGGTCACCGCCAAAAAACCGGCAGCCAAGCACAAGGTCAGGAAGCCCTCGCGCCCTAAAGAGGTGCCCATACTGCCCCTGCCCGACGCCCCCGAGGCCGTCGCCAGCGGGGAACCGGAACCCACGGGTTTCGAGAACGCGCAGGCCGAGGGGTCGGAACAGGTAAAATATCTGAAAGCCCAGGAGTCGGACGAAGAGCTTTTCTAAGGAGCGGGTGAATAGCCGCGCGCCGGCGGCGGCTTGTCGGCATGACGGGAACTATTTAGTAAGATATATAAACATCGCACAGGGCGGATAGTCGCCCCGGTACGCTGAGCGCCGGTCACTTTCCCAATTATATGGCTGAAAAAGGTTTGTCCATAAATATTTCCAAGCGCCTCGGCGAAATGCTGGTCACTTCCGGCCTGATAACCGCCGCCCAGCTCAATGAAGTGCTGGAGATGCAGCGCACCACCGGCAGCAAGCTGGGCCACCTCCTCGTCCACAAGAAATACATAGAAGAGCGCAGCCTGCTGGAATTTCTCAGCAAGCAGTTCGGCATAGAGTTCGTGGACCTGCGCGGTTTCGAGGCGCCCGCGGAAGTCCTGAAGATCATCCCGGAGAACATCGCCCGCCGCTACGGCCTGATCGCCGTGCAGAAGACGGAGAACAAGCTGAAGGTGGCGATGGAGGACCCGCTCAACATCGTGGTCCTTGACGATCTGAAGATGATGACCGGTTACGACATAAAGCCGGTCTTCGGCTCGGAATCCGACATCTCCGCCGCGATAGACAAGAATTACGGCTCAAAAACCTCCAAGGAAGCGCTCGACGACATCCTCAGGAGGACCACCGGCGGCACCACCGAGGTGTCCCTGGTCACCGAAGACGGATCGAATGGCGGGGGCGACGACCTTATCTCGCTGGAAGAGAAGGGGGAGGCCGCCCCCATAGTGCAGATGGTGAACCTCATCATCTCTTCCGCCATAAAGGCGCACGCTTCCGATATCCATATCGAGCCCACCTATAAGGATACCAAGGTCCGTTTCCGCATAGACGGCGTGCTGCACGCGCAGCCCTCGCCGCCTAAAAAATTCCATAACGCGATAATCAGCCGCCTCAAGATCATGGCCACGCTGGATATTTCCGAGCGGCGCCTGCCGCAGGACGGCCGCACCAAGCTCAAGATCGAGGACCACGAGATAGACCTGCGTATTTCCATCCTGCCCTGCGGCCCGGGGGAAAAGGTGGTCATGCGTATCCTGGATTCCTCCGGCCTGAAACTCAGGCTGGAAGACCTGGGGATGGAGCCGGAGAACCTGGCGATCTTCTCTAAGTGCCTGAAGGCCCCGCACGGCATCAACCTCATCACCGGGCCCACGGGGTCCGGTAAGTCCACCACCCTTTACTCGGCTCTGGCCACGCTCAACGCGCCCGACGTGAATATCGTCACCATCGAGGACCCCATCGAATACAACCTGGAGGGCATCAACCAGGTGATGGTGAACGCCGACGTGGGACTTACCTTCGCCTCCGGTCTGCGTTCTTTCCTGCGCCAGGACCCGGATATCATAATGGTGGGCGAAATAAGGGACTTCGAGACGATGTCCACCGCCATAAACGCCGCCATGACCGGCCACCTGGTCTTCTCCACCCTGCACACCAACGACGCCCCCGGCGCCATAACCCGCATCGGCATGATGGGCGTGGAGCCCTTCCTGACCTCCTCCACCCTGCTGATGGTGGTGGCGCAGCGTCTTGTGCGCGGCATCTGCAAGAATTGCAAGGAAACCTACGAGGTGAAGCCGGAACTGCTGGTAAGCCTGGGCGTCTCCAAAGCCGTCCTTGATAACCATATTAAAAATGGTAAAATAACGCTGTCGAGGGGCAGGGGCTGCGACCTCTGCGCCAAGACCGGTTATAAGGGGCGCATGGGTATCCACGAGATACTTGAGATCAACGATGTCATCAGGGGCCTTATCATAGAGAAGGCGCACGTTTCCAAGATAAAAGAGGCCGGCTGCAAGAACGGCATGATAACCCTGAGAGAGTCGGCTTTGCGCAAGCTTTTTATCGGCGCGACCACGGTGGAAGAAGTCATACGCGTGACCGGGTCGGGTGTGGATTAAGGGCGCCGCGGGCCGGAAACCCGGCGCGGCACGGATCTTCAGCGGGCAAACAGGAGCTATTTCATGGTAACGATGAGCGAATTGTTCATAATGATGCACGAGAAGAACGCCTCGGACATCCACATCACCGCCGGCGCCACCCCGATGCTCCGCATAGACGGCGACCTGCTCCAAACCCCCTTCGAAAAACTTACCCCGGAAATGTGCCAGACGCTGATCTTCTCGCTGATGACCGATGCCCAGCGCCAGCGCTTCGAGGCCACCAACGAGCTGGACTTCGCCTTCGGCATCAAGGGCATGGGCCGCCTGCGCATGAACGCCTACCGCCAGCGCGGCGTGGTCGGCGCGGCCATCCGCTCCATCCCCAGCAAATATAAGACTTTCGACGAACTTAATCTGCCCCCGGTGGTCTACGAGCTGATGAAGATGACCAAGGGCCTGCTGCTGATCACCGGCCCCACCGGTTCCGGTAAGTCTACGACCCTCGCGTCGATGATCGACTACCTCAACGAGCACCGCAACTACCATATTATAACGGTGGAAGACCCCATCGAGTACGTGCACACCCACAAGAAGAGCATCGTCAACCAGCGCGAAGTGGGCGCCGACACCGAAACTTTCGGCGCCGCGCTGCGCCACGTGCTGCGGCAGGACCCCGACGTCATCCTTATCGGCGAGCTGCGCGACCTGGAGACCATCAGCGCCGCCCTGAACATCGCCGAAACCGGCCACCTGGTGTTCGCCACCCTGCACACCTCCGACGCTTCCCAGACCATCAACCGCATCATCGACGTGTTCCCGCCGCACCAGCAGGAGCAGATCCGCGTGCAGCTGTCGTTCGTGCTGCAGGGCGTGTTCGCGCAGCAGCTGCTGCCCATGGCCAGCGGCACGGGCCGCACGCTCGCCTGCGAGGTGCTTATCGCCAACTCGGCCGTGCGCAACCTTATCCGCGAGCAGAAGATCGAGCAGATCCCCACCATCATCCAGACCGGCGGCAAGTACGGCATGGTCACCATGAACCAGTCGCTCGTCGACCTCTATAAGAAGCAGAAGATCAGCTACCAGGAAGCCGTGAACCGCTCGGCGGACCCGGAAGACCTGAAGAAACTCCTGCAGAAATCGCTGTCGGTGAGCAGCTAAAAAATGCAATTCGCTTATAAAGCCAAGGAAAGCGGCGGCAAGACCGTCGAAGGCGTAGTCGAGGCGGCCGACCAGAAGGCCGCCCTCGCCCGTCTGCGCGAACAGAAGCTGTCCGTGGTGGAGATCAAGCAGGGCGGGGCGAGGAAGCCCTTTTTTAAGCCCAAGGTTGACAGCAAGGATATCGTTATCTTTTCCCGCCAGCTTTCCACGCTGGTGTCCGCCGGCGTGCCCATAGTGCAGGGGTTGAACATCCTTGAGGCGCAGGCGGAAAACCCTGCCTTTAAATCTGTCGTGAGCGCTCTGCGCGGCGACATCGAAGCGGGGCTTTCCATCGCCGACGCCATGAAGAAGCATCCGCAGGCCTTCAGCGAGCTCTACGTCGCCATGATCAAGGCCGGCGAAGTGGGCGGTATCCTCGACACCATTCTCGAGCGGCTTTCCGGCTTCCTGGAATCCTCCGAGCAGCTGCGCGCCAAAGTAAAGAGCGCGCTGATGTACCCGGCGGTGGTGTTCAGCGTGGCTGGCCTTATCACCATCTTCCTGATCATGTTCGTCATCCCCATCTTCAAGGACATCTTTTCCAGCTTCGGCGCGGAACTGCCTTTCCTGACGCGGGTCATGATAACCCTTTCCGATTTCCTGCGTGAGAAGATACTCTATGTCCTTCCGTTCATGGTCGGCGGCGGCTGGCTGTTCAAGCGCTGGCTGAAGACCGACAAGGGGCAGGAGAAAGTGGACGCGATCTCGCTCAAACTGCCGATATTCGGCATACTGCTCAAGAAAGTAGCCATCGCCAGGTTCACCCGTACGCTTGGCACGCTGATAAAGTCCGGCGTGCCCATCCTGCAGGGCCTGGAAACCGTGGCCAAAACCTCCGGCAACAAGATCATCGAGCGGGCCATCAACGGCAGCCGCGACTCCATTAAAGAAGGCGGCCGCATCTCCGACCCCCTCAAGAAAGCCAATATTTTCCCGCCGATGGTCATCCAGATGATAAGCGTCGGCGAAGAGACCGGCGGCCTGGACACCATGCTGAACAAGATAGCTGATTTCTACGACCAGGAGGTCGACACCGCCGTAAAGGGCCTCACCTCCATGATAGAACCCCTCATCATAGTCTTCCTGGGCGTCGTCGTCGGCACCATCGTCATCGCCATGTTCATGCCCATGTTCAGCCTGGGCGAAATGGTCGGTTAAAGATATCTCCAAAAAAAACTAAAAGCCCGGAACATCCGGGCTTTTTTATCTGCTACGCTGCGGGCAACGGCCGAGGGGGGCGTGAGGCAGCTCCTATGTTTCAGAGATGCTCAGCCAGTTGAACGCGCCGCCCAGTATACGCAGTATTTGCGAGGGGGAGCAGAAGTAGCTGAACCAGGCGCGGAGCGTATACAGCCACAGCGTCGTGCCGGAGAGGGCGGTTTGCCGCGGTTCATAAGGCCGCCCCGGCCATTGGGAGGACCAGCCCGTCCAGTCCGTATCCGGCCTGTCGTAGTCCTTGTAATACTTTTCAAAGATGGCGGTGCCGGGGAAAGGGATCAGCGTATTGAACACGCTGATCGTGGACTTCAATTTTCTGGAGAAAGCTATGGTCTCTTTTATGGTCTCCCTGGTCTCCCCTTCATTCCCGATTATGAACGAGGTATAAGGTTCAAGGCCGTGCCTGCGCAGCAGGCCGCAGCATTTCTCGGCCATTTCCAGCGTAGTGCCTTTGCCGATAAGATCGTTTATGCGCTGGCTGCCCGTCTCTATCCCCAGCTGCACGCGCACACATCCGGCCTTTTTCAGTTTAACTATCAGCGACTCGTCCAGCAGGGTGTTCACGCGCCCGGCGGCGTCCCAGGCTATTTTCAGTCTTTTGCTTATTATCAGGTCGCATATGCGGTGCGCCCTGTTGTTGTCGGCGGTGAAGCAGTCATCCAGTATGTGAAAGAACCTGGACCCGTATTTTTTCATCAGGTGCTCTATTTCGGCCACCACACGCTCCGGGCTGTGCGGACGGAACTTGCGGCCCATGCAGATGTTGGCGCAGAAATTGCATTGGCCGGGGCAGCCGCGGCTGGTTATTATCTTCTCGTTGCCCAGCCTGGCGGCTCCGCCGTTGAGAAGGTCCAGCGCCGGGTACGGCAGGCTGTCCAGGTCCGCGACCGGTTCCGCGCGCGCATTCTCAAAGTACCGGCCCTCCCTGATAAAGGCCGCGCCGGGTATTTTTTCGAAATCCAGCCCGCCGGTCTTATCGAACTGGGCTGCCAGGGCCAGCATGGGGAGCTCGCCTTCGCCGGCTATTACCGCGTCCAATGCCGGCAGCCCCAGCAGCGTAGAGCGCGGCAGGGCAGTCGGATGAGGCCCCCCCATGACCACGGGGCAGCCGAAACGCCGTTTAACTTCACCGGTAACGCGCCGGGCTTCCATGAAGTTGCGCGTGACAGCGGAGAGGCCGACGATATCCGGCTTGAAGGTTTCCAGTTCCCGCCAGACGCGGGCCATCGGCATGAGGAACAGATCGGGGATAAATATGGCGGCGGTATGCCCGGATTCCCGCAGGCAACCGGCTATGTAGCCCAGCCCCGACGGGAAATCCTCATGGCTCCTGACGGATATCCGGAGCATGGGTTCGGGGCAGGACGGGTATATGAGGGCGACACGCATCGGGCTTTATTATACACTATGGCCTTTTTACCGTAAAGGCTCAAAACGCCGTTTTGTTTTGCAAAAACAAACTGCGTTAAGGCTGAATTTTCAAGCAACGCGCCGGAAGAAGGGGGGAAAGTAATCGTGCCCTTTCTTTTTTAAGGAGGTTTAGTTTGGCTTTCGGGCCGCCCGGGGCGGAGAAACCGCCAAGAGAGCCGTCGGACTTGATCACCCGGTGGCAGGGCACCACCGGCGCGAAAGGATTCTTCCCCAGGGCCGAGCCCACCGCCCTGACGGCGCCCGGTTTTCCTATCTGTTCCGCCACCCACTTATAACTGCGCGTCTCGCCTTCCGGGATGCGCATGCAAGCCTTCCACACCGCCTGTTGGAACAGCGTATACCCCTTCATCTTCTCAAATATTTCTTTTCTATTCATAACCTTAGCGAGGAGTTGGCCTTGTAATGTTTACCTGGCTGACGCCTGCGGGACCGGGTTAGCAAAACCCTGCCGGAGCCCGACGCTTGCGTAAGCGCGGAGGGCGAGGCGGGGAGTGGCGAGCACGGTGTGCGAGACCACGTTTTTGCGTTCCGGTCCCGCAGGCGTCAGCCAGCCATTACTCCGCCAACTCCGAGCGCCCTCGCAATTTGCGGTGATACGTTATCCCGAACCTGTGCGCCTCGTCGCGCAGCGCCTGCAGCAGGCGCAGGCCCGGGTTCGCCCGGTCCAGCAGCAGCGGCCGCGCGCGCAGAGGGGAGTAGATCTCCTCCAGCCGCTTGGCCAGACTGATAACCGGCAGCTTCACCTTCGCCGCCGCCATCGCCTTCATCGCCGCCGCCAGCTGCCCCGGCCCGCCGTCTATCACCAGCAGGTCCGGCAGCGGCTCGCCCTTCTTCGTTATCTGCGCCAGCCGCCGCCCCACGATCTCCTCTATCATCGCAAAATCGTTAGAGCCCTCCGGCGCGTTCTTGAAATTGATCTTATAATGCCGGTAATGCGCCGTGTTTTTCTCGCCGTTGATAAAACAGACGGAGGAGCCCACCGCCTGCCGGCCGAAAAGACTCGAAGTATCGAACGCCTCTATGTGCGCCGGCGGGCGCGCCAGGCCCAGCGCCTCCTTTAAGGCCGTCACCGACCCCGTGCGCCCGGTCGCCTTCTCCAGAAAGTCCGGATCCAGCTTGCTCACCAGGACGCGTTCCTCCATGTGCGCGAAAGCGTTGAGAAAGTCGCGGTACATACCGGCCTCCTCGAAGGCCAGCCCGGCCGAGGCGGCCGCCATTTTCTTTTTAAAGGCCGCGCGCAGCTTTTTGTAGTCGCCTTTCAGGAAATCCGCCACCCGGCCCGCCAGTGCGGCATAGGCCGCTTTTGAGATCTTCCCCGCGCACGGGGCCGTGCACTGCCCCGTGTGGAAATAAAGACAGGTCTTTATCTTGCGCTCGTCCAGGGGCTTGGCCACGGAAAAATCCCAGCGGCAGCGGCGCAGGTTTATGAACTTTATACGCGACAGGTAGCCCAGCAGTTTTTTGACCGGCTCAACTTTCGGGAATGGTCCGAAGTATTGGCCGCCGTCCCGAAGCTTCCTGCGGGTGAAGAAGAGGCGGGGAAAATCTTCGCGCGTGATCTCAACATAGGGATAGGTCTTGGAGTCCTTCCACATCTCGTTGAAGAAGGGCTGCAGCTTGTAGATCAGCTGGCGTTCGGTGAGCAGGGCTTCGCGCTCGCTCGAGGCGGCCACATAATCAATGCGGCGTATCAGGGCCACCAGGTTGGGGATCTTCCAGCGCCGGTCGCCGGGGTTCTTCTGGAAGTACTGCGTCACCCGCGCGCGCAGGTCCTTGGCCTTGCCCACATAAAGCACGGTGCCGGCGGCGTCGCGCATCAGGTAGACGCCGGGGGTATCGGGCAGGTGTGACAGGTCCATAGCCGCTAGAATTTACCGCCGGTTATCAGTTTGCTTTCTTCCACTCCCAGGAGTTTCAGGGCCAGGAAATAGACCACTACGGCTCCGGGCACCGCGACGGCCGTCACCAGCAGGGGGCCCGCCGGTTCCAGGGCCAGCTTCAGGGCCAGGGCCGCCAGCCCGGCGGCCGCGGCGGCCAGCGCCGGTCGGAAAACCGGCAGGTCGGAGAGCGGGCTTAGCCCCGTTCTCCTTTTTAAGATCAGCATTAAAACCAGCGCCGCCGCCCAGGAACTCAGCGACGTGGCCAGCATCAGCCCGCCGGCGCCCAGGGCACGGGCCAGCGGCAGGCACAGCAGGGCGTTCAAGGCCAGCTGCCCGGAAATTATCACCATCGGTTCTTTATGCCTGCCCAGCGCGTAAAGCGCCGAGATGGAAACTTTGTTGAAGCCGTAGGCCGGCAGCCCCAGGGCCAGCCAGAAAAGGGTCTGCGAGGTCAGCAGGCTTTGCGCCGGCAGGAACTTGCCGTGCTCGAACAGTGCGCGGCAGATGGGCAGCGCGGTAACGGCTATGCCGACGGCCGCAGGCAGCATGATCAGCCAGGAAGCCGCGAGGGACAGCTTCAAGTGGGCGCGGAACCCTTCGGTATCGCCGGCGGCGCTGCGGCCGGCCAGTTCCGGCAGGGAGACCGAAGCGGCGGCCGCGGCGAAAAGCGAAACAGGGAATTGCACCAGCCGCGCCGAGTTATAGATGGCCGTGATGGCGCCCGCGGGCAGAAAACTCGCGTAGGCCGTGCTGATGAGCATGGACACCTGGTCCTGGGCCAGCGCCAGGGCCGCCGGGCCGGCCGCCAGCAGGGCCGGCGCGGCGGAAAGGTTCTTAAGCGGATTGGTGAACTTGAGCCCGTAGCCCTCGCGCCTTAGCGCCGGGACCAGCGCCAGCACCTGCACAAGGCCGGAGGCGGAGGCGGCCGCGGCCAGCAGTATGATCTTGCCGCGGTCGTCCAGGGCGCTGAAGAAGCCGCGGTGGAAAGCGAGCAGCACGCCGATGACGGCTACCGAGAAGGCCGCCGGCGCCAGCGCCGGGAAGAAGAATTTTCTCGCCGAATTCAGCGCCGCCGTAAATAGCGCGGACACGTTGACGAACAGCAGGTGGGGCATCAGGGCGGCCGTCAGCAGCGCCGTCAGCTCCAGCTGCCCGGGCGTTCCCTTGAACCCCCAGGCGGCCAGGGTGACCAGTTCCCGCCTGAAGATCACGCCCGCCAGGCCTACGAGCGCGGAAGAGCAGAATATGAAAGTCCAGGCGGAGGAGAAGAAAACGCGGGCGGCGTCGCCGCGCCTGGCCTTTTCTTTCTCAAGAAGGGGGATAAAAACGGCGTTCAGGGCGCCTTCCCCAACGGTGCGCCTGAAGATATTGACCAGCCGGAAAGCCGCGTAGTAGGCGTCCGCCAGGGCGCCGCCCCCGAAAAAAGCCACGAACAGCGCGTCCCTGGCGTAGCCGAGGGCCTTTGTTATAAGCCCGGCCCCCGCCAGGCCGGTCATGCCGCGCGCGAAAGCCCTGTTGTGGCTTTCTACGCCGGGCTGGGGGATTAAATTTGCTTTTATACCCATAGAATGATAAACTATGTTCACTATGGCAAAACTCAAGACCGGAAGACATACCAGCGCTATCAAAGCCTGGCGCAAATCAGAGAAACTGGCCTCCAAGAACAGAGGCATAAAAACCAGGATTCACGACACCTCGAAAGAATTCAGCACCCTCGTCGCCAAGAAGGACATGGAAAACGCGCAGAAAATGCTGCCGAAAACCTACTCCATTCTGGACAAGGCTGCCAAGTCCGGGACTATCCACTGGAAAGCGGCCGCCCGCAAAAAGTCCCGCCTCTCGGCGCGCATCAAGTCGATAGCGCAGAATCCCTCGGTTAAATAAACTTTCTTCTTCAGGAAGAACCGCCCCGGCGCAGTTGGCCGGGGTTTTTGCCGTTACCTGCCGCCGCTATTTTCCCGCCGTTATCTCTTGGACCAGCTGGCGCACTATAAGGCCGGGGTCCCTCTTCGACGAAGATTTAAGGAGCTCCTCCGCCTCCAGGCAGCGCCTGAGGCTGCGCAGCAGCTTGTCCTCGCTGTAGGCCGCCGCGTCGCGCTGGGCCGCGTGGTACTGGCCGGGGGACATGCCGGCCTGGTAGCAGGCGGCGGGGCCTTCGCCGGCGGCCGCCAGGCGCCTCACCTTAAGCAGGCGTTCCACCGAGCGCGAAACCTGGGAGAGCAGCGCCAGCGGTTCGGTGCCGGCGGCCAGCATGTCTTCCGCGGCCCTGGCCGCGTCGCCCGCGCGTCTGCCGGCTACCGCGTTGGAGAGTTCAAAAGGGTTCTGCGCCCTGGCGAAGCCGGCCAGAGCGATGGCGTCCTCCGGGCTGAAAACGCGGTTGAGCCCGTGCATGTAAAGGGTGATCTTTTCCGCTTCCCCGTCCAGCGTGACCGAGTCGGTGCCCAGCAGCTCTATCAGCAGCTCCAGCGCTTCCCCGTCCGTCCTTACGCCTTTGGTCAGCAGCACCGAGTTCATGTGCTCTACGGCCTGCTGGTGCGCCATCGGGGCGAAGTTCACCAGGGCGGAGCCGGCGCTCAGGGCCGCGGGGAAGGGGTCGGCCTTCTCGCGCGGCCAGTCGGACAGCAGCAGCAGACAGGCGCTGGGGCAGGGGTTCTCTATATAGGCCAGCAGGGTCTTGAGCGGTTCCTTCCGCAGCTTCTCCACCCGCTTTATCGCCACAAAGCGGACTTCCGCCAGCATCGGCGCCGTCTGGGCTTCGTCGAGGGCCTGCGCTATATCCGTGGTTTCCGCGTCGCGCACCGAGAAGTTGAAAGACTCCGGCCGGAAGATGCTCTCCAAACGCTTGAGCGCGGCGTCTTTCAGCGCCGTTTCCTCGCCGCAAAGGTAATAAACGGGCCGGGTGGTCTTTTTCGCCCATTCATCCGCGAGGGTTTTAGGTGTCAGGGTCTGCATTCTTGAATACCTGTCGCGGCTCAGTGCGCCGTGGTCGTCGAGGTCTGCGTGTCCTGGGAGCCGGGCATTTTTTTCCACGAAGCGCTCGAAACGGAGCCGAAGCCGGACACGGTGCGCATCACCACGTCCTTGGCCAGGATCTCCCAGAGCGCTTCCCTGGCCTGTTCCTCGGTGAGGCCGCCGGGGAGGTTGGCGGCCGAGTACATCTTGGTCACCTGCAGGGCCGGCTCTTCCCAGAGGTAGCGGTTCTGTTCGCGGTCCAGCAGGCGTACGGACGCTATGACGTTAAGCTTGTAGACGGTGGGCACCAGGTTCACGTCGTACTGGATGGGGGTGAGGATGTAGTGGCTTATCTCGCCCACTATCACGCCCTGGGCGGAGTTCTCCGGCGACACGGAGTATTCGCCGTTCTTGAGGAATTCGTCTATGACCTTGAGGGTTATTTTTTCCTCGAGGCCGAACTGCTGCGTCTTATTGGCGAAAGAGCGCACGGCGATGCGTTTTATGTACTGCGGCAGTTTCTGTTCCGCCGGCCTGTAGACTATTTCCGAACTGGAGCACGCGCCCAGCGCGATCACAGCCGTTATGAACAATAATTTCTTCATGCATCCCCCTGTTATTTTACGACAATGCTTACCAGCCGGCCGGGCACCACTATCACCTTGACTACGGTCTTGCCGGCGGTGTGCGCCGCGGCCGCTTCCAGCGCCAGGCGTTTTATCTCTTCCTGCGGCGTAGTTTCCTTTACGGTCAGGCGGCTTTTTACTTTGCCGTTGACCTGCACGGGGATCTCTATGTCCCGCGTGGCTATAACGGACCTGTCCGCCAGCGGCCAGGCCTGTTTCATAAGCGTGCCCGTGCCGCCGGAAAGCTCCCAGAGTTCGTCGGTGATATGCGGCGCGAAAGGGTGCAGCAGGGACAGGAAAGTGACGAAGTCCTCCCTGGAGGTTTCCTTCTGTTCCGTCAGGCGGTTGAGATAGACCATCAGCGCGGAGATGGCCGTGTTGAATTTGAGCGACTCGATGTCGGAGCCGACCTTTTCTATGGTCTGGTGCCGCAGCAGCAGGTCCGCGCCGGAGGCTTTATCCCCGGTGAGGGCGGTGCGGCGCTCCAGGCCCCAGGCGTAGGCGCGCTTGATGAAGCGGTAGACGCCTTCTATGCCGCGCAGATTCCAGGGCTTGGTATCCTCAAGCGGGCCCAGGAACATCTCGTAAAGCCGGAAAGCGTCCGTGCCGTAGCGCTCCTGTATCTCGTCGGGGTTTATAACGTTCTTTTTGGACTTGGACATCTTCTCCACGACGGGCTTGAGCGTTTCGCCTTCGGGAGTTCTGGCCGAGCCGTCCTCGGCGATGTCGAGTTCCTTGTAGCCGCGGTAGGCGCCTTTGCCGTCGCGGTAGGCGTAGGCGAGTATCATGCCGGGGTGGACGAGTTTCTTGAAAGGTTCGTTCGTTGAGACCAGGCCCAGGTCGAACAGCACCTTGTGCCAGAAGCGGGCGTACAGCAGGTGCAGCACGGCGTGCTCCGAGCCGCCGATATAAAGGTCTACCGGCATCCAGGCCTTCTCCAGTTCCTTGTCGACGAAGGCGGACGTGTTTTTAGGGTCTATGAAGCGCAGGTAATACCAGCAGGAGCCCGCCCATTGCGGCATAGTGTTGGTCTCGCGCTTTGCGGGGCCGCCGCAGGAGGGACACTTCGTGTTTACCCAGGAATCTATCGCGGCCAGCGGACTTTCTCCGGTGCCGGTGGGCTCGTACTTCTCCACCTCGGGCAGCAGCACCGGCAGTTCGCTCTCGGGCACCGGCACGGTGCCGCACTTGGGGCAATGCACCAACGGGAAGGGCTCGCCCCAGTAGCGCTGTCTGGCGAACAGCCAGTCGCGCAGTTTAAAATTCACCTTGGCGCGGCCTATGCTCTTCTCTTCCAGCCACTTGGTTATCTTCTTCTTCGCCTCGGGTGTGGGCAGGCCGTCTATGATGCCGGAATTTATCGAGGTGCCGTCGCCGCAGAAGGCGCCTTCGCCCTTCCAGTCGGCCGGGGCTTTCAGGACCTCTATTATCTTCAGGCCGAACTTCACGGCGAACTCGTGGTCGCGGTCGTCATGGGCCGGGACCGCCATGATGGCGCCGGTGCCGTAGGTGGTCAGCACGTAGTCGGCGGTCCAGATGGGGAGCTTCTCCCCGTTGACCGGGTTGACGGCGTAAGCGCCGGTGAAGACGCCGGTCTTGTCCTTGGCCAGCTCGGTGCGCTCCAGGTCGGACTTATTGGCGGCGGCGGCCACGTAAGCCTCTACCGCGGCCTTCTGCGCCGGGGTGGACAGCTTGGCCGTCAGGGGATGTTCGGGCGCGAGCACCATGTACGTGGCGCCGTAAAGCGTATCGGGGCGGGTGGTGAAAACGGTGAGCTTTTCGCCGCCGGGCAGAGCGAAGTCCACTTCGGCGCCCTCGGAACGGCCTATCCAGTTCTTCTGCATAAGCCGGGTGGAATGCGGCCAATCGGTGCCTTCCAGGCCGTCCAGCAGGCGGTCGCCGTAGGCGGTGATCCTGAGCATCCACTGCGTGAGGGTCTTCTTCTCTATGGCTGTTTCGCAGCGGTCGCACTTGCCCTGGAAGACTTCCTCGTTGGCCAGGCCCGTCTTGCACTTGGGGCACCAGTTTATCGGTCTGGTGTCCTCATAGGCCAGGCCCTTCTTGAAAAGCTGCAGGAATACCCACTGCGTCCACTTGTAATAGGCCGGGTCGGTGGTGCTTATTTCCCGGTCCCAGTCGTAGCTGAAGCCCAGGGATTCCAGCTGGCGTTTGTAATTGGCGCAATTCTTCTCCGTGGTCACGCGCGGGTGCACGCCGGTGCTGATGGCGTAGTTCTCCGCGGGCAGGCCGAAGGCGTCCCAGCCCATGGGGTGCAGCACTTCAAAACCTTTCATGCGCTTGTAGCGGCACAGGATATCCGAGGCGGTATAGCCTTCCGGGTGGCCGACGTGCAGGCCTTCTCCGGAGGGGTAGGGGAACATGTCCAGGCAGTAAAATTTGGGTTTGCCGGGTTTGCGCTCGGTCTTGAACGCGGCCTGCTCCTTCCAGCGCGCCTGCTGCCGCGCGTCTATTTCCTGTAAAGTCCGGGCGTCTGTCTCGATGTTCACTTTGAAGCCTCCGTGGTTTTGCCCTTTTTCCTATCGAAAATTATGCTGACGAGCCCTTTTGAGGTCTGCACCCTGTATTTGGCGGGGTTCGCGCCCTTCGGGACCGCCATCATGCGGGAGCGCCTTTTCATAAAGGACTCCGAGGTAACGCTGCCGTCGGGGTGCGTTATCCGCTGGCTCTCCTCGCGGTCATAATCCAGCTTTATGCGGGAGCGGTCGACGTTGATCTTCATGGAGTCGGCGGCGGACCCCGGGGTTTTAAGATCTACGGTCACGTGCTCGTCGTCGCGTACGACCGAGGGGGCTAGGTCGGCGGGCGCTAATTTGTCCGCTGCCCATTTGCCGTAGGCCCCGCTTACTTTTTTATTGTCGCCGCCCAGCTTGCTGTCTATGCGCCGTTGCGCCAGCTCCAGATCCCGGACGGGGTCCTCCGAGCCGGATAAGAAGGAATCGCCGAAAACGGGATCGAAGTCTTCGGCGGTGACCGGTTTGTCGGCCTGGATCTTGGCGTTTATCCGGCCCAGCCAGCCGTCTATGTTCTTTATCATGTCCTGGCTCAACTGCTCCGAGTCCTCGGGCTGCGGCTCCTGGCCGGCCTGCCCGGGTGCCGTCGTCAGGATAAACAATATGGCGAAGGCGAAGGACTTGTTATACATATTTATCTTATTTTATCAAATAAGGAGGCGCCTTGGGGTGCGGGGGAGGCGGACGCGCCGCGCTCAGAGTTTCTTCAGGAGGGCGGCGGTTCTCTCGTTCATCCTGCGGCGCAGGGCGGGCGTCCTGTCGTCCATGCCGGCCAGGTGCAGGGCGCCGTGCGCGGTCAGTACCAGCAGTTCCGTAAGCAGGGAGTGTCCCATGGCTTTGGCCTGGCGCGCCGCCACCGGCACGCAGACATAGACTTCACCCCAGCTGGCGCCCGGTAAGGGGGAAGGGGGGAAGTTGAAAGCTATCACGTCGGTGAGGCGGTCCTTGGCAAGGAAGCGGCGGTTGAGGGTCCTGATGCCCGTGCCGTCCGTGAGGACCAGGTTGACGGCTCTGGCGGCGTTGCGGCCCAGGCCCAGCGCCGCGGCTCTGGCCAGCAGGCGCCCGGCGGCTTTGACCGCGGGCGGCTGTTCGCCTTCGAAAAAAACGGATACGGGCATATCAGGCGGCCTTCTCCCATTTTTCATAGGCGGCCAGGATGTCGCCCACCAGCGGGTGGCGCGCCACGTCCCCGGCCGAGAAAGTCACGAACTTCGCGCCCGCCACTTTTTTCAGGATCTCCCGCGCCAGGATAAGCCCGGAGCGGGCTTTGTCCGGCAGGTCGATCTGCGTGACGTCGCCCGTCACGACCATTTTGGAACCCATGCCCATGCGGGTCAGGAACATCTTCATCTGCTCCGGCAGGGTGTTCTGGGCTTCATCCAGGATTATGAAAGCGTTCTCGAGCGTGCGGCCGCGCATATAGGCCAGCGGCACCGTTTCTATTATCTCGTCGGCGCGCAGGGCGCGGAATTCCTCCGGGCCCAGCAGGGCGTAAAAAGCGTCGTAGAGCGGGCGCAGGTACGGGTTGACCTTGTCGGCGATGTCGCCGGGCAGGTAGCCCAGCTTCTCCCCGGCCTCCACTATGGGCCGGGTGAGGAT
This sequence comes from Elusimicrobia bacterium GWC2_61_19, assembly GCA_001799795.1. Taxonomy (GTDB): domain Bacteria; phylum Elusimicrobiota; class Elusimicrobia; order Elusimicrobiales; family UBA9959; genus UBA9959. The sequence continues at coordinate 116,651 of MGUD01000025.1, forward strand.
TATGCGCTTTACCTCCTGCGCGCGCAGGGCGCGCAGGGCGCACACGGCGGCCAGGTAGGTTTTGCCGGTGCCGGCCGGCCCGATCCCTATCGTCAGGTCTCCGGCCAGTACGGCGTCCACGTATTTTTTCTGGTTATCGGTGCGGGGCTTGATTATTTCCCCGTAAGGGGTCCTGTAGAGCGCGCCTTCGGGCAGCGGCGGGGCCAGGCTGGGGCGGGCTTCCTCGCGGGGCAGGCGGGCGGCGTAAAATTCCTCGAGCGTGCCGCGCAGGCTCCGGACGGCCTTTTCCACCGCCGCCGGGGAGCCCTTCAGCGTCAGGTCCGCGCATTCGATCTCCGGATGGTGGCGCACGAAGACCTGGACCTTCAGGCCGCGCTCGAGGGCTTTAATGTCCGCGTCCTCGCCGCCCAGTATCAAGAGGATCTCTTCCCTGCTCTTCAGTCTGAACTTTTTTCCGGTCATTGCCACTTTGAAATGCCGCGGGGGATAACCACTATGCCGTCGGGGTCTATGTAATAATGCTGGGCGTCCTGGTCCTGGTTGTAGCCGATGGTGGTCTTGGCCTCTATGGTGTTATGCCGGTCCATGATGACCTTCTTAAGGCGCGAGCCGGCCTTTATTTCGCAGGCGTCCATTATTATGCAGTCCTCGAGCTGGCATTTCTCGTGGACTATCACGTCGTTGGCCAGGATGCAGCGCTTCAGAGAGGACTGGCTTATGACGCAGCCGTCGCAGACCATGCAGTCCTGCAGGTTGGATTCGATGATCTTGGTGGGGGCGGCGGTGTGGCGGGAATCCTGGATGGGCCAGAGCTTGTTGTTCAGGTCCATCTTGGGCTTGGCGCCCAGCAGGTCCATGTTGGTCTGCCAGAAAGCTTCCAGCGTGCCCACGTCGCGCCAGTAGTTCTTTTCCTCGTAAGGTTTGCTGCCGGGCAGGACCTGCCCGTCGAAGTTATAGGCGAAGACCCGGTAGCGCTTGAGAATGTTGGGCAGGATGGTCTTGCCGAAGTCCAGCGCGGCGGTCTCCCCGGATTCCTCGTGAAGGATCTTCACCAGGGCTTCATAGCTGAAGATGTAGTTGCCCATCGAGGCCAGGACGGCGTTGGGGTTGCCGGGCATGGGCTTGGGATTCTTCGGTTTTTCCTCGAAGCCGGTGATGCGGTTCTTGGCGTCCACCACCACGGTGCCGAAGCGGGAGGCCTGCTTCAAGGGGACGGTGAGGGCGGAGACCGTCACGTCCGCTTTGCTGGCCACGTGGAAATCTATCATCTGGCGGATGTCCATGCGGTAGATGTGGTCCGCGCCGAAAATGGCTACTAGGTCGGGCTTGTAGTCGTTGATAAGGTTCAGGTTCTGCTTGACGGCGTCGGCGGTGCCGCGGTACCACATTTCGCCCAGGCGCATCTGCGGGGGGACCACGGTGATGAAGTGCTCCTTGGTGATGCCGCCCAGGTTCCAGGTGGAGCGGAGGTATTCTATAAGGGACTGCGACATGTACTGCACCAGCACGTAGTTGGAGTAGATGCCGGAGTTGATGAAGTTGGACAGCACGAAGTCGATGATGCGGTATTTGCCGCCGAACGGTACGGCGGGCTTCGAGCGCTCTTTTGTGAGCGGGTAAAGCCTTTCGCCCTTGCCGCCCGCCATGATGATGCCTATTGTTTTCATGTCGAAACCCCTTTTCCGCAAGTTCAGCTTATCGCGTCCAGTATCTCCCTGAGGTCGCGCCCGAGGCACAGGAACACCGGTTTGTCCACGGCCGTGTAATTCTTGATGCGCTGCTGGCGGAGTTCCTGCGTGGCCCCTATCAGGTCCTCCAGCGCCTTGGCTTCCCTGGCCACTATGATCTCCTGCTCGTCCAGGCCGTAGGAGAGGAAGAAGTTCTCGTGGATATCGTGGTACTTGTCCGCAACTATTTTGCGTTCCGACATCAGTTTTGCCCGCTCGGTCTCGGAGAGTTCGTACCAGGTATGGGCCTTTACCACCGGGTGCAGCAGCATGTAGCGGTAGCGGCCGAAAGTGTCTTTGGGCAGGAAGCCGAACTCCAGTTCCTTTTTAGGCGCCGCCGCGTCGGCCGGGTTGTGGACCCCGAGGAAGGAATGGACCGGGGTCAGGTACCTGCCGGCGCCCGTGGAGAAAGTGCGCGCGCAGATCTCCTGCAGGTAGGCCAGGTCGTCGGACATGCGCCAGAAGAGGATGTCGGAGTCGGAACGGAGCCCGGAGACCATGTAGGTGCGCAGGAAGACCTTCTCCTGGCAGGAGCCGACCATGTTCTCGAATTCCTGTTTGGCGGCTATCTTCTCGTTGGAGATCAGCCGGCGGAACTCCGGCTGCAGCTTCACGAACATGAAACTGGAATAGATGTTAGCGGATCTTTTTTGTTTTTCCATCATTGTCCTCCGAAAGCGGGGAGACAGGGGCCAGGTACACGGAGGTGCGGTCCAGGACCTCCAGCTCCGCCGCGGTTTCAAGCCCGGTCTTTATTTCCGTGATAAGGAATCTGCGGCCGCCCGTCTCGAGAATATCGCCGCGCGGGACGAGCATGGCGCCGCCGCTCCGCCCCACGGTCAGGACGCCGTTGAACTGCTCGCCTATCTTGATGCCGGTTTTAATGTCGGTCACTTCCAGCCACAGGCGGCTGAACAGCGGGGAGCCTTTGAGGGGGACATAGTCGGTCAGGACGGTCTTGAACTTGCTGTCCGGGTCCCGCGCGTATTCTATCTCCGCGGTCAGGCCGCGGCTGAGTTTAGAATAAAGCGGTTCCGTGTTCTTCCCTATCACCACCACCTTCCTGGCCACCGTGAAAAGGCGGTCGCCCTTCAGGACGCTGGTCTTGGGCGAGACGTAGATGTTGGTCAGGATGCCCTGTGTTTCCGGTGTGACGTCGAAGAACTTGTAGACCTCCTGCCAGCGGCGTTCGGTCTGTTTGCGCTCCTCCTCGCTGGAGGAATCGAGCAGGGCGGCCATTTCGGTGGACACCATGCGGGATATCACGGTCTTCGGCGTGACGAAGTCGAAGAGGTCCGATTGCAGGTATTCCACGCGGCCGTCGAACGCGGCGAAGATGTCGTAGGTGTCCTGGGCGGTGGTGATGCCGGTAACGGGGGTATTAACCTCTATCAGGCCGGTCTTGATGTTCTTCGGGAAGGTATTGTCCAGCGGTACCCAGTTGCCGGCGGGGGCCGCGGTCCGGGCGTTCGCCGCCGGAAGGGACTGCTGTTTCGCGGCGGCTTTAGCAGCCGGTTCTCCGCCGTGCGCAGAAACGGCGATCAGCAGCGCGGCCGCGCTAAGCAGGTTTCTTTTCATGGAGTTTCGCGTAGGCTTCCCAGGTCCAGGGCATTTTTTCACGGAAGATCTCCTGTATGGCGTCGGCGTACCGGCGGATCTCGTACTGGGCGTGGGCGTCCGCCCGGAGGTCGATGAAGTTAAGCAGGCTGCGGGCGTTTATGGTCCAGTGGAACTGCGTATACTGCGCCACCGGCAGCACCATGCGGGCCATTTCCCTGGCGGCGCCCGCCTCAAGGAGTTCCTGGTAGGCGGCGTAGGACGCCTTTATGGCCTTGTCGTAGGCGGCCAGCATTTTTTCCTGGTCCAGCGCGCCGGAACGTACCGAGCCCTGCCTGTTTATCCTGTCCTGCACCCGGAAGGCTTCGGGATAGTAAAATTCGTCGGACACTTCGGTGTACCTGGCGGAGATCTCGTTGTAGGAGGCGATGCGGTGCCGCATCCACTGCCGCGCCACGAAAATGGGGCATTTGACGTGGAACTGGAACACCGAGTGTTCGAAGGGGCTGAAGTGCGCGTTGGCGAGCAGGTACTCTATGAGTTTTCTGTCCTGCACCTCGCCTTTGGAGACGGAGCCGAACGAGACCCTGGCGGAATCCACCGCGCGCTGGTCCCCCCCCATGAATTCGATGAGTTTTATAAAACCCTTGTCGAGGACCTTGTAAAGGCCCTTTTCCTGTTTCAGCGTGGTATCAGCCATGTTCCCTCCGCAGCGGGTATACGTAAAATTGTTTGGAAAGCTTCGGTAAAATTATATACTTTTAAAAGTATTATTAAAAGGCATGAAGATGAAAAAGATCACGAAGCGCGCCGCCGCCGGGCTTGCCCGCAGCCCCAGCCTGGCTGCCCTGGCCAGGATCATGAAGGTCCTGCTCTCCCCGGGCGGCTGCCCGTGGGACCGCAAACAGACCCACGCTACCCTGCTGAAATATCTGCATGAGGAGGCCGGCGAGGTCGGCCGGGCCGTGCGGAAAAAAGACTGGCCCAACCTCCGCGAGGAGCTGGGCGACGTACTGCTGCAGGTGGTCTTCCACAGCGCCCTGGCGGAGCGCGACGGCCGGTTCACGCTGGCCGACGTTATCAGGACCATTAACGCCAAGATGGTGCGGCGGCACCCGCACGTTTTCGGCGGCGGCAAACTCTCCACGCCGGCGCAGGTGCTGCGCCAGTGGAAGAAAATAAAACTTAACGAAAAGGCGGCCGCCCGCAAGAGGAAGAACTGAATTTATGAACGAAACAGCCGCCTTTGAACAGATAACGGGACTTCTGCCCGTCGACTACGCCATTCTGGGGATAGCCGTGGCCGCCCTCTTCGTGATCTCCTACTTTAAAGGCCGCGGAGAAACCGATACCAAGGATTATTTCCTGGGCAGCCGCAAAACCCCGGTGTGGGTAGCCACTCTCTCCTTCGTGGCCACCGAGATAAGCGCCATGACCATCGTGGGCATTCCGCCCATCGGCTTTACCGAGAACTGGCAGTACATGCAGTTCTTCATCGGGTCGGCCCTGGCCCGCATACTGATAGCCTTCTTCTTCATCCCGGCTTTCTACAGGTTCAACTGCACCACCATCTACGAGTTCCTGAAGCACCGCTTCGGCGCCCAGACGCAGTACGCCGGCTCGGCGTTCTTTTTCTTCACCAGGCTTTTCGCGTCGGGCGTGCGGCTGTACGCCGCGTCGCTGGCGGTGTCGGTCATAATGGGCTGGCCGCTGGCCAACACCATAGGTTTCTTTACGGTCATCAGCATCGTTTTCATAGGTTTCGGCGGCATCAAGGCCGTGATGTGGACCGGCACTTTCGAGACGATAACTTTCTACCTGGCCGGCGGCGCCGTGGCCGCCTACCTGGTGCTGCACATAAACGGCGGGCTGGCCGGCGCCTGGCATGTGGCGAGCGAGGCGGGAAAACTTTCCATCTTCAACTTCGGCTGGGACCTGAAGAACCCGAACGTGCTCTGGGCCGCGGTGCTTAACGGCGTATTCGGCTCCATGGCCTCCTTCGGCACGGACCAGGAACTGATGCAGCGGCTGCTGACCCTGGAGACGCGGCGCGAAAGCCAGAAAACCCTGATAGCGACCATCTTCGCCAGCGTCCCGCTGACCGCGCTTTACCTCGGGATCGGCACGCTGCTGTTCGTGTTTTACAAGCAGAACCCGGCCATGGCCCTGCCGGCCAACGCCGACAAGATACTGTCTCACTTCACCATCTACGTGCTGCCCGCTGGCATAAAAGGTCTGGTGCTGGCGGCGGTGGTGCTGGCCAGCATAGACTCGCCGCTGAGTTCCCTGTCCTCGTCGTTCATAACGGATATTTACCGGCCGCTGATAGTGAAAGGGGCGGATGAGAAGCATTATCTTTTTGTCTCGCGGCTAAGCGTGGCGGCCTTCGGGCTGCTGCTGGCGGGGATAGCGTGGCTGTGCGCGGCCGGGTCCGGGCGCATGCTCTGGCTGGCCTTTAAGGTTAACGGGGTTACCGCCGGCAGCCTGCTGGGCGTCTTCCTGCTGGGGCTTGCCACAAAGCGTGTCGGCAACCGCGGGAACGTGGCGGCCATGCTGATCAGCGCGTCGATGGCAGGCGTGGTGCTTTATCTGTCGGAAAAAGGGCTGGCGCCCATAGGCTGGAGCTGGATAATAGTGATAGGCACGGTTTCCACCTTCTCGCTGGGCTGGCTGTTCGGCCGCCCGCCCGAAGTGAAAACCGGGCAATAATAAAAAAACCCCGCGGGAATATTCCCGCGGGTTTTTTTATGCCTGCAGCTCTTAATTTACGTGCTTGAGCAGGTGCTCTTTGCGGCGTTTGATCTCCGCTTCGAGTTTCTCGATATTTTCTTTGGCTTTTTCCTTGGTTTCGTCCATCCAGTCGCCCAGTTGCTCGCGGGTTTCTTTGCCCGCTTTGGGGGCGAACAGTATGCCCAGGGCCGCGCCTATCAGGCCGCCCACCACGAAAGCTCCTATTATTTCTCCGCCTTTGTTTTCAGCCATAATTCCTCCGTTAAAATTCAGTTTACCGCGTACCTAATATTATACATTGCCGTGGCGTTTGTCAAACTCTTATAATACTCTTAATGAAAATAGCGTTTTTTGCGCTTGCGCTGGCCTTTTCGCCCTCGATGGCGGCGGCCTATCCGCACGACGCGCAGCTCAGCGCAAAACTTAAAAAAGAATTCGAGGCGGTCATAAGTTCCTCCGCGGCCGGCCGGGAACTTTACGCCCGCCTGGAGAAAGCCGGGCCCGGCTATGCCGCCCTGAAAGTGCTGGTCAGGCGCGACCCGGCGGACTGTTTCGCCTGGTTCGACCCGTCGGCCAACGCCGTCTATTTCAATTCCAGGTTCATACTGAAATTCTTCGAGACCAGGGGGTTCAAGGACCCCAAGGTGGTGGAGGTGCTCTGGAGCAATAAGGAAGTCCGCGCCGAACTGGTGCGGCGCGCCGATCCGGTTTACCTGCACGAACTGGTGCACGCCCTGCAGTGCTATCTCTACCCCGAGTACCGGCGCGATGCCGGCGCCAACCCGCTGGAGTTCGAGTACGAGGCCTACCTGACGGAGGATATGTACGTTCACGAGCGTATGAAGGCGGACCCCGGGCCGCTCAAGGATTTCATTCTCGGCGTTTATACGGACATCTATACCGCCAATATTTTCGGCAGCTACCTATCGCTGTCCCTCGATCCGGCGCGCTACAGGGAGAGGATACGCCGTTTTTACGAGGAGCAGCTGGGCGGCTACCTGAGCCTGGAAAAAGCCGAGACGATAAAGAAGAACGGCCTGGCCGATTCAAAGATCTTCGCCTACGCCTCCGGTAATATCGGTGGGTACACCGACGATACCGCCTCCCTGGCGCGGCTGCGCGCGCAGAAGGCGGAGTTCTCGCGCTTCCTGGAGGATTTTTACGCCGTGCGCTGGCCGGCTTTCAGCGCCGACGCGCTGCTTTTCGTGGGCACCCTGGCGCTGGAGCAGAAGAACTACCCGCTGGCGCTGGACTGCCTGGCCGTGGCCGACGCCAACTCGCCCGGCTACGGCCTGTCCGCGGAGGCCCTGGCCGCCCTCAGGACCAAGGGCGCGCTGGCGGTGCTGGAAACCGCGTCCTTCATCCGTGATACCGGCGGAAAAATGAGCGTCGAAGTGCTCAGCCAGCACTTGAAGGCGCTTGAAAAAGCCTGCGCCGCCACGGGCCGCCCTTTCCCCGGGGACCTGGCCGGGCTGCGGGTGGAAACCTACCCCAAAGCCATGGCCTACTACGCTAAAAAATACGCGGCTGAAACGGACCGGCCCCGCAGGGACTACTACAAGGAAAATCTGGACTATTTCTCGGCCGGCTCCGGCCCCGCGGGCGGCGGGCGGCGGTGAATTTCTTTTTCCCTTGAACTGGGCCCCAATATTGAGTAAATTATTCTTATTAATAATTATGCGGGCCGTAAAAATATCAGCGGGAGGAAAATATGATCGACATCGCCAAGAATATCGCCACCGCCCCCAGACGCACCAAAGCTTCCGTTATCCGTGAACTCCTCAAGATCACCAATAAACCCGGTGTCATCTCCTTCGCCGGCGGCCTGCCCGACCCAGAACATTTCCCCTACGATTTTGTGGCTAACTCCGTTAAGGAGATAATGGCCAAGAAAGGCAAAGTGGCCCTGCAGTACGGCCCCACCGACGGCCTGCCCGAGCTGAAGGAAGAATTCATAAAGTTCCTGAAGAAGCACGAGGGCATAGACGCCAAGCCCGAGAACCTCATCATCACCACCGCCAGCCAGCAGGCGCTGGACATGGTGGGGCGCCTGTTCATCGACGCGTCCGACCCCGTGCTGGTGGAAAAACCCAGCTATATGGGCGGCCTGCAGGTGTTCAAATCCTACGGCGCGGAGTTCATCGGCGTCAAGCTCGAGGACGACGGCGTCAGCACCGAGGAGCTGGAAGAGAAACTGGCCTGGCTGCGCAGCCAGGACGAGCATTACAAATTCATCTACCTGGTGCCGGATTTCCAGAACCCCAGCGGCGTGACCCTCTCCGCGGAGAAGCGGAAAAAAGTGATAGAGCTGTCCGACAAGTACGACGTGGCCGTGATAGAGGACTCGCCTTACCGCCAGATCCGCTTCGAAGGTACGGCCCCCGACATGCTCTACCGCATGGACAAGGAATCCCGCAAGACCGACAATATAATTTCCCTGTTCACATTCTCCAAGACTTTCGCGCCCGGCCTGCGCCTGGGCATTATCCTGGCCCACCCGCAGATCATAAAGAAGATGGAGATCCTCAAGCAGTCGCTCGACCTCTGCACGTCGAGCCTCAACCAGCTGATCGCCGCCGACTTCCTGCGCAGCGGCTACTTCGAAAAGCACATACAGGTGATCAAGAAGACCTATAAGCTCAAGAAGGACACCATGGTGGGCGCGCTGGAGAAATATATGCCCGAGGGCGTCACCTGGACCAGGCCCGAAGGCGGCCTGTTCCTGTGGGTGCGCCTGCCCGAGGGGATGAGCGCCGACGATATGTTCCAGGACGCGCTGAAGGAGAACGTGGCCTACGTGATCGGCTCGGCTTTCCACTCCGACGGCTCCGGCAAGAACACGATGCGCCTGAATTTCTCCTATCCCACGCCGGAAGATATCGACGAGGGAATAAAGCGCCTTGCCACCGCCGTCAAGAAGCGCCTTGTCGGCGCCAAATAGTTCCTTTAATTAATGCCAGACTTCTCAGCCGAATTCAGCCTGAACCTGCGCCGCGCCGGAGTAGTGGGAGCCGGCGGCGCGGGCTTCCCCGCTTATGTGAAAGCGCAGGGCAGGGCCGAATACGCCATCGTCAACGCGGCCGAGTGCGAACCCCTCCTGAAGAAGGACCAGAAGATACTGGAGTATTTCCCCGCCAGGGTTTTCGACGGGCTTGAAATGCTGATGAGGGCCGTCGGCGCGAAGCGGGGGATAGTCGGGATCAAGAAGAAGCACGATAAAATAATTCCGCGCCTTGAGGAAATAGCCAAAAGCCGGAAGAATATTTCCATACTTAAGATGGGGGATTATTACCCCGCCGGCGACGAGCAGTGCCTGGTTTATGAAGCCACCGGCCGCATAGTGCCGCCGGGCGGCCTTCCGCTGGCGGTGGGCTGCGTGGTCAGTAACGTGGAAACCCTTTATAACGCGGCCTTTCCCGGCCGGCCGGTCACCGAGACTTTTATAACCGTGAACGGCGCCGTTAAAAAGCCGGCTACCTTCAGAGTTCCGGTGGGCATAACCTGGCGCGAGGCTGTGGATCTCTGCGGAGGTCTTACCGTAAAGGACCCCGCCTATATCGACGGCGGTCCGATGATGGGTATAGTGCGGACCGATTTCGAGCTGCCGGTGGTAAAGGCCTCCGCCGGCATAATAGTCCTGCCTAAAGACCATTCCCTTATCGTTAAAAAAGCGGTTAGCCGCCCCGTGTTCACCCGGATAGGCCGCTCCGCCTGCGACCAGTGCTCTTTCTGCACCGAGTTCTGTCCGCGCTACCTGCTGGGCCACGACGTGCAGCCGCACCGCGTGATGCGCACCATGCTTTTTTCCGCCGGTCCGGAACACAAACTGCACAGCCAGTACGGGCTGCTTTGCTGCGAATGTTCGTTGTGCAGTCTCTACGCCTGCCCTGAGGGGCTGAACCCGCGCGAAGCCTGCGTGGCCGCCAAGTCCGATCTGCGCGAACTCAAGATCGGCTTTAAAAATTCCTCTCTGAACTCCGGCCGCGCGCCGCAGGCGCACCCGGTGCGCGATTTCCGCAAGGTGCCGGTCTCAAAACTGGTTAAAAGGCTGGGGCTTGAGGATTACAACAAGGACGCGCCCTGGACCGAGGTGTCGTGCAAACCAGCGCGCGTCAAAATCTTAATGAGCCAGCATGTCGGCGCGCCCTGCGCCCCTTCCGTGAAGGAAGGGCAGAAAGTGGAGAAGGGCGCGGTAGTGGGGGACCTGCCGGCGGACAAACTGGGCTGCCCGGTGCACGCCAGCATTTCCGGCACCGTAGCGAAGGTCAACGAAAAATACGTGGAAATACAGGCGGACTGAATTTATGCTAAATGCTATCGGCGGGGTTGAACTCTCGAGCGTGGCCAAAGGCCTGGAAGCGGCCGACGCCATGCTTAAAACTTCGGATATAAAACTTCTGTTGTCGCGCTCCATCTGCGCCGGCAAGTATCTCATTCTGCTGGCCGGGGACGTGGGCAGCGTGAACGCGGCGGTGGAGGCCGGCGCGGCCAAAGCCGCGCACTCGCTGGTGGACAGTTTCGTCATCCCCAATATCCATCCTGAAGTTTTTCCTGCTATAGAAGGCACCACCGTAGTGGAAGGCCTTGAATCCCTGGGCATCATAGAGGCCTTCTCCGCCTCCGCCCTGGTAGAGGCCGCGGACGCGGCGGTAAAAGCCGCGCCCGTGAAACTCCTGGAGATCCGCCTGGCCATGGCCCTGGGCGGCAAAGCTTTCGTGACGCTGACCGGGTCGGTCGCCGCGGTAGAAACCGCCGTGGCCGCCGGCGCCGCCGTGGCCGGCAAAAAAGGCCTGCTGGTGGAGAAGGTCGTGATCCCGCAGCCCAGGCCGGAACTGCTGCGCGAACTGATTTAGGGCTGCCGCCGCTTTATATTGTTTGTATAATCTTTTATTAATTAAGGAGACTCGAAATGGCTTCTGACAAACGGACACCGATGATAGCGGGCAACTGGAAAATGCATCTCACTGCCAAGGAGGCCGCCGACCTGGCCGCCGCCATAAAGAAAGGCCTCGACCCCGACCTTAAGCACGAAGTGCTGCTGGCCCCGACTTTTACCAACCTGCACGCCGTAAAGGCCGTGCTGGCCGGTTCGAAAATAATACTCTCGTCCCAGGACGTAGCCTGGGAGGAAAAAGGCGCCTTCACCGGCGCGGTTTCCCCGTCGCAGCTGATAGACGCGGGCTGCACCGCCGCCATCATCGGCCACTCCGAGCGCCGCAAGGTGTTCCTGGAGACCGACGAGATGATCAACAAGAAGATGAAGGCCGCCATAAAGGCCAGCCTTATCCCCGTGCTCTGCATCGGCGAGACGCTGGAAGAGCGCGAGAGCCAGAAGACCTACCGCGTGCTGGAAACCCAGCTTAACGGCGCTTTCGCCGGCATCACCGCCGCCGAGGCCTCCAAAGTCGTCATCGCCTACGAGCCCGTCTGGGCCATCGGCACCGGCAAGACCGCCACCCCCGACCAGGCCCAGGATGCCCACGTTTTCGTGCGCAAGCAGATGGAGCGCATTTACGGCAAACCCTACGCCGAAGCCGTGCGCGTGCTTTACGGCGGTTCGGTAAAGGCCGACAACGTGGACGAACTTATGGCGCAGCCCGACATCGACGGCGCGCTGGTGGGCGGGGAAAGCCTCAAGGCCGACAAGTTCCTGCGCGTGATACATTTCCAGGCGGTGCTGAGCAGATAAACCAATGGACGAGAAGCTGCTGAAAGAAATACTCGAAGACCTGAAGCTCCGGGTTGAGCGTTCGGCTCTGGCCGTTCCCGTGGGTATTTCCAACCGGCACGTGCACCTGACGAAGGAAGATTTCAGAACGCTGTTCGGCGCGGGCGCCGACGACACCCGGCTTAAGCCGGTGAAGCAGCCGGGCCAGTACGCCTGCAACGAGCGGGTGACGGTAGAGGGCCCCAAGGGCGCCCTCAAGGACGTCCGGATGATAGGGCCGTACCGGAACTACAGCCAGGTGGAAGTCTCTCTGGGCGACGCGCGCCGGCTGGGCGCGGAACCGCCGATACGCGACTCCGGCAAGCTGGCTAATTCCCCGGGCATAAAGCTGGTCGGGCCGAAAGGTTCCGTCACGCTGAAACAGGGCCTGATCCTGTCCAAGAGGCATATCCATTTCAACGTGAAGGAAGGCGCGGCGTACAAGGTGAAAGACGGCCAGGAAGTGCGCGTGCTGTGCGGACGCGGCACCGAGCGGGAGACCATTTACGAGCGGGTGCTGTGCCGCGTTTCCGACGCGTATGCGCTGGAGCTGCACCTGGACGTGGAAGAGGCCAACGCCGCCGGGCTGCGCAACGGCGACCCGGCCTACGTCGTTTAAGGCGCGGCTGGAGAAAATTCAGGCAGAACAAATTCGGTAGTTTTACAGGAGGATACTATGGACGCACTCGGAATGATAGAAACCAAAGGCCTTGTGGCCTGCGTGGAAGCGGCCGACGCCGCCGTGAAAGCCGCCAACGTCAAGATCGTCGGCTACGAAAAGATCGGCTCCGGCCTTGTGACCATCCTTTTCAGGGGTGAAGTGGCCGCCTGCCGCGCCGCCTGCGACGCCGGCGCCGCCGCCGCCCAGAAAGTGGGGGAGCTCGTGAGCGTGCACGTCATACCGCAGCCTCACGCCGACCTGGAAGGCAAGCTGCCCATCAGCGAAGCCAAGCGCAAATAATCGGGATGGGGTCAGGTCTTGATTTTTAGCATTTTCCCAAAAATGCTAAAAATCAAGACCTGACCCCGCGCAGAGGAGGAATCATGCTATTCGCACGAGTAGTGGGTAACGTGGTCTGCACCCGCAAGGACGATAAACTTGTGGGGACCAAACTTTTGATGGTGCAGCCGGTGGGCCTGGACGACAAGCCGCGCGGCAATACGCTCGTCGGCATAGACGCCGTCGGGGCGGGCACCGGCGAACTGGTGCTGCTGGTGCAGGGCTCCAGCGCCCGCCAGACCTCCAAAACGGAGAACACCCCGGTGGACTGCACTATTTTCGCCATAGTGGACACTATAGAGAAGGACGGCAAGGTGGTATTTAAAAAGTCCGCGGACAAGCTGAACGGGTAGTCTTGGAACCTTATGCCCCTTAGCGAAGAAGATCTGAAAAAAATCGTCACCGAGGTCGTACGCAACCTCGGCGAACAGACCGGCGGCGGCGCCGGCCAGGCCGGCCCCGTGTTCGAGACCGTGGACGAGGCCGTCAACGCCGCCGAAAAAGCCCAGCCCGTTTTTCAGGACCTGGGGCTCGACGCGCGCGGTAAAATAATCGCCGCCATGCGCGAAGCGTCCCGCGCCAACGCCCGGCGCTGGGCGGAGGCCGCCGTGGCCGAGACCGGCATGGGCCGCGTAGCCGACAAAGTGCTTAAGAACCTGCTTTCGGCCGACAAGACCCCCGGCGTGGAGGACCTGCGCGCCGTGGCTTACACCGGCGACAAGGGGCTGGCCCTGGTGGAATACGCGCCTTTCGGCGTGGTCGCCGCCATCACCCCTTCCACCAACCCGGTGGCCACTATCATCAGTAACGCCATAGGAATCCTGTCCGCCGGCAACTCGGTGGTGTTCTCGCCGCACCCGGCCGCAAAGGGTTGCGTGGCCGACGCGGTGCGCGTGCTGGATAAAGCCATCGTGGCGGCTGGCGGCCCGGCCAACCTGATCACCACCATCGCCAAGCCCACCCAGGAAGCGACCAAACAGCTTTTATGCCATCCGAAGGGCCGCCTGAATATGGTGACCGGCGGCCCCGCTATAGTGAAAGTGGCCATGACCGCCGGTAAGGCCTGCAAGACCATAGCCGCCGGCCCCGGCAACCCGCCCATCGTGGTGGACGAAACCGCCGTTTTCCCGGACTGCGCTGCCGAGATCATTACCGGCTGCGGCTTCGACAACAACGTGCTCTGCATCGCCGAGAAGGAAGTCATAGTGACGGAGGCCGCCCGGGCCCGCTTTCTGGAAGCCATGCGCCGGGACCACCGCGCCTACGAACTGACCGGGGAGCAGATGGACGCGCTGGCGAAGCTCGCCATCCTTGAGCCCGGCCGCGAACCCAGGATCAACCGCGATTTCATCGGCAAGAACCCGTCGGTGATAGCGCGGGCCATCGGCCTGACCCTCTCCGACGACATCCGCGTGCTCTGGGCTGAAGTGCCCAACGACCACCCCTTCGTGGTCAGCGAGCAGCTCATGCCGGTACTGCCGGTGACCGTAGCTAAGGACATCGACGCCGCCATCGAACTGGCCCGCCTGGTAGAGTGGGAGAACCACCACAGCGCCGGCATGTATTCCACCAATATAAAGAACATGACCAAGATGGGCCGCCGCATGGCGTGCTCCATCTTCGTGAAGAACGGCTGCACCCTGCACGGCCTGGGGCTGGGCGAGGGCTACGCCTCCATGTCCATCGGCACGCCTACCGGCGACGGCATCACCAAGACCAGCCATTTCGTGCGGCCGCTGCAGTGCAGCGTGGTGGGAGATCTGCGACTAGCGTAATATGAAAATTTCAATTAGCCGCGTGGAGGGGGTGCTTAAAAAGCTGATTTCTTTTGCCGGCTTTTTGTTTATCTGCGCGCCCGTTTCTGCCGAACCGCTTGAGAGACTTGCCGACAGGCTTCAGCAGGGCATTGAAGAGTATCGGAACATTAAAATGGCCGTGCTTGAGTTCCCATATACAAACGGGAAGCGTTCTGACGGTCCCGCGATCGTGCAGGAGAGGCTGACGACCCTGTTCGCTAAGAATAAAAGAATAACGCTCATTGAACGTAATCTTCTGTTGAAAGTGGCGGGTGAATTAAAGCTTCAGGCCTCCGGCGCCATGGATGAGGCGTCAACCCAGAAAATGGGGAAATTGCTCGGCGCCGAAGCGGTATTGACCGGAACTTTAAACGACTTGAACGACAAGGAAGTCGAAGTAAACGCCAGGGTTCTTCTCATTCAAACCGCTAAAATAGTTTCGGCGGAGAAAATTACCATTCAAAAAACATGGAAAGATCCGCAGGCTTCCTTCAGCGCCGGGATAACCAGTACTGAAGCTATGATATCCCGCCTTGATGCGAATGAGAAATATACTTTCAAAACGGTGAATTTCAAGTCGGGAAGGATCCAGAGAACCTATTCCAGCGATAAAGCCGTTATCGCCGTTGAGATCGCCGGAAAAACCGGAGAGCTTCTAAAACGCACAAGGGAATTGCCGGATAGTTTTTACAGCGAATATTATGCTGATGGAACTTTGAAGACCAAAAAAATACTGGTAAATTCCAGGGAATACGGGCCATTCAAAACGTTCTTCCCCAACGGCATACTGCAGAACGAGGCGTATTACGCCGAAGGGAAGCTGGACGGGGCAGTGAAGATATACAATGAAAGCGGGAAGCTGCTGTTCGAACAGACTTTCAAGAACGGGATTCCTGACGGTTATTTTAAGGAATATGACCAAAATGGAAGCGTTAAATCCGAGACTTTCTACAAAGACGGACACAGGGCGGCTTTGCCGGACGATAATGCCTCAGCGAAAAGTATAATGGTAAAGCCCATTAAACTGGCGCGCGGAGAGGAATTCGTTTTTTATGCGGATAAAAAGTATCTTTGTAAAATAACAGTAGACAGGGAATTTCGTGTCCTTTCAAGGCAGGGCCAGTGTCCGGACGGTATCGCGCGGGCATATTCAAAGGAAGGGAAACTGGAAAAAGAGTTCATATTTGCCGGCAACGTGGTTTCCTCCCTTAAGATATATGACGAGACCGGCAATGTGGTGTCGGAAAAGGAATACGCTTCTAAAAATTGACTTTTGAGACATAGGAGAATTTATATGCTGGCAAATATTTCGCTCGGACTCGTTGAACTCTCGTCGATAGCCAGGGGCATAGAGACCCTGGACGCCATGTGCAAGGCCGCCGGAGTGAAGCCCGAGGTGCACCAGGCCATTTCCAAGGGGAAATATATCATCGTCATTTCCGGCCCGCTGGGCGAAGTGGAATCCGCCCTGGCCAAAGGCGCCGAGATCGGCGGCAACGCCGTGGTCGCCAACCATATCATCCGCAACGTCCACGCCGGCGCGCTGGCCGCCCTTAATAAAAAAGTGAAGCCCGGCAAGATAGAGGCCGTGGGCATAGTGGAGACCAAAGAAGCCCTGCCCGCGCTGTTCGCCGCCGACGCGGCCGCCAAGGCGGCTTTCGTCCACGTGGCGGAAGTAAACACCGGCAAAGGCATAGGCGGCAAGGGTTATTTCACCGTGGTCGGCGAGCCGGGCGCGGTGCGCACCGCCGTGACCGCGGGCGTGCAGGCTATAGGCGAGGACGCCGTGGTGAGCCGTATAGTTATCCCCAACGCGCACGAACATATCGGCGCGGCGATATAGGAGTCTCCCATGAAACTTGTCATAGGCGCCGACCACGCGGGTTTTGAGGCCAAGGAAAAACTTAAGAAGTTCCTTCAGGGCCTGGGCCACGACGTAACGGATTTCGGCTGCTACTCTACGGAACCGGTGGATTTCCCGGATATCGCCCTGCTGGTCGGCGAGGCCGTGCGCAGGAAGGAATTCGACCGGGCCGTGCTGGTGGACGGCTTCAACGGCGCCATGCCGCTGGCCGCCAACAAGGTGCACGGCATAAGGGCGGTGGCCGCCTACGACATCATTTCGGCGCGTTTCGCCGCGGCCCACGAGGACTGCAACGTGCTGTGCCTGGGCGGTAAGACGCACGGCGAGCTGGCCCTGCAGGAAATGCTGAAGGCCTGGCTCAATACCCCTTTCGAAGGCGGTAAGTACCAGAAGCGCCTGGATAAGATAACGGCCATAGAACAGCGCTGCTGCTGATTTAAAATGAAACAGGCAAAGGTCATAGGTAGGGTGTTCTGCTCACGCCAATGCTGCGGCATGGGGGCGAAGACGCTGCTGCTTATACAGCCTTTGGACTGGGAGACGGACAAGCCGGCGGGCGACCCGCTGGTGGCCGGCGATACCGTGGGCGCGGGCGCCGGGGAAACTGTTTTCTTCGTGGCCTCGCGCGAGGCCATACTGGCTTTCGAGGGCTGGGAGGGGGAGACGGCGGCCGTCGCGGACCCGCCCCCGGTAGACGCGGCCATAGTCGGCATAATCGACGGCAAGAAGTTCAACTAAATTTATGTTCATAGCGAAAGTGATCGGCAATGTGTGGGCTACCCGCAAACACGCGGGTTTAAAAGGCGCTACCATGCTGCTGGTAAAGGCCGTGGACCCCATGGACGGCAACAAGCTGGTGGGCGAGGCCACGCTGGCCCTCGACGGCAACCAGGGGGCCGGGGTGGGCGACACCGTGCTGATAGTGGACGAGGGCGGCTCGGCCAGGAAGATCTTAAAGAACTCCAAGGCGCCCGTGCGCACCGTTGTGGCCGGGATAGTGGATACCGTGCATATAACGGAAAAGGGAAAAATATGAACGACGAAGACATAAAAAAGATAGCGGCCGAAGTGGCTAAGATCTTAAGGGAAAAAGGCCCGGCCTTCCCGAGACAGACCCTGGGAGATTCCGTATCCATAGGCTCTGGCGGTAAAGTATTTCAGCACCCGCTGGTAAACCAGGTCGGGAATTCCGGCGGGACGACCAAGCCGGCCGCCGCCGAAAAGAAGGCCTGCTCAGGTGACTGCCGCCTGGAGGGGTCCCGTTCCTCGGGACAAAATAGTTCTTCCTCTGTTCCGTCATTAGGAGAAGCTAACACCTGCAGCTCTTCCTGCCAGAGCTGCAACCCGCTGACCAACTATACGCCCCAGCAGGTAAAAGCCAGCGTGGACCGCGTTACCTTCTGCAACCCCAATGAGGCCAGCTCTTCCATAGCCGGCATGATAGATCACACTCTGCTCAAGGCCAACGCCACGCAGGAGGAGATAGGCAAGCTCTGCGAGGAGGCCCGCAAATACCGCTTCGCTTCCGTCTGCGTGAACCCCGGCTACGTGGCCATGTCCGCCCGCCTGCTGCGCGGTTCCTGCGTAAAGGTCTGCACCGTTATCGGCTTTCCGCTGGGGTCCACTACGCCCACCGTTAAGGCCATCGAGGCGCGCGACGCCATAGCCAACGGCGCAGAAGAGATAGATATGGTGATAAATATCGGCGCGCTGAAGTCCGGCAACGACCAGCTGGTGCTGGACGACATAAAGGCCGTGCGCGAAGCGACGCGCGGCAAGCTGCTGAAGGTCATACTTGAAACCTCGTACCTGACCCGTGACGAGAAGGTCCGCGCCTGCAAGATGTCGAAGCTGGCGCAGGCCGATTTCGTCAAGACCTCCACCGGCTTCGGTTCCGGCGGCGCCACGCCCGAGGACGTGGCCCTGATGCGCGAGACCGTGGGCCCCGAGATGGGCGTTAAGGCCTCCGGCGGCATCAAGAACGCCGAGGTGGCCGCGGCTATGATAAAGGCCGGCGCCAACCGCCTGGGCACGAGCGCCAGCATCGCCATCGTTTCCGGCGGGGAAGCCGCCAAGGGCCAGTACTAATTTGCGGTAACTAAGGAGAAAACGACATGTCAGAACCGAAAGAAGCGCTGGGAATGATAGAGACCAAGGGTTTCATAGGCATGATAGAAGCCTCTGACGCCATGAGCAAGGCCGCCAAGGTGCGCCTGCTCGGCTACGAAAAGATCGGCTCGGGCTACGTCACCACCCTGTGCGTGGGCGAAGTGGGCGCCGTGCGCGCCGCCGTGGAAGCCGGCGCCGCCGCCGCCCAGAAAGCGGGAGAGCTCGTGGGGATGCACGTGATCCCGCGCCCCGCCGACGAACTGGATAAATATCTCGCCAAGATCTCGGTAAAGGCGTAAGGAACAATGCTTGCGCGGGCGGCGGCTAGGCGCTGACCGCCCGCGGAGGCGCACATGCTTACCAAGGGAGCGGTTGAAGACCTTATTATGCAGCACCTCCGGCCGGCGCCGGGGGCGGCGCCTGCCGCCGGGAAGACCCCGGAATTGAAGAAGAGAACGTTCATCAGCGACTGGGAACTGCGCCGGCTTTACAAACCCGGTTCCAAAAGTGTTGCCGTGCCGGTCAATGCCATTATAAGCCCGCTCTCCATGGACTGGCTGGGCTATAACGGCGTAGAATTGATCCGCAAGGCCTAAAGCCCTGGGAGGGGCGTCCAGAATGAAAATACAGCTAGGCGTCATAGAAGGTTTTTACGGCGAGCAGTGGACCTGGGGCGAGCGGACCGATTATGCCGGGTTCCTGCGGAAACACGGTTTTTCTTTTTATATCTATGCGCCCAAGGCGGACGGCTACCTGCGCAAGAAATGGCGCGAGCCCTTTCCCAAGGTCCTCGAAGAAAAACTGACGAAGCTGGCCGGCCAGTGCCATTCAGCCGGCATCGAGTTCGGCATCGGCTTCAGCCCCTACGAGATCTACCTGTCCGCTTTCGACCTGGAGGCGAAGAGGCTTCTTCAGAACCGGCTCGACGCCTTTAACCGCATAGGCGTGGATAAGCTGGGCATCCTCATGGACGACATGAAAGGCGACCTGCCGGGCCTGGCGGAGAAGCAGATAGAGGTGGTCAACTGGATAGCCGCCCGCTCGAAGGCCAAACAGTTCATCTTCTGCCCGACGTATTACTCCCTGGACCCGGTGCTGGAAAAACTTTTCGGCAAAATGCCGGAAGGGTATTTCGGCAAGCTCGGCTCGGAGCTGGATAAAAAGGTCAGCATGTTCTGGACCGGGGAGCTGGTCTGCTCCAAAGCCTACAGCGAAGAGCACCTGCGCTCTACGGCCGAAAAACTGGGGCGTAAGCCCCTCCTCTGGGACAATTACCCCGTCAACGACGGGCCGCGCATGTGCAAGTTCCTGCACCTGAGGCCGGCGACCGGGCGCCCCGCGGAAATAGGCAACTGGCTGGCCGGCCACGCCGTCAACCCGATGAACCAGGCCGCGCTGTCGAAGATAGTGCTGTTGACCATGAAGGCCGGTTATGAACAGGGCGCGTCCTACAACCCGGAGAAGGCTTTCCGGAAGGCGGCCGGGATGGTCACCTGCCACGACATGGCGCTGCTGCTCGAACGCGACCTGCCCGCCTTTATGGACCGCGGGCTCGATGCGCTGACGGACGACGAGAAGAACTCGTTGAAGGCCGACTACGCGCCTTTCCTGGAGCTGCGCGAGAACGATACCGCCGCGGCCGCGCGCGAGGTCATAGACTGGCTGTCGGGCCGGTATAACGTTACAAAAGACCTTTTCATCACCCAGTAGGTTATGTCATTTCACTCCGTCTTCAAGGCCGTCCTCGGGCACGATATGGGGGGGGTGTTATGGAAGGCGGCACTTATCGCGGCGCTCTGTTTTGCCGCCTTCTGGCCTACCCTCCGGGTGGGGTTCATGATAGACGACCCGTTTCTGCTGCGGGCGGTCCAGGTGGAGCCGGGGCTGGGCCTTAAAGGTGTAAAGTCCGATTTCACCTCGAACGTGCATAAGCAGGCGGGGGCCTTCTATTACCGCCCCGTGCTGGGCCTGCTGACGCGGTTGGAATACTCCCTCTGGGACGGCGCGCCGATGCCTTACCATGCCGTTTCACTGCTCTTCCATGTCGGCAATTCACTGCTGGTCTTCTGGCTCCTTTCTTTTCTCGGTTTCGGACCGCTGCTTTCCTTTCTTTCCGCCTGCCTTTTTGCGGTGAACCCGGTGATAGTGGACGACCTGCTGGCCGCGACCGGAGGTGAATCCATGGCTAATTTTCTGCTGCTGGCCTCCCTGGCGCTGTTCCTGCGCGGCCGCTGGGCGCCGGCCTGGCTGATGTCGCTGGCGGCGGTCTTCGCGAAGGAAAGCAATGTGATGCTGCCCGCCCTGCTGCTTATCTGCCTGGCCTACCAGGGGCGCCTGAAGAAAGAATATCTGAAAGTTCTGTCGCTGCTGCCGGTATGCGCCCTTTTCCTGGTCATGCGCGGCGTCTATGTGGAAGCTCCCGCCATAGGACTGACTGCCGCGGCGAAGTTCCTGGTCATGTCTTTTCCAGGTTCGGTTTTACATTACCTGTGGCTGTTGCTCGTGCCGCTCGGACTTGAGACCTGGCCCCGCCTGCCGGCGCCGCCGGCTTACTGGCCGTTAACGCTGGCCGCGGCGCTGGCGGCGGCGGCAGGCGTGTTTTTTATGCCGGTAAAACGCCGCGCGGCCGCTTTCTGCGCGGCCTGGTTCCTTCTCGCCATCGCTCCCCGGGTCCCGGCTATGATCTTGAACCAGGTACTGATGGACAAATGGATAGCTCTCTCCTCGCCGCCCGTGTTCCTGGCGTTTCTGGCTTTCCTGGCCTGGCTGCGGGACAGGTATCCGCGCCGGCTGATGGTGCTGCCGCAATTGGCCGCCGCCGCCGCTGTCATATTCTGGAGCGCGGCGGCGCACGCTACTGTAAATCTGCGGGGTTCGGACGAGAAAAATTACAGGTGGACGGTGCGCGGCGGTCCGCGTCTGTTCGCCAATTACAGGCTAGGTTTGATATTTCTTGGCGAAGGGCGCGCCCCTGAAGCCGCGCAGGCGCTTGAGCCGCTGCTGCGCCTTGCCCCCGACCAGCCGGATCCCCAGAACGCCTTTGCCATGGCGCTCTGGCATAGCGGGCGGCATGTCGAGGCCTGGGCTATGATGCGCGGCCTGGAGAAACGTTATCCGGATAATCCCGCGATACAGGAGAACGCCGCAAGGATGCGCGCGCTTATGGAGGGAGGCGGCAGGTAGGGCCACTGCCCTCCACGCGGGACCCGGCTGGAGCAGCGCGGGGGAGGCGTGGGTTAGAAATTATCCGAAGAGCGCCGGGACTGCTTTATGTCGCCCCGGCGCTTTTTGCTTTCGAGGCGGCGCTGTTTAGAGCCGTAAGAGGGTCTTGTGGCGTGCCTGCGCTTGGGCGGCCGGGCCGCGCGCTGCAGCAGTTCCTTAAGGCGGGCCCTGGCGGCCTGGCGGTTCTGTTCCTGGGTGCGGTATTCGCTGGCGATTATGATTATGTCGCCGTCTGCGGTGAGTTTGGAGCCCGCCAGGGCTTTGAGCCTTTCGATAACGGCGTAGGGGAGGCCTGAGGCGTGCGGGAAAAAGCGCAGCTGCACGGTGGTGGCCACCTTGTTGACGTTCTGCCCGCCGTGCCCGCCGCTCCTGATGAATTTTTCCTCGAAGGAGCCGGGCGGCAGTGAAAGACCGCGTTCTTCCATGCGTTTATATTACCAAAATTTGCTTCTCCGTTCTGAATATCCTACAAAGGAGATATGACCAAGATCGTTCTTATAACAGGGGCTTCGGCCGGTATCGGTTACGCGACCGCGGAGCTGCTGCTGAAAAGCGGCTGCAAGGTTTACGCCGGGGCCAGGCGCGTTGAAAAAATGCGCGGGCTTGAGGCGCTGGGGGGCCGGGTGTTCCGGCTGGACGTGACCGATGAGCTCTCCGTTAAAAGCGCCGTCGAGGCGGTCATCGGGGCCGAGGGCCGCCTGGACGTTCTTATTAATAATGCCGGTTACGGCGCCCACGGGGCGGTGGAGGACGTGCCGCTGGCGGAGGCGCGGCGCCAGTTCGAAGTGAATCTTTTCGGGCTCGCGCGGCTGACCCAGCTGGTCCTTCCTTATATGAGGGCGCAGGGCGGGGGGCGGATAATAAATATTTCCTCTATCGCGGGCAGGATCACCATGCCCACCGGCGGGTGGTATCACGCCAGCAAGTACGCGCTCGAGGCCTACTCGGACGCCCTGCGGCTGGAGACGGCGCAGTTCGGCATAAGGGTGGTGCTGATAGAGCCGGGGCCCATTAAGACCGAGTGGGATAATACGGCGCTGGTCAATCTCGATAAGTATTCCGGCGCCGGGGCTTACGGGCCCATGGTGAAGCGCATTACCGAGCGGTTCCGGGCCGGCTACAGGAGCGGGGCGCCCGGGCCGGAGGCGGTGGCGCGGGTTGTTCTTAAGGCGCTGGGCGCCAGGGCCCCCGCGGCACGCTATCCGGTGCCTTTAAAGGCGTCTTTTATTATATTCCTTAAATGGCTGCTGCCGGACCGGGTGCTGGACTGGGCCCTGCGGCGCATGCTGGAGGGTTAAATAAAAAGCCCCGGTTCTGCCGGGGCTTTTTGATCCGGGGCGGGGAGTTTATATAACGGGGCCGTAGGTGTAGACGGGCTTTCCGCCGGCGCGGTCCACTACGGACCAGTAAGGGCTGCCGTCGAGGCGCAGGAAGAATATCCAGTTCTCTTCTACCGTCTCGCCGTTGAGCGGCTGGTTCAGGGCGTAGGGGCGCACCAGGGAGATCTGCGAGGAGGGGGTATTCAGCAGGTCCAGCATTTTCTGGCGGGCTTTTTTAAGTTCCGCCTTCGAGGGTTTGGCCGGCGCGCCCATTTCCCCCAGGAGCCTGGCCAGCGGGCTGGCGGGGTTGCTGTAGTTCTCCAGCAGGTCGCCCAGGGCCAGGCGCAGGGCGTGTTCGAAGCAGAAAGCGTTGGTGTAATATCTGCCCTGGCGCATGACCTCGGTTTCGGGGATGTCCATGCTGATGGCCGTTATGGCGAATTCTTTTATCAGGAGTTCTTCGGCGCCGGAGTAATTGCTTCCATCGCGGGGTGCGGCATTAGCCTGGGCCGCCACGGCGGGGACCTCTACGGCCGCGACCAAGGCGGCGTTCACTTCGGGGGCCCAGTTCTCCGCGCAGGCGGGGGCCGCTAACAGCGTTATCGTAAATACGGCTGCTGACAGTTTCATCTGTGCTATCCTCCGGAAAAATTATTTCCTAACCCGGGTATAGTCTAACAAAGTTGCGCCAGCCGGCGCTTTGACGAAGGTCAGGTTTCATTTTTAGCACTCGGGCGGCAGTGTTGGCCGTCTGAGGCGCATAGCGCTTGTCACGGCACAAACGCATGTTTGACAATTATAAGTTCAAGGTGTATAATATTTCTGGCAGACAAGTAACCTGAGTGCTAATTAAGAAGCAAAGACAGGACGCCTAGACTATGAGAGTTCTTAGACCCGAAGTGGCGCAGGACAGGAAAGAGAAGATCCTTAGCTGGGTGGTCTACAACTATGTCAGCACAGGCCGCCCGGTCAGCTCCGAACTGATAGCCGAAGAGGGCCGGTTCAACGTTTCCAGCGCCACCATAAGGAATATACTGAAGGAACTGGAAGAGGGCGGTTACCTCTACCAGGCCCATACCTCCGGCGGCCGCATTCCTTCGGACAAGGGTTACCGCGCCTACGTGGACAATGTCATCGGCATGCAGCGCATGGCCGCTAACGAGAAAGACCGGCTGGAGCGCGAGTATGACCGCCGCGTCGAGCAGCTGGACGGATTTTTAAAGCACACCTCTAAAATGCTGGCCGATATGTCCAAGTGGGCGGGCTTCGTGATGAGCGCCGATATGGACCTGGACAGCGTAAAACGCCTGGACCTGCTGAGCGTCGGCCCCAAAAGCGTGCTGTCCGTGATGTTCGCGCATTCCGGCCTTATAAAGCACGCGGCCTTCACCCTGGAGCATAACGCCGACAAGAACGCCGTTAAGTCGCTTTCCGTGCGCCTTAACCGGCGCCTTAAGGATATGCCCGTGGCCGACCTGCCGCAGGTTATCTGGAAAGAATTCCTGGTAAAAGAAAAAGACAAGGGCCTTGAAGAGCTGCTTAAGAAATTGGTGGAATACTTCCGGGGGCTTTCCAAGAGCGAAGACGCGCTTTACCTGGAAGGGTTAAGCCGCATTTATTCCAACCTCGAGGATGGGAATGTTGACGATATGCGCAACATCGCCCGGCTGCTCGAGGAAAAGGACCGGTTTTCCGGCCTGCTGCGGGAGCGTCTGCGCGACTGCTCGCGCAAGACCACGGCGCTGGCCGCGCCGGGCAAGCGCCACATCGTGGACGTGACGATAGGCTCCGAGAACAGCGTAAAGGAATTTAAGAATTTCAGCCTGGTTTCCAGTTCCTACTGCATGGGCGACAAAGCGGTGGGGCTAGTGGGGATACTGGGCTACAAGCGCATGGAATACCCGCGCATGATCTCCCTGGTGGATACCGTAAGTTCCATGATGGAGGATATGCTGGGCGAGTGGGAAAAGATCGACTTTGAAGAATAAGGCATATGAAAAACCATAAGGCTGACGAAAAGAAGGTTAAAACAGAAGCGGACAAGCCGGACTGCGCGTGCGGCGCCGAAGCGGCCGCCCTGGCCGCCGCCGGCGGGGAACTGGAAAAGCAGAAGACGCAGGCCGCCGACTATTATAACCAGCTGCTGCGCCTGCAGGCCGATTTCGAGAATTACCGCAAGCGCGTGGAGAAGGAAAAGCCGGAACTGATAAAGTGGGGGAAGGCGGAGATCCTGCTTAAGCTGCTGCCCCTTTACGACATGCTGCTGGCCGCCCACCTGCACGTGAATAACGCGCAGGAGACCGGCGGCAACGGGGAAGTCCTTAAGGGCCTGGAGATGATCTTTAAGGAGTTCTCCAAGGTATTCGACGCCGAGGGGCTGCGCTTGATGGAGCCGGTAGGCAAGCCCTACGACCCGATGGCCTCGGAGATCCTGGGCGTGGTGGACGGCGGCGAGGAGAACGACGGCCTGGTGGTGGAAGAACTGCAGAAAGGCTTCTATTACGGGGACAAGATACTGCGCCCCGCCCGCGTAAAGATAGCCAGGAAGAAGGCGGCCGAGCCTCCCGCGGCGGAGGAAAAACCGGCGGCTGATGAGAGCGGAAAATAGAATTTGGTTCATCGAACCGAGCAGCAGAGCTTAATTTGGAATACTGGAGGACATTAACATGGCAAAGATAATAGGCATAGACCTTGGAACTTCTAATACGGCGGCGGCGGTGATGGAAGGCGGCAAAGTCACCATCATCCCCTCGGCCGAAGGCACCAGCCTCGGCGGGAAGGCTTTCCCGTCCTACGTGGCTTTTGCCAAAGACGGCCAGATGCTGGTGGGCGAGCCCGCCCGCAGGCAGGCCGTCGCCAACCCCGAAGGCACCGTTTCCGCTTTCAAGCGGAAAATGGGGACCGACCATAAGTACCAGATCTCCGGCAAGGAGTTCACTCCCCCGCAGCTGGCCGCTTTCCTGCTGCAGAAAGTGAAGCGCGACGCCGAGGCTTTCCTGGGCGAGAAGGTGGAGAAAGCCGTCATCACCGTGCCGGCCTACTTCAACGACAACCAGCGCCAGGCCACCAAGGACGCCGGCACCATCGCCGGCCTTGAAGTGGTGCGCCTTGTCAACGAGCCCACCGCCGCGGCCCTCGCCTACGGCATAGATAAGGAAGGCCGCGACCAGAAGATCATGGTGTTCGACCTGGGCGGCGGTACCCTGGATGTCACCATCATGGAGCTGGGTAAAGAAGGCACCTTCGACGTGATCTCCACTTCCGGCGACACGCAGCTGGGCGGCACCGACATGGACAAGGCTCTGGTGGACTTCATCGCCGGCGAGTTCCGCAAGGACACCGGCATCGACCTCACCAAGGACCCCACTTCCACCCAGCGCATAAAGGAAGCCGCGGAAAAGGCCAAGATCGAGCTCTCCACCACCATGGAGACCGAGATCAACCTGCCGTTCATCTCCGCCGACGCCACCGGCCCCAAGCACATGGCGCTCAAGCTCGGCCGCGCCCGCCTGGAATCCCTGGTGGAAGGCATCGTGAAGCGCTGCCAGAAGTCGATCGACACCGCGCTCGCCGACGCCAAGCTTAAGACCTCGGACATCAGCCGCATCATCCTTGTCGGCGGCCCCACCCGCATGCCC
>MGUD01000026.1:0-24961 GCA_001799795.1 Elusimicrobia bacterium GWC2_61_19
ACCGGCCGCGGAAAATATTAGACTTCAATACGCCGAAAGAAGTGTTTACGAAAACTGTTGCACTAGGAACTGTAATCTAAGCTCTCCCTTTATCTTTACACGGATGATCGCGCCGTGGGGCGCTTCGTAGTCTTTCCGCTTGAGAGCGGCCCGCGCCGTACCGGTAAAAGCGCGCACGCCGGCCAACTGCCAGGCGCCGGGGGAAGCCCCGGTCAGCCTGAGCAGGCACTTTTTAAGTTCGGCGGTCGTCAGGCGCACCAGCGTGTCTTCTGTCGTACTGTTCATGGTGTCATCTTAGAAGCGGGAGCCGGAAGATAACGCATAGCCTAACAGGCGCGCCGCCGTTTGTCAAGGCGGCCCGGCCGGGCCGCGGTTTGTTTTTTTGAGGGGGGATTGGTATTATTGGGGGGATGGGGCTGACCGCCGGTCTTTAATGCTTAAAGGCGGTTATAGTCCGGGGGGAGGGAAAATGGTGCACAAATTCAAGGTTAAGACTTCGGAGAAGTCGGAGATGGCGGATATCACGCGCCGGGTCCACGGGCTGGTTACCGAGAACGGGCTGGAAAGCGGGGTCTGCCATATTTTCGTGCCGCACACTACCTGCGGCCTGGCTATAAACGAGAACGCCGACCCTGACGTGAAGCGCGACGTCATCGCCAAGCTCGACGAGAGCGTGCCGGAGGATTTCCCCTACCGTCACGCCGAGGGTAACTCGCCGGCGCATATAAAAGCCATCCTGGTGGGGCCGTCGCTGACGGTCTTCGTGGAGGACGGCGCGCTGCTGCTGGGCACCTGGCAGGGTATTTATCTGTGTGAATACGACGGCCCCCGCACTCGCGAGGTATGGGTGAAGCTGCTGAAAGGCTGAGAGGCCCGGTTTTTGTACAATAGTACTGCCGGGGCGGGCCCAGGGGTCCGCGGCGGCGGGTATTTCATGACAAAGAACATATTTTTGATCCTGCTCCAGCTCTGCCTGCCGGCGGTCTGCCGTGCCGCGGCCTTCGACCTGCCGGCTTTGAACGCGCGGGGCGTGATCGCCGCCGCTTCGGCGGCGCCCGCCGTCCCGGCGGCGCCGGCGCTTAAAGAGTGGACGGTGATGGTCTTCATCAACTCCAAGAACAATCTGGAGGAGTTCGGCCTGCGCGACCTCAACGAGATGGAGACCGTCGGGTCTTCAGACGGCGTGAGCATCGTGGCCGAGCTGGGGCGCGTCAAAGGGTATTACGCCGGCGACGGGGATTGGACCGGGGTCAGGCGCTACCTTGTCAGGAAGGACGCGGACGCGGCGAAGATCGGCTCGCCGGTGCTGGAGGACCTGGGCGCCGCGGACATGGGGGACTATAAAAGCGTTATCGATTTCGTCCGCTGGGCCAAGGCGGCGTATCCGGCAAAAAAATATATGCTGGTGGTCTGGAACCACGGCTCCGGCTGGACCAGGGGCTTGAACGCGGCCAGGGGAATTTCATACGACGACGAGAGCGGCAGCCATATCAATATTCCGCAGCTGGGCCGGGTGCTGGCCGAGACCGGCGGCGTGGACGTGTACGCTTCCGACGCCTGCCTTATGCAGATGGCCGAAGTGGCCTGGGAAATAAAGGACTACGCGGCTTATATCGTGGGGTCGGAAGAGACCGAACCCGCGGACGGCTACGCCTACGGTCCGCTGCTGGGCGGCCTCACCGCGGCGCCCGGGATGGCGCCGGCGCAGCTGGCCGCGCTGGCCGTGGACACTTACGGGGCGTATTACTCGGCGCAGGGCCTGGGGGCCACGCAGAGCGCGCTTAAGACCTCGGCTATGCCCGGCTTTCTGCGGCTGATGAACGCTTTCACCGCCGCCGTGACCGAGGCCGGGGACAAAGGCGTGGTAAAACGCGGTCTTTATTACGCCCAGCATTACGCCTACGCCGACAATAAGGACCTGGACAGTTTTGTGAGCTACGTGGTGCTGCGGTCGCAAAGCCCGCGGGTGCGCGGGGCGGGCGCGGAGTTACTGGCTTATGTGCGGGGTGAGCTTGTGACGCGCAAGGGCGCCAGCAACTACGCCCAGCCGGTGGAAGGGCTGGACCCGGTCGATTACCCGGCCGCCGGCGGCATAGCGGTTTACCTGCCGGGCGCCCGCGCGGCCGCCGGTTACGCGGAACTGAAATGGGCGAAAGACTCCGCCTGGGACGAATTCCTGCGCTGGATAGTCCCTTAGGGGAAGACCGATCCTTTATGCGGGCATAACCGCCGGGGAAGACCTTCCCGGCGGTTTTGCCTGTGGCTTATCTCTTTTCTTCGCTCTGTGCGGCGGCGGCCCGGTTGGCGGCTACCTCGAACTTGGGCCGGCCGTAATGGTCGTAAAGCTCGCTTTCGTAATCCGCGCTGACCGGCTGCGCCGGGTTGAACGGCGGGCTTTCCTTTATGGCTTCCCGCGTCAGGTCCACGAACACTTCCGCGGTCTCCCAGTCCACGCGCTCTATCCAGTGCGGCGAGACCAGCACTTTGCGGCCCGGCAGCCACTCGCCGGTGCGGGCCACCAGGTAGCGGATCGCCCACTCCCCGTCGTCTATTATGTAATCCTCAACGTGCCCGATGGGACCGTCGGCCGCGTGCAGCTTGTAGCCGGTAACGGCGCGGGTGCTCTGCAGGTGGGTCCGCTTCGGCGGCCGTTCGGGGGCGGGTTTTTCTTCCCGCTCCTCCGTGGGCGGGAAGAGCATGCCGCCCGACATGGAGCCGGCGTAGAAGCCGTCCCCCCAGTACAGCGGCCAGGCGTAATGTTTGTGCAGTTCCAGCTCGTGCTGGCGCGTCACGGTCTTCTGGGTGTCGATGTCCGGACTGTCGGCCACCTGCTTGCGCGTCAGGGAGACCGGGAGGGTCCCGGCCTTCCAGTCGGGCATTTTCAGGGCCGCAGGTGAAATAAGCACCTTGCGGCCGGAAAGCCAGCCCCCGGTGGCGGCGACCATGTAGCGGATGTGCCAGGTCTTGTCGTCGAAGAAGAACTCGTCCACCTTGCCGATCTCTCCGTCGGTGGCGTGGAT
Organism: Elusimicrobia bacterium GWC2_61_19; assembly: GCA_001799795.1. Lineage (GTDB taxonomy): Bacteria > Elusimicrobiota > Elusimicrobia > Elusimicrobiales > UBA9959 > UBA9959. The sequence continues at coordinate 3,021 of MGUD01000026.1, forward strand.
CCTGTGACTTAACAGACTGTTTATGTTACGCAGCATTTTTCCCCCTTCGTTCATAGCGCCGCGCGGGCGGCGCTTTAACTCCCGCGGACGGCGGCAAAGCCTGCCGCCCTTCTCCTTTTGAGAAGCGCGGCTTCCTGCCGTGTCCGTTTTACGTTGCTATCCCTGCCCTTGGGGGTATTCTAATAGATTTAACCGGAAAAATACAACCTTAAATTGGCGGCCGGATATCGTATTATTTAGCATGGCCCCGGAACTTGTAATAAGCGGCTTGCTGGTGCCCGTGGAGACCGACGGCCCCGGCGCATATTTAAAAGCCGCCGCATCGAAGCTCGGCCTCCCGGAAGGGGAGCTCGAGGCCGTCCGCATAATTTCCAAAGCGCTGGCGGCCGGTGACCCGGAGCTGTTCTGCTACAAGGTAACGCTGGCGGTGCGCGTTCCGGCCGGCTACCCGAACAAGGCCGGTTTCCCGGCGTACGCGGCCAGGCCGGCAGCGCAATATAAGTCCGCGCCCGCCGGTCCGCGGCCGGTAATAATAGGTTTCGGCCCGGCCGGGATGTTCGCGGCCCTGGAGTTTATCGAATACGGTCTTAAACCCCTTATCTTCGAGAGGGGTAAAAAACTGGAGGAGCGCCACCTGGACGTGGAGCGGTTCATTAAAGAGCGGGTGCTGGCCCCGGAATCCAATATCCAGTTCGGCGAGGGCGGCGCCGGCGCCTATTCCGACGGGAAGCTTTTCTCCAGGGTCAACAATACCTCTTACGCCAGCCGCGTGCTGGACACCTTCATTAAATTCGGCGCGCCGCCGGCTATCGGTTATATCGCCAAGCCGCACCTGGGCACCGACGTGCTGCGCAAAATAGTGGTGAATATCAGGAACTATGTGCTGGAGCGGGGGGGCGAGATACATTACGGCGCGCGGCTGACGGATATCCTCGTGGCGGGCAGCGCCGTAGCCGGCGTCGTGATAAATGGTTCGCAGGAATATCCGGCCTCCCGCGTTTACCTGGCCGCGGGCAATTCGGCCCGGGATACTTTTGAAATGCTGCACGGGAGGGGCGTGCTCCTGGAGGCCAAGGGGATCTCCGTGGGCGTCAGGCTGGAGCATCCGGCCGGGACCATCAACCTTATCAGGTACGGCAGGAAGTACCGCGATTTCCCCGGCCTGGGCGCCGCCACTTACTCTTTCAACTATACCGCCCGCAAAACCGCCCGCGGCGCTTACACTTTCTGCATGTGCCCGGGCGGCGAGGTGGTGAACGCCTCCTCGGAAGAGGGCGGCCTGGCGCTCAACGGCATGAGCTACGCCGCCAGGGCCTCCGCTTTCTCCAACGCCGCCATAGCGGTCACCTGCGGCCCGGCGGATTACGGCTCCGCCCACCCGCTGGCCGGGCTGGCGTTCCAGAAGGCCATTGAGCGCAAGGCCTTCCTGGCCGGAGGCGGCGACTGGCGCGCGCCGGCGCAGAACCTGGCCGATTATTTAAGCGGCCGGCCTTCCGCCGTCCTGAACGTGAATTCCTATAAAATGGGAACGCACAGCGCGGACCTGGCCGCCGTCTTCCCCGCTTTCGTGAACGATACCCTGCGCGCGGCTTTCGGCCAATGGCGGACGGAGGCCCCGCTGTTCGTGGCGGCGGACGCCGTCATCATGGGGCCTGAAACAAGGACCTCTTCTCCGGTGAGGATAAAGCGCGGGGCTGATTTTCAATCGGTAAGCGTGCGGGGGCTCTACCCTATCGGGGAAGGGTCCGGCTATACCGGGGGCATAACCAGCGCCGCCTCCGACGCCATAAAAGCGGTGGAAGCGGCGCAAAAAAATCGCTAAGCTTCCCAGTAGGCTTCCTGCAGGCTGTCTTCCCTTTCGGGCAGCCCGCGCGTAAGCCGCGGGGAATTCTGGGCCAGCACCTCGAAGCTGACGCGGTTGGCGTACTTGGAGATCTGGGACAGGGACGAATAGCTTAAGGAATTTACCAGGTTCTTGGGCGAGTTGGGCACTTTGGCCTGGTGGTACTTCCTGGCGCCCAGGTCGTGCAGGACGGCCGCCAGGGCCCCGTCGCCGGCGCCGTTGGTGTTCTTGATGATCATGGGGCCGCCCAGGAACGGGTTGATGTGGGTATAACACTTTATCGGCTTCTCGCAGTCGCTCCTGCGCATGGGCCGGCTGAACTCGTACTTGTTGTAGTCCACTATGGATTTGGTGTGCAGCTTGTAGGTGGTCTTCCTGGCGAATTTCTCGTCCACGTAGCCGCCCAGGTAAAGCCCGTGGGCGCCCACCGTCAGCAGCACCAGGTCGGCCAGTTCCAGCGTGTCCTCTGCGGCCAGCAGCGGGTCGTTCATGCCCGTGAGCGCCAGGGCTTCCTGGTCGTTCATCGCCACGCAGGTCACGTACTTCCCTATGAATTCGCGGAAGAACTTCCGCTTGGACTCTATCAGGAAGCCGGTCCCCAGCGTCATGACCACCGGGACCTTGGCTTTCAGGGCGATCTCACAGGCCTTGACCGCGGAGTGGAAAATGGGGTCCTTCTCCTCGCGCAGGAGGTAGGCGGAAATAAGCAGGGCCGAGGCCTTCTCCACGACTTCCGCCGGGATGAACTCCGGGGCCAGGTCGTTCATGCAGCCCTTGCTGATGCCGAAGGTGCGCTCGCCGTCGGGGGTCACGAAGCACATGGCCCGGCCCATCGGGTTTTCCGAAGGCTGGAGATAGGAGAGGTCTACTTTGGAGCTGGTGTTGCGGATATATTTGAAGGCGTAGTCTCCCACCGTTATATTGCGCGAGATGGCGCCGAGGGCCACTGAGCGCTCGTCGGACAGCACCGAGTAGTTGTGCAGGGTGTTGCCCACCGAGCCGCCGGCGTATTCGCCCAGCACCTTGCCTTTCGCCTTCAGGTCGCGGTAAACGGCTTCGGCCAGCTGGTCGTTCAATATCTGCGACTCGCCTTTCTTCAGCGAATGCTCGTAGAGGAAGGCCGGTTCCACTTCGCATTCTATATCCACCAGCAGCTGGTCGATGCCCACCAGGTAGAAGGGTTCGGTCTGCAAGGAATGCGGGTCGGCGCTCTCGCGCCCTTTTTCGGTGACCGGGAAGTAATGCTTGTTCTTTCTTTTTCCAGGAAATTTCATGGTGGCCTTTTATTCCGCTTGATCTATATTATAGGAAAATAGGGGCCGCGGCCATACGCGCCGCCGCTTGGAGAGGGAGTGGAAGATATTTTGCTATTATAGCTGTCGGCCCGGCTTCCCTAAATCATGGATAAAGTCTACATCTACGCGCTCGCGGCTAATCTGGTCTTCGCCGTGGGCGTGCAGTTCTTCACGCATTATGCCAGGCGCATTTCCAGCCTGTGGGTGAACAGTTTTAAGGCGGTAGTGGCCGCGGCGCTGTTCCTGCTCACCGTCCTGGCCCAGGGCGGTTTCCACCAGATAGACCCTGTCTTCGCCGGCCTCTTCTTCCTGTCCGGCATGGTCGGCCTGGGGCTGGCCGACCTGTTCCTTATAAAAGCGTTCTCCCTGATGGGCCCGGGCCGCACCATGCTGATCTTCGGCTTCCAGCCGCTGGTGATAGGCGTGCTCAGCTACTTCGTTTTCGGCCAGGCCGTGGACGCGCGCAAACTTGCGGCCGTCTTCTTCTTCATCGCCTGCCTTTTTATATTCTCGCTGGAATCCTTCAGAAAGCACGGCCACTGGAACACGCGGGCGAGCCTCTTCGCCCTGGGCGGCGTGGTGCTCGACGGCGTGGGCGTGATCATAACCAGGTTCGCCTTCAACGCCAACCCGGGCATCGGCACCACGGAAGGTAATTTTTACCGCGCTGTCGGGGCGCTGCTGCTTTTTGCGGCCCTGTCGCGTTTCAGGCCTTTCCACTTTTTCCAAAAACTCCGCGCGCTCGACCCCCGCAGCCTGCTGTGGCTGGCGGTCGGAAGTTTCGCCGGCACCTATCTGTCGCTGATGTTCTACCTGACCGCCGTGCGCTACGCCGGGGCGCTGGCCGCGGTGGCCGGCATAGGCATAACCGGCACGCTGTTCGCCTCCGCCTTTGAATGCGCCTATGAGCGGAAATTGCCTTCGGTTTATCTGCTGGTTTCTTTCGTCTTTTTCTTCGCGGGCATGGCGTTCTTGTTCTGATTTTTTGTTATTATAGGGGTTTTGAGGGCGCCGGAGGGCCGGCAAGGAGGCGGTTATGGACGTAAAAGAAGCTATAGAAAAAAGGCGCTCGTACAGGGCGCTCGGGCCGGTGGAGATAACGGACGGGATGGTTAAAGAGCTGGCGACGGCCGCGCAGCTGACGGCCTCGTGCTTTAACAACCAGCCCTGGAAATTCGTTTTCGTCAGGGCCAAAGGGTCTCTTGAAAAGGTGCACGGGTGCCTGAGCAAGGGGAACGAATGGGTGAAGAACGCGTCCCTGATAATAGCCGCGTTTGCCAGGAAAGAGAACGACTGCGTGATAAAAGAGCGCGAATATTATCTTTTCGACCTGGGCATGGCGGTTTCGGCCATGCAGCTGCGCGCGACGGAACTGGGGCTGACGGCGCATCCCATCGCCGGTTTCGACAACGAGAAAGTCCGCCTGGCGCTGGGCATCCCGGAGGGGAACATGGTGCTCACCCTGGTCAATGTGGGCAAAAAAACCGCCGACCTGTCCGGGCTGACGCCGCAGCAGGCCGCCATGGAGCCGGGCCGGCCGCCGCGGCTGGCGCTCGAGAACATTTTCAGTATGGACGCGTACGACGAGAAACTGGCGGTAAAGCCGGCGCGTTGATAATAAAAGGAGATACTATGTCCGAAGAAATTACTCTGAAATCCGGTCTGAAGTACATCGACATCGAAGTCGGAGAAGGCCCCGCCGCCGTTAGCGGCAAGGAAGTGACCGTGCACTATACCGGCACTTTTCCCAACGGCAAGAAATTCGACAGCTCCGTCGACCGCGACGAGCCTTTCACCTTCCAGCTGGGCGCGGGCCGCGTTATAAAGGGCTGGGACGAAGGCGTGGCCGGCATGCGCATAGGCGGCAAGCGCAAGCTCGTCATCCCGTCCGAACTGGGTTACGGCAAGCGCGGCGCCGGTTCGGTAATACCTCCGGACGCGGTGCTGCATTTCGAAGTGGAACTGCTGGGCGTGGAATAAAGGCGGCGCTATGCTTACAGAATTAAACCAGGTTGAAGCGCGGGTGCTGGGGGCGCTGGTGGAGAAATCCCTGACGACCCGCGAACAGTACCCGCTGACCTTTAACGCCCTGCTCAACGCCTGCAACCAGAAGACCAGCCGCGAGCCGGTCATGAACCTGGATACCGACGCGATGGGCAAGGCCGTGCAGACCCTCATAGAGAAGGGGCTGGTGGAACGCCTGCAGGCGCCAGGCGACCGCGTGCCTAAATTCAGGCACGATATCGGCAAGCTGCTGGGGTCCGACGAGCCCAGGCTGATAGGTGTTGTGACCGTGCTGTTGCTGCGCGGGCCCCAGACCCCCGGCGAAATCAAAGGCCGCACGGACCGCCTCTGCGAATTCACCGGTACCGCCGAAGTGGAGGGGCTGCTGCAGGAACTCTGCGCCAGGGCCGAAAACCCCATAGTGGCCCGCCTGCCGCGGCAGGCCGGCCAGAAGGAAGTGCGCTACCAGCACCTTTTTTCCGGCGCCGCGGCCGCCGCGGCCCCGGCACAGCCGGAGCATGTGCCCGCAGCCCCGCCTTCTATAGACCGCCTGGCCCTGCTTGAAAAACGGGTGGAAGCCCTTGAAGCTATATTGAAAGCCAAAGAAAACGGTCCTGCCGAACCGCAATAGCGCGGCCGGCAGCCGGGTGTAAAGCGTGCGACTTCTATGATGCGAAAATTGGCGAAAATAATAGCGATGGTGCTGCTGGCGGCCGCTCCGGCCCTGGCGGCCGGCGTCATCGAACGGGAAATGGTCTGCCCGGTCTGCGGGCAGGATTTCTACGCCAAGCTCGACGCTACGGTCCCGCAGTTGGACATGCGCCTGGACCTGAAGCCGGTGGGGGGCGGCCCCTGGCTGCTGCCGGATTGCCCCAAGTGCGGTTTTGTTATTTTCAAGGTGCCCATCCCTCCGGCGGAGCTGGCCAAGTGCCGCGCCGTGGCGGGTTCGGACAGATATAAAAAAAGTCTCGGGCGCAGTTCGTATTTCCGCGCCGGCCTGATCTATGAGGCCCTGGGGAAGCCGGATTTCAGCATCGCCAATACTTTTCTTAAGGCGTCCTGGCAGGAAGAGGCCGACGCCGTTATGCTGAAAGAGGACCTGGAGCTCAGTCTGGGTTATTTCAGGGCCCGCGCGCGGGACGAGGCGGACAAGAACGAGGACTGGGAAAATTCCAAGCTTCTGATAGGGGAGCTGCTGCGCCGGCTGGGCCGGTTCGGCGAGGCCAAGGCGCACCTGGCCGGGCTGAAGGCGCTGCCGGCGTTCAGGAACAATTTCTTCGGAGACATAGTAGATTACGAACTGGACCTCTGTGAAAAGTGGGACATCACCCCGCATGATATGCAGGAAGTGCGGGAATTCAAGAAATCCATCCTCACCAAAGCGCTGGAGCGCGTCAGGGAGTTCTTCCTGGACCTGGCCGCCGCGCCCGCGGGTAAAAAAGACTAAGGTACGGAACAAGCCGCGGCAGGGCCGCCGCCCCATTGGCCGCTTGAGGCGCATAGCGCTTGATGCGGCACAGCCATAGGCTTGACATCTAGTTTAGCATATGCTAAACTACTATACATGAATAAAGCCATGCTCACCAAGGCCGAAGGGATCGCCGGCATGCTGTCCTGTATTGCGCATCCCTCCCGTCTTATGATAATCTGCATGTTGTTGAAGAGGGAAATGTTCGTGAACGAGGTTATGGAGAAGCTCGGCACGACCAAGGGGAACATCTCGCAGCATCTGCGCGTCCTTGCCGACCGCGGGCTTATACAAAAGCGCCGCGACGGCAACCGCATCTTCTATAGCATTAAAGACCCCAAACTGGCCGATCTTATCGCCAGGATAAAGGTGCTTTATTGCCCGAATTTCGATATTTGATATACGGAGGAACTGTTATATGGACCTTAGCCAGATAAAAGCAGCTAAAACCGTGGACGCGCGCTCGATGGCCTGCCCCGGGCCTCTTCTCGAGGCGAAGAAGGGCATCGCGGGGGTGCCGGTGGGCGGCATACTGGAGATCCAGTCCGGCGACAAGGGCAGCCGCGAGGATATTCCGGCCTGGTGCGCCAAGGTGGGGCATGAGTATATGGGCGTGGTGGAACACGACGGCTACGAGAGCCTCTTCGTCACCCGCAAAAAATAGTTCTTAGTCTGGGTCGGGGCGGGCGGAACAGGGGCCCGTCGGGCACGGGGTCGGGACACACCGTGCCCGCCCCTCCTCACTCGGCCTCGTCGCTTGCGCAAGCCTCGGCCTCCGTGAGGGCCCGCCGAACCCCTGTTCCGCCCGCCCCTCCGGCGGGCTAGCAGCCGACAGGATATTTTTTACTCATGACTTCAAAAAAAATATTAATTATAACCACTAATCACAGTTCTTATCCGGGGGCGGATGCCGTGGGGCAGGCCAGGATGGGGTATGACGCCAATACCTATATCATACGCGTGCCGGATCCCGTCATGTTCCCCGAGGATTTCTATCTCAAGGCTTTCGACAAGGGTATAGCGGGTATTATTATTATGTCGTCCGGCTCGGACTGTCCTTACGAGGGCGCCTACGAGCGGCTTTCCAAGCGCGTGGCCCGCGTCTACGAGCAGATGAAGGTTAAGGGGATTGCCGCCAACCGGCTGAAGCTTACCACTATCTGCACCGTCTGCCGCGCGGCTTTCCTTAAAGAGATCTCCGAAATGGAAAAGGCGGTGTCCGCCGTATGAAAGAGCTTGAAAAAATAGAAGTGGACACGCTGGTAGTGGGTTCCGGCATAGCGGGCCTGCAGGCCGCGCTCGACCTGGCCGACCAGGGCTACAGCGTGGCCATCGTGGAAAAGGCCCCCAGCATCGGCGGCAAGATGATCAGTCTTAGCAAGGTGTTCCCTACGCTGGACTGCGCCAGCTGTATCACCACCCCGCGTATGGCTTCCGTGTCCCATCACCCGCGCATAAAGACCCTCACCTACAGCACCGTGGACGCTATAAAGCGCGAAGGCAGGACCTTTACCGCCGCGGTCACCCGCAAGCCCCGCTACATCGACGAGAAAGAATGTATCTCCTGCAAGCGCTGCGAAGAGGTCTGCCCGGTCTACCTGCCCGACGAGTACGAACAGGGCATGGGCGCCAAAAAGACCATCTCTATACCTTTCACCAACGCGATACCGCAGCTGCCGGTGATGCATCCCGAGCACTGCATACGCTGCGGCGCCTGCGCGCGCGCCTGCCCCAAGGACTGCATAGAGTTCCTGCAGGAGCCGGCCCCGGTGGAGATCAAGGCCAAGGCCGTGATCCTTGCCACCGGCTACGAGACTACCCCGATGACGGCCAAGAAGCATTACGGCGTGGGGGAACTGCCCAACGTTATTTCCCCTATGGCCGCCGAGCGCCTGCTGGCGCCGCACGGCCCTTACGGCCGCGTGCTGCGCCCTTCCGACGGCAAAGTGCCGGGCTCCATCGCCTACGTGCAGTGCGCGGGTTCGCGCGACAAGAGTATCGGCGTGCCCTACTGCAGCCGCGTCTGCTGCATGTACGCCATCAAGCAGGCCGTCCTGCTGTCCGGCTCGCTGCCGGTAGCCGATATCACCATCTACTACATGGATATCCGCGCTTTCGGCAAGGGCTACGAGCAGTTCTACAACAACGCCAGGGCCATGGGCATCAACTTCGTAAAGGCCAAGGTGGCCCGTGTCACCGAGGACGCGGAGCATAACCCGATCGTGCGCATAGAGCGCCAGGAGGGAACTTCCGCTCCGGAAGAAGTGAAGCACGACCTGGTGATCCTCTCGCAGGGCCTGGTGCCCGGCTGCGACGTTTCCAAGTTCGGCCTGGGCGCGGGCTTGAACGACTTCGGCTTTGTGCAGCTCTCCGACGAGACCGTCTCCTCGGCCGTCACGGCCGGCGCGGGCGTGTTCGCCGCAGGCGTGGTGAAGGGCCCGCGCGACATTCCGGACTCGGTGGTGGACGCCGGTTCGGCCGCCATGGAAGCCGCCAGCTATATAAGGAAATTGTGATGGACGAGAAAATAAAGGAAGAAGCCGCCAAGGATAATTACCGGCAGGAGCCGAAGGTCGGGGTTTACGTGTGCCACTGCGGCGGCAACATCTCCGACATCATCGACGTTAAAGCGGTGGCCGCGGCGCTGGCCAAGTACCCCGGCGTGACCGTGGCCCGCGAGTACGCCTTCATGTGCTCTTCCAACGGGCAGGACCTTATAACCGAGGATATTAAAAATCTGGGCATCAACCGCACGGTGGTGGCCGCCTGCTCGCCCAGCCTGCACGAACTCACTTTCCGCAACGTGCTGCAGCGCGCCGGCGTGAACCCCTACCTGCACGAACACATCAATATCCGCGAACAGGCCAGCTGGGTGCACAAGGCGGACCATGACGGCGCCACGGCCAAAGCCATAAAGCTGGCGCAGGCCGGCGTGGAGAAGGTAAAGCGCAAGGACCCCCTTAACGCCATCCGCGTGGCCGCCGAGCCCCGCGTGGCCGTGATAGGCGGCGGCGTGGCCGGCATGCGCGCGGCCCTGTCGGCCGCGGGCAAGGGCCTGGAAGCCGTCATCATAGAGAAGGCGCCGCGCCTGGGCGGCAAGCTGCTGGATCTCGGGAAAATGTACCCGTCCGGCGAAGAAGGCCCGGCGATAGCCGGCAAGCTGGAGGCCCTGGTGCGCGCTGAAAAAAAGATCACCGTGCATACCGGCGCCGACATAGATTTCGTCGGCGGCTTCGTGGGTAATTTCAGGGTCAACTTCAAGAACGCCGACGGGACCTCCTCCCAGGTGAAGGCGGGCGCCATCATCATGGCCACCGGCTACCAGCATTACAAGCCCGCCCAGGGCGAGTTCGGCTACGGCGAGGACGCCAATGTGGTCACACTCCCGGAATTCATCTCCCTCATGAAGAATTCTCCGGCCGGCCGCCTGGAATATTCAGGCAAAGAGATAAAGAGCCTGGCCCTGCTCCACTGCGTGGGCTCGCGCCAGGTGGAGGGCGTCCACAAGCCCCAGGCCGACGGCAAGATCAACGACTACTGCTCCCGTGTCTGCTGCTCCTCCGCGCTTTACGCCGCCAACCAGGTGAAGGATAGATATCCAGGCGTGCGCATCTACGACGTCTACCGCGACATCCGCACCTACGGCATGCAGCATGAGACCTATTACGACAAGGCCTCCAAGGACGGCGTGCTGTTCCTGCGCCACAACGAGACCGACCAGCCCGTGGTGACCTCGGACCGCACCGGGCACACGGTGAAGGTGAAGGATGTGCTGACCTGGGGCGAGGAACTGGAAGTGAAGGCCGACCTGATAGTGCTGGTCACCGGCATGATGCCTGCCGATATAAGTCTTATAAAGTCGCAGATGAAAATGCCGACCGGCGCCGACCGCTTTCTGCAGGAAGTGCATTTAAAACTGCGCCCCGTGGAACTGGCCAACTCCGGCATCTTCATAGCCGGCACGGCGCAGTACCCGATGGACGTCCCCGAAGCCATGGCCGCCGCCGGGACCGCCGCCGCCAAAGCGTGCATCCTCCTGGCCGAGCCGGACATCCCCCTGGAACCTTTTGTGGCCGTGGTGGACGAGCATAAGTGCACCGGCTGCGGCTTGTGCCCCGCCGAGTGTTCCTACGACGGCGCGCTGATGATGGCCGTGCATAACGGCAAAAAGGTCGCCGTAGTGAACCCCGCCCTCTGCAAGGGCTGCGGTGCCTGCGTGGCGGTCTGCCCCGTCCGCGCCATAGACGTGGCCGGCTGGACGCTGGACCAGTTCGACGCCATGGTAGAGGCGATAGCGAAGGAATAATATGGCAAACACGGTAAAACTCGCAGAACAGCTCAAGAAACTCAACGAACTCCGCGGCCCGGTGCCGCAGGAACTGCGCGACCGGCTGGCCGCGCAGAACAAGGCGCAGCAGGCCATCCTGAACGCCCTCAAAGAAGGCCCCAAGACGGCGCCGGAACTGGCGGCCGCCGCCGGCCTGCCGGCTGACAAGGCCCTCTGGTACCTGGTGGGCCTGCGCAAGTACGGCAAGATCTCCGACGTGGTCGGCCGGGGCGATTACCCCAAATACGATCTGAAGGGCGGGGAGGCGAAAAAATGAAGGTCAACCCCGAACTCATCGACGAAATAAAGAAGTACGGCGCTTTCGATATCTCCGCCTGTTTTAACTGCGGCAACTGCACGGCCGTCTGCCCGCTGTCCAAAGAGGACGCCTCTTTCCCGCGCAAGCTGATCCGCGCGGGTCACGTGGGCATGGAGGAAATGGTCTCCTCCGCCATCGAGCCCTGGCACTGCTATTACTGCGGCGAGTGCTCCTCCACCTGTCCGCGCGAGGCCCAGCCCGGCGAGTATATGATGGCGCTGCGCCGCTACCTCATAGCCAAGTACGACATCACCGGCCTCTCCAAGGTCTTTTACAAGACCGGTTGGCTGCAGACCTGGCTGACGGCTGGCCTGTTCGCCGCGGTGCTGTGGCTGTACAATTCCTACACCGGCGACTTCGGGGCGCTCGCCGGCAAGATAGAGATGGCCTTCCCCGTGTACGTCACTATAGCGCTGGGCGGCTACGTGCTGAACATGTACCGCTACGCCATCGTTAAACCGCTCGGCGGCATAAAGGCCACGTTCAAACCCACGCCCATCATAGAGACCTTTATCCACGGCTTCACGCAGAAGAACATCAACGGCTGCGAAGAACCGGACCTGGTGCGCTGGATCTCCCACCTGCTGGTGATGAGCGGCTACACGCTGACGCTGGTCATTTCCAACCTGCACCTGCTGGAACCGCTGAACAGGCTGTACGGCGCGTTCAGCCCGGTCAGCCTGCTGGTGTGGTACGCGGGCCTCGCCATCATCGTCGGCGGCGGCTCCATGTCGCTGCGCAGGATCTTCAAGAGTTCGGAGTCGTCCAAGTTCTCGCACCCCAGCGACTGGCTGTTCGTCGTCATGATGTTCCTGATCGGCGCCTCCATGCTGGCGACGCAATACGTCAACGTCACGCAGGGGCCGGCAAGCCCGCTGCTGGCCGCGCTGTACCGCGTGAACATCGCCATCGAGACGGTCTGGATCATCCTGGTGGTGCCGTTCACCAAGTGGATACACATCTTCTTCCGCCCGCTGGCCGTCTACTTCCAGCACGTTAAAAAAGAGGCGGCGGCCGGCACGGCCTTCACCCTTCAGCTGGGCGGGTCGAAATGAAAAAAGCCGGCGTGATACGCTGCCAGCAGACCGAGGATATCTGCCCCGGCACGACGGACTTTAAATTCGCCCAGCTGGGGAAGGGCGCATTTGCCGAGACGGGGCCGGTGGAAATAACGGCCTTCGTATCCTGCGGCGGCTGCCCGGGCAAGCGGGCGGTGGCGCGCGCGGAGGAGATGGCGGCGCGCGGCGTGGAAGTGATCGCGCTGGCCTCGTGCATAAAGAACGGCAACCCTATCTGCTTCCCGTGCCCACACGCGGACGTGATGAAAGCGGCGATAGTAAAAAAAGTCGGTGACAAAATTAAAATTCTGGATTATACGCATTAAGGAGAATCTATGGCTGACATCAAAGAACTGGAAACGCAGATAGCGGCACTTAAAGCCGACGTGGAAACCCTGAAGGCCAACGCGCCGGAGGACAAGCTGTCCATGGTGGTAATGAGCGGGGACCTGGACAAACTGCTGGCCGCTTTCATCATTGCCACGGGTGCTGCCGCCATGTTCGAGAAAGTGGTGATGTTCTTCACTTTCTGGTCCATTCCCGCACTGAAAGACCCTAAGAAAACGGTTTCCAAAGACGCGGTGGCCAAGATGTTCGAGCTGATGCTCCCCAACGGCGCCGCCGGCACCAAGCTGTCCCAGATGAATATGGGCGGCATGGGCAAGGCCATGATAAAGGCCATCATGAAGAAGCATAACGTGATGAGCCTGGAGCAGCTTATGAAGGTGGCCGCCGACGCCGGCGTGCAGATCTACGTCTGCCAGATGAGCATGGACCTGATGGGCTACAAGATGGAAGAAATGATAGATTATCCCGCCATGAAGAGCGCGGGCGTGGCCAAGTTCCTGGGAGAGGCCGGCGGCAGCAAAACCACGCTCTTTATTTAGGATCTCGGTAAATTAAACGGAGGGAAAATGAAAAAATCGGTAAATGTATTCGCGGCGGCTTTCGTAATGGCCGGACTTGCGGTCAATGTTTTCGCCACCAACGGCGACAATATGATAGGCGTGGGGCCCACGTCGCGTTCCATGGGCGGCACCGGCATAGCGGCCCCCCAGGACGCCATCAGCGCCATCTTCTCCAACCCTGCGGCGCTCTCGCAGATCACCGGCTCGCAGTTCAACTTCGCCGGCACCTACTTCTCCCCCACGGTGAAGGCGACGGTGGTTTCACCGGCCTCCCCCGCGGGCGTCGGCAACTGGAAAGCCACCAGCCAGGACGCGGCCTACGCCGTACCGGCTATCGGTCTTTCCACCCCGATGAACGACAAGATGAACTTCGGCATAGCCGCTTACGGCGTGTCCGGCATGGGCGTGGACTACCGCAACAAGGACCCGAAGTACACCAATACCAAGGTTTCCGTCATGAAGTTCGTGCCCGCGGTGTCCTACAAGAACGGGGCCTTCTCCTACGGCGCCGGTCTCGATATAGACTACCAGGCCGCCGACTTCGGCGCCGGGCTCTCCCATAACTACGCCATAGGCGCGCGCCTCGGCGCCGGCTACGAGTACGGCGTGTGGAACTTCGGCCTTACCTACGTGACGCCGCAGAACGTAAAGCATAACCGCATTTACGACTTCGACGGTTCCGGCGGGCCTACGATGACGTTCGACGGAACTTTCGAGAACCTCAAACTGGAGAATCCCGCCCAGTACGGCGCCGGCGCCGCCTATAAGGGGCTGGATAAATGGGTTTTCGCCGCGGACGTGAAGTTCGTGGACTGGGCCAACGCGGACGGCTACAGCGACTTCGGCTGGAAGAGCCAGACCGTTTACGGCCTGGGCGTCCAGAACAAGACCACCGACAAGCTGACGCTGCGCGCCGGCTGGAATTACGGCAAGAACCCCCTGAAGATGCACAACGGCTTCAACGCCGGCACGCTGACTTCGGTGCAGGGTTCCAATATGTCCACCTTCGGTTACGAGTATTTCCGCGTCATCGGTTTCCCCGGTATCGTGGAGCATCACGTGACCCTGGGCGCCGGCTACGAGTTCTCGCCTAAGTTCACCCTTAACCTGGGCTATAAGAAGGCCCTGGCCAAGACCGTGAGCGAGACCGACAGCTCCGGAGCGATCACCCTCAAGTCCAAGCTCTCCGAAGACGCTTACGACCTGGGGCTCACCTTCAAGTTCTAAGAGAACCGGTGAAAAAGAAAGGGCGTCCGCGAGGGCGCCCTTTTTATTTTACGCGGTCCGGGGCTATTCCGGCAGGGCCAGCACGTTCCTTACCGTGGTCAGCAGGGCGTCGACGCTGAAAGGTTTGCCGAAGTAACCGGGCAGACGGTATTTGGCCGCCACATCCCGCAGTTCCGGCTCTTCCAGCGAACCGGTGACCATGATGACCTTCGTCCTGCTGTCGGCCCCGGCATAGGCGATCTCTATCAGCTCCGTCCCAAAACCGTCGCCGAGGTCCATATCGGTTATAAGAAGGTCGTAGGAGTTAAGGGCCATAAGCGCCCGCGCCTCGCCCGTCCCGGCCGCCAGGGTCAACGCGTAGCCCTGAGCCCCGAGAGCCCGCGCGTACAGGCGCCGTAAACAAGCGTCGTCGTCCACTACTAATATGGTTTTTGTCATATGACCGGCTCCAGGCCATACATCTACGGACGCGCCTGGGGTGAAAAAGGTTTAGTCGCCCCGGAGTTTATATAATTAGAACCGGAGGCACGGCTAAACCATTTCAGCGGTCCGGGCGTCAGTATTGGTGTGCAAACAATGACCGAGATGCAAAAAAAAGAAACGCCGCCGGTTCCGCCGGCCGCCTCTGAGGAGGACCGGTTCGCCCGGCTCATCGAGGAGCACCAGCGGCAGGTTTACTCCCTGGCACTGCGGCTTATCGGCAACGCGGCGGCCGCGGACGATATAACCCAGGAGACTTTTATAGCCGCCTGGAAGCATCTCAAAGGTTTCCGCGGCGACAGTTCTTTGAAAACGTGGCTGCTGCGCATAGCGGCCAACAAGGTGCGCTCCTACTGGCGCTGGAAGAAGCTGCGGTCATGGGTCGGGTTGGATCAGCGCGAAGAGGACGGCGAGGGCCTCTCTCTCAATGAAGTACTGCCGGATGACCCGGCCGGGCGCCCCGAACAGGCGGCCCTGGCCGCCGACATGGAGCGCCGGGTGCAGGCGGCTATAAACCGGCTGCCGCCGCGCCAGAGGGAAGTGGCCGTGCTGCGGGCGCAGGAATTAAGCATGGCCGAGATAGCCGTTACGCTTGGGATGGCCGAGGGGACAGTTAAGGCCCACTGGTTCGAAGCGAGGAAGAAACTCGCCGGCTCGCTGGGGGAATATTTATGAAAGACGAAGAGAAAGAAAAAGAATTATTGTCGCTGCTGGCGGTACGCCGGCCCGAGGCGTTCTGGCTCAGGCAGAAGAACGCCATAACCCGCGCCGCGTACGAAAAGAACGCGGTGTCGAGGGCCTGGCTGCTGGCGCCGGCGGCCGCGGCGGCCGCCGTGCTGGTGATGTTCCTGGCCAGGGCGCCGCAACAGGCGCCCGCCCCCGAGACGCTGGTCAGCACGGCTTTCCTGGAAAATCTGGACCTGCTGGACGACATGGACGTGCTGGAAGCCGTGCCGGAGAACGAATTATGAAGAAAAGGACGCTTACGGTCTATATCAGCCTGGCGCTGGCCGCCGCGGCCATGGCTGCGGCGGTGACGGCGCCGGCCGAGGTGATAGACAATCTCGATTTTTTCAGCGATTTCGAACTTATCTCCAACCTGGAGATACTAGAGGACGAGCCCGTGGAGAACGGCGCGGTGGCGGTGTCTACTATGACGGCGGGCGTTCTTATCTCCAGTGAAACAGTTAAAGTTTCTACCGTTACGGCGGAGGGATTATGAAGACTATTAAATATATTCTGATGGCGGCGCTGTTCTGGTTGGCGGCCCCCTTGCCGGTCGTTTCAGATGATAAAAATCCAGGCGCCAATAACGCGGCCTGGGAAAAACTGCCCGACGGCGAGAAGGCCCGCGTGCTGGCCAACTACGAGAAATGGAAAAACCTGGCCCCGGAGAAAAAAGCGGAGATCAAGGCCAAGTTCGAACGCTTCAGGGCCATGCCGCAGGGGCGTCAGGCCGAGCTGCGCGCCCGCTGGGGCCGCTTCCAGGCCATGCCGGAAGCCGCCAGGGCTAAGCTGGTGAAAAAATTCCAGAAGTGGCAGAAGCTTTCTAAGGAGCGCCGCGAAGAGCTGCGCCGCGAGTACCGCCAGAACAGGAAGTCTGAGCGGCGTTCCGGCGGCGGGTCAGGCGGCGGCCGCGGCGGGCGGCGCTGAACCGCGGCATGACTAAACCTTAACCGGGCCAGGCGCGTCAGTATACAAAGCGGCGCAAAACCGCCCCAGTTAAGGAGGAGTTATGAAAACGATGATAATGATAGCGACGGTGTTCTCCCTGATATCTTCCCTCTCGATGCCGATGGTGCTTAACGCGGAGGAAGCGGTCAAGGAGCAGGATAAGCTGCAGACCCAGGACAAGCTGCAGACCAAAGACCAGGTGCGCGAGCAGGACCAGCTGAAGGCGCAGGATAAACTCCAGACCAAAGAGCAGCTCCGCCTCGGGGATGGCAAGGACGCGGAGAAAGCCGCCGACGGCGAGAAGGCCGCCCTGAAGACCCAGGAGCAGACCCGCCTTATGAAGGGCGCTGAGAACGCCAAAGGCGAAGCCGTAAGGGAAAAGACGGAGAACGCCGGCGCGGAAAAAGCCCTGAAGAACCAGGAGAAGAAAAACTCCGGGGACGAGAAGGCGCTGAAGACCCAGGAGCGCAAGCAGGAGCGCAAGCAACTGCGGACCAAGGAGCATTCCGCAGGGGACCGCGGGACCCGTTCCGAGAGCCGCCGCCAGAACCGCGGGGCGTCCGGGAAGCGCAAGTAAAAGAAAACAAAATAAATACCGCCGCCCGCCTGACGCGGGCGGCGGTATGTATACGCCAAAGGGGACAATATGAAGAAACTTCTATGCGCCGCCGTGTTCTTTTTGTTTTCCGCCGCCAGCGCGCGGGCCTATACCGATACGGGCGGGCGTTATACCGCCGGCCCCGACGGCTACGGCGGGGTCAATATATTCGCAGAATGGGGGGACGATGATTATTACCTGCGCCCCTCGCTCAACACTTATAAAAGCGATATCGCGGACAGGTTCTCGACTTATTCCCTGGGGGGCGGCCTGGAGCGGGAGCGCTGGAGCGCGGGCGCCGAGGTCTCCATGACGCCGGAAACAGGCGGCTACAAGAATTACGGGATCTACGGCGATCTCTCATATAAGCTGCTGGCGGCGCCCGCCGAGGACGCCGCTCTCGAGGATATCTCCCTTGGCGCCTTCGCCGGCCTGACCGCCCATGAGGATACCTACGCCCTGTCTACCACCACGGTGGTAACCAGCGGGCGCCGCAGTTCTGTCGCTACCCTTACCGATGCCTTCAAGCTGAACCAGGCCGACTACGGCCTGTCCGCTTCCGTAAAGGCCTGCGGGCTGCGGGCCAGCGGCCGGTTCACAAAGACCGCCTACGATAAGGACGTTACGGCCGAGGCCAGGCAGCTGCCGGTGGATATCGGCAGCATAGGCACCAGCGGTTTCCCCGATACCGCCGTTTCGGCCCGGCTGCGCGCCGCGGGTCTGCCGCTCTCACCGGAGGCCGGCTATACCAGGACCACCTACTTGCTGGACCAGCCGGACTCCGAGTCTTTAACCTTCGGTTTGTCGGTTAAAGCCGGGCCCGCGGAGATCTCCGCCGGCTGGGAGGGTTTCAATCCCGGCGGCGGCGCCGACAGGTTAAATTATTACTCCGTAGGCCTGACGCTGTCTTTCTGAAGCCGGGCCCGCCCGCAGGGAAGGCCCCGCCTCCGGGCGGGGCTTTTTTTGCGCCTTATTCATATTATTTCGTAGAATAGTATGAATGAAACCGGAAAAACTGGACCGCTTTACCGTCTGCCTGGAAAAGGGCCTGCTGCCGCGCCTGGACGAGATCTCGTCCGAGCGCGGTTATCCCAGCCGCTCGCGGGCCATAGGCGATTTCATCCGCCGGGCCATAGTCAAGAAGGACTGGAAGGGCGGGCGCGAGTGCGCCGCCACTATTTCCGTGGTCTATGACCCGGCCGACAGCCGCCCCGGCCGCGGCATAGAGGCGCTGCTGCGCGCCAACGCGCCGGCGGTGCTTTCCGCGCAGGTTCACCGGCTGCGCGGCGGGCGCACGCTCTGCACCGTTACCGCCACCGGCCGCCCTTCCGGCCTGCAGCGCCTGGCCGACGCGCTGCGCGCCTTAAAGGGCGTCACGCACGGCTCCTTCTCCATCGTCTCGCCTCTTTGAATATGAAACTACTCCCGGGGGTTCTCTGCGCCGCGTTCGCCGCCCTGCCGCTCTCGGCCGCCGACGTGGCTATAACCGTGGTAACCCCCGCCAGGACCGCGCGTTCCATCGCGGACGTGCCCGGGGACGTGGAGGTGGTGACCGCGCGGGAGCTGGAAACGGCCCCCGGGGCCACGCTTAACGATAAGCTCGTTAACCTGGTTCCCGGCGCCGTCAGCAGCCGCGCCAACGGCATCTATTCCTTTACCTCGGCGGTCACGCTGCGCGGCCTGCCCTCCTCCGACCAGGGCCGCACGCTGGTGCTGCTCGACGGGGTTCCGGTCAACACCGGCGCCACCGGCGCGGTGAACTGGAACCGTCTGGCCGCCGGGGAGATAGACCGCATAGAGGTCTTCAAGGGCCCGGCGTCCTCCCTTTACGGCTCCGGCGCCGCCGCGGGCGTCATAAACGTGATAACGAAGAAGGCCGCTCCCGGTTATCGCGCGGGCGCGTCGTACGGAACCTATAACACTTTCGGCGCCAGCGCCGGGGCCGGCGCCAGGATAAAGGACCTGACGCTTTCTTTGGAGGGCGGCTATCTTTCCAGCGGCGGCTACAACTCCGCGCCCGAAGCCCTGCGGACCGCCTATACGGTGAACAAGCATATGCGCCAAAAGGACGCCTCCGCCAAGGCCTCGCTGGACCTGGGTTCTTCCGGTACCGTGGACGCGCAGTACGCCCGCCACGAGGGGTTGTACGGCGAGGGCACGCGCGTAATTACGGCCGACGGCGCGAGCAGGCGCTACAGCACCGATTTCGCGCGGGCCGCCTGGCACGGCGACGACGGCGCCCTGGCCTGGCAGACGCAGGCCTATTACCAGCTGGAAGACTACTCGCGCCTGAACGAATATTACAAGGGCGCGGTTTACGGCCGCGTGAACACCGTCGCGCTCCGCCAGGACACCGGCGGACAGGCCGCCGTCTCCCTGCCGCTGGCCGGCGCGCTGGCCACGCTGGGCGCCGACTATAAACTGGCTTCGGTGGACGCCGCGGACCACAACGCGCTGCCGCTGCCGGCTTATGACGACAGGAACAGGGGGCGCCTGAGCCAATACGCGCCCTACGTCCAGGCGGAGAAGAAACTATTCTCCGGCCGGCTGAAGCTGCTGGCCGCGCTGCGCTACGACAACGCCACGTATTTCGACGGCTATTTTTATAACCCGTCCGGCACCATAAACCTGGTGAACGGCCCCCAGCGGCGCCATTACTGGGACAGCTTCTCCCCCAAGGCCGCCGCCGGCCTGGAGCAGTACGTTTCCTACGGCCGGGGCTTCAGGCCGCCGTCCCTGGAGGACATGTGCCTGACCCTGCTGAAGGGCAAAGGCGCCGCCCAGCGGCTCAACGTGGCCAACCCGGCCCTGAAGCCGGAAACCCTGAATACCGCCGAGACCGGCTTCCGGCTGGCCCCGCTGGCCGGGCTCTACATCGACCCGGCCGCGTACTACACCGTGGGGCGTCACTTCATGTACACGACCGACACCGCCGAGAACGTCGGCGGCGTCATAGTGTCCAAGAAACAGAACATAGGCAGGGTGCGCATTTACGGCGCGGAACTGCCGGTGAAGTTCTACGCCGGGCCGCTCTCTCTGGCCGCCGCGTGGGCCTGGTCTGAAAGCGGGATACTGGCCTATACGGGCAACACCGCCCTGGAGGGGAAAACCCTGGCCTACGCTCCCCGCCATACCGTGTCGGCCTCGGTGGAGGCTAAATTCTGATGGGCCCGGCGAAGAACGGCCTGCTCTGGCGCAAAGCCGCCGTGCTCGGCAGCCTCTGGGCGGCCTCGGAGATCGTGCTGGGCAGCTTCCTGCACAACGCGCGCGTGCCGTTCTCCGGGGAATTCCTCACCGTCGTAGGCATAGCCATGCTGGTGGCCGGGCGTGGGCTTTGGCCCGAGCGCGGCCTGCTGTGGCGCGCGGGCCTGGTCTGCGCGGCCATGAAATCGGTCTCGCCCAGCGCCGTCATCTTCGGGCCGATGGTCGCCATAGCGGCCGAAGGGTTCCTGGTGGAGGCCGGCACCGCCGCGCTCGGCGGCAACCCGGCCGGCTTCCTTCTGGGGGGCGGGCTGGCCATGAGCTGGGCGCTGGCGCAGAAGATAGGGACGATGCTGGTGTTCTACGGGCCGGATACCGTGGCGATCTATGCCCGCGGGCTGGAGAAGGTCCGCTCGCTGGCCGGCCTGGGGCAGGGGGACATTTACGGCCCGCTGCTGGTGCTGCTGGCGGTCTACTTCGGCGCGGGCGCATTGGCGGCCGCGCTCGGCATGAGGGTCGGGAGCGGGGAGCCCCGGGTGCCGGCCCCGGCGGCCGCGGCCGAGAAACCCGTCCCCCGGCCCCGGGCCCGGCGCGGGTATTCCGTAGCCGCGCTGGCGGCGCATATAATTTTCCTAGCCGCGGTGCTGGCCGCCGGGCGCTCCCTTTCCCCCGCGCTGCTCGCCGTGACCGCGGCCGCCTACGGCGCACTCTGCGCCGCCTTCTACCCCCGCGCCCGGGCGCTGCTGGGCCGCCCCGGCGTCTGGACCGGGGTACTGGCGGTCTCGCTGCTGGCGGGTTTTGTTCTGGGCGCGCCAAGAGCCGGCCTCTACATGGCCCTGCGGGCCTTCGTGCTTACCATGGGTTTCTCCGCGGTGGGCGAGGAACTGCTTACCCCGGGCATAAGGGCCGCGGTTGAAAAGCTGGTCGGCGTTGTTTTCTTTGAAACGCTGGAGTACGCCTTCGCGGCCCTGCCCCGCGTGATGGCCGCTTTTCCGTCCGGCCGCGAGCTGGCCCGCAAGCCCGTGGGGTCCCTGCGCTCGGTCATAGCCATGGCCCCGGGCTGGCTGGAAGACATGTGCGGCCAGCGGGTGTTCGTGATCACCGGCGGTCACGGCGGGGGGAAGACCGAACTGGCGGCGGCGCTGGCCGCCGGCCTGCGCGCCGCCGGCAAAAAGCCGTGCGGGATCCTGTCGGAAGGGCTTTGGAAGGACGGCGGGCGTGAGGGGTTCGACGTGGTGGACCTCGTTACCGGGGCGCGCACCGCGCTCTGCCGCCGCGGGGGGGCGGCCGGCTCCGTTTCCACCGGCAGGTTCAATTTCTACGACGCGGGCCTGGCCGCGGGTCTGAAAGCGCTCTCGCCGGAACGGCTGGCCGCGGCCGACGCCGTTATTGTGGACGAGGCCGGCTTTCTGGAACTGGAAGGCAAGGGCTGGGCGCCGGCTTTCGCCGCGCTGCGCGGCCTCAGGGCGCCGCTGGTAGTGGTGGTGAGGGATTATCTGCTGGAGAAGGTGAGCGCGGCTCTGGAACTTGGCAGCCCCG
>MGUD01000026.1:24992-44781 GCA_001799795.1 Elusimicrobia bacterium GWC2_61_19
CGCGGCCCTTGCCGAAATTTCCGGCGCCATAGAAGCCGTCGGCCGCTAGAGCCCCGCCGCCGGGGCGGGCCAGGTTATCAGGGCTTTTCTCACTGAAGTGGTCTGCCTTACTTTTCCGTTGCGCGTCATCCGTTTCAGCAGGTTTTCCACCCAGGCGTTATCCATCTTCGCGCCGTTTACCTTTAGCCCCACCTCGATATCGCGCAGGGTGTCGGCCGCGGAGGCCTTCTTCGTCCAGCTGTCCGTGACATAGCGCACGGCCGGTTCCCGGCCGAGCTCTTTCAGCGCTTTCAGTACCAGGGCCGCGCCTTCCGGCGCGCGGTACCGTACGCCGTGCCTGGCGTAAACTTTTTCCAGCAGCGCGTTATGCCGTACGCCCGCCCAGCCTATGTAGACGCAGCGCTCGCGCGCCGATCTCTCCATCTTTACGATATCGGCTTTGGTCTTTATCGCCATGGTCATGGAAGCCAGGGCTATGTCGAAGCGCCCGGCCAGCCGCGCGGCCGGCAGGGCCGACCAGACCGAAAGCAGGCAGGAGGCGTTGCGTATTCCCCGCGCCTTCCGCTCGGCGCGGAAAAGCTTCAGCATCTCCGGGGAGGAATCCACGCCGAGCGCTGACTTGGCCCGCCCGGCCAGCCGCAGCGCGTAGACGCCGGTGCCGCAGCCTATGTCGAGGACCCTCTTATTCTTAAAATCGGTACCCATGCTGCCCAGCAGGCGCAGCAGGCGGCCGGTCTTGGCGTAGGTTTCCCGCTCGAAGGGCCTCGGGTAGTTCCGGGCCCGGTTGTTCCAGAAAAGCTTCTCGTTGGCGCGCGTTCCTTTCATAGGACTATTATATTAAACCGACGGCTTGACCGGCCGCTCCCGGCTTGCTATCATAGGATTATTGGCATATGCCAATAATTATGCCCCGTCCTTTAAAACGCAGGAAAGTCGTCTCCCGGCCGCGCGCCTATTATTTCAAGCCGCGCGCGGTGCCGCTGTGCGAGCTGGAGGAGAGCGCGCTGGGGCTGGACGAGTTCCAGGCGCTTAAATACGCCGAGCTGGACGGTCTGGAGCAGGCCGCCGCCGCGGCCAGGATGGGCGTTTCCAGGCAGACCTTCGGGAACATACTCGCTTCCGCCAGGCGGAAGCTGGCCGACGCCGTGGTCAACGGCAAAGCCCTAAAGATCGAAGGCGGTCCGGAAGAACTGGCCCGCCCCTATTGCGGAGGAAAACACAAATGAACATCTGCGTACCTGTGGAAAATAACGAAGGGATGAAATCCGTGGTCTACGGACATTTCGGCAGCGCGCCGTTCTTCGCCATCTGCGACGTGGAGACCGGCAAAGCGGAATTCCTGGACAACGGCAACCAGCACCATGAGCACGGTCAGTGCAATCCGCTGGGCGCCATAAAAGGAAAAGCCGTCTCGGCTATACTTGTCGGCGGTATAGGCGCCCGCGCCCTGCAGCATCTTAACGCCGGCGGTATAAAGGCCTACCGCGCTCCCCAGGGCCCGCTTTCGGCCGCTCTTGAGCTGTTCAAGAAACGGGAACTGCCGGAGATCCTGCCCACCGACTGTTGCCAGGGCCACGGCTGTCACTGACCACAATGAATAAGAGACTCAGGAACATGGGCGGCGCTGCGGCGCTGGTAGCGGTCGTGCTCGCCGGTTCTCTGTTGTCTTCCCGCCTCTGGGGGGATAAGACGGAGAAGGCCGCCATGTCGGGGCCGCTGGTGTATTCCCCGGGCATGACCGCCGCCCAGTTCGCGCAGGCGAACGATCTGCCGCGCGAAGTGGCCGCGGCCTCCTTCGCCAACCGCGTTGGCGGGTTCCCGTTCGAAAGGCAGGACCTGCCGCCCGACGGGCTCAGGGCCTCGGTGGAGCGCGAGCTGGCGCTCTATAACGAGCATGCTTCCAAGAACTGGATCAAGATAGCCGTTAAGTTCGCGATGTGGGCCGCTTTCCTTATGATAGTCTTCCCGCTGCTGCGCCGCGGCGCGCTAACCGGGGCGCCGCGCAACGCGGCCTATCTTGCCGCCGCCCTGCTGTTCGGCGTGGCGCTTGGGTCCGATCCGAGCCCCATGGGCACGGTAAAGGACGCCATAGTGATGTACGGGGATACGGGCGCTCTGTTCCCTCCGCGGTTCATAGCGCTGGCCGTGTTCCTTCTTTTTGTGGTGCTGGCCAATAAATTCATCTGCTCCTGGGGCTGCCAGCTGGGTGTGCTGCAGGACCTGCTCTTCAGGTTGGGGCGCGGGAGCGAACTGCGACAGTATAAACCCTCCTTCCGGGCCACCAATACCGTGCGGGTGCTGGTTTTTATCGCCATCCTGTTCTCGGCCCTGCTCTTCGGCACGGATATCATAGAACCGGTGGACCCGTTCAAGATCTATAACCCGCTGGCGCTGAGTGTTTTTGGCGGGCTGTTCCTTACCGCGGTGCTGGCTGCCAGCCTGGTCGTTTACCGGCCCTGGTGCCATTTGGCCTGCCCGTTCGGCCTGGTGGGCTGGCTGTTCGAAAAGATCAGCGTATACAGGATCACGGTCAACTATTCCGTCTGCGTGGCCTGCGGCGCCTGCGAGCGGGCCTGCCCGTCCACGGTAATGGGCGCCATCCTTAAGCGTGACCGCGTCATCCCCGATTGTTTCTCCTGCGGCGACTGCCTGGCCGCCTGCCCGTCCAAAGCCGTCTCCTTCTGCGCGGAGAAGCGTGAAAAGCCGCCGGCGGGCAAGTTCGCCGGCCAAAATAAGTAAAATATGTCCATGAAGTCCCGGGTCGTTAAAAATGTTCTGTGCCTCGCCTTCGCGGCCGTCGCCGCCGGGGCGTGGGACCTGCACATGCTGGGCCCCGCCCACGAGGCGGGGGAGAGCTGCCAGGTGTGCGCCGTGGCCTCGTCCCCGGAACTCAACGCCGACTGCGGCAGCACGCTGCTGGCCGCCCCGCAAAATTTCGTATCGGTCGCCGCCGCCCTTCCTGGGCTTATCCCGGCGTCCATCCAGACCGCCGTCTTCTCCACCCGCGCTCCCCCGACGTTATAACCTCCCAGGCGCCTGGCGCCGTTTTACTTAAATAATAACTTGATCCCCGAACGGAGCCCGCCTCCATCGGGCGTATGTGGATATCTAAAGGAGATATATGAAGAAAACACTGCTTTTAACGTTATTGCTGGCTTCGGCCGTTTTTGCCGGGGCCCAGGAGGCCGGCACGCCGCCGCAGGGCATGCGCGGCACCCCGGCCAACCTGCCGGATGTGAGCGCTTTGGGTAATATCACCGGTTACCTCAGCGACGACAAGTCCGATACCGGGCGCAGCGACCTGGGCATAAACGAAGTGGAAACCGCTTTCCAGGGGTACATCTACCCTGAAATGCGCGCCGACATCATACTGGCCATACACAAGCACGACGGCAAATATGAAAGCGAGATCTGCGAGGCCAAGGCCAGTTTCCTTAAGCTCGCCGAAGGTCTATCCGGAGAAATGGGGAAAATACACCTCGACTTCGGCCGCATAAACAAGCTGCACACGCACCATCTGCCCATGGTAGACAAACCCCAGGCGCTTGTAAACTTCTTCGGGGACCATGAACTGGCGGGGCAGGGCGGCACGCTCAAATACCTGCTGCCTTTTACGCCTTTCTACACGCAGGTGCAGGCCGGCGCCTGGACCATGGCGCCCCACGAGCACGGGGTCACCGCGGATTACCCGGAGGACGTGCTTAATATCACCGGGTCCACGGTCTCGGTGCCGTCCCTGGTGCATGAGGACGCGGATTTCTCACCGGCCGGCAAGGTCTATACGGCCAGGATAAATTCCTCCTTCGAACTGGCGGATAAGACCGAGCTGGAACTGGGTCTGAGCGGCCTGAAGGGGCGCGGCGCGCATTACGAGGAACACATGGATAACGTGGAAGTGACCGGCGCTGACCTGACGCTTCGCCTCTGGCCTTCCGCCTACAAGAAGTTCACCTTCCAGAACGAGTGGATGCACCTTAAACGCGTGGTCCCGGTGGGCACCCTTCAGCGCGACGGCTTCTATTCTTTCCTGAACTACCGCGCGGACAAGTACTGGGACTTCGGCGCGCGTTTCGACTACGCCGAAGGCGCCTGGCCCACCATCAGCTATGAGCGCGCGCTGTCGGCCATAGTTACCCGCCACCTCACCGAGACCTCGTACTGGCGCCTGCAGTACAAGCACCGCAATCTCGACGGCGAGAACAGCAACGAGGGCTGGCTGCAGGTGTCTTTCGGCATCGGTCCGCACAGCCACGAGCTGGAATAAGGCATGACCATGGAAAAAATAATATTAGCCGCCGCAGCGCTGGCCTTCTGGGCCGGCGCCGCGCGGGCGGAAATAAAGGTGGTAACCGCTTCCTCCGACCTTAAGTACCTCTGCGAACGCGTTGGCGGCGCGGAGGTAAAAGTGGAGAGTCTGGCCTCGGGAGACCAGGACCTGCACATGGTGGAGCCGCGCCCCAGCCTGGTCTATAAGCTTAAAAAAGCGGACCTGGTGGTGCGCGTCGGGCTGGACCTGGATATGTGGGTGGACAGCCTGATAAACGCCGCGCGCAACCCGCGGCTGTTCTACGGTCAGCCGGGCTATGTGGACGCCTCGGTCGGCGTGCCGCTGCTGGAGAAACCGGAGGGAAAAGTGGACGCTTCCATGGGCGACATCCACATCTACGGCAATCCGCATTATTGGCTGGACCCGGCCAACGCCAAAATAATGGCGGCCAACGTGCTGGCCGGGCTTAAGCGCGCGGCCCCGGACAAGGCGGCTGTGTTCGAGGCCAATTGCGCCGGGTTCATTAAAGAGACGGACGAAAGGCTGGCTGGCTGGCAGGACCGCATGGCGAAATATAAAGGGCTCAAGGTGATAACCTATCACAGTTCCTGGCCCTACTTCGCCGCGCGCTTCGGGCTGGACGTGGCCGGTCACGTTGAGCCCAAGCCGGGCATCCCGCCCTCCGCCTCCCACCTAAACGGCCTGGTGAAAAAGATGAAAGCGGAGAACATAAAGGTGATACTGACCGAGAGCTACTACCCGCGTAAAGGGCCGGATTTCCTGGCCGGCAAGACTGGCGCGGCTGTGGTGACCGCGGCGGTCAGCGCCGGAGGGGCCAAAGACGTTAAGACCTACTTCGATGTGTTCGACAGGGTTATAGAAGGGTTGGAAAAAGCCGCAGGTAAGTAAAAAAGGAACGCTCCCGGGGCGGCTGGTCCGCCCCGGGGCGTTTATAAAGGAATTTATGTTCGAAATAATGCTTCCCGCTTTTGCCGCGGCGGTAATACTTGTGGGCATACACGCCTACCTGGGCATTCATATACTCGCCCGCGGCGTGATCTTTGTGGACCTGGCCCTGGCGCAGATAGCCGCGCTGGGCGCCATAACCGGGGTGCTGTTCGGCCTGCAGCTGCACACCACCGGTTCCTACCTGGCTTCGCTCTGTGCCACGTTCGTGGGCGCGGGCGTGTTCGCTCTGACGCGCGGCAAAAAAACCTCCGGCGCCATGCAGGAGGCAGCCATCGGCATAGTGTACGTGGTGTCCGCGGCGCTGGCCGTTATGGTGCTGGACCGCCTCCCCGGCGAGGCCGAACATCTCAAGGGCATGCTGGTGGGCAATATCCTGTTCGTCACGTGGCCGCAGGTGGCCAAGACCGCTTTTCTTTACGCCGCGGTCGGGTTGGCCCATTACCTGTTCCGCGCGCGGTTCACGGCCATCTCTTTCCGCCCGGAGGCGGCGGCGGCCGGCGGCCTGGACGTGAAGCTGTGGGACTTTTTGTTCTACGCCCTGTTCGGTTTCGTGGTGACGAGCTCGGTGGAGCTGGCCGGCGTGCTGCTGGTGTTCACCTTCCTGATAATCCCCGCGGTGTCGGCGGGTCATTTCGTCTCTTCCCTGAAAGGGCGCATCTGGCTGGGCTGGGCCCTGGGCGTGCTCACCAGCCTGGCGGGCATAGCGGCCAGCGCCGCTTACGATCTGCCCACCGGCCCGGCCATAGTCTGCGCTTTCGGCGCTCTGGCCCTGGTGTCTTTTGTCGGCGGTAAAATGTTCAATTCCACTGACAGGAAACTTATTTCCTCGGGGCTGTCGGGCAGGCCAGACCTTTAACGCCGAGTTTGGACATAAGCCAGACGATGGGGCAGTCGCTGCCCACCGTCAGGCGGAAGAACACCCAGCCGGCCGCCAGGGCGGCCAGGTAAAAATCCGGGTCGCGTTCCTTACCCAGGAACATGAAGGCCGTGGTCAGCAGGGCGGAAACGATTATCCCGAAGGTTTTCATCAGCACTCCTTCAAGCCGGCCTTCTTGAATAACCAGATGGCCGGACACCACTTCGTGAAAGCCGACTGCAGCAGGTTCGCGCCCACGAACACCGTCAGCCAAATGAAATTGCCGTTCACATAAACGGTCAACCCGACGCTCAACAGCACCATAAACCCCGCCAGCAGCCTCAACGCATCATTCAGTTTCATCTTCATCCTCCTACTCGCCGGTATAACCCAGCATCTCGTCCGTCAGTTCGCCCTGTTTCGGCTCAGTCTTGCGGATATGCGCGTCCTTGAGCTTGTCCTTGAAGGTCAGGTAGTACAGCACCGGCACCGCCACGCGGCTCAGCAGCGTAGCCGCTATCTGCCCCGCTATCAGCGAGATGGCCAGCCCCTGGAAGATCGGGTCGAACAGGATCACCCCGGCGCCAACGATGACCGCCAGCGCCGTCAGCAGCATGGGCCGAAAGCGCACCACGCCCGCCTCTATCACCGCCTCCGCCAGCGGCATGCCGTCACGGATCTTCAGGTTGATGAAGTCCACCAGGATGATGGAATTGCGCACCACGATACCCGCCGACGCTATGAAGCCGATCATCGACGTGGCTGTGAAGAACGCGTTCATCCCCCAATGCGCGGGGATTATGCCTATCAGCGCCATGGGGATGGCCGCCATTATTATCAGCGGGGTCAGGAAGTCCTCGAACCACGCCACCACCAGGATGTAGATCAGCACCAGCACCATGGCGAAGGCCAGGCCCAGGTCCCGGAACACCTCGTAGGTGATATGCCATTCCCCGTCCCACTTTATGGCGGTTTCCGACGAGCTCAGCGGCTGGCGGGTGAAATACTGGTTGATCTTCGCGCCGCGCGCCTTTGAAAGCTCGTCTATCTTCGCCTTCAGGTCCAGCACCGCGTACACCGGGCTTTCGGTACCGCCGGCGATGTCCGCCGTCACGTAGGCCACGCGCTGCAGGTTCTTGCGGTAGATGGGCTGGTTCTCCAGGCCGTTCTCCGCACGCACGAAACTGGCCATGGGGATGGCCGTGCCGTTGGGGGAGAAGAATTTTATTTCCTTCAGCGTCTCCAGGCGCCGGCGCTTCTCCGGCGACAGGCGCAGGCGGATGTCCACCGCCTCGTTCTCGTCCTCGACGTGCGCCGAGTCTATGTCCGCGCCGTAGAGGGCCAGCGCCGCGGTCTGCACTATTTCGGAGGCCGCCACCCCGTTAAGCGTGGCTTTCTGCCTGTCCACCATCAGCCGGGTTATGGGCTGGGCTTCGGGGATATAGGAATCCACGTCCACGATGCCTTCGGTCCCTTTCAGGATATTCTTTATCTCCTCGGCCAGCGCCCGCTGGTTCCTGGGGTTGGGGTCGAAGACCTCTATAAGCATGGTGGACATCACGGGCGGGCCCGGGGGGACTTCAGCCACCTGGATGCGCGCGCCGTAGCCGTCGGATATACCTTTGAGCGGGCCGCGCACGGCCACGGCTATGTCGTGGCTTTGGCGCTTGCGGGAGTGTTTATCGGACAGGTTCACCTGGATGTCGGCCTGGTAGGATTCCCGCCGCAGGAAGTAGTGGCGCACCATCCCGTTGAAGTTGTAGGGGGCCGAGGCGCCGGCGTAGACCTGCAGATCTCGCACTTCGGGCACGGTGGCCAGGTATTTAGCCATCTCGCCCGCGGCGCGCTGCGTGCGCTCCAGCGAAGAGCTCTCCGGCATGTTGATGATCACCTGGAACTCGTTCTTATTATCGAAGGGCAGGGTCTTAAAGATTACCAGGCGGAACCCCACCATGGCCAGCACCGCCGCCAGCAGCCCGGCGGTAAAAAGCAGGAATTTCCTGCCGTTGGCCGGCTGGTGGATGAGCTTACCCATCAGGCGGCGGTACATGCGGTCCAGCACGCCCTCTTTGGTGTGGTCGCAATGTTTTACGGGCCAGCGCTGCACCACCTTGGCGTACAGCCAGGGGGCGAAGGCGAAGGCCACGCCCAGCGAGAACAGCATGGCCACCGAGGCGCCTATGGGAATGGGGCGCATGTAGGGGCCCATCATGCCGCTGACGAAGGCCATGGGCAGGATGGAGGCGATGACCGTCCAGGTGGCGAGTATCGTCGGGTTGCCGACCTCGTCCACCGCGTTGAGGATGTTGCGGTACAGGGAGTTCTTGCGGTTGAGCACGCAGTGCCGGTTTATGTTCTCCACCACGACTATCGCGTCGTCCACCAGGATGCCGATGGAAAAAATGAGCGCGAACAGGGTTATGCGGTTGAGCGTGTACCCATAGAGGTAGTAGACCAGCATGGTGAGCGCGAGGGTGACGGGGATGGCCACCAGCACCACCGCGGCTTCGCGCAGGCCCAGCGTCAGGGCGATGAGCAGGGTGACCGACAGCGTGGCCAGCAGCATGTGGTAGATGAGCTCGTCGGATTTGGCTTTGGCGGTCTCGCCGTAGTTGCGGGTGACGGTAAGAACTATGCCGTCGGGGATCTCGCGGCCTTTCATGGCCTCCACTTTTGCCAGGATGGCGCGCGAGACTTCCGTGGCGTTGGCGCCGCGGCGCTTGGCCACCGAGATGGTGACCGCGGGGCGTTCCCCGGCGGCCTTCACGGAGGAGGCGGGGCCCTGCAGCATGGTCACGGAACTTTCCTCTTCGTCCGGGCCGTCCTTTATGTCGGCTACTTCGGAGAGTTTTACCGGGTGGCCGTCGTACACGCCGACTATGATGTTCCTGAGGTCGTCGGCGCTGCGGATGAAAGCGTCGGTTTCGGCCAGCAGCTTGCTGTCGCCCTGGTTGTAGTGCCCGGCGGGCAGGCGGGCGTTGGACATCTTTATGATGCCGGCCAGCATCGGGGGGGTGAGGCGGTGGCGGGCGAGGGCGGCAGGGTCGAAGTGGACGATGAACTGGCGCTTGTGGCCGCCTATGATGCGGGTTTCGGAGACGTTGGCGACGGCGTTGATCTCGGTCTGGATGCGGGCGGCGGCGCGGCGCAGTTCATAGTCGTTCCTGCCTTCGCCCCAGAGGGTGAGGGCCAGCACGGGCACGTCGTCTATGGCGCGGAATTTAATAAGGGGGTCGCCGGAGCCGCGGGGGAAGATGTCCTTGTTGTCGAGGGTTTTTGTGTAGACGAGGTTGGCGGCGTCCTCGGGGGTGGTGCCTACTTTAAAGCGCACGGTGAACATGGCGAAGTTGGGCTGGGCGATGGAGTAGATGTACTCGACGCCGGGGATCTCCCAGAGTTTGCGTTCGCCTACTTCCACGAGGTGCTTCTCTATTTCTTTGGGGGCGGCGCCGTAGAACGGCACCATGATGTCGAACATGGGCACGTTGATCTGAGGCTCTTCCTCGCGGGGGAGCTTGAAGGTGGAGAAGACCCCGAGCAGGATAAAGGTAATAATCAATATAGGGGTGAGGCGCGATCCTATAAAAGCCCCGGCCATGCGCCCGGCCATGCCGTATTTATTTTGTGTGGTGTTCTGCATTGTTTTGCTCCTGAATTATCCGTCTCAATTAACAAATTGTCGGTTATATGCCCGGTCCGGGTCCGTCCGGGGTTTTATCCCGCGAACCCTGGAAGATGGAAACCGTTGCGCGGTTTCCCCCCAGCCGGGATAATTAGGCTGGGGCCCCCCCTTCCCCAAAGGGTTCGCGGGATAAAACCCCGGCCGTCCCCTTCGGATCATACTGCGGCGTCAGATATTCTCTAGTCTTTCTCTCCCAGTTTCTCCGACATTTCTTTTATGGCTCCGGGGGTCAGGGTTTCGGAGGCAAGGAGGGTCTGGGCGTGGTAGAGGTTCAGTTTGTAAAGGGTCTCGTAATAGGCGGCTTCGGCCTGCATTACGGAGGCCTGGGCGCGCAGGACTTCAAGGACGCTCTGGCGGCCCTGGCGGTAGAGGGGACGGAAGAGTTCCAGGGACTGGCTGGCTTTGGCCAGGGTTTCTTTGGCGACGGGCAGGCTGTCTTTGGCGGCGCTGTAGTTGTTGAGCGCTTCGGCCACTTCCACGGCGGCCTGCCGGCGGGCTTCGTCCAGGCGGGAGGCGGCCATGGAGGCTTCGGCCCTGGCGGCGTCCTTCCTCGCGAAATAGGCGGGGTCGCCCAGGGGGAGGGTGAGGCGCAGGCCCACCATGCGGTTATCCTTGAAGTCGGACAGGCTTTCGGAGTTGGTTTCCCAGCTGCCGAAAGCTTCTACGGTGGGGAGCAGCGAGTTCTTCTGCATGGCTTCGGAGGTTTTGGAGATGGCGGCCATTTTCTCCAGCGCCTTTATGTCGCGCCGGCCGCCGGCGGCCGCGGCGGCGAGCTGGTCGCGGGTGGCTTCGGCGTAAGCCGGTTCATTCAGCGCGCCGGCGGCCTCTACGCCCGCGGCCGGGTCAAGCCCCAGGGTTATAGCCAGTTTCTCGTTCTCGATAGCCAGGGCCCGGTTCCAGTTCAGACTGTAGCCGCGCAGGGTGGACAGGATGGCCTCGGCGCCGTAATAATCGGAACCCAGCACCATGCCTTTGTCTTTCAGCATCTGGGCGGTCTTCAGCTCGGTCTCGGCGGCTTTCACGCTTTCCTCGGCGATGGCGGCCAGGCGGCGGCGCAGCAGTACGGTGAGCCACTGGTAAGTGATCTTGAAGGTTATGCCGGAGCGGGCGCGCTCGTAGCCGCTCTGCGCGGCTTCCGTGCCCAGCTTGCCCATTTTGACCGCGTTGGAAACGGCGAAACCGGTAAAAAGCGGCACGCCGGCCTCTATGCCGGCCATATAGTTGCGGGCGGGGTCCGGATCGTTTATGGTGGCCATGGAGGCCAGGCTGAAAGTGCCCTGCTTCATGGCGGTGGCGAAGGCGTAAACGGGGTCGGTGCCGTCCGTGTACATGCCTTTCAGCTTGAAACCGCCCAGGCGGGCCAGCCTGGCCTGGCTCAAGCCCGCCTTGGCGCCGCTTACGCTGGCCGCCTGTTCTTTAAGGATGTTGTCGGCTTTAAGGCCTTGTTCTACGGCAGCCTCAAGGGTGAGGGGGGCGGCTTGGGCTGTCAGTGGTATAAAGGAAACGGCTAAAAAAAGCGCTGTTCTAGTGTTTATCATTACTACCTCCGCTTTAACTCTCAGTAATGAGATGCCGGCCGGGCCTAAAAGTTTCAGGTCGTTTTTAAAAGGCAGGTAAATGTTGACAGGGTTAGCCGGTGGTTTGTAGTATTCAGGTAGAAGAAAAATTTAAAAGGGGTGCATTATGAAAAAATCAGAAAAGATCATAGGCGCGGGCGTGGGCATAGCGGCGCTGGCCGCCATAGGCGCGTATTTCCTTACCGGCGAGCGCGGGGCCAAGAACCGCGAGCGCATCTACGGCTGGACCCTTAAGATGAAGGGCGAGGTGCTGGAGAAGGTGGAAGACCTCAAGCACATGAAGCGGGAAGACTACGAGAAGATCGTGGACGAGGTTGCCGCCCGCTACGAAAAAGTGGAACGGGTCAGCGCCTCCGAGCTGAAGCGCATCACCTCGGAGCTGAAGGACGCCTGGGCGCATATCAGCAAGCAGCTTAAATAAACCGCGCCGCCGCGGTACGCAGCCGCCGGGGAGCGATCCCCCGGCGGTTTTGCTTTTTTAAAAGAAGTGCTATTATCTATCTGCTGTCTTAAATCTGCTTCTTAAGGATATACAACATGACAATACTGATTGTCGACGATGACGACGTCTGGGTTAAGGTGGTGACGCGGTATTTCACGGAGTTAAAATATAAAGTTTTTTCCTCTTATACCTGGGCCGGCGCGCTGGCGCTGGCCGACCAGCATGTTCCCAGGGCCATACTGATAGACGGCAGCCTGCCGGACGGCACCTCTTCCGGTTTCTGCGCCACCCTCCGTGCCAATGCCAAGTTCGATAAGACCGCCCTCATAGTGGTGAGCGGCGACGACAGGGCGGCGGACTGCTGTAAGGCCGACAAGTTCGTGCTTAAGGGCGGGTCTCTGAGCGAGGTCGAAGCCGCTATAACTGAAGCTCTTAAGGCTAAGGCTGCCTGACGGCCCCGGGCCATACGAAGAAAACCGCCGGGGGTCTCTCCCCGGCGGCTTTCTTTTTGCGGCCGCGATATTTATATAATTTGGAATATGATAAAGCTCCACGATGTTAACTCGAAACTGCTGGAAGCCCACTATGCGGTCCGCGGCAAGATCGTCAACCGGGCGCACGAGCTGGAAGCCCAGGGCAAAAAAATAATTTACTGCAACATAGGCAATCCTCAGGCCCTCAAACAGAAGCCCATAACCTTCGTGCGCCAGGTGCTGAGCCTGGTGGAGTATCCCGCCCTGATGGCGCAGCCGGCCGCGGCCGGGCTTTTCCCCGCCGACGCCGTCAAGCGAGCCAGGCTGATCCTGGAAAAGAACCCCAGCGGCACCGGCGCCTACACCCAGAGCGCCGGCCTGCCCTTTATCCGTCAGGCCGTGGCCGATTTTATAAATAAGCGCGACGGCATCCCCGTGGATCCCAACCGGCTCATCCTTACAGACGGGGCGAGCAAAGGCGTGCAGTCCGTGTTCACCATGCTCACCAATAAGGAGGGTGACGGGTACATGATCCCCATCCCCCAGTACCCGCTCTACAGCGCCACTATCGCCCTGTACGGCGCCAGGCAGATAAATTATTTCCTGGACGAGGGCAGCAACTGGCAGCTCAACGAGGAAGAACTGACCCGCAGCATAGAGGCGGCCCGGAAGGACGGCATCAACCCCGTGGCCATCGCCGTGATAAATCCGGGCAACCCCACCGGCGCCGTGCTCTCTAAAGAGAATATAGAGATGATCATCCGTTTCGCCAGGAAGCACCGGCTTTCCGTCCTGGCCGACGAGGTCTACCAGGAGAACGTCTACGGGAAGGGGCTGAAGTTCCACTCCTTCGCGAAGGTCATGCACGAGCTGGGGGAGAAAGAAGTTACGCTGTTCAGTTTTCACTCCGTCTCCAAGGGTTTCCTGGGGGAATGCGGCCACCGGGGCGGCTATATGGAAGTGCGCAATATGCCGGACGATGTCTACGCCGAGATGATAAAACTGCAGTCCATCGGCCTGTGCTCAAACGTGGGCGGGCAGCTGGTCACCTACCTGATGGTGGCGCCGCCCGCCAAGGGCGAAGAGAGCCATGAGCTTTATATTAAGGAAAGGGACGCCATCCTGAACGACCTCAAGGAGAAGGCGGAGATACTGGGCCGGGGCCTCAATGAAATAGAGGGAATGTCCACCGACATCCCGCACGGCGCCATGTACGCTTTCGTTAAATTCGAATTGCCGCACAAGAAAGGCGCGGACCTGTCCAAACTAACCGAAGAGGCGCGGCTTAAATACGAGGCCGCCAGGGATACCGAGTACTGCCTGCGCCTGCTGGAGGAGACCGGCATCTGCGTGGTGCCCGGTTCCGGCTTCGGGCAGCTGCCCGGCACGCTGCATTTCCGCACCACCTTCCTGCCGCCGAAAGAGGACATAAAGGCGCTGGTGGAGAAAATGAAGACCTTCCACGCGGCCTACACAGCCGAGCTTAAGGGGAAATAACAAGCCGCGGGGGCTTGTCAGGCCGCCGGGGGAAACCCCGGCGGTTTTGTTTTTAGCGGTTTAAGCGGGACGCGCCGGGGCGTCCTTCATTTTTTCGTAGAGGGTTTCGAACTGCGGCGCTATGCGTTTGAAGATCGCGAATATTTTGGGGTCGAAATGCTCCGGTTTCAGCCGGTCGTCGCCTTCCGTCAGCACGCGCACCGCGCCGGCGTGGTCGTAGCAGGGTTTGTACACGCGGGAATTGCGCAGGGCGTCGTAGCAGTCGGCTATGGCCACTATGCGGGCCTCCAGCGGGATCTGCTCGCCTTTAAGGCCGGCGGGGTAGCCGGTGCCGTCCCATTTTTCGTGGTGGCAGAGGGCTATGCGCTTGCCGAATTCCAGGTGCGGGTGGTCGCCTATGATCATGGCGCCGAAAGTGGTGTGCTTCTTCATCTCTTCCATCTCGGTCTCGTCGAGGCGGCCGGATTTCTTGAGGATGTGGCTGGGTACGTGCACTTTGCCTACGTCGTGCAGCGTGGCCTGCAGGCGGATGTTCTCCGTGAATCTTTCCGGCAGACCCAGTTCGCGCGCTATCAGCGCCGAGTATTCGCCCACGCGCATGATATGGTTGCCGGTGTCTATGTCGTTGGCTTCGGCGGCGCGCGCCAGGGAATGTATCAGGTAGGTGAAGGCGTCCTCGAATTCCCGGGAGTTCAGGGTGTTGCGGATGCGCAGCAGCAGTTCCGCCTGGTCTATGGGTTTGGCCAGGAACTCGTCCGCGCCAGCCTCTATGCCCTTCAGGCGGGCCTCCCTGGAATCCATGGAGGTTATCATCACCACCGGGATATGCTTGAGGTCCCCGTCCGTGCGCATGGCGCGGCAGACCTCGTGCCCGCTCATGCCGGGCATGTTGATGTCGAGCAGCACCAGGTCCATGTTCTTGTCCGCCATCAGCGCCAGGG
The DNA here is from genome assembly GCA_001799795.1 of Elusimicrobia bacterium GWC2_61_19. Classification (GTDB taxonomy): domain Bacteria; phylum Elusimicrobiota; class Elusimicrobia; order Elusimicrobiales; family UBA9959; genus UBA9959. The sequence continues at coordinate 39,697 of MGUD01000026.1, forward strand.
CGGCCTTGCCGTCCTGAGCCGTGAAGACTTCGTAGCCGTTAGGGGTCAGCAGGGTCTCGAGGAGTTCCAGGTTGAAATCCTCGTCATCCACGCAAAGTATGCGGTGCGCCCTGTTCATATAAAAGTGATTTTAGCACAATCCGCCCGCGGATTTTAAAATTGATATCATTGTCCCTAATGGCTGGATTTCTGGCGGACCTGAAGAATAAACATCATAAGCGCGTTTACGGCGCGCTGGAGCTGGTGAAATATATCGGCCCCGGCCTGCTGGTGACCGTGGGGTTCATCGACCCAGGCAACTGGGCTTCCAACCTGGCGGCCGGCTCCTCGTACGGCTACACCCTGCTGTGGATGGTGACGCTGTCCACGCTGATGCTGATCATCCTGCAGCATAACGTGGCGCACCTGGGCATAGCCACGGGCCTTTGTCTGAGCGAAGCCGCGCGCGCGCACCTGCCCGCCGCGGTTTCCGGCCCGCTGCTCTGGTCGGCCATGGCCGCGTCCGTCTCCACTTCACTGGCCGAGATCCTGGGCGGGGCCATCGCCCTGCAGATGCTGTTCAAGGTTCCCCTGAAACTGGGCGCCGTGCTGGTGACGGCCCTGGTAATGTATCTCCTGCTCTCCAACAGCTACCGCCGTCTGGAAAAATGGATAATCGGCTTCGTGTCGCTTATCGGGCTGTCTTTTATCTACGAGCTGAAGCTGGCGCCGGTGGACTGGGGGGCCGCGGCCGCGGGCTGGGTGACGCCGGCTTTACCCGACGGGTCCATGCTGATAATCATGAGCGTGTTGGGCGCCGTGGTGATGCCGCATAACCTGTTCCTGCACTCCGAGATCATCCAGAGCCGGCAGTGGAACCTGAAAGACGAAGCTGTGATAAAAAAACAGCTCAAATACGAGTTCGCCGACACATTGCTCTCCATGCTGATCGGCTGGGCTATAAACAGCGCCATGATAATAATGGCCGCGGCCACTTTCTTCGCGGCCGGCGCCCGGGTGACGGAACTGGCCCAGGCGCGGGATATGCTGGCGCCGCTGCTGGGCGGTTCGGCGCCGCTGGTGTTCGCGCTGGCGCTGCTGTTCGCCGGCGTAGCGTCCAGCGTCACCTCCGGCATGGCCGGGGCGTCCATCTTCGCCGGCATGTACGGCGAGCCGCTTAACCTTAAGGACAACCACAGCCGCCTCGGCGTATATATTTCGCTGCTGGGCGCGCTGGCCATTATCTTCTTCATAAAGAATCCGTTCCGGGGCCTGATAATTTCGCAGATGGCGCTGAGCGTGCAGCTGCCTTTCACCATATTCATGCAGATCTACCTGACGTCGTCGCGCAAAGTGATGGGGGCTTACGCAAACGGCCGGTGGACGCTGCTGCTGCTGCTGGCCATCGGGCTGGCCGTGGCTTACCTCAATGTAAAACTGCTCCTGAGCCTGGCCGCATGAACAGGGAAGAGCTGCATAAAATTATCTCCGGTTCACGCCTTCCGGCAAGAGTAAAAAAATATATTTCCGCCTTTGCCGACAGCGGGGCCGATAGCTGGCTGAGACGCCTGCTTAAGGCGGCCCCGGTATCGTTGCTGGCGAATATCTCCAGCGTTATGGAGCAGGCGGCCGCAAACCTGGGCCTTTCACCAGAAGAGGTGTTGTTCGCTACGGGTTTTCATCCCGGCAACCTTGCCCCGGAAAGACTCGAGGCTGCGTTAGCCGAGCTGTTAGCCGTTAATTTTCTGGCCCGTGAGGGTTTTTCCTCCATAAGTTCAGTGCCGCAGAGCCGAAGTAAAACCGCGGATATTACGGCGGCCAGGGGCGGAAGCACTTATGCTTTCGAAGTGCGCTGCGTTACTCGTGACAGCGGTTTTTCCGCAGTGGACTTTATTCCCGACGCGGAGGGGCGGATCAAAGAAGCCGGGCAAAAAGCGCTTCCCGTACTCGAAAAGAAATACCGCAAAAAAATGCCGCAGGCGGCCTGCTCACGGAAAAAAAACAATTTGAGCCATTGCGGACTGATCTTCGTAGTTAACTCCTCGAACTTCGCGCCGTTCGCCGAAAGCGAGGGCCTAACGGAGCTGGCGGCCGCCCTGTATAAAAAAGTGGGCAGTCCGGAGCGGCAGCACCTCTGCCTTCTGTCCGGAGGGGAAACAGGAGTTTTTCCCGCCTGGAAGGTTTGACGGGCGTCATAGGTTTTGAGGCCTACGCGGGGCTGGGCACAATAACAACGCCGTTTTGGGTCCCATGTCTCTTTTTTTGCATTGTAACTTTTGTTACACTCTTAATATAGCCGGGGGGCTATGCGGCGGATGAGGGAGTCGGAGGGGGAATAGGAATAAATAATGTCCAGAAAGATACTTGTAGCTGACGACGACGTGGCGATGCTTAATCTCTATAAGCGATTATTCTCGGCCAAAGATTACATCCTGACGCAGGCCGCCAGTTTCTCCGCGGCCGCGGCGCTGATCGATTCCAACAGTTATGACCTGCTGATAACGGACTTGATGTTCCCGGACGGGATAGGCACCGAGCTGATAAGGTTGTTCGAGAAAAAACAGGCGAAAGCAAAAACCCTTCTGGTGACCGGCTCGGCTTCGGAACTCGATCCCAAACTTATCCAGGAAGCGGGCTGTTATTTTGAAAAGCCCTTCAAAATACACGTTTTCATGCAGGCGGTGGAGGAAGCCCTCGCTTAGCCGCTGAAAGTCCCGGCAAAGAACCGGCCCCCGATAATACCGGGGGCCGGTTCTTTATTTGCCCAGCGCCAGCGTCAGGCGCAGGGTTTCCTTTTCCAGGTCGGCGAGCGAATCGTAGGGGAGGAGCGCTAACGGGGCGCCTTCAAGTATGGCGCGCAGGCCGGCGTTCTTGAAAGCAGAGGGGGCGAAGGAGGCCAGTTCGGCGGCCAGCACACGGAAATTCGTCTGGCTGGAGTAGGTCTTCTTCTCCTTCAGGCCGGAAAAATCGAAATCGTCGGAGTTGAGGCGCAGGCGCGCGCCGCCGTCCCTGAAGACCAGGTCCAGGTAGAAGGAAAGTTCGAAACTTTTCACCTCTTTCTTCACCTCTTTGCTCTTGCCCAGGCCTATGGGCAGGCCGGTTACGGCCATTATGCCGAAGCGGATGGCTCTTTCCCGGTCGGAGGGGCCTTCCGTGCTTTTCACGGTCTTAAAGAATTCGGCCTTGATCGGGGCGGCCGCCAGCACCGCCAGGTCCGCGGGCCGCACGGTGACGGTGCGCCCGGCCTCGGCGGTGAAGACCGCGGCGCCGGTTCCGAAGGCGATTTTTTTTACCGGCTGGGGGGCGGGGAGGGCGAAGGCCGCCGTTTCCGGCAGCTTCAGCGTTTTTACGCCGAACTCCCCGCAGCGCCGCACCAGATCGTCGGCGGCGGCTTCTTCCAGGCCGCCGCCCAGCAGGCCCCAGCAATGACGGGCGTGCGCCGCCGCGGTGTCCCGGTCCAGGCCGGACGCGGCCCCGAGCACCTGGGCCAGCACCGGCAGGCCCGGCAGTTTTTCGTCAGCCGTTATAACGCAATAGGTCATGGTTTTATTCTAACAAATAGGCCCGCGGGCCTTTTCAAGATGTATAATTACCCCCAGGGAGATAATATGAAAATTAAAACCGTTTTAGCAGCGTCCGCCGTACTTTTCTGCGCCGCCGGCGCTTTTGCCGCCAAGCCGGCCAAAGAGGTCAAGCCGGTTAAGATCTACGAGGTAAAGCGCGTGGCCGTGGCGCCGTATTCCGGGGTGATCACCCCGGCGGCGGCGGAATTCCTCTCCGGCGCGATAGACAGCGTCAACGCCCCCGGCGGCGCGGACCTGCTGGTGATAGCGCTGGATACTCCCGGCGGGCTGGATTCCTCCATGCGGGTGATCATAAAGGCCATGCTGGCCTCAAAAAAACCGGTGGCGGTCTATGTGTCGCCGCAGGGCGCGCGCGCGGCCTCGGCGGGCGTTTTTATTTCCATGGCCTCGCCGCTGGTGGGCATGGCGCCGGGCACCAATATAGGGGCGGCCCACCCGGTAATGCTGGGGGCCTCGCCTTTCGGCCTGGGGGACAAGGACGGGAAGGGCGACAAGAAGAAAGACCCGATGGAGGAAAAAGTCCTCAACGACGCCTCAGCCTACATGAAGTCCATAACGCAGAAAACGGGCCGCAACGTGGAGTGGGCCATCAGGTCGGTGGCGAAGAGCGACTCCATTTCCGCCGACGAGGCCGTGAAGACCGGCGTGGCCGATTTTACGGCGGCGGACATAAAGGAGTTCCTGGCCAAGGCCGACGGCTTCAGCGCCGGGGCTTTCGGCCGGCTGCGCGCGGCGAACCCGTCGGTGGAGTATTTCAGCCAGACGCGCCGCCAGAGTTTCCTGGCCACCATTACCGACCCCAACATCGCCATGATATTGATGAGCCTGGGCGCGGCGGGGCTGTTCATCGAGCTTTATAATCCCGGCCTGATCCTGCCCGGCGTGGTGGGGGCGGTGTCGCTGGTGATGGCGTTCTATTCTTTCCAGACGCTGTCGGCTAATTTCGCCGGCGTGGCGCTGATCCTGCTGGGCTTCGTGTTCTTTATCGCCGAGATCAAGGTGATAAGTTACGGGCTGCTGACGCTGGCCGGGGCGGCGTCGATGCTGCTGGGCGGGCTGATGCTGTTCAATACTCCGTCGATAGGGGGGCTTTCCATCTCTATGCATATGCTTCTTTCTACGGTGGTCGGGCTGATAGCGGTGGTGGCGGCGCTGGCTTTTATAGTGATGCGCGCGCAACTGAGGCGCGTGGTGACGGGCATCGAGAGTCTTAAGGACAAGCGCGGCCTGGCCAAGACGGCTCTCTCGCCCAAAGGCAAGGTGCTCGTCGAGGGCGAGCTGTGGGACGCCGAGAGCGTCTCCGGCGACATCCCCGAAGGCGCCGAAGTCACCGTCACCGAAGTAGAAGGCTTCAAGATCCGCGTCCGCCTGGCAAAATAAGTTCGGCCTTGCCGGGTGTCGCCAATGCCAGTTCGGGGCCTGCCAGGGGGGCCGGAACGCAAAACACGTTCGGGCACACCGTGCCCTCACTCGGTATTCGCCCGGCGCGCTTATGCAAGCGCCGGGCTCAACGACGGTTTTG
>MGUD01000027.1 GCA_001799795.1 Elusimicrobia bacterium GWC2_61_19
AGATATCATCATTTCCGGCGGTACCGGTACCGGTAAGACCACTTTCCTCAACATGTTGTCCAGCTACATTCCCGAGGACGAGCGCATCGTCACCGTGGAAGACACCGCCGAACTCCGGCTGCAGCAGGACCACTGGGTGCGCCTGGAGAGCCGCCCGCCCAACATCGAAGGCAAGGGCGAGGTCAGCATCCGCGACCTGGTCAAGAACTGCCTCCGTATGCGCCCCGACCGCATCGTGGTCGGCGAAGTCCGGTCCTCGGAAGCGCTGGACATGTTGCAGGCCATGAACACGGGCCATGAAGGCTCGCTGGCCACCATCCACGCCAACACCCCGCGCGACGCGCTGACCCGCATGGAGGCCATGTGTCTGATGGCCGGCGCCGACCTGCCCATCTGGGCGTTGCGCGAAATGATCGCTTCCGCCGTGCATATGGTGGTGCAGCTCACCCGTTTCTCCGACGGTACCCGCAAGATCACCGCCATTACGGAGATCACCGGCCGCGAGGAGAACCAGATCACCATCCACGACATTTTCAAGTACCACCAGACCGGCATGGACGAGAACGGCAAGGTGGTGGGTTATTTCAGCGCCACCGGCGACCCGCCCAAGTTCTACAAGGATTTCGAGACGCACGGCTTTAAGGTGCCCCTGGAAATGTTCTGGACGGAGGAGCAGAAACGCGCGCGCGCCGGGAAATAGCCCCGCCTCTTATGAAAAAACTGCTGCTTTATATCCTTATGGCCGCCGCGGCGGCGCCTGTTTCGGCCGGGGTGTTCACCCAGGCGGAAATGGACGAGATCTCCTGCGCCGCGCTGAAGATGCAGCTTTTCTATTATTACCTGGCCCCGGAGAAGGACCAGAAAATAATAAACTACACCATGGCCTGCAAGGGCGCCAAGGTCACCTATAAAATACCCAAGTGGGTGGACACCGAGGTGCCCGCGATGCTGGGGCGCAAGGTCTGGCGCGACCCCGAAGAGGGGGAGATCTCCGAGGCCTCGCTCTGGCAGACCCCCGTCTCCATCATTTACGAATACCTGGAACTGACCCGCAAGACCTTTCCGCCGGAGGCCGGCGGCGCCAATATCCAGCCCGGCCTGCTGGTGAAGGAATACGCCGACATCCGCATCCGTTTCCAGATGTCCCTGGACCGCCTCTACCGCGCCCGCACGCGCGAGGTGACGATGGGCGACTCCATGGAAGGGCGCGGGCGCAGCGTCATGCCCGGCTTCAACCTGATACTTAAGGAAATGGAATCCATAGCCGACGCCATTTCCAGCACCAATTCCAGGCGCTATGCGGAAGCCGTAGCGGCCTCGGCCGTGATCGGCCAAGACTCTTTCCGCCTGCTGTTCGAGCCGCCGCGCAAGTACGCGCCCCTGCCCAGGGAATCCGACGCCAAACGCATGTTCCTGCGCTTCCTGTCCATGCTGGGCATCATTCTCGTCTTCCTGGCCGTCAGGGTCTTCTTCCTGACCAACGACTCCAAGACCAACGCGATGATGGGGGATTACACCAAAAAGGTGGATGTCTTCACCGAGGCGTTCTCGCGCCAGTTCATAAACATCAACGTGAAGTACCTGGTGCTCGGGCCGGCGGCGGCGCTGGCCTTCCTGGGCCTGCTGACCATGAACATCTGGGCTTTCCTTTTCCTGAGCGCGCTGGGCCTGGCCGTCGGCATGCGCACCCCCGCCTTTGTGCTGAACACCATGAAGAGCGCGCGCGGCCGCAAGATAGACGGCCAGCTGATGGACGGCCTGATCCTGCTGTCCAACTGTCTGCGTTCCGGTCTCGACGTGGTGCAGGGCTTCGAGATGGTGTCCAAGGACCTGATGCCTCCCATCTCCGACGAATTCGCGCTGGTCATAAAGAATTATCAGCTGGGTATGTCCTTTGAAAAGGCGCTGGGCGTGATGGAAGAGCGCGTGGAATCCAAGATGCTTTCCTACATGATCCGCGCCATAGTGCTGCAGCGCCAGATGGGCGGCAACCTCACCAAGGTCTTCGAGCGCATCGTGGTGGACATCCGCGAGGAGTCGAAGCTCGAGGAGAAGACCAAGGCCATGACGGCCCAGCAGAAGATCCAGTCCATCGTCGTCGGCATCATGCCCTGGGTAATGGTAGGCGTCATGTTCATGTTCCAGCCCGAGACCATGATAAAGTTCTACAGCACGCCGCTGGGCATGGCCACCGCGGCTTTCTGTATCATCTGGGTCGGCATCGGCATGAAAGTGGTGGCGAGTCTTGGGAAGATACGCGTATGAACCCCGACAAGATCCAGGGCATATTCCTCCTTTTCCTTTCCGTGGCCGGTTCGTTCGCGGCTTTTACGGCGGTGCAGCGCTTTTTCACTCCCCGCAAAGAATCCCGCTCCCCTATCGGCGACATCAGCGACATGGAGGGCAGGGAAACCTCCGTTTTCGGCAAACTCGAGGGCAGCAAGAATTTCTGGGACAAGCTGGACCTGTTCTTCGCCAAGCAGCTCGGCATGGAGGGTAAGCTGGAGGAGACCTACATGCTGCTGGGCCGGCCCGCCACCACCGACCCGCTCAAGATGCTGCATCTCAAACTGATCATGGGCGCGGCGCTGCCGGTGCTGTTCTACGCGCTCAGCCAGTCGCCCTTCACCATCATCTTCGCGCCGCTGGGCTTCCTGCTGCCCGACGCCGGCATCTACTCCGGCCGCATCCGCCGCCGCCAGGAAGACATTATCCGCAATTTCCCCACTTTCGTGGACCTGGGCGCCCTGATGATAGAATCGGGCCTGGACTACATGACCGCCTTCGACCGCATCGTGAAGATCGCGCCGGTCAAGACCGGGTTGGAGTTGGAGATAGAGCGCACCATCAACGAGGTGCAGCTGGGCTATTCCCGCCGCGACGCGCTGCGGCGCCTGTCGCTGCGCACCGGCCTGCAGGAGGTCCGCTCCTTCGTGGGCCTGATAGTGCAGTCGGACGAGCTGGGCACGAGCCTGGTGGAGCTGCTGCGCAACTACTCCGCCGATATGCGCTTTCGGCGCCTCAACAAGGCCGAGAAGCTGGCGGCGCAGGCCTCCACCAAGATGCTCATCCCGCTCTTCATCTTTATTTTCCCTACGGTGTTCATCCTGATGCTGGCCCCGATGATCATGGACCTGATCACCGGGGGCATGCCGTTCTGACGAGGATCTTATGAGAAACGTTCTTTTTCTTCTTGTGCTCGCGGCCCTGCCCTGTTCCGCGCAGGAAAAAATGCGGGTGAAGAGCGAGGAGTCGCTGTTCCTCGACCTGCAGAAGACCGGCCTGGGCTCGCTGACCGAGTTCGACGAAAAGAAAAAGTTCCTGGAGACCATTAAGCTGGAGAAGCAGAAGGTCATGAGCAAGATGCTGGACAGCGTCTATGAGAACGCTTTCGAGTATTACCGTCAGGGCAATTACGAGGACGCCAAGGACCTGGCCGCGAAGATCCTCTCCATCGATCCCAATTACCAGGACGCCCAGATGCTGCTGGAGGCCTCCAACCAGCTGCGCGGCGCCGGCCGCGCCGGCATGAGCGAGAAGCTGATGATAGAGGACCGTTTCAAGACGGCGCTTTCCTATTATAACGAGGGTCGCATCGTGGAGGCCCATAAGAAGATGGAAGAAGTGGTAAAGCTGTCCCCCAACAATATCAAGGCCAAGTACTGGCTGTCCAAAATGAAGGACGATCTGAAGGATTATTACTCCCAGAAGGGCATGGAGGAGTACAACAAGCGCGACCTGAAAAGCGCGCTGGACGATTATTACAACGCCCTGCTGATAAGGCCCAGGGACGCGGGCACGGTGGAGTGGATAACGCGCATAGAGGGCGAGTTGCGCTCTCAGCGGGCCAACGACAAACTGAAGGAGGCGCTGGAATTCTACGCGCGGGGCCGCCTCAGGGACGCCTACGAAGGCCTGCAGCGGGCCCTGGAGATACAGCCCGGTGATTCGAAGGCCAATAAACTGCTGGCCGAGGTCAGGCTGGAGATAGAGAGCGGCTACCTGGCCTCCGGCAAGAAGCTTTACGGGGCGCGCCGCTACACGGAGGCCATAGGCGAGTGGGATAAGGCCAAGCCTTACACCGCCAATATGGGCTACCTGAACAAGCTTATTTCCCGCGCCCGGGAGCAGATGAAGGCGGAGGCGGACGACAAGAAGCGCCGCGCCGACGAAGCCGCGCGCCGCGCGAAGGCCGAGGAAGAGGCGCAGGCCAGGGAAGAAGCGGCCCGCAAAAAGGCCGAGGAAGAGGCGGCGCGCAAGGGCGTGGCCGTGGAAGATGTGGTGAAGAAGCCCAAGGGGATCAGCGAGGAGAACCGCCTGGCCGCGCAGCAGCATTATCTCGAGGGTCTCAAATATTTCCAGAACTCCAATTACGAGAAGGCCCGCGACGAGTGGACCATCGCCCGCCAGCTCGACCCGTCGAGTCCCGACACGGCCGCCGGCCTCAAGCGCATAGAACAGATCCTCTCCGGCGGCCAGTAAGGTCGCCGGCATATTCCCCTCGCTCGCCTAAGCGGGCGCTGGGGAAGAGGGCCGGCGTGCTTGCGCCGGCGTCGAACTCGCCTCGCACACAGTGCTCGGCTCAAACATCGCCGCCGCGGCCTTAATGATAGGCCGTCCGCTCCAGCACTTGGCCCTGCGCCCTAAAGGCTCCCGAGGGGAACATGCCGGCTCCCGTGATATTTCTCTAAAACTTAACAATTTGGAAATATGGGTCTGGTAGAATTTGTATGGCGATAAAACGATTTTAAAGGCGGAAATATGCGGCTTACGATAAAGTGGCTTTTGTGGTTCATCGGCATAGGGGTCTATGTCATGTTCCTCGGCGGGGTTTTTTATTACAACCTGTTCAAGTGGACCTTCGACGAGAAGCTCAAGCAGGACGTGATCGAGACCGTGAAGGTCTACGCGCCCACCATGCGCAACGGCCTGCTCAATAACGCCAGCGCCATCTCTTTCGAGGAGTACGACATCATGATGTCGCTCGCCAAGGACGAGCGCATCACCTCCATGCTGTACCTGAGCCGCCAGGGCAAGGTGCGCTGGCACAAGGAAGCCCGCTTTATCGGCATGCCCTGGGACGATTTCAAGGTGCAGGTGCCGCCGCCCACGGACGCCATCAACCAGGCCTATCTCTCCAAAATGCCCAAGGTGCGCCAGGTCAAGGGCGAGCCTTTCTACGAAATAGCCATCCCCTTCTCGGTGCGCGGCGAGATCATCGGCATCATAGACCTGCTGGTGTCGCGGGCCGGCGCCGAGGTGCTGATCGGGTCGGCCATGCGCAAGTACGTGTTCGGCGCGGTGGGCGTGCTGTTCCTGCTGGGCCTGCCGCTGTACTTCTTTTTCCACCATTACGTCATCTCGCCGATGGACGTGCTGCGCGACAGCGTGGAGGGCGTGTCGCTGAAGAACTTCGAGCTGCGCTTTCCCGCCCGTAAGGACGAACTGGGGGACCTGGCCGGGGCCATCAGCCGGCTGATGGTCAAGATGAAGGCGGAAATAGAGGGCATTTCCAACAGGGACCGCACTTACAAGGAAGCGGAACAGCGCTGGTGGCGCTCCCTGCTCAACATCATAGTCCCGCCCACCAACTACGTGATAGTGGTGGACGAGAATAACAGCATCCTTTACGCCAATTTCGAGCTGGCCTCCGGGATGGATTCCAAGAATATCCACCTGCTCGACGTGGTGGATTCCCAGCAGCAGACCCTGCTGCGTCTGGTCGGCCAGGCCTTCGAAACTCCGGACCAGCCCGTGGAAGGGGAGACCGTTTTCAAGAACCAGAGCTTTAACGTGAAAGTGCTGCACGTGGGCCAGACGGCGGAGACCAACCGCACGCTGATCCTTTTCTACCCCAAACAGCAGGGCGTGAACATGTAGGCCGCGACCCCGCTGTATTTAACTTAAAATAATGTATTATATTCAGGACTGGCGCGGCCTGCCGCGTCCGTATTACTATATGGAGGGAAAATGAAACTTGAAGTCCGCAATATAAGCGTAGCCTCTCTGGTCACATCTTCCGTGCCCCTGGTGGTTTTTGTCCTCGCCCTGCTCGGCGGGGCGGTAACTTTCATGGTGGTCCCCAACATACAGATGGCCCCCATGAGCACCTTCCAGAAGCTCCTCAGCATCGGGCTTTACGCGCTGCTTTACGTGGTCATCACCACGGCCGTGCTCGTTTTCGCGGCGTTCGTCTACAACATACTCACCGGCGTGCTCGGCCTGCGCGGCGTCACGCTCGACATAGAAGAACTGCACCACGACTAAGGCTGGCAGCGGCGCAAAACCGCGTCCCCGCCGGGCGGGGACGACCTGCGCATATTTCAACTAGGAGACGTTGTGAAAATAAACATCATTTTCGCCTCGAAAGACCTTTCCAGGGCTTCGCTGATGCTGGAAATGCTCTCGCGGCAGGGTTACTCGGTGGCGACCGCCCACCGGTCCCGCGAGGTCATGGGCATGCTGGCGGAGAAATCCTTCGACATGGTGATGGTAGGCCAGAACCTGGCCGACGAAGAGGGGCTCACGTTCCTCAAGAACCTCAGGGCCAAGAACAAGAATATCCCCGTCATAGCCGTGCTCGAGTCCCCGGACACCTACCTGGACCACATGCCCAGCGGCCTGACCGCGGAAACGCTGATGCCGCACGGCCCGTCCGGCCGCGAGGCCCCCAAGATCTCCTATAAACTGGCCTTCTTCCAGCTGGGCGCGGACGAGTGCCTGTCCTACAGCCAGGACCTGCACGAGAGCGTGGCCCGCATACGGGCCGTGGTGCGCCGCACCGTCAGCGTGCAGGCCGACGAGGTGCTGAAGCTCAACGAAATAGAGCTCAACATGTCCAGCTACACCGTGAAAATAGGCAACAAGGAGATCACGGTGACGGCCAAGGAGTTCGACCTGCTCTACGTTTTCCTGAGCTCTCCCAACCGCGTGCTGTCCAGGCCCTACCTGATAGAGCGCGTGTGGGGCTACAATTATTTCGGTTCCCCGCGCACGGTGGACGTGCACGTGCGCCGGCTGCGGTCCAAGATGGGCAAAGCCGCCAGGTACGTGCACACGGTGCCCTGCGTGGGCTATAAACTGGTGCCGTCTAAATAGGGCGCCGCGGACAAAGACTTTCGGGACGGAGGAATAAAATGGCTCAAAAGATTCTGATAATCGACGACGACACCCACCTGCGCGAAAGCCTCGCCGAAGTGCTGGACCTGGAGGGCTTTACCTGCTTCCAGGCCGGTAACGCCAAGGCGGGCATCGCCTCCGCCAAGAAGAACCTGCCCGAAGTGGTGATCATGGACATCCAGCTGCCGGACTCGAGCGGCTTCCAGATCTGCCAGGAACTGCGCAAGTTCTCCAAGGAGTTCATCCTGATCATGATGACCGGCCGGTTCCTCTCCGCCGAGGAGAAGACCCAGGGCCTGAGCCTGGGCGCCGACGAATACCTGACCAAGCCTTTCGACATCCAGGAACTGTCCATCCGCATCCGCCAGCTTCTCACAAGGAAGGGAAAATAATGAAGAAAGCCGTCCTGCTCGTATTAGCCGTCTGGCTCGCCTGCCCGGCTCTCTCCTCGGCCGCCCCGGCCCCCGCCGGCCGGCTCGACCTCTACCTGGAGGCCATGGACGGGCAGGGCTGGCAGTGGTTCTTCCTGGCCGACGCCGTGCGGCGCCGCCTGGCCGGGACCGAGCTTGCGGTTTACCCGCTGGTCGCCAGGAACGAGGACGGTTCCTTCTCCGCGCGCCGCGGCGAGCCGGAACTGGCGGAATCTGCCCGCCTGGCCGTGCTGGCCAAGTTCTATCCCGGCAAGCTCCTTACCTATCTCAACGCCCGCTCGCTCTCGCCCGCGGCCGACGGCTGGCGCGACGCGGCCGTTTTCGCCGGCATCAACCCGGACGAGCTGGACAAGCGCGCCGCAGCCGACGGCAAGACGGCGCTCGCGGCGGCTTATAAGGCCTCCTCCGCCGCCGGAGTCACCGAAACCGCCCTGTTCCTGTCCGGCAAGCGCTACGCCGGCGCCCAGCGGCTTATGCCTCTTTTCGAGGCGGTCAACGCCGCCCTGCCGGCCGCGCGGCGCGCGCCGCTGCCCCCCGGCTACAAGCCGGCGCCCAAACTGCCGCCGCCCGGCTTCTGGGTGGTGCTGAGTTCCGGCGCCAAGCTCAACGACGCGCTCGTGGGCGTGTTCGACCGCTATTTCGAGGGCATAAAGCCCCAGGTGCTGGCTTACGGCGCGGCCGAGCAGGCCGCCAAGTTCCCCTCGGTGGAATTCCTGCCGTCCTATATCCTGGCCGGTACGCCCGAGGCCAAGGTCCGCCTGGAGGCGGAGCTGAAGGCCGGCATCTTCAAGGAAACCGGCGGCTACCTGGTGTACGAAGACCGCCAGCGCCGCGGCGAGTACGCGGCCCGCGCGGAGAAGAAAAATACGGTAGAACTTTTTGTGATGAGCCAGTGCCCTTACGGCGTGCTGGCCGAGAACTCGCTCCTGGACGCGGAGAAGAACAAGCAGCTGCCGGAAGGCACCAAGCTCGAGATCCATTATATCGGAGACGCCAAGAAGGACGACAAGGGCGTTCTGACTTTCTCCAGCCTGCACGGCCAGGCGGAGTGGGAAGAGAACGCCAGGCAGCTGTTCATCGCCAAGAAGTTCCCTGGCAAATTCGTCGCCTACCTGACCGAGCGCAATAAGGAGATCACCTCTCCCGACTGGCAGAAAGCCGCCAAGGCCGTCGGTCTGGACGCGGGTAAAGTAGCCGCCGGTTTCGAGGAGGGTAAGGCCCTCCTGGCCGCCGATTTCGCGGTTACCGGCGCCCTGGGGATCAGCACCTCTCCGTCCCTTATCGTGGGGGGGAGGGAGTTCATGGTGGGGCTCGGCGAGCTTATGAAGATCCCCGGTTTTGAAAAGGTGCCGCCGCCCGGCCAGGCCGGCGCCGGCTGCGCTAAATAGAACGGAACGGCCGGCTTAACAGCCGGCCGTTCTTTTTTCGGCAACGCAACATTTCCGTAACAGCATTCTGGGATAATATAATTATCCTCTATGAAGACCTGGCTTATTATATGACCGAAGCACCAAAAAAACGCGGCCGGCTGTTCTATAAATTCCTGATAATTTTCCTCATCGTCTCGCTGGTCCCCCTCGGCATAGTCGGTTACTACCTGGTGAACCTCAGCCAGATCACGCTCAATAAGGCGATATCGCGCGACCAGGAGGCCCTGGCCGTCGGTTTCGCCGACACCGTGTCGAGCTACATCATAAATTTCCGCAACGTGCTGTTCGACGCCGCGCACCTGCAGGATTTCTCCTCCATGGACACGGCCAAGCAGCAGGGGCTGGTCAGCCACATCATGCAGCTGCACGCGGCTTTCCTCGAAATTTCCGTCATCGACGCCGCGGGCCAGGAAACCGTGCGCCTGGGGCGCTTCGTGCATGAAAGCAAGATGCGCGATTTCTCCAACGACGCGCTGTTCGCCAAGGTCATGCGCGCCGGCGAGTTCGTGGGCGGGCTGGAAAAATACATGGGGTCCTACCCGGCCATCACCATGGGCGTGCAGATCGTGAACCCGGTGACCAACCAGCCGGTGGGGGCGGTGCTGGCCAAGATGAGCCTGACCGCGCTGTCGAGCCTGCTCAAGACCGGATTCCCGGAAACCACGCACACCCAGGCCGCCGTGATAGACTCTAACGGCTTCCTGATCGCCCATTCCAATTCTAAAGAGATCTATAAGCCGGACGCCAAGCTGCCCGACGACGTGCTGAAGATCCTGCTGCAGAACGACGCCAAGACCGGCGGCGGCGAACTGATCCTGGAAAGCACCGGCGAGCGGGTGCTGGGCGCTTTTGCCGAGGTGACGGAACTGGGCTGGGTGATCTACATCCAGCGCTCCGTCTCCGTGGCCTATCAGGCCTCCGACGACATGCTCAAGCGCACCTGGCGCATGATGCTGATCGTCACCGTTTTTGTGCTGTTCCTCGGTTACGCCGTGTCGCTGGTCATCACGCAGCCCATCCAGGCCCTGCGCGAGGCCGCCATAAAGCTGGGCGAGGGGGACTTCGATTACCTGCCCGACCTCAGCATGCCCAACGACGAAATAGGGGAGCTCGCGCATACGTTCATGCAGATGAGCGAGTCGCTGAAGGTGAAGACCGTCGAGATCATGTCCGCCAAGACGGAGCTGGAGCGCCTCAACCGCAGCCTGGAGAACCGTGTGGAAGCCCGCACCCGGGAGCTTAAGAGCGCGCAGGACGAGCTGATCAAGAAAGAGCGCCTGGCCGCTATCGGACAGATGGCTTCCGTGGTAGGCCATGAGATCCGCAACCCGCTGGCCGTCATCAATAACTCCATTTATTTCATAAAGACCAAGGTCAACGCCTCCGCGGCCGTCAATCCCCTGGACCCGAAGGTGACCAAGCACATCTCTATCATAGAGTCCGAGATCCGGCAGGCCAACGGCATCATCGACGAGATATTGGGTTTCGCCCGCACGCGCGAGCTGAACCCGAAGCTGGTGCACCTGAACTCCTACCTGGAGGACCTGACGATGTCCTACCCGGTGCCCCCGCACATCGAGATGATAAAGAATTTCTCTCCGGAAAACCCGACCGTCAACATAGACGCCGACGAAATGACGCAGGCCCTCCGGAACCTGATAAAGAACGGCATAGAGGTCATGCCGGAGAGCGGCAAGATCTACGTCAGGAGCGAGGTGGTGGACGCCGGCACCGTGCGCATAGACGTGGAGGATACCGGTTCCGGCATGCCCAAGGAAACCGCCGAAAAGATCTTCGCGCCGTTCTTTACCACCAAGGCCCGCGGCACCGGCCTGGGCCTGGCCGTGGTTAAGAAGGTGGCCGACCGCCACAAGGGCAAGGTGGAGGTCTCCAGCGTGGTGGGCAAGGGGACCTGCTTCAAGTTCTTCATCCCGATAGTGCAGAACCCGCCGCCCGCCGCCCCGCGCTGAAGGCCCCGGTAAAAAAACAGTAAAATTTGACAGCCCCTTAAAGTAAATAATAACATTTGAATCGGTGTTAAGGGGCTCAATACATGAAAAAGGTTTTACGCTTTGGCGGCGTGCTTGTTTTTGGTTTTATATTCTCCCCCTGCAATTCCTTTGCCGCTGAAAATAGAACGACTAAACTCTACGAACTTTATAATTCCACCTCCACACCCCAGGTTTACAAGCAGCTCCTGAAACAGCGCATAGACAGACATACGCGCGTTGAAAAACTGTGTTTCAAGGCCAAGTCAGACCAAAACGCTGCCCCCGCCTTCAAGCTGGGGGACTTTTACGCCATCCCGAATCCAGCAATGGGCATAAAACACCCCATTATCCACATCGAAACCGGCCTGGCAGACAAGATCGAGATAAAGATTTACTCGCCCGATGGCTCTTTGAAAGAGGAGGCCGTAGTTACTGCCCCGGCTAAAGTCATAAACGGGCTATACATCTATGAGTACAGGTTTGCTTCCGACACAACTCCTTACGGGACGTGCATATACACGGTAAAGGCCTTTAAAGCCGGGGCGTCCCCTGTAGAGGGTTCAGGGAAGATGATCTTTGTGAACACGGGTTACTAACGGATGAGAAAAATATTCTTACTCTGCATTCTCACGCTGGCCGGAGCGCCGGCCGCTTTTTCCCAGGAAAATGAGCCCATGCTGGACAGCGGATTCGGTATAAAGCCTTTCAGCGATCCTGATTATATTAGTCCGTACACTATCAAACAATCTATTGACGGCGGATTTTATCTTGGCGGCGAGTACGGACTACTAAGACTGGACGCGGCAGGCAACAGGTTGTGGAGTTTATTGTATCCGACGGTCGAGTCATCCGGCTGGCTAACGTCTGCCGAGGGCAATATAGCGGTTGACTCCGTTGGTAACGTGTACGTCTGTATAAATACGTATCTTTGGGAGCCGCATGTTTTAAAGTATGATCCACAAGGTAATTTGCTGAAAGATCAAATCCTCCCGGTAACATCGCCGGATAGCGACCCTGCGGTGTTCGGCGTAGCATACAGTAGCAATTCGCAAAAGGTTTACGCGGCCTTTTCCTATTGGAGCGCCGCGCGCGAGGGGTATGTGGCGGCGATATTGATGTTTGACGAAGATTTAAATCCGGTTAAAAATGTGGTCGGGCCGGCCGGGATTGACTGGTCTTATGGTTCTGTCACAGGCATAGGCGTAGATAAAAACGACAATGTGTATGTGGGCGGGTCACGGACCGGTTCCTTTATTTACGTGCTGGAATATGACGCCGATCTTAATTTGAAGTTCGAATTTTCTAAAGATCCGATAGCCCCGAAAATGTTTATCGGCGGGGAAACCATTCCCAACGGCGGGTACTACATAATCAACAACGAATTTATAGATAACACACTACATAATATTTCCG
>MGUD01000028.1 GCA_001799795.1 Elusimicrobia bacterium GWC2_61_19
CTGCTTAACACGGTTATCGCCTCGTCGATAGCGATCCAGTCGATAACGAGCGAGAACCAGATAGTGGACGGCGTGATAACCAGCGCTGACCTGGCGGGCTCGATAGCCGACAGCAAACTGGCTACCATCACCACTGCGGGTAAGGTTGAGCCCGGCGCGATAGCGGCCGGAACTTTAGGCGCGTTAGTAGTGGCGTCCTCTGTGCCTGCGGCCAATGTCGGTGTGGGCCAACTGGGGCCTGAAGTCCTAGCCTCCTCCGTGGCGGTAAACAGCGTGTTCACCGGCGCCATCGCCGACAGCGCCGTTACTGACGGAAAGATCGCCGGCATGTCAGCTTCCAAACTCTCCGGAACCATTCCGCAGACCGTGACTATGTTCTCCGACACAGGCTGCGATCTGCTCACCCCGGCCGCGGCAGGCCAGTTCTGTTATGATACCACCGTCCACATGCTGAGCGTTTCAACGAGCACGGAACCGGGCGGCTATGCGGCAATTGCCATGGATGCAGTGACGACCTGGTAATAGGTATATGAAAAATAAAGGCACCCTGCTCTCTATATTTGCCCTGGCGGCATTCTTATGCTGCCAGGGGCCGGTGCATGCTATTGCCGGCACGCTGGAGACGCAGGCTGTTACCGGCGGGCTGGGGATATCCAGCGGCACCGCCAAAATAATGGAGTCCGTGGTGGGGGAGATCTCCGGCGTACAAATGACCGCCGCCTCCAAGAAAGTACTTTCCGGGCACGCCTCCAACAGCCACAGCCCCGGCGTGGTAACCGACCTGGTCGCCAGCACGCAGCCGGTGGGGGAAGGCCAGGTGCGCATTAACTTCACCAGCGTAGGACGCGACGGTTTCCATGGGCAGGCTGGGAGCGTTGTGGTTAAAATTGCCACTTTCCCGGTCACTTACGCCAACTACGAAAGCATACTTTCCTCGCTGACCCTTGTGGGCTTAAGCACCGGTACGGTGGATATCAGCACCTACTCACACCTGGTGCCCGGGCCTGAGTATTACACGGCCCTGCGCGTGCGCGACAGCGCGGGCATCTACGGCAGGATCTCTTCCACCGCGGCGTTTTATACGACGGCTATCGCCCCCGACCCGGTAACCTCGCTTACGATACAATCCTCTACCTCCGGGGCTTTAACACTTGTATGGCCCATGACGGGAGATGATGGGAACAATGGAGCTTTCGATAACGGCGCCATCCGTATTGACTATTCTACAGACCCGGCTCACAATTTCTCCAGTTCCACTTATGTAGCGCAGTTATCCACAAGCGCGCTCGCCGGTACTACTGAGTATTACTGGCTATCTGGCCTGCCCGGCAATGTCACTTACTACGCAAGAGTCTACCTCGGCGACGACGTGACCGTATACAGTGGCCTGGGCAATATCGCAAACCTTATAACAATGGCCTACCCGCCGACCCCGGCCGGTTTCTCGGACCTGTCCAGCGACGGGTTCTCCGTAAACTATGTGGCCAATAATCTCGCCGGCACGCAGTACTACGTGCAGATCTCCAGTTACGCGGATTTCTCCGCCGCGCATGATTCGGGCTGGGTTACCACCTCTTCAGCCGCTTTCACCGGGTTGGATACCAACATGCTTTATTATGCACGCGGCAAAGCCAAGAACAGCGCCGGCGTGGAGACCATCTATTCCGACCTGGGCAGCCTGGCCCTTACGCTTAACGTGGCCCGTCCCGCCTCGCCTATAGTACGCGGCGCGGTTTCCGGCGCCGGTTTCACCCTGTCATGGGACCGGGTGCTTTACGACGTGTACGGCGGCACCACCAGCATCAAACGCTACGAGGTCTACCGCAGCACCTCTATAGACGGCACCCCTGAACTGGTGGCCTCGCCGTCGAGCGCCACGTTCAGCTACACCGAGGCCGTAAGCGGCGTCAGGTGGTACTTCGTTAAAGCCGCGGACCAGTTCAATCTTAAGAGCGACGCCTCGCTGTGGATGAAGAATTCCGGAGAGCAGGCTCGCGTGGTGGCCGACGATGCCCGCGCGGCCGCCGATATGGCGCCGGAGCTGCAGGCGGCGCTGGGCGCGGCCGGCCTGTCGCCGCGCCTCGCGCACCAGGCGCAGTATGAGAGCGGGCTTACCTTCGCGGCGTACAAGCTCTACTTCCTCGCCTCCAACGGCGACGAAAAAACGGGGCTGGATTTCCCCGGCGACGTTACGTTGACCGTGCCCCTTACCCGCACCGGGGCCGTTACCATCAGCGCCGTGTCCCCCGCGGCTTCCTACACGGCCTACGACTACGCCGTCTACTACTTTAACGGCGTGGAGGACGTGCGCATCGGCGGCACCGTCGACCCTGTCACCGGCAGCATAACCGTGCTTACCCGCAAGACCGGCGTCTTCAAGGTCAAGCAGGTCCTGCGCCCGGCCAGCTTCAGGATAACGCAGACCGTGCCCCGCAAGATCTTTACGCCCAACGGCGACGGCATCTGGGACGAGTTCAATATCATCTTCGAGAACCCCGAGGGCCTGGCGATCTCGGCCGCCAAGGTCTACGACCTGTCCGGCGCTGAAGTGGCCAGCCTGCGCCCCGGCACCTATAACTCCGAAGCCTCGCTGGCCTGGGACGGCAAGAAGTCGGGCAGTAAGGCGCCCGCCGGCATATATATATATCAATTCAAGGCGGGCGACAAGATCTATAACGGAACGGTGGTGCTGGCGCGCTAAGAACGTTTTTAAAGCCGCGGTCGACGGCTAGCCGTGCGTAGTGGCCTAACTATTAGGTAATATTTATGAAACAGCGGGAAGGTAGACTTATTACTGTGGTAAGAACGCTGACGGTCATGCTTTCCGTTGTTGTATTCTCTTATATGAGAAGCTACGCCTCTTTCAACGATTCCGCCTGCGGCGCCCGGGCTACGGCCATGGGCGGCGCCTTTGCCGCCATTCCCGGCGGCACGGAGGCGATGTGTTCCAATCCGGCCTCCCTGCTTGAGCTCGCCTCTCCGGAGCTCACCGCCGTTTACGGCAAGCTTTACTCCGGCCTCAGCGACGATTCCAAAATAGGTCAGGGCTACTTCGGTTTCGCCGCGCCGGTAAAACGCTATCTCCAGGGCGCCGCCGGTTTCGCCTGGAACGATACCCGCCTCAGCGACGCTTACTCCGAGACCACTTTCGCCGTCAGCTACGCCACCGCGGTCTATCGCGGCCTGGGCGCCGGCGTTACGCTGAAGTACCTGCGCCGCGCCTATGTGTCCGACAATTATACCGCCCTGGACCCGGTCTTCTCCGACGGCTACTCCAAGGGCGCGCTGGGCGCCGACCTGGGTTTTTTCTACCGCCCAGAGCCACGCTACGCTTTCGGCCTGGCGATCAAGAACCTCAACAAGCCGGACCTGGGCCTGGCGGCGGCCGACCGCCTGCCGGTGGAAGTGCGCGCCGGCGCCTCCTACGCCATGAAGACCAGCCTGCTGGACCTCGACGCTTCCTTCGCCGGTTCCGACTACACCGTGGCCGCCGGCGCGGAGTATTCCTTTCAGCGCCGCTACGCGCTGCGCATGGGTCTGGCCGCCGGCAATAATTCGCGGCGCACCATCAATATGGGCCTCGGCGGCCGCTTCGGCCTGGCCGAGTTCGATTACTCTTTCAGCCTGCCTATCGGCGGCATCTCCGGCACCATGGGCTCGCACCGTCTGGCTTTCTCTTTCCGCTTCGGCCCCGAAGCCGACCTGCAGCTCGCCGCCGAGCTGGCCGAACTGAAGCGCGCGCAGGAGAAGGCCGCGCTGCAGGAAGAAAAGATAAAGGCCCTGCAGGGCAAGCTGGACGCCGCGTCGCCCCAGGGCGTCGCCGTTCAGGCCCAGCCCGAAGTGATAAAGCAGATAGAGGCGCTTAAAGTGGAACTTGAAAAATCCCGCGCCGAGATGGAGACCATCAAGGCCCGCCCCGAGGCCAGGCCCGCCGCGAAGCCCGCGCAGCCCAAGGCCAAGCAGCCCGCGGCGCGCAGGACTTACGTGGTGAAAGAAGGCGACACCCTTGAAAGCGTCGCCGCCAGGGTTTACGGCGACGCCGAGCGCTGGCCCGAGATCTACCGCGCCAATACCGGCGCGGTGGGCCGCGGCGGCGAGGTGAAGCCCGGACAGGTGCTGGTGCTGCCCTAGCGGTAACGAGGAGCGGCCGCGGCCGCGAAAAAATATGAACGAGAAATTTGACGAATCATCCCTTAACGAGGCTGCGATCAACGACGTGGAGACCGCGCGCCTGGCGCTGCGCTGGGCGCTGGATAAGATCCGCGGCCTGCACGAGGACGGCCTGAAGCAGCGCCAAAACCTGCAGGAAAAATCCAGCCAGGTTTCCTTCCTTGAGAACCAGCTTAAGACCAAGAACGCCGAAATAGAGCGCGGCAGCCGCGTGCACGAAGAGGAGATGAAGTCCCGCCAGGATTCCCTGGAATACCAGTTCCGCTCCCGGCTGGAACGCCTCACCGAGCGAGAGAAGGAGCTGGAGGACAAGATCTCCAAGAGCGAAGAGACGCTGAAGCAGAAAGAGAACAAGCTGACGGAAGATTACCAGAAGAAGTCCGAGGAACTGCGCGGGCGCTGGGCCCAGGTGGAAGGGGAACTGTGGCAGCTGCGCCAGGAACAGATGTCCAAGCAGCAGGAATTCGAGCGGGTGTACGCCGGCCGCCTGGAGGCGGAAAAAAAGAGGCTGGCGGACGAGTCCGCCTCCCAGAAGGCCTCCCTGGAGCTTATCTATCAGAATAAGGTGGAGGAACTGGAGAAGAGGGAGAGTTCCACGGGCGAGGAACTGCGCAAGCAGGAGGCCGTGCTTAAATGGGCCAAGGACAGCTGGCAGAAGGACACGGAGAGCCGCGAGCGGGCGCTTAAGCAGAAGGAACTCGATATCGACAAGAAAGTCCTGGAGAAGAACCAGGAGATCGACGATTACAAGGTCAAAGTGTCGCTGCTGGAAAAGCAGCTGAGCGATTTCCCCGAGGCGCTCCGGCGCCGCGACGAGGACCTGTCCCGCTATAAGGACGCGCTGGCCAGTCTCGACGGCGTGATCCGCACCCTGGAGGCCGAGAAGAAGAACCAGCAGACCGATTACGAGGCGCGCCTGGTCAGGACGACCGAAGCCCTCGACATAGAGAAGAACCGCTTCAAGGAAATGGAAGTGGAGATCCCCAAGCGGCTTAAGATCGCCGTGGAGCACGAGCGCAACAGGTTCGCGGAAAAGCTGCAGGAAATAGAGCGCAACTACCGCGAGGACATGAGCAAGCGCCAGGACGAGATCGACTACCTGCAGCGCAACCTGAAGACTTTCGAAGAGACCATAAAGACCCTGCAGACCGAGCGGGACGCGTTCTCGCACAAGGTGGAGCAGGTGCAGACCCAGTATAACGTGAAACTGGAGGAATTCTCTTTCCGCGAGAAGCAGCTGCAGTCGGAATACGACGTGCGGCTTAAGGTGGAGATGGAGAAGCATACCAGCGCGCTCCGCTCCGAGATCGATACCGCCGGACGCATTTACGAGGACAGTCTGCGCCTGAAAGTCGAGGAGATCTCTCACCTGCGCCGCGAACTGGAAGAGTCCGCCAAAGACAAGGGCGCGGCCCGCGAGCAGCAGGGGCTTCTGCGCCGCGAACTCGAGGTTCTGCAGGAACGCGCGCAAGCCGCGCAGGACGCCCTGCGCAACCGGCTCAAGGCCGAGTTCGAACAGAAACTTACCGAAGACGCCGGTCAGTGGGAAAAACGCATTTCCGCCGAAAGGCAGCGTTTCGCCTCCGAACTGGAAGGGCGCGCCATGGAGTTCACCTCCGAAATGGGGCGCAAGGAAGAGGAGCTGGGCGAACTGCGCCTGCTGCTTCAGAAGGCCGGGGAAGATATCAAGATGGCCAGGCAGAAGGCCGGCGAGGAACTTAAGGCCGCGGTGGCCGAGGAACGTTCCCGCGGGGCCGTGCTGGCGGGGGAACAGGCCGCCGCCTACGCCGAGACGCTCAACATGCGCGACGCCAAGATAGCGGAGTTGTCGCGGGCCTTCGAGGCCTCCAAGGTGGAGCGCGAAGAACTCGCCATGCACGAGCGCGAGCGCCTGCAGCGGCTGTACGCCGAAAAGGAAAAAGCGCTGGACGAGGACCTGGCCGCCAGGGAGGCGGAACTCCTGCGGACCCGTGAGGCCCTGGCCAAGGCTTCGGCCGACCGGGACGCCGCCCAGCAGATGCGCCAGTCGCAGGAAGACTCCTACCGCAAGACCCTCGAGGAGTTCCGGTCCAAGCTGTCCGAAGCCCTGCTGCGCTTCGAGGTGCTGCAGAAGACTGCGGAGGAACGGCAGGCCTTTATCGCGTCCCTCCAGATGGAACTTTCCCAGGAGCGCAAACGCTCCGAGGAACAGGCCGCCGGCCTGGCCGCCAGGCTGGCCGCCAAGGAAAAGGACTTCCGCGACGTCCGCTCCGAGTACGCCGACTTCAA
The DNA here is from genome assembly GCA_001799795.1 of Elusimicrobia bacterium GWC2_61_19. GTDB lineage: Bacteria > Elusimicrobiota > Elusimicrobia > Elusimicrobiales > UBA9959 > UBA9959. Next base: position 6,439 of record MGUD01000028.1, read on the forward strand.
GAGCGCGTTCGACGCCGAGATCCAGGAAACCGATAAGAAATACACCGACGCCATGCAGAAGCTGCGTTCCTCGGAGGAGCAGCGCGTCGCCAAGGACAAGCAGCTCGAGCAGTACAAGCGCGAGGGCGACTTCTGGCGCATGGAGATAGCCCGCAAGGGCGAGGAAGTGGCCGCCCTGGAAAAAGAGAAGCTTAAGGAACTTTCGGCGCTGAAGGATTCGCTGAACGCCAAGGACATCGCCATGGCGCAGTTGCAGTCCAAGTGCGATACGCTGGCCCGCAGCGAAGAGCGCCTGCGCGTCTACGTGGAAGAGGAGAAGACCCAGCGGGCCATGGCCGAAGTAAAAGCGGAGGAAGCCATCGCCGACGCGGCCAAGAAAGCCGAAGAGTTCGAGAAGACACGCCAGCTCGTGGAGCAGCTTAAGGAAAAGTTCAAGGTATGGAAGAACAAGTAAGCCACCTGAGCGATCTTGAAGGCCTCAACAGCGAACTTGACGGCCTGCTCGCCGACCTGAAAGGCCGGGAGGATAATTCCTTTTCAAAGATCCGCGACCTGGAGACCCGGCTGGAGGCCGCCAGGTCGGTGGCCGATTCCGCGGCGGCCCGCCTGGAGGCCCAGGAAATGGCGCTCTCCGGCGCGCTGCAGGAAGCCAAGACCTCCCTGATAAACGAGATCTCGAGGTCCGCGGCGCTCTCTTCCGAGCGCGAGGACCTGGCCGCCCGGCTCGAATCCGTCTCCCGCCTGCTCGACGAGGAAAAGGCCAGGTCGGCGGAGAAGGACCTGTTCATTAAAAGTTCCCGCTCGGCCCTGAAGGACAAGGACGCCGAGTCCGAAAAGATCTGGCGCGCCATGGAGGAGCTGAAGGCGGAAGCGGCCCTCGAACGCACGGCTTTAAAAGAGCGCGAGGCCCAGCTCGTCAAATTTGCGAAAGCGCAGGAAAATCTGGAACAGCGGCTCGCCCAGGCCGTCCGCGACGGAGCGCGCAGCGAGGAAGGTTTCGTCCTAAAGCTGGACCTGGTAAAGAAAGAATTAAAAGAGCAGGCCAAACGGTCCGAGGAACTTGAACGCGCCCTGGCGGCGGCGGGCAAGCGACTCGACGAGGCCATGGAGGAGACGGCGCACAAGGAAGAGCTGCTTCTGACCGCCCGCGCCTCCCTGGCTGAAAAAGAGGCCCTGCTCAAGTCGGCCGGCCTTAAGATCAGGGAGATCTCAAGGGAGGCCGAGGGGTTGCGCGGCGGCAGCCGCAAGGAGAACGCGGAACTCGGCCGCCAGATAGCCGCTTCGCTTTCGGCGCGGGTGGAGGAACTGGAGGCCGCGCTGGCGGAGAACTCGGCGGAAGCTCTGGACAGGTTCCGCAAGTCCCAGGCCGCCCTGAACGATTCCCAGGCCGCGCTGCGCAAAAAAGAAGAGGAGAACGCCGCCCTGCGCGCCAGGGAAGAGTCCCTGCTGAGGCAGGTCGAGGACGCCGAAGAAAAATGGAAGCTGTCGGCCGTACAGCTGCATAACTCGGTCTCGAAGCTGCGGGCGGCGGAGAACGAAAATGAAATTACCGCGGGGCGCATAAAGACGCTCGAGGCCGAGCGCGACAAGTTCCGCGCCGCCGCGCTCAAGGCGGAAGCTACCGCGTCCTCGCTGGCTTCGCAGGAGTCCGAGGCCCGCGACGGCGAGGCCGCCGGGCTTATGGCCGCCCTGGAAGAACAGGCGGCCAGGTATACCGAGCTGCTCCGCAAATACGACGACCTGGTGCTGGCCAACGAGTCGGCCGTCCGCGAAAAAGCCGGTGCCAGAAGCGAGGCGGAAGCCCTGCGCGCCCGGCTGCAGGCGGCCGAGTCCGAGGCCGCCGGCGCCGCCGAAGAAGAGAAAGCGCGCTACTCCCGGCTTTCCGAGCGGATGCACAACGCCGACGCCCTGCTCAAGAAAAAAGAATTTGAACTGGAGGAGGCGCGCGCCGCGCTCTCCGGCATCGAGGGGGAATGCGAAAGGCTGCGCAGCAGCCGCCAGGCCCTCGGCCAGAAGTACGCCGCGGAGATCCAGGCGGAGAACGAGATGATGCGGCAGGCGCAGGCCAGCGTGGCCGAGCGGGATTCCGTGATAGCCGGGCTGTCTTCGGCCGAGGAAAAACTGAAACAGGAAGCGGAGGCCCTTAAAAAGGAAAAGCAGGGCCTGTTGGACCTGGTCCGTAAAAGACCCGCCCCGGAAAATTCCGAGAAAATTTCCAGAACGGAACGACAGTTGGCCGAGAACGAGAGCCGCCTGCAGGAGCTGCGGCTCGAGCTCCAGAGAACGAGGTCCGAGAAAGAGGACCTGGCGGCCCGCGAAGGCGCGCTCAAGGAGGAACTGAAGGCCAAGCCTTACCGCGCCATGCTGCGCGAGTCCGAGGAGCGCCTGCTCATCAAGGAAAAGATGCTGGCGGAACTGAACGCCCGCCTGAAAAAACTCGGCGGCGATTTCGAGGAGCTGAAGACGCGCGGCCAGGCGGCCGGCGGTCCCGGTTACCTGCCCGATTTCGAAGAACTGGTGGCCGGCGTCGCGCACCAGATAGCCAATTCCATAAGCATCATACGCAGCCACGCCGAGTTCTGCGCCGAATCCCCGGACGCGGAAGGCGCCCGGGAGTCGCTGCCGGTAATAGTGCGGAACATCGTGGCGCTGCAGAAAAAAATAGACACCATCATGAATTTCTCCAGGCCGGTGATCCCGCAGCGGTCCCCCGAGAAACTTTCCTCCATAGTTTCGGAAACCCTGGAGGCCCTGCGTTCCTCCGGCAAGCTGGACAAGATCAAGGCCCGGGTGGACGCCCAGGGCGAACTGCGCCCTATCAGCGTGGACCGGGTGCGCCTGGCCGCGGCCCTGGAACAGCTTCTCCTTAACGCGGCGGAGGCGATGCCGCGCGGCGGGGAGATACAGATCAGGCTTTCATCCGCCGGCGGCAGGCAGCGGCTTGAGATCAAGGATACCGGGGAAGGGGTGGAAAAAAAGAACCTCGGCGCGGTCTTCCATCCGTTCTTTACCACCCGGCCAGGGAAAATGGGGCTGGGGCTTACCCTGGCGCGCAACGTCGCCAGGGCCCACGGCGGTACGCTGGAACTCGCCGGCGAGCCTGGCCGCGGCGCCAGGGCGGTAATGGAGCTGCCCGAGGCCTGAGGGATCTATGTCACGCATCCTTATAGTGGACGACGAACCGGATATGCGCCTGGCTGTGCGCAACGTCCTTAAATTACGGGGTTACGATATCTATGAAGCCGGGGACGGCCCCACGGCCCTGGAAATGGCCAAGGCCGACCGCCCCGACCTGGTGCTGCTGGATATGCGCCTGCCGGGCATGGACGGCATCGAGGTGCTGGAGGGCCTCAAAAAAATAGACGACACCCTGCCGGTCGTCATGATCACCGGCTACGGGCATATACAGTCCGCGGTGGACGTGATGAAGCTCGGCGCCAGCGAATATCTGCAGAAACCTTTCGAGAACGCGCAGCTGGTGGAGACCGTGAAAAAGTTCGCGCACGGGACCACGGTGGCGCCAAGGCGCTCTTACGCGGTGGCGCCAAGCGAGCGGCCCGAACAGCCGGTCTTTCAGCCTGCGCCGCGGCCCGCCGCGGCCCCGTACCGCAGAGAAAGCCGGCCCCGCGGGCGTTCCGCGCTGGCGGCCATAGCGCTTGCCGTCCTGCTTTCCGGTGCCGCCCTGTACCGCTACATAAATGTGAGTCACGAAGCTTACTACCGCGAATACCCTGGAGTCGCGGCGAATATTTCGGCCATGGTGTGGCGGGAGGATAACCTGATAGCCGGGGACTGGCTGGCGCGGGCGGTCTATGTTTACGCGCGCGAGGGGGAAAATCTTAAGCTGGCGGACACCTTCCAGCTTGAGAAAACTCATATAAGCGGCCTTGCCGCCGCCGGCGATACTCTTTATGTGGCAGATTCCTGGCGGAAACTCATAGAGGCCAGGAGCATCGCCCCGGGCCTGCCGCTGCTTAAGGTGTTCCCGATGCCGGGCAAGGTTTCCGCGCTGTTCTATGACGGGGAGTATCTCTGGACCTGCGACTCCGACGGCAACGCGGTGCTGCGCCGCCCGGACGCCGAGCTTACCCCGTCGGTCTCCTTCAGGCTGCCGGAAAAACCGGACCAGATCTTCCGCGACGGCAAGTATCTGTGGACGGCCGTTTCCGCCACCGGCCTGCTGTACCGGCACCTCCTGGACGATAGCCTGACCCTCGACGGAGTGTTCGCGCTGAAGACGCTGCGGGCCGGGTATCCCCTTTCCGCTTTCGCCTGGAAGGACGGGCGGCTGTGGCTGGCGCGCGACGGCCTTTCGGTGATAACGGAAGCGGGCCGCGGAGAACTGGTCGCCCAGTAGCCGCCCGTGAACGGACGAATAAAAAACCCCGCCGGAGCGGGGTTTTTTATTCGCCTTGGCCGGCTTCGGCCGCGGTTTAATTCACCAGTTCGTCGCAGTTCGTGCCGCCGCCGGGGCAGGCCGCAATGCCGACCTGGGGCTTGTCCGGGACGTTGACGTTCAGTGAGTAGGCGCCGTAGCGGGCCGCCACGGAGGAACTGTTCGTTTGGCGCGTGACGGTCATCAGGTAGCAGGGGCCGCTGCCGCAGGTGCTGGCGGCTATCGTGGCGCTGAAAAACTTCGAGGGCAGCGAGGCGGGCGTCATATTGGGGTAGCTGATGTCTAGGTCGGTGAAGTTGGAAGTGTACGCACCGCCGCGGGCAAGGTAGCGTTCCTGCGCGGATTTAACGCTGGAAATAAGGGACATGGCTTCGGCGACGCGCGCTTTCTCGACGACCTTGAAATACTGCGGTATGGCGATGGAGGCCAGGATACCGATGATGAGCACGACGACGAGGAGCTCGATTAGCGTGAAGCCTTTTCTGTTCTTTTGCATTTGTTATTCTTCCCCCTTGCTAAGATTTTATGGAATTGCGCCCGGCGCGATTCGAACGCGCGGCCACTCGCTTAAAAGGCGAATGCTCTACCCCTGAGCTACGGGCGCATCACTTCCATATACGACAAGTAAATTATACAAAAAAAACGCGGGAAAGCAAGACGCGGCGTGCGCCGCCGCGCTCGCGAGGGGGCGCGCCGGCCGGCAGGGTTTTGCCAAGCGGCGAAAAATAGGGCTATAATATAACCTCAATGGCCGGCAGAACCAAATACAGGGTGCGCGTGCGGGTAAAGGTGCGCAATAAAATTTTACGGCGCGGCGGCGCGGCCGCCGGGCTGGCGCTGGGCCTGCTCCTGGCGGCGTGGTTCCTGGGCGCCGCCTTCAAGGCTTCCCGCGGCTTCCTCGGCGGGAGCTTCCTCTCTTTCAAGACCACCTCTTTCGAAGTGGACTGCCCGGCCCCGGCCGCCGCGGCCAGCGCCAGGGCGCTCATGACCGAGACTTTAAATTCACATCTTACCGCCGGCCGCTGCGCCGGCATCGCCGCCGACCTGCGTAAGCGTCATCCCGGTCTGCTTTCCGTGGACATAGCCAGGAATTTCTTTACCGGCAAGGCCCGCGTTACGGCCCGTCCCGAGGAAGTGGTATCGCCCGTACTGCTTAACGGCGCCACCGCCTACCTGGGGATCACCGGGCGGTTCATGAAAGAGAACCTCGCCGGCCCCGCCGCCGCCGGCCTGCCCACGGAGGTCTCCTGGCCAGCCCCGGAGGCGCCGGCCCTGGCCGCTTTCCTCAAGGAGATCAAGCCCCTTCTGCCGCTGTTCTATTCGCCGCCGGCGCGCCTGGACTGCCCCGGCCGCGACTGGGCCTGCCGCCTCAGGCTGGCTGACGGCTCGACCGTCCTCTGGGGGGGATTTGAATTCACCCGTCTAAAAATATTAAGATTGAATGAAGTAGCGCGGGATGCCGGCCTGAAGGGCGCCGTGCCGTTCAGCGCGGACATGCGCTACTTTAAAGAAGGCAAGATTTTTGTTTCCGCAGTAAAGTAGCACCGTTCCTCCTTGACCATTTTCTGATTCAGCGGTCATCCGCTTAATTTCTGGAGCTTTCATATGGGAAAATCTGAGATCATAGCCGGGCTCGACATGGGGTCCAGCCGGGTGACCTGCGTTATCGCCGAACGCGACGAAGAGCACAACAAGATCCGCGTCCTCGCCGGGGCTTCCGCTCCCTGCAAGGGGCTCAAGGGCGGCGTCGTCGTCAATATCGAGGAAACCGCCAGGGCTATCGAACACGTGATGGACTCCGCGGAGAGCAAGGCCAACGAGGTGGTGGGCGAAGTCTACCTCGGCGTGCGCGGCTCCCATATCCAGGCTTTCGACAACAAGGGCGGCTACAACATCGCGCGCACCGACAAGGAGATCACCAGCGAGGACGTCTCCAACGTCATCGAGAACGCCAAGACCGTGCCGCTGTCCTCAGACCGCGAGATCCTGCACGTCATCCCGCAGGGCTTTTCCCTGGACCGGCAGCGCGGCGTGCCGAACCCCATAGGCATGGAGGGCGCGCTGCTCGAAGTGGGCGTCCATATCGTCACGGCGTCCAGCCCCATCATCAACAATCTTATGAAGTCGGTCTCGAAGGGCGGCTTCCGCGTGGTGGATACCATCTATACGCTGCTCGCCGTCGGCGAGCTTGTGGTCTCCGAAGAGGAGAAGGACCTGGGCTGCCTGCTGATCGATTCCGGCGGCCAGACCACTTCCATCGGCATCTACTCGGAAGGCAGCATCCATTTCTCCCGCGAGATAGCCATCGGCGGGGACCATATCACCCGCGACATCGCCTACGGCCTCGGCACCACCATGGCCGCCGCCCAGGAGATAAAAGAGAAATACGGCGCGGTGTTCTCCAACATGCTGGAAGAGGACAAGCTGATAAATATCACCAAGCTGGACGCCAGGACCAAGAAGGAAGTGAAGCCGCGGGAACTGCTGGACTTCATCCAGCCGCGCGCCGAGGAAATTTTCGAGAAGATCAACCAGGCCATCCAGGGCTCCAACTACGCCGAGCTGCCCGGCGGCGCCATTCTTACCGGCGGCGCAGCCCTGCTCAAAGGCATGCCCGAAGCCGCGGAACAGCTGCTGGACCTGAGCCAGGCCAGGCTGGGCCTGCCGGCGCAGGAGATCCTGCAATGCCCCGAGGAGTACATGACGCAGCCTTTCCTGGGCGCCGTGGCGCTGGTCTGCTACCCGCACCTGAAGACCTGGAATACCGACGTGCCGGGCCCGGTGCGCGGCGGTTCCATGGAGAAGAAGGTCTGGCGCTGGCTTAAAGACCTGTTCTGAGGAATTTAAATGTCTGAAACCAGGATACGCTACAACAACGATTTCCAGGACCGCGAAGCGGTCATCAAGGTCATCGGCGTGGGCGGCGGCGGCGGCAACGCCGTCAACCGCATGGTGGAGGCGGACATCCGCCTGGTGGATTTTGTGGCCGTGAACACGGACGCGCAGGACCTGCGCCGCAGCAAGGCCCCCAACCGCATACAGATAGGCGAGACCCTTACCAAGGGGCTCGGCGTGGGCGGCGACCCGGCCCGGGGCAAGGAAGCCGCGCTGGAGTCCGCCGAACTTATACGGGAGGCCGTCTCGGACGCCGACCTGCTTTTCGTCACCGCCGGCATGGGCGGGGGCACGGGCACGGGGGCGGCCCCGGTGGTGGCCCAGACCGCCAAAGAAACCAATCCCAACGCTCTCGTGATCGGCGTCGTTACGCGCCCTTTCGGTTTCGAGGGCAAGAGCCGCGCCGACCAGGCGCAGGCCGGCATCCACGAACTGCGCAAGTACGCCGACTGCCTCCTTGTCATCCCTAACGACCGCATCCTGTCCGTGGTGGGCCGCGACACCTCGAGCGAGGACGCCTACCGCAAGGCCGACGACGTGCTGCGCCAGGCCATCCAGGGCATTTCCGACGTCATCACCCGCGCCGGCGCCATCAACGTGGATTTCCAGGACGTAAAAAAAATAATGACCAAGTCCGGCGAGGCCCTTATCGGCATCGGCCGGGCCACGGGCGCCGACCGCCACATCGAAGCGGCCAAGGAAGCCGTGCACTCGCCCATGCTCGAAAGCGCGGTGATAGACGGCGCCAAGGGTATCCTGGTCAACTTCACCAGCTCCCGCGACATAAAGATCGTCGAGGTGGACGAGGCGATGGAATACATCATAAAGCACGCCAACCCCGAGGTCTTTATAAAATACGGCCAGGCCTTCGACGAGACCCTCGGCGACGAGCTTAAGATAACCGTTATCGCCACCGGCTTCCCCTCCAAGCGGGGGGAACTGGCCGGAGACCTCGCGCGCCTGCGCGGCATGGGGCGCAACCGCGCCCGCCGTCTGGAGGACGATTTCCTGCCCGAAACGCCGGTCTCTTCCGGCGGCCGCGAAGAAGACATGGAGAAGCCGGCCTACTTGCGCCGTCAGAACGGGGCGAGACGGCTTAAGTAGCTGTAGGGGGAGGGGGACATTATGGCTATAAACCTTAACCTGCTTCTGAAAGTGATGGTTCAGAACAAGGCTTCCGATACTCATATCAGGGGCGACTCGTCGGTTTTCCTGCGCATAAACGGCGGCATCACGCCCATAAATTCCTCCATCATGTCCCAGAAAGAGGTCGAGGAGATGGTCTTCCCGCTGATGAACCAGCGCCTCAAGTCCATCTTCGCCGAAAAACACGAGGTAGACTTTTCCTTCGACGGCGCGGAGCTGGGCCGCTTCCGTTTCAACGTCTTCACCCATAAGGGCAAGATAGGCGTGGCCATACGCCATATTCCGCTGACCATTCCGACCTTCGAAGAACTGCGCCTGCCCGCCGACCCCATAAAGAAACTCCTGCAGAACGAGCGCGGGCTGGTGCTGGTAACGGGGATAACCGGCTCCGGCAAGACCTCGACGCTGGCCGCGATGATAGAGTATCTCAACCAGACGTGGGACGCCCATATCATCACCGTGGAAGACCCGATAGAGTTCGCTTTTACCGAGAAGAAAAGCATCATCAGCCAGCGCGAGCTGGGTTCCGACACGACCACCTTCGTGGACGCCCTGCGCGCCGCCATGCGGCAGGACCCCGACGTGATCATGGTGGGCGAGATGCGCGACCTGGAGACGACGCAGGCCGCCATTACCGCGGCCGAGACCGGCCACCTGGTGTTCGCCACGCTGCATACGATGAACGCCGTGCAGACCATTTCGCGCATCATCGACCTTTACCCGCCGCACCAGCAGGCCCAGGTGCGCCTGCAGCTCGCCGAGAGTCTGCGGGGCATAATTTCGCAGCGCCTGCTCCCCTGCTATAAAGGCGGGCGCCTGCCGGCCGTGGAGATCATGACGGCTACGCCGCACATCAAGAAGATGATCGCCGAGAACACCATAGACGCCATAAACCAGGCCATCGCCAAGGGCGGCTTCTACGGCATGCAGACTTTCAACCAGTCCCTGGTCAAGATGCACAAGGACGGGATGGCCAAGCTGGAGGATATCCTGCAGGCGGCCTCCAATCCCGACGACGTGCTGCTGGCCATAAAGGGCATCGAGCAGGAGATAGAGCCGGGGCGGTCGAAATAAATTTAATTTAGCTCACAAGGAAGGTACCTATGTTCGCTGAAGGCTATATCGGCATCGCGGGGATCATCGGCGTCGGCAAGTCCACGCTCACCATGGAACTGGCCAAAGCGCTCAACTTCGAGCCCGTCCTGGAAGAGGTCGGCGGCAACCCGTACCTCGAGAATTTTTACGGCGACATGAAGCAGTTCGGTACGATCATGCAGATCTGGCTGCTCAACCACCGTTTCCGCCAGCACCGGGAGTTCATCTCCCGCATCAGCCTGGGCAAGATCCGCGGCGTCGTGCAGGACCGGACCATCTGGGAAGACACCATCTTCGCCCGCATGCTCAACAACCACCCGGACAAGATCATCTCGGACATGGATTACAATACCTACCTGGACCTGTTCGACAACATGGTGCTGCGCGAAATGGTCTACCCGCAGCTGATGATCTTCCTGGACTGCCGCGTCGAGACTTCCATCGCCCGCATCAAGTCCCGCGGCCGCAACATGGAGAAGGCCATCGATCCCTCCTACCTGAAAAGCCTGCAGGAGAATTACTACGAATTCATAGAGGAGATGGAGGACGCCGGCGTGCGCATCCTCCGCCTCAACTGGGAGAGCTACCAGCCCATCAGCGAGGTGGCGCGCCTGGTCCACGAATATTCGCTCAAGCCCTCCAACTTCACCAAGTGGGTGCGGCCGCTGCGCAAGATGGGCATGGAGAACAAGGCCAATCTCCCCAATAAGCCGGCGCTGGTAAAGTGATGCGACCGAAAGGCCTGGTCATAGCGATCGACGGCCCGGCCGGCGTGGGTAAATCCACCGTCGGCAAGATGGTCGCCGCGCGCGTGGGTTACAGCTTTGTCAGCACCGGCAAGATGTACCGCGCCCTGGCCTGGAAGGCGCTGGAACTGGGCCTCGACCTCGGGGACGACGCCGGGCTGGTCGCTTTGGCCGGCCGGCTTAAATGGGAATTCCCCAAGGGCGCCGGCCCGGAGGCCGACGTGGCGATAGACGGGCGCACCCTGGACCGCGAGATCACCGACGAGCGCGTGGGCAAGGCGTCCTCCGGCATAGCCAAACTGGCCGGCGTGCGGCTCTTTATGAAGGACATGCAGCGGCTGGCCGGCATCGACGGCGGCGTGGTCATGGAAGGCCGCGATATAGGGTCCAATGTTTTCCCCGACGCGGAGCTGAAGGTCTACCTGGACGCTTCGCCGCAGGCCAGGGCCGAACGGCGCGCTCAGCAGCTGCGGGCGCAGGGGCTGGAAGCGGACCTGGAGCAGATACTTGATTTCATAGTGAAGCGCGACGCGCAGGATTCGGGGCGCAAGAACAACCCGCTGGTAAAAGCCCCGGACGCCCACTACCTGGACTCCACCTCCGTCCCCAGGGAGAAGGTGGTGGACGCCATAGTGGAGCTTTTCGAGCGCGCCCGCAAGGCATTTTAAATGCCGGCCTCACCGCACGAAGAACGCCCTTTATCGCTGCTTATAGTCTACGCGGCTTTCCGCGCTTTCTTCCGGCTTTTCAACTCCATCAAGGTGAGCGGCCTGGAGAAGATCCCGCCTTCCGGCCCGCTGATAATAGCGTGCAACCACCTGTCCAATGCCGACCCCCCGGCCCTGCTTTCCTTCGTGGCCCTGGTGCGCCTGCCCAACGTTATCGCCAAGAAAGAACTGTTTTCCATCTGGCCGCTCAGCTATTTTCTGCCCCGCTGGGGGGCTATCCAGGTGGACCGCGCCCGCGAAGGCGGTGACCTGGGGGCCCTGCGCGGCTGCCTGACGGCGCTGAGGCGGGGGGGCTGCATGGCTATTTTTCCCGAAGGCACCCGCGCCAGGGGCCGGGTGCTCAAGCCCAAGCCCGGCGTGGCCCTGATGGCCCAAAAAACCGGGGCCCCGGTGCTGTGCGCGCGCATATTTAACAGCGATAACTTCTTAAAATTAGGTAAAATAACTATTAAGTACGGCGGTATCAGGTATTTCGAACCGCCCGCCGACGGCGACCTCAGGGCCGCCTATGCCCGGTTTTCAGAGACTATAATGGCGGACATTTTTTCAATAACAGAGGAGTAGTACCCACATGGAAACCAACGAGACCCAGCACATTGAGGACCAGGACAGCGATAAAAAGCCGGCGGCGCAGGGCGCCGACGAAGAGATGTCGATGGCGGACCTCCTGAAGGCCGAGGCCGAGGTTACCGAAAAGATCTATTCGCGCGACGTCGTCACCGTCAAGGTCGTCCAGGTCAACGCGGAGTTCGTGCTGGTCGACATCGGCGAGAAGAAAGAGGCGGCCATCCCGCTGGCCGACTTCCAGGACGAGAAGACCCCCGTGCCCGGCGACGAGGTGCAGGCCGTGCTGGAGAAGAAAGGCGGGGAAGGCCGCCACACCATGATGTCCCACCGGCGCGCCCGCGAAAAGGCCGCCTGGGAAATGGCCAAGAAGATGTTCGAGGCCAAAGAGCGCGTGAAGGGCAAGGTCACCGAGATCGTCAAGGGCGGCTATATCGTGGATATTTCCGGGATGCGGGCTTTCATGCCGCTGTCCCTGTCCGAGCTGGGCGGCGCGCACAAGCATTACCTGCCGCCGAACGCCAAAATCAAGTTCTATATCACCGACTTCAGCGAGAAAGACCGCAAGGTCGTCGTTTCCCGCCGCCAGGTCCTGGAAGAGGACGAGAAAGACCGCCGCGGCGGTGTGCTATCCGAAGTGGCCCCCGGCCACGTGGTGCGCGGCGTGGTCTCCAAAGTGACCGAGGAAGGCCTGCTGGTGCGCTTCCAGGGCATAGAGGGGAAGGTGCGCCTGGAAGACCTGTCCTGGCGGAACCCGCAGGAAGCCCTGAAGGGCTACAAGCGCGGCCAGCGCGTAAAATGCAAGATCCTCGCCGTGGATAAGGAAGGCGAGCGCCTCCTGTTCGGCCTTAAGCAGCTTATGCCCAACCCGGTGGACATGATCAAGCGCAAGTTCGCCTACCGGTCCAACCTGAAGGCCAAGATCGCCTCCGTCTCCCCCGAAGGCGCCGTCGTAAAGATCAGCGAGATGGTGGAAGGCTTCATCTCCCCCGAGGATTACGGCGCCGAGGGCGCCCCCCGCGAGGGCCAGGAAGTCAACACCGTGGTGGTCGGCATCAACTCGGCCAATTTCAGGCTCAACCTTTCCATCAAGCGCTGCGAGGAAGTGGAAGACCGCAAGCGCATGGCGCAGTACCTCAAGGGGGCGCCTTCCCTGACGCTGGGGCAGATCCTGCTCGAGAACTCGGAGGACGAAGGTGAGTTATGAGCCACGCTCCCACGCATTAAGGAGCGCGGTCAGGAAGGTTCTTCACACGTACGGCGCGCCGCTGGGCATGTTCTTGTTCTTCATGCTGGCGGCGCTCTACGTTTATATGGGCCGCGTGAACCGCGCCCTCCCCGATTTCCCCAGGACCGCCTCGGACTTCATGCAGTCGGCTAAAGCCGAGCGCCGCCTTACGGAGCTGCAGGCCGCGCTGGCCGCCAACCCCGACGATATGCAGGCCCTGGCCGAAGCCGGCCGGCTTAAATATCAGCTGGGCGCCCCCCGCTATATAGAGGCCATAGCGGACCTGGAACGCGCCCGCGGCCTGGGCCTGGCCGACGCGCGGTCCTTCTATTACCTGGGCACCATGTACCAGGCCGTCGGGCTTTACGATTTTGCCGCGCAGGAATACCGCAAGTTCCTTAATAATTTCCCCGGGGACACGGAGACCAGGATGCTGCTGGCGAAGCTCTGCTACACCGCCGGCGATTTCCCCGGGGCGGTGCGCGAATACGAGCTGCTCCGCAAAGAGGCCAAGGCGGACCCCGTGCTGCTGGAGAACCTGGCGCTGGCCCGCTGGAAGAACAAACAGGACTACTCCCGGACCCTTTCCGATATGCGCGCCCTGGGGCCGGCGGGCGCCTTCCTGGCCGATTACGCCGAGGGCCGCATTAATTACGAGCTGAAGGTTTACCCGAGGGCCGCCGCCCTTCTGAAAAAAGCGGCGGACTCGGCCCAGACGGCCGGCGGCTTTACCGACGAGGCCGCCCTGTTGTGGCTGGCCGCCGACGCGGCCTATAAGAACAAGGACGCCGACGGGGCTTACGGCTGCCTGCAGCGGCTGACCGCGCTGAACCCGGCCCATGAAGAGGGCAAGAGCCTTCTCGCCAAGATCGAGAAAGCGCGCGCCGCCGCGGCCAAAAAGAAGAAGAAATAGGGACCAGGACGCTTTTAACGGGCGTATTTCGCATGCCTGTACCAGCATACAAGAACATTTTTTTAAAAGCGGCCGTCGTGGCCGCGGCGGTCTTTCTTTTGCGGCCCGCCGCCTCCGCCCTGGAGGAGAACAAGGTCATAATAAAGGCGTTCGACTGGAAGATCTACGCCACCGAGCACTTCGATATCCACTATTACGCCGGCTCCGAACCCTGGGTGCCTTACGCCTCCGGCGTGCTCGAGGCGGCCTACAGGCGCGAGAGCGCCGACCTGAACCCCGCGCTGGCCAAGCGCATCCCCTTTTTCCTCTACTCCTCCATAAACGACATGGAGCAGACCAACGTGACGGACGTGTCCGACGGCATCGGCGGGCTGACGGAGCCTTTCAAGGACCGCTTCATGGTCTGGTCGGACGGTTCGAAAGGCTGGCTGAAGGACGTGATGGAGCACGAGTTCGCCCACGAGGTGCAGTTCAGCGTCCTTATCGACGGTTTCTGGAAATCCGCGCGCATCCTCAAGACCTTCATCTACCCGCTCTGGATGATAGAGGGCATAGCCGAGTACGAAACGGGCATGAGCGATTATGCCGTGGAGAAAATGTACGTCCGCGACGCCGCCCTCTCCGGCGGGCTCATCCCGCTGTCGCGCCTGAACCAGTTCGGGCACCTGAAGCCGCACCAGATGACGCTGGCCTATAAGACGGGCGCCCAGGCCATCCGCTTCCTGGCCGGCCAGTACGGCGCCGACAAGCCCCGCAAGATGCTGGAACTGTTCCGCACGCGCTACGAGGCCGGCTCCGTCCTGACGCCGCTGATAGGCGCGGACCTGCCCGCCTTCGAGAAAAAATTCGCCGAGTACACGGAGCTGAAATACCTGGCCGAGGCCCGCGACGAGCGCCTGCAGGAGCCCGGCGTCTACGGGCCGGCCCTGACGCGCGGGTCCGATAATATCCCGGAGTTCAACGTCAGCCCCGCCCTGTCTACGGACGGTAAAAAGCTGGCTTTTCTTTCCACCCGCGACGGGCACCCGCCGGAGGTGCGCGTAAAAGACCTGGCGACCGGCCGGGAGAAGAAATTTACGGCCCTGGAGGCCGGCGCCGAGAACATCCCCTACGGCCGCTTTACAAAACCGCTGAAGAGCCTCTCCTGGTCGCCGGACGGCAGGTACCTGGCCTTCAGCGGGCAGAAGAACCACCGGGAATATCTCTACCTGTACCAGCCCGGTACCGGCAAAGTCGCCCGCGCCGCCGTCGCGGGCCTGGAGGAACTGCGCCAGCCGGTTTTTTCTCCCGACGGTAAAAAGCTGGCCTTCGTGGGCATGCGCGGCGGCTTCAACGATATTTACGAAGCCCCGGCCGACCTGCTGGCCCGGGGGGGGACGCTGCCGGAGTCGGCGGCCGTGCGGCTGACCAGCAGCGAACAGGATGAAGCTTCCCCCGCTTATTCTCCGGACGGCAACACCCTGGCCTATTCCTGCGAAGTCGAGAATTCAAGCGGGCCGGCGCGGGCGCTGTGCCTGCTGCCGCGCGGCGGCAAACCGTACCGGGTGGACGTCCCTGACGGCGACGTCTACGACCCGGTCTTTTCCGCGGACGGCCTGACGGTCTATTTCATCTCCGACGCCGGCTATGATTTCGACCTTTATTCCCTCGATCTGATCTCGGGCGTGTCCCGGCGGCTGACCCGCGGGATGGGCGGCATCTTCACGCCGGCGGTCGCCAACGGCAAGCTCTATTTTTCCGCCTTCCGCCGCGGCGGCATGGATGTCCACGAGGCGCGCCCTGAGAACCTGCTTTATGAAAAAGTCGGCATGGCTCCGCTGAGGTCCGCCGAAGCTTTCGAGGTGCGTTCGGCCAGCGGCACGGTCAGCCCTTATAAATTCAAAGCCTCCACCGACCTGTTCTTCCCGGCTTTCATGTTCTCCTCGCCGGGAGGGCTGTTCTGGATGAATTACTGGCAGATCTCGGATATGCTGGGCAACCACAACCTGAACATGTATTTAAATTACAATTCCGGTTCGGAGTTCCTCAGCCTGCAGGCCAACTACTCCTACGCCCGCTACAGGATGCCGCTGTTCCTGCAGACCACCGCCCTCACGTATAACGGGGCGCTGAATTCCGACCGCCTGGAATACGACAAGCGCTACGCCCGCCACGCCGTCGGCACCGCCTGGCCCTTCGACCGCTACAACCGCGTGCAGACTTTCGCCATCGTCAAGAACGAGACCAACGATTTTACGGACATCCGGTATACCGAGCGCCTGCGCACGCGCGCCGTGCAGACCTCCTACGTGCGCGATACCGTCGACGGGCTGTACCTGACCGCCAACCGGGGCTCGCGCACCGAACTGTCCTGGACCAAGGCCGCCGAGGTGTCCGGCGGCAACCTGAAATACGACGCCTACGTGCTGCAGTACCTCAAGTATTTCCCGCTGTCCAAGAGGGCGGCCTTCGTTAATAATTTCACCGCCGGGCGCAGCACCGGGCGCGACAGGCGGCTGTACGGCTACGGGGGGCTGGGCGGAGTGCGCGGTTTTTCGGGGTCTTCCGACACTATGGAAAAGCCCGGCGTCTTCCTTAATAACGCAGAGCTGCGCGTGCCGCTTTTCAAGGACCTGAACTACTACATGTGGTATATGTTCCCGGACTTTTACTTTAAAGGCATCTACGCCAAGCTTTTTGTGGACTCCGCCTACGGCTGGGACAGGGCCGCGGAACTGGGAGATTTCAGGGGGTCGGACGTGCGCAGTTCCATAGGAGCCGGGATCAACGTGCACACCTTCGTCCTGCAGGCCTTCCAGCTGGTCCTCAGCTTCGACTACGCGGTGCGCACTTCCGACGGGGGGAAGATCTTTTATTTCTACCTCGGCCCGCTGTTCTGATAATGTTTTGACGGATATGGAGGAATATACTAGAATTCAGATTATGAAAACGATCAAGACCGCGTCTATATTTATAACTTTGCTCCTCACGCCGGCGCTGTTCCTGTGCGCCCAGACCGCGCAGCAGAAAACGGCGAAGCCGGCCGTTAAGAAAGCCGCCGCCAAACCGGCCGCCAAGCCCGCCGTGAAACCCGCGGCGAAGCCCGCCGCCGCCGTGCCGGCCGCCAAACCCGCCGTGACCCCCGCCGCCAAGCCGGCGCAACCTGCGGCGAAGCCCGCCGCCGCGGCCGCCAAAGCCCCTGCCACCCCTTTTGACGAGGCCGTGGAGAAACTTAAGTCCAAAGACCCCGCCGTGCGCCGGCAGGGAGCCGACTTCCTCAGCCAGAGCCGCAACCAGAAAGCGGTGTCGTATCTGGTTAAGGCCCTGGCCGACGAGGCCGGCGCCGTCCGCTCTTCGGCCGTGGACGGGCTGTGCCAGTTGGTCAACCGCGACTCCACCAGGAAGATCTCCGAAATGCTGCTGCAGGACAAGGACGCCCTGGTGCGGCAGCAGGCCGCCAGTTCGCTTTCCTACATGGCGGACCAGACCGCCGCCCCGGCGCTGGTGAAAGCTCTTAAGGACGACGCCCTGGCCGTGCGCTACGCCGCCGCCAATACCCTGGGCGCCATGCACTACGCTCCCGCCGAGGACGCGCTGATAGACATGCTCGCGGACGCCTCCATGCGCCGCGTGGCGATCTCCGCGCTGGGCCAGCTGCAGTCCAAGAAGGCGGCCCCCGAGATATTTAAAGCCCTGGCGGACCAGGATAAGTACACCCGCCTTGAGGCGGTAAGGGCCCTTGGCGCCATCGGCGACAAGTCCGCCGCCCCGGAGATGGAAAAGCGCCTGGACAGGGCGGAAGAGCCCTCCGTGCGCGTCGAGGCGGCTCTTGCTCTGGCCAAGATGGGCCTGACCAGCGGGCTTGTGACGGCTTACGAGTTCGTTAAATCCCCCGACATGAGCCTGAAGAACCAGGCCCTCGAGGTAATAGGCGCCGTCGGGGACGCGCGCAGCCTCCAGTTCATAGAGGAAATTTACGCCGCCGAACAGAACCCGGTGACCAAGAGCATGCTGGACTTTACCCGGCAGCGCCTGCAGGCCAGGCAGAAGATGCAGCAGAAGCGGCCCTGAGCCGGCGCGACCGGCCATGGCAAAGAAACACCGGCCCCGCAATGACAGGGATCTCGCCGCAAAGCCGTCCCGGGAAAGCCAGGGCGCAGCCGTGCCCGCTGGTGGCGGCGCGGAGGGGGGAAGCGCGCCGGTGAGACGCGCGCTTTGGATCTCCTCCCTGGTTTTGATACTTTCCGGCTATTTCCTGCTCCGCAGTGTCGATCCGGGGGGGCAGAACGCCTGGGCTGTAGTCTCCCCGGCCCTTTTGCTGGCCGGTTACCTGCTTATAATCCCCGCCATAATATACACTTACCGCGGTAAGCCCTGAAAAAAACCTCTGATGGCGCTTTGGGTTGCGGTAAACCCCGCATTTTATCCCTTGTCGGCTTTTATCCGCCCGGAAAATACTTTCCGGGGCGCTCTTTGTTGTGTTTTTCTGCGGCTTTACCCACCACTAGAGAGAAACCTTACAGGTGTCTGGCCGGATCGGCCCCCTTGTCGGTGTTTTTGGTTCCCCCCGTAAAATCCTTGTCCGTGTTTTTTGAAGCGCCTTTCAGGGTCTTCACGGCTTTTATGGCGCTTCATGGTATTTTCGATCCGCGATAATTTTGCCTGTTTTTTCCTTTTCCTGGTCTTATTCCTCTTCATGGTGTTTATAATTTCCTTAAAATCAGGCTGATTTCCAGCTTGTTCGGCTGCCTTGTTCGCCTGTCCCCGGGCCTCCGCTTCGTGGTATTTTGCGTGGCTGGGCGTTTAGAGGGGGGAGTTAGGCCTTTTGGGGGCCTTGCACGGCCTTTGGCCTTCCAGGCCCTTTGGCTGCTTTTAAAAAGTTGGCTGTTTTTTTGCTTTCCGGAACTTGGCGTTTTATGGCCTTTGATGGTGTTTTTGAAAGGTCCGGATTTTGCCTGATTTCAGTCTTTCACGGTTTTTGATTTTTGAAAATTTGGCAAAATCCCGGATTTCCGGATCTGAAAATTTGCCTAGCCCCGCTCTTTCAGGCGGGATTTCTTTTGCTAATGATAAAATACTATAAACGATATCGGATATTAATAAATAACGTATATAAAACGAGCACTATTTAAAAAACATTGATTGCGTTTATCGTTGTGACGGCATATTGCGAGGGGATTGATAAGTTAACATAATATATCTTATCGTAAGTCCTTGGGCCAAGACGGGGCTGTTGCCTGGTTCTCGGTGTTTCCGGGTGTTTTCTTGGGTTTCTGGCGGGTTTGCTGATTTGCTGCGGGTTCTTCTACCGGTTCTTTGTCTGGTTTGGTTTTCCCCGGTGTTGCGGGTTCTGTCGGGTTGCCTGCCTGCCCATGGACGGGCATTATGTCGGCCTGCTTCTCTAGACCAGTTTCCTGGCTTCCAGCCAGACTCTTTCCAGGCCTTTGTCGGTTATCTGGTAGGCCCGGCTTCTCTTGGTTCCGGAGGCCTTTACCAGCCCTTCTCTGTGGGCTTTTGCGAGCAATCTGTCGATGCGTTCTGGGACATAGCCGGAGGCCTTTATGGCTTTTGACAGGGTTATGGCGCTAATGGAATTGGCCATGTTCAGCTGCCTTTCGGCCGCCAATATTAGCAGGGCGGCGTCTCCTGCCTTGAGGTTCTGGTGCTTGTTTTTGAGGATCAGCAGCCCGTTTTTAGCTTCTGTCAGGGCGTTCCAGGCCGGCGCCTGCGGCTGCTCTTCGTAGTGTTTTTGCCTGTTCGTCCCCGGTTCTCCCGATAACCGGCCCAAGAAGCCTTCCTTTTCCGTCTGTATGAATTCTACCGGGCCCTCCGCCTCGAATTCGGCCCCTGACGGGTGTTTGATCCTGAGCTTGTAATTCATGATTATCGCCTCTTGCCTATGTCTTATGTCATTATTTTAGCGTATAGTTATGTATATGTCAATATATGGCAAGCATATGTCAAGTATATGTCAACAAGTGTTGATAACCTGTGGATAACCCCGCCGCCCGTCGTGCTTTTCCGCCAGGTTTTAAGGGGTGCGGGGGCTTGTTTGTGTTTTTTTGAGGGCGTGAAGGGGGAAAAACGAGGTTTTATCCCCCTCTACACGGAGAAAAATAGCTTCAATGGATGATATTTAGCGCAAGACAGCGCTGTGTGCGTTAGAAGCGGGCCGAGATGGCGCCGTAGATGAGTTTTGCCTGGGTGGCGTCGGGGTAGAGGCTCAGCGGGGTGAAAACGGCGTAGACGGCGTTTAAATGCAGGTTCTCGCCAAAGGCGTAGGAGGCCTTGACGTCGTACTCGCTGGCTATCTGCAGCGAGCCGCCGTTGGCGTTCCTGGAGGCGCGGAACTTGTACAGGTCCGCCGATATGATCAGTTTCTTGTAGGGCAGGTCGGCGCCGATATTGATGACGTTCAGGCCGGAGACGCCGTTGGGCAGGCCGTTGGCGGTGGCGGAGGTCTTTATCATGTCGTAAAGTGTTGCCCCGGCTATGGCGCCGTAGCCGCGCCTTTCCATGCCGCTGAATTTGCCGCCGAAGGCCGGGAAGAAAGCTTTGTCGGTGCCGGACTCGGCGCCGGGGTTGCCGGAGGACCGGCCGTAGGCCAGGCGCACCTTGGACGGTCCGAAGAAGGTGATGTCCTGGTTCCAGGCGCCCTTAAGCATGAAAGCGTGGGCCTCGTACTTGCCGCCGCCCCCCCCCGCGAGCTTGGCCGTGCCGCGCTGTATCGCGGCCTCGCCGTCGAAGGAAAGCTGCTTCTGGCTGAGGAAATAGCGCAGGCCGGTGAACTTCTTGGTCTTGGACGCGGCGTTGAAAAGAATATCCTGGCTGGGGCCGTCGTCGACTTCCCAGAAATGATAGGCCTGCCAGAGGCCTTCACTGGCGGGGTAGTAGGCCGTGCCGCCATAAACCTTCAGGTAGCGGTCGGTCATGAACGGGCGGAAAAAGAACAGATCGGTCTTGATGTTGCGGTAGAGCTTGTCTATCTCGAGGCGGCCGCCTGGCAGGCCCAGGTCGTCGCTGCCGAGGGTTATGCCCTGGCCGAGGGCGTAGTCCTGCCGGCCGAAAGTGGCGGTGATGTTGGGGCGCAGGAACTTGTAGATCTTGACGTAGGCGCCGCGGATGAAAGGCGTGCCGTCGGCGTTGGGCAGGCGGTTGATGGCGTCGGCGAACTGCGGACTGGTGATGGTGTTGGAGGACGCGCCCGGGCCGATGCTCTGCAGCACTACGCCCACGTCCATGGAGGAATCGGGCGTCTTTTCCAGCTTTATGCCCTTTATGATGAAGCCGATGGCGGCGTTCTCGGAGAAGAGCGGCTGGGAGGCCTGGCGGTCGCCGTAGACCAGGTGCTGGTAATTGGCGGCCTTTATCTCCACGTCGGAAGACAGGTCCAGCTTGGTGGCGTGCGCGCCGTTAGCCAGGGCGAGCAGGGCCGCTATGGCGGCGGAGATTCGTAGGGCCGGACGTTTCATTGCTTTTAATTATAACAAAAAAATTAAGGCTTCCTTTAGGTGGCAAAAGAAAAACCCCGGGGCTTTGGGCCCCGGGGTCCTCTTTAATTAACTTTCGTTAATTAGAACTTCACGTTCATGTACAGGCTGGCCAGTTTGACGGAGTCATCCTTGCCGCCAATCTTGAGCTCGTCGGGCATGAACATCGCCAGACCGGCTTTGAGGGCCACGTTCTGGGAGTGGGTCCAGGTGGCCACGAGGTTCGCCTCGGTGCCGGCATGGTCCACGGTGCCGACTTTCTCGGTGTAGGAGAAGTCGTAATACTTAACGCACAGGTTGAGTTTGTCCAGCTTTTCCGGGGTCCAGTTGGCGCCCACGTTCCAGGTGGTCAGGTTGCTGAGGCTGCTGGAGCCGCCGATAGCGGTCACGCCCATGCCGCCCAGTATGAGGCCGGGGCGATAGTTGGCGTTGATGTCCTGGAAGGACTTGTCGGAGGAGTCGGCGGTGTTCTTGTCGCCGGTGCCCATGGCGTACTCGCCCATGAAGTTCCATTTGCCCAGGAAATCATAGCCGTAAGCGGCGTTGAATTTCATGGCGGAGCCCTTGTAGTCCTTGTTGGTGGTGGAGGTCAGGTTGCGGTCCATGCCCATGTTCATGGCATATTCCGCGCCGTATTCCACGCCCACGTACTTGCCGTTGACTTTTACGCCGATGACCTGAAGGTCGTCGACCTTGGCGGCGGTGTTGTAGTCTTTGGCTTCGTAATAGTAAGCGGCGGGCTTCACTATTTCGGAGTAGTCGTAGGAGGCGGTCACACCGTAAACGTCGATGTCTTTATTGATGACACCGTTGGCTTCCGTCTGCTTGGAGGCGAGGGCGGTCACGCCCAGCTTGTCCTTGGACCACTTGGAGGTCCAGCCGTCCAGGGCCACGGCAAAGGCGTTCATGCCGCGGGTATACCAGTTGGCGGGGCCGTAATAGATAACGATGTCGCCATCGTTGCCGTAATACTGGCGGCCGATCTGGTGGTCCAGGCCGATTACACCTTTCAGGGTCAGGTAAGCCTGCTCGAACTGGAACTGGTCGATGAGGGTATTGACCTTCTCCGGGGCGTCGCCCATCTGGCGGTTGCACTTAACCGCGCTGACGGTGGCGGCCACGTCTTCATTGAGGTCAAAACCTGCGTTGATCATAACGCGGTGGTTGACTTCGCCGAATTTGTCCGAGGCGTCCGTATCAAAGTCCAGCGCGTTGTTTAATACAAAGCCCTGGCCTTCAATGCTGCCGTTGTACTTGAAGTTCTTGAGCAGTTCGGCGTTGGCAATGTTGCCAACAAGCGCGACCAGCGCAAGCATTCCTATTACTTTTTTCATTAATTACTCCTCCTTACTGTGTCGTAAGCCCGTTTCCGGGGCTTGTTTCCCCGCCTTGCGGCGGGGTTACTGAACTCTCCCTGTAAGGTTTTAACGCCTTACAGTTAGGGCCTGCCCCTTCCGGGGCCTACGGCCTTGCAGGAGAAGCGCCTTTAAATTGGCGCTCCGCTCCCCCCTTAAACCCCAGGGGTGGCGGACCTCCCGTACTGCGTTTGGGAGGCCTCCTCTACAGAGCAAGGTTATTATTACAAAAAGGTTTCGGGCTGTCAACTAGATATCTATATTAATATGCCTTATATGTCAGGATATGGCAAAAAGCCCGGCCATATGTCATGGGCCGTCTGAAGGGCATAGCCCTTGATACGGCACCTGCATAGCATTGACCGGGCTTTAAGCTGTGCCGTTGTTGTTTACTTTTTGGCGGGCGCAGGGCCGGTCAGGCGTGCTTTGGCCTGCATGGCCCAGGAAGTGTCGGGGTAGAGCAGCACGATCTTTTCGTAGGTGGTCTTGGCCAGGTCCAGGGCGCCGGACATCTCCTGCGCGCGGGCCAGCGAGGTGTGTGCCTCCGGGGCCAGGAAGTGCTCCGGGTCCTTGGCGAGGAAGTCCGCGTACTGCGCCTGGGCGCCGGCCAGGTCGCCGGCGGCTTCCTTGCATTTACCCAGGTTGTAGACGGCGAAGGGGCCGAGGTCCTTGGAGTTAAGGAGCTTGGCATATTCCGCGCCGGCTTCCGCGTACTTGCCCTGCGCGAAGAGTATGTCGCCTTTGGTAAGCGTGGCGTAAGGCGCGGCGCTGGTGTTGCCGTAGGAGGTCTCAATGGCGGACAGCTGCTGCTGGGCCTGCGGTATGTTGCCGCCGTAGCCGACCTGCTGGGCTATGAACAGGTTCTTCCAGGCGGTGTCGCGCAGGTCGCGGTAGTGGATGAAGAAGTAAACGGCGAAGATGGCCGCGGCCAGAAGAATGACGGCCGAGCCGATGAAGGTCTCGCGGTTGTGCTTTATCCAGGTAAGAGCGTTGTTGAACTTGCTGGGGGCTACTTCAAGATTTCCGCTCGCTATCCAGGTTGCTTGGGGCATATTATGTGTATCTCCTTAAGATCTGGTGCCCCCGAGAGGAATCGAACCTCTATTTGGAGTTTAGGAAACTCTCGTCCTATCCGTTGAACGACGGGGGCATTTTCGCACCGCAGACTAATATTTTATCAAAGAATGGATGTTGCGGCCAGGCAGTTTGCTCCTGCCTTTGAGGAACTCCAGTTCTATCAGCATGGAGATGCCGGCTACTTTGCCGCCGAGTTTCTCCACCAGCTCGCAGACGGCGGCGGCGGTGCCGCCGGTGGCCAGCACGTCGTCCACTATCAGCACCTTTTCCCCCGCCTTCACGGCGTCGGCGTGCATTTCAAGGGTGTCGGTGCCGTACTCCAGGGCGTAGGACGCGCTGACCGTCTTGTACGGCAGCTTGCCTTTCTTCCTTACCGGCACCAGGCCCGCGCCCAGCTCCAGGGCGATGGGCGCCGCCAGCAGGAAGCCGCGGGCTTCTATGCCCAGCACCTTGGTAATGCCGGCGCTCTTGAACTGCGCGGCGATGTGCTTTATCATTTCCGAGAACGCCGCGTGGTCGGCCAGCAGGGGCGTGATATCCTTGAAGACTATGCCTTTCTTGGGAAAGTCCGGCACGTCCCGGATGATCGTCTTAACTTTCGAGGCGAAAGCCTCCGCGGCAGCTTGTGTCATAAGGCCTCTTATTTTTTCCCTTTCTGTTTGCGCGGCGCGTAGGGCTTGGTGGGGATGGCGTCGCCGAGGATATCGGTCTTTACCTTGGGCTGGTGCCAGCCCGGCTGCAGGTTGGTGTGGTCCGGCCGGCGGCCCAGTTCTATCAGGCCCATCTTGGCGGCCACCCGGCGCAGGCGCAGCAGCGCGCGCTCTTCTATCTGGCGCACGCGCTCGCGCGACAGGCTGAGCTTCTTGCCGATGTCGTTTAAGGTCATGGGCGTCTGGCCCGTGAGGCCGTAGCGGAATTCCACTATCATGCGCTCGCGCTCGCCTATTTCCACCAGCGCGTCCTTCAGGTCGTCGTGCAGGCGCAGGATGGAGATAAGGTTGTCGGGAGAGGCCGCGGAATCGTCCTTGATGGTGTCGCCCATGGTGTCTTCCGTCTCGCCGCCGCTCGACAGCGGGGTTTCCATGGAAGACAGGCCGGTCACGATCTCGCTGGCGTTGAGGGCCGTGCGCACCTGGTTGGCGTTCCAGTGCATGTGCTTGGCCATTTCGGCCATGGTGGGGTCCCGGCCCAGTTTGCCGTGCATGGCGTCCCACTGCTTAAGCCATTTGCGCAGCGCGGTCCAGGCGTGCGGCGGGATGCGGATGGTCTTGGAATTCTCTTCCACGGAGCGGCGCACGTATTGCTCCACCCAGTAGGAGGCGTAGGTGGAAAAGCGGTAGCCCTTGCTGGGTTCGAATTTGTCGATGGCGTGCAGCAGGCCCAGGTTGCCCTCTTCCACCAGGTCCATGAGGTCCGCGCCCTGGTAAAGGAAGCGTTTGGCGATGGGGATCACTAGTTTGAGGTTCAGTTCCATGATGCGCTCTTTGGCGCGGCGGTCGCCGCGCTTCACGCGCTTCCAGAGTTCGTGGGATTCTTCGCGGGAGATCTTGTGGTCGATCTGGCTGATCTTGCGGATGTACTGGTTGGTCGAGTCGATATTTATATCGCTCAGTTTTTCTTTGGGCCCGGCTTTGGAGGCTTCCTCTTTCTTGGGGGCTTCTTCTTTTTCCTGGTCTTCTGTTTCGTCGGACATTTTTCCCTCTTCTACGCCGTGGGTTTGATATGAAAATCTTTTTCCGCCGTTTCGCTGTCCAGCATTTCCTGCGTTTCGGCCTCGTCAACCTTGGCCCAGGGGTGGCCGCTCTTTATTTCCTTAAGGAAGCCGTCCAGGGCCGGTACGCCGCCCTGCGCCTCCCCCTCCACCCCGCCGTCCAGGGCGTTCCTGACCCAGCCGGAAACGGCGTGTTTGGCGGCCGCTTCTTTTACGAACCAGCGGTAGCCGACGCCCTGCACTCTGCCCGAGATCCTGAAACTCAAACGCATATGTTATTTCCTGAACCGAATTAAATAATACTAAAAAGGGTATGGGCTAGCAAGGAGGTATTGACAAGGCAATAAGGGCCGCCGCACAGCGTGCGGCGGGCGGCGGAAACAAGGCGGGAAAGAAGGAAAAAGGAAATCGGGGCGGTGAGATTTGAACTCACGATCTCTCGCACCCGAAGCGAGCGCTCTACCAGCTGAGCCACGCCCCGATCAAATCGGCTTCGGGAATTTACTGCTCTTATATAATAGCAAAGTCTTAAACCTAAAGTCTATCCTGCGCGGTGCTGCGGGCCGCCTGTCAGCGCTTCTATGAGCCTGGCGGCGATGTCGCGGGCCGCGTGCGGCCGGGCGTGCTCGGCCATGCCGCGCGAGGCCTGGGCCAGCGCGCCCGGGCTGGCCAGGTAGCGGCGCACCAGCGGGACGAGCTCCTCCGGGCTGCCGGCGGTAACGGCCAGTTTGTGCCTGTGCAGAAAGCCGGTGTTGCGCTCCTCCTGCCCCGGCAGCGGCGAGTAGATGATAAAGGGTTTGGCCATGGCCATGGTTTCGGCCAGCGTTACGCCGCCGGGTTTCCCCACCACCAGGTCCGCCGCGGCGTAGTACGGGGCGGGTGAATCGGTGAACTCCACGAAGCGCATGAATTTTGAATTATGGGTCTTCTCCGCCTGGCGGGCCAGCTTGCGGTTATTGCCGCAAAGGACTATCACCTGGATCTTCCCCAGCAGGGGCTTTAGCGCCGCGGCGGCCGGCAGCAGGGCGCCCAGCCCGCGGCTGCCGCCGGTGATCAGCACGGTGAACGGCCCCGGGGGCAGGCCCAGCGCCCGGCGGGCCGCCGCCTTTTCCGGCTGCGGCCCGGTGAACTCCTTGCGCACCGGTATGCCGGTGAGCAGGATCTTTTCCGGCGGGACGCCTTTTTCCCTGAGCATGGCCGCCGTGCTTTTTTCCGGCGAAAAATATTCGGTCACCCCGGAGACGGGCCAGTAGGTGTGGGCGCAGAAATCGGTGATCACCGAAAAAAGCGGCAGGCGCGCCAGGCGGCGGTTCTTGGTTATCAGCAGGGAGGAGAATGCCTGGGTGGAGACCGCGGCGCGGATGCCTTTCTTCAGCAGCAGGGTGGCCAGCTTCTGCGAGGAGAAAGGCAGGATGGCCTCCCTGAAAGCGCTGGCGGCGAAGGCCACGAAATCGTTGTCGTAGACATAGTCCCAGACCGCCGGGGTGCGGCTCAGCATCTGCAGGTAGGTCCTGGCCACGAAGGGCCCGAAGTCGGGGTAGACCTCGGAGAGGTCCACGAAGACCGGCTCTATGATGCTGGGCGGCAGGAACTCGGCGATGGCGCTCGCCGCGGCGTAATGCCCCGACGGCTTAGAGCCGTAGATCAGCGCCACCTTCAAAGGATATCCAGTCCCCGCCGTTTCCATCCTGTGATTATAGCAAAGCAAATAAATCCGTACCCCGTTTCTTTAAAAATAAGTGAGTGAGATCCGCTGCCTGCCTGGATGGGTCGGATTAGCAAAACCCTGTCGGAAGGCGAGGCTTGCGTAAGCGCCGAGCCTGAGACGGGGAAGCGCGCGCACGGTGTGCGCGACGCTGTTTTTGCGTTCCGGCCCATCCGGGCAGGCAGCTCCGGTAAGCGAACGACCCCGCTATCCGAAGACGCGGGGTCGTTGTCTCTCTATCACTGCCGTTATTTTTGCCCCGAAGGGCAAAGCTATTTCAGGCTCTCGGCCACGTGGCCCACCAGTTTCTCCGACGGCTTAAGGGTCTTTTCACCGGGCTTCCATTTAGCCGGGCAGACCTCCGCCGGGTTCTTGTAGGTATGGACGAACGCTTTCATCTTGCGGAGCAGCTCGCCCATGTCGCGGCCCACGTTGTTGAGGTTGATCTCGGCGCCGGCCAGCACCCCGTCCGGATTGATTATGAAGGTGCCGCGGTAGGCCAGGCCGGAGGCGTAGTCGTAGGCGCCCAGCGCCTGGGCCAGGCGGCCGCGCGCGTCCGAGGCCATGCGGTACTTCACGTCTTTGAGCAGCCGCTCAGTCCCCTGCCAGCCCATATGCGTGAACTTCGTGTCGGTGCTGACCGAAACGACCTCGGCGCCCAGGGCCGCCAGTTCGGCGTGCCTGTCGGCCAGGTCGGCCAGTTCGGTGGGGCAGACAAAGGTGAAGTCCGCCGGGTAGAAGACCAGTATGGTCCACTTCTTGTTCTTAACCGCCTCGGCCAGGCTGAACCTGCCGAACTTTACCGCGGCCGGGTCGAAGGTCTCCAGCTCCGGGAGCGGGGCCTTGTTCCCGACAGTGACCACTTCTATTTTTTCTTCCATGATATTTTCTCCTTGTTCCCGCCGCGGCCGCAGGCCGGGCAGATCCCGTAATATTCCACGTTACAGATTAAGATCTTAAAGCCCTTCGGGGCGCCTTTAGGGGGTGCCTGCCGGCGGGCCGGCAGGTCGGCTATAAGGCCGCAGCGCACGCAGAGCAGGTGGTGGTGCGGCGTCAGGCCCGGGTCGAAACGCTTGCGGGCAGCGTCTATCTTTATTTCGGCCAGTTGGCCATTCGAGATCAGCGTCTGGAGCGTATTGTAGACCGTGGCGAAGGACATGCCGGGGAATTTGCGTTTGAGGCGGGCATAGATGTCTTCCGCCGAGGGATGGCTTTTGTTGCCGTCGAGAAAGCGGAGGATCTCGGCGCGCTGCGGCGTCATGCGGAAGGCGGGGTTTTCGGGCGGTTTGTTTTTCATAAGTAGAATCGTTCTAACCTAAGAAAGAATATCACATAAGAACCATTATTGTCAAGCGGCGGCTTTTCCGCGGTATAATATTAAGGAGGTGAAATATGAAAATAACGATAAAAATAAAAGGCATGAGCTGCGGCGGGTGCCGCCTGAGCGTGGAGAACGCCGTTAAGCGGGTGCCCGGCGTAACGGCCGTGGCCGTGGATCTGGAGAAGGCGGAAGCCGCGGTGGATTATGACGACAAAAAGGCCGCCCCTGCGGACATCAGGGCGGCCGTCGAGGGCGCGGGTTTTACCGCGGCCTGAACTAGTTCCTGGAAGGGTCTTCCATCCTGCCCATAAAGAGCAGCAGGCCGGTCTTCTTTTCTTCTATGAAGAAAATGAAAGGCCGGTCCGCGCGGAAAAGCGCGAACCCGAAGCTGGCCGACTTCAGCCCCATCGCTACGCCGGTGGCGGCGGCCGCTTCGGTCCCCTCCTCGTTAACCTCTACAAAAGCCTTGTGCACAGCGCGCTGGATATAAAGGTTGCGCGTGCCGTCCATCCCCGAAAAGTCCGCCGCGTCCGTGAAGGCCTTGGGCATCCCGAGGGCCGCCAGTTCTGCGTTCAGGTCGAACCCGGAACTGAACGTGAAGCGCGGCAGGAAAACTTTTACCTTCTGTTCGGCCAGGGAAGCGCGCATCTCTTCCAGGGCCGCGGGCGTAAGTTTCTTCCCGGCGTCGGAGAGTTTGGTGCCGTCCTTGGGCAGCGCGAGCAGCATGGAGAGGCCTCCGCCGCCGTACGGCAGGCGCAGTACCTGAAAGGAGACCGTCTCGCCGTACTGCAGGTCGCGGGTGCCGCTGAAGGTCATCATCTGCGTTTTTATCTTCTGGCCGTCGGCTTTAGTGAACTCGGCTTCGCCCGTCATGGCCTTTGTAAAAGGCTGCAGCCAGGTGCCCTTGAAATAGACGGCGTTCACCAGCACCAGGCGCGTCAGCGGCGTCAGGGCGCCTTCTGCGAACAGGTCCTTTATCTTTCCTTTTGTGTGTTCTTCGGTCCAGGCGTTTATGGCGCGGCGGGACACTTCCGAGGCCGTTTTGAAATTGGCGGCCCTGGCCTCGGCGTCGTATTTGCGGCTGAGCAGGCCGGTGTAGGCCGGCAGGAACCTGTAGTCTTCCTGGGCCCATAAAGAGTTGGCCTGCGCGAACTCCGCGCCTTTGGCGGCTTCTTTCAGGTCCTTGCCCAGGGCTCCCAGCCCGTCGCGCAGCGCCGGCGGGAAGGAGAAGACGGCCGCTATTTCTTTGGCGGTGGGGCCTTTGGCGCCTTCGTAGACCATGGCGAAAGCGGTGTGCAGGCTGTACGGGGAGAAAAAGATATTCCCCTCTTTCCGCGCTTCGGCGGCGTAGAATTTGAACGCCATGGCGTTTACGCGCGCGGCCGGCATTAAGGCCGGTTCGCTCTTTGCACCGGCCTGCGCGGGGACCGCCGCCAGTGCCAGTATCAGGAACTTGCTGGTAAATTTCATGATCGCTCCTTAAAAAACAAACCGGCCTTTCGGCCGGTTATTGTTTATTGTCTTGTCGGGGCACCGGGCGCCCCTTGTCACAGTTGAGACTGCTTGGAACCTTTAAAACAAAACCGGCCGTGCGGCCGGTTATTGTTTGTTTGAACTGCCTCATCGGGGCGGCGGGAATTGAACCCGCAGTCTCTCGCACCCCAAGCGAGCGCTCTACCATTGAGCCACGCCCCGGTAACGCAATTCAAACTTGACCGCGTGCGAACTAAAACCGAGTATTTATTATAGCAAAAAAGGAAAGCGGGACGTGGTTTACAGCTCTTTTATCAGCAGGCGCAGTTCTTTTTTTATGTCTTCCAGCAGGTCGCTCTTGGCGGCGGCGGTGACGGCCGCGGCGGCCTGCAGCGTTTTTTTCTGGCGGCGTTTGGCGGCCAGGGCCTTGCGCGCGCCTTCCAGCGAGTAGCCCTTAACGAAGACGAGGTCTTTTATCTCGAAGATGGCGTCGATGTCGGCCTGGGTGTAGCGGCGGTGCCCGCTGGAGAGGCGCAGCGGTCTCAGCAGACGGAATTTAGCCTCCCAGTAGCGCACGGTATATTCCGGCACCTGGGTTTTGCGGGTGACTTCCGCCATGGTGAAATAAGTCTTTTCCGCCACCCGCTCACATCCCTATGGTAAGTTTTTTGGAAGGTTTAAAACGTATGCTTTTGCGCGGCCCCACCATCACGCGCTGGTTGGTCTTGGGGTTGCGCATCTGGCGCGGCATGCGCTCTTTCACCTTGAAAGTGCCGAAATTGGAGATCACCACTTTGCGGTTCTCGCGCAGCGCCTCGCCCATTATCTCGAAAGTTTTGCAGACGGCCATCTTGGCGTCTTTCTCCGTGGTGAGGTGCTTGGTGAGTTCCCTTATAAGGTCAAGCCTGTTCATCGTCTTCTCCCCCCTCTTCTTCCTCGTCGTCCCCTTCCTCGTCTTCCTCCTGCGCGGCCGCGCCCGGCATTCTGCCGCCCAGCAGCTGCCCGATGATGTCGTTGGGTTTGAGGTTCTTCAGGTCATGTTTGAATTTTACCACCTCGTCTTCCGTGATGGGTTTGCTGAGCACCTGCGTCTTCTCGAAGACCTGCTCGTTGATGAAGATCGGGCAGCCGAAGCGTACGGCCACGGCCACGGCGTCGGAGGGCCGGGAGTCCACCAGGCGCAGGTTGGCGCCGGAAGGCTCGGCCAGGTGCAGCTGGGAATAGTAGGTGTTCTCTACGATGTCGGTGATGGTCACGCGGTTCACCGTCAGGCCCAGCGTCTTTATCACGGAGAACAGCAGGTCGTGCGTCATGGGGCGCGGCGAGGGATACCCCGACAGGCGGATGGCTATGGCCTGGGCTTCCATGGGGCCTATCCAGATGGGTAGTATGCGCGACCCCTCTATTTCGTCGAGGAAGATGATGGATTCGGTCAGGCTGGTGGCTATGGAATAGATGCGCACTTCCACGTCGTTGCCGGTGTTTTCTTGTGTCATTATTTGTCGCCGCCGTCAGCCTCTTTCTTGTGTTTGAACGAAAGCTCGGCCCCTTTCAGGATGCGCCGGATATTGGCGATGTGCGTGTAGAAGATCAGCAGGCAGACGGTCAGCGCCAGCAGCGTGAAGGGCTTCTGGTAATCCTTCGCCAGCACAAAGCAGAGTATGGGCAGCGCCACCGAGGCGGCCATCGAGCCCACGGAAATATGGCTGGTTATGGCCACCGCTATGCCGAATACCACAAAGGCGCCTGCGGTGGGCACCGGGAGCAGCGCCATGAAGACGCCGGCGGAGGTGGCCACGCCCTTGCCGCCGCGCAAGCCCAGGAACACGGTCCAGATGTGGCCGGCTATGGCCAGCGCGCCGGCGGTCACCGGTATCCACCAGTGGCCTTTGCTGAAATCCATGGAGCCGGGAATAAAGAAATAGCGGGTGGCTATCAAAGTGGGGGCGAAACCCTTAAGGAAGTCCACCACAAAAGTGAGGATGCCGGGCCATTTCCCCAGGGTGCGGTACACGTTGGCGGTGCCGGGGTTGCACGAGCCGTGCTTGCGGATGTCTATGCCCTTAAGCCGGCCGATTATGTAACCGGTGGGAATGCCCCCCAGGAGGTAGCTGGCGATGAAAAGCAGGCCGATCTTAGTGTTGGTCATCTTTTAGATTATATAAAAAAGAAGTCAGGACTTCTCCTCTTTAGCGGCGGCGGCCCTTTTGCTGAGGCGCGCGTAGTTTTCCGGGGTGGCTTTAAAGGTCAGCGTAACCCCCTCCTGGCCGTAGGCCGCGTCCTTCACCAGGGATGAGGCGTAGATCTCTTTGACCAGGCCTTTCGCGCCGACAGGGACGGTCAGTTCGTAGTCCCCCCAGCGCTGCGCCAGCGCCTTCTCGCAGGCCTTCAGCAGCGCGGGGACGCCGTGGCCGGTAAGGGCGGAAACCATTAGCGGGCGCAGGCGGTCCGGGGCCCAGGCTGAGACGGCCGGGTCCTTTACCGCGTCCGCTTTATTGAAGACGTTTATGACCGGGATGCCGTGCGCGCCCAGTTCGTCCAGCGTCGCTTTCACGGCCTCGTGCTGCTGCCTGGCCTCGGGGGAGGAAAGGTCGTGCACGTGCAGGATCAGGTCGCTGTAGCGGATCTCCTCCAGGGTGGCGCGGAAAGCGGCTATCAGGGCGTGGGGCAGTTTCTGTATGAACCCGACGGTATCGGTGAACAGCGCCCAGCCGCCGGCGGGCAGGCGCACGCGTTTGGTGGACGGGTCCAGCGTGGCGAAAAGCTTGTCGTCGGCGTAAATGCCGTGGCGGTTGCCGGTCAGGAAGTTAAGCAGGGTGGATTTGCCGGCGTTGGTGTACCCTACGATGGACACCTGCGGCATGGGGATGGAGTCGCGTTTGCCGCGCTGGGTGCCGCGCTCGCGCTTTATGGAGTCTATTTCTTTTTCCAGATCGGTTATCTTCACGCGCAGTTCGCGCTTGTCGTATTCGATCTTTTTTTCGCCGGAACCGCGGCCGCCGATCATGCCGCGCTGCTGGTCCATGGAGCCGCCCTTGCCGGCCAGCCGGGAAAGGGAGTAGTTGAAGCGGGCCAGCCGGGCCTGCAGTTTGCCTTCGCGCGTCCTGGCCCGCAGGGCGAAGATCTCTATGATAAGCCGCGCCCGGTCGGCCACGGTAACGCCCAGCGCGTTGGTCAGGTTGCGCTGCTGCGCCGGGGACAGTTCCTCGTCGAAGATGACCGCGCCGGCGCCGGTTTCCTCTATCCGCGCTTTCAGCTCTTCCACCTTGCCAGATCCTATGAACGTGGCCGGGTTCCAGGCCTGCAGGCGCACGCTTATTTTCTCCACCGGCTCCAGGCCGGCGGTTTCGGCCAGGCGCCAGAGTTCTTCCAGGGAGCTTTCCCCCTCCGCGCCCGGGTGTTTGCGTTTAAGTTCCGCGGCTACAAGTATTGTTTTCATGCGTTGATTATCCGCTGCGCTATCGCCGCCGGGTCGTAGTCCTCGTATTTTTTTAGCTCTATCTTCACCGCGTTGCGGTAGCGCGCGAACCAGGTGTTCTGGCGCTTGGCGTAGGCCATGGAGGCCGCGGTTATCGCGCGGATGGCGTCGGGTTTCGACAGCCGGCCGGCCAGATGATCCAGCACCTGCGGGTAGCCCAGGGTCTTTAGGCCCGGGCAGTCCTCCGGGTAGCCCTTCGCCAGCAGGGCCCGCGTCTCGTCGGCCCACTCGTCGAAGCGGGTGGCCGTGCGGCGTTTCACCCGCTCCGCCAGCAGGTCTTTCTGCCATTTTAGGAAAATGAATTTACCCTCGTGCGCCGGCAGGGCGTCGAAGAACCTGCCGGACCAGATCTGCGAGACCGGGCGGCCGGCCAGGCGGGTTATTTCTATGGCCCGCATCACGCGCTGGATATTGCCGGGCGGGATCTTCAGCGCCGCTTCCGGGTCTATGGCGGCGAGCTGCGCGTGCAGGGCCTCTTTGCCGCCCGCCTCCGCCAGCGCGGCCAGTTCCTCCCGCATGGCGGGGTCCGCCGGGGGCAGTTCGTCCAGG
The DNA here is from genome assembly GCA_001799795.1 of Elusimicrobia bacterium GWC2_61_19. Taxonomy (GTDB): domain Bacteria; phylum Elusimicrobiota; class Elusimicrobia; order Elusimicrobiales; family UBA9959; genus UBA9959. The sequence goes on from MGUD01000028.1 coordinate 40,288, forward strand.
CCGTTCCAGAAGGCCTGGATGTACATGCCGGTGCCGCCGGCCATTACCGGCACCTTTTGCCGGCCCCAGATCTCCGGCATCAATCTCTTGGCTTCCTTTACGAAAGTGCCCACGTCGTACGAGGCGCGCGGGTCCAGCGTGTCCACCATATGGTAGGGCACGCCTTCCACCAGGTAAGTCCGGCCCGCGGGCGTTTCTGTCCAGGCGCCTCGCGGCTTGGCGGTGCCGGCTTCCAGTAATTGATAAGTCTGCTTGGAGTCGGCCGAAATTATCTCCCCGCCTAGGCGGCGGGCCAGCTCCAGGGCTATTTCGGTCTTGCCGGAGGCGTTGGCCCCCATCAGGGTTATCGGCTTGAGTATTTCCTGGGACATTTTTGGTTCTTAATTCAGGAGCCAGAGGCAAGATGTCGTTGGACTTCCTGCTTCTGGCTCCCGGTGCCGTCCGCGCGGCGCTACTTCTTTTTGAACAGCGGTTCGTCTTTCTGCGGCTTGTTGCACAGGCCGTGGGCCCGGCAGGTTTCCACGCAGACTTCCGGCAGCTTGAGGGCGGTGCGGGTGTCGCAGTCGGAATAATCCTCCGCCATCTCGTTTATGCGCTTTTTGTCGTCGGGGCTTATGTGGGAAAAAGAAATGCCGTTCATGAAGACGCCGCCCTTGTCCTTTACCCAGGAGATCTTGCCGGTCACCGGCATTTCCTTCACGCCGTTGAGCTTCAGGATGATGTTGAGCTCCTTGGTGTGGGGCGGGGCCATGAAAGTTATCAGGCGCATGCCGCCGGCCGACAGATCGGCCAGGATGGCGGGCTGGGGCACGGACTGGCCGTGCGCGTTGCTGGTGTAGAACTCTATCTCCACCGGCTCGAGTATGCCGTGCAGGATGGGCAGGCGGACATGTTCGCGCCTTTCTTTAAGAACCTTGCTGATTTTTTTGGTCATAGTACCTTTCCGTTCAAAGTATTTTTGTCGGTCCCCTCAATGAGCGCCTGCGCGCTACTGCCCGGGGACCCGCCGGCCTTCACCCTGCAGCCGAAATTGCCTGAGGTGCGGCCATAGTTCTCGGTCTCAAAAAGAACTTCCTCTATTTTACCAATTCTTTCTTGTAAAATTACGCGTGAATTCTTCTTTACCGCCGCCAGCAGCTTTTCCAAGCGGGCTTCCATGGCGGGCTCGTCCAGGTGGGACACCATGGCGGGGTTATCCGTGCGCGGCGAATACTTGAAGCAGAAGGCCATGGAGAAGCGCCCTTCCTTAAGCATGGAGAGCGTGTCGGCGAAATCTTCCTCGGTCTCGCCGGGGTAGCCCACTATGAAATCCGTGGACACGGCCAGGTCGGGCACGGCCGCGCGCAGCTTGGCTATCAGGCCCAGGTACTGGGCGCGGGTGTAGCCGCGGCGCATGGCTTTCAGTATCCTGTCGGAGCCGCTCTGTACCGGCAGGTGCAGATAGCGGGCCAGCTTGGGGCTTTTAACCAGCAGGTCGGTGAAGGCGTCGTCGAAATAGAGCGGGTGCGGGCTCATGAAGCGCAGCCGCGCCAGGCCCGGCAGGGCCAGCACTTTCCTTAAGAGTTCGGAGAACGTGGTCTTGTCGTGTTTGTAGGCGTTGACGGTCTGGCCCAGCAGCACTATCTCTTTGGCCCCGCCGGCCAGCTTGGCGCGCGCGTCTTCAAGGATCGTCTTTGGCGGCAGGAACACGGCGGGGCCGCGCACGGCCGGCACTATGCAGTAGGAACATTTAAGCGAGCAGCCGCGCATGATGGTGACATAAGCCGACAGCGGGGAGCGGAACAGCGCGCTGTCCGGGTAGCCGGTCTCCGGCGCGGGGCCCAGCTGGGCGCACAGCGCGTCCTCGAAATATTCTATGGCCCTGGCGCCGGTCACTTCGTCCACGAAAGGAAAACGGTTCTTAATGGCCTTCCCCCCCAGCTTCTGGGCGGCGCAACCGACGATAAAAAGTTTCCCCTCGGGATGTTTTTCCTTCCAGACGCGCAAGCGGCCTATCTGGGAAATGGCCTTGTCCTCCGCGCGCTGCCGTACGGTGCAGGTGTTCACCACCACAGCGTCGGCCTTCTTGAGCTCGTCCGTAAGTTCGTAGCCGCGCCGTCCGAAGGCCGCGGCAATATCAGCTGAATCGGCTGAATTCATTTGGCAGCCAAAAGTAATAATGTGAACTTTCTTCACAGGGATATTTTACCTTGTTTATCACCTGGCTTTTCCAGCATTCTGCCATTTTCAGCCGGTTACATTTTGTAACCGACTAGTAATTCTAGCTGCCTGGTAGTCTGACTGTTGAATCAACACTTGCAGTATATTCACAATGGAAAAATACCAGCCTGGAAATACTCAAAGACACTGCATCACAGCGCCGTCCAAACGCCGAGGCAATATTCCGCGAGTCCGCCTCGTTCATTTGTCAGCCGAAGGTGATAATACAGACCCGCCGTGCTGCCCCGCCCGCCCCGGGCGGGGCGGCACGTTTTTCAGATTTCT
>MGUD01000029.1 GCA_001799795.1 Elusimicrobia bacterium GWC2_61_19
GTTCGCGAAATACCTGAAAGGCGGGGATAGTAAATAAATAAAAGGCGGCAGGAAACTATTGTGCCGGAAATACCTAATGAAGCTTGGCGGGTAGATTATGCAAAGTTTGCGCAGACTTTGTGTGGCATGGATTACAAAACCGCCGCCGCAGATGCCAGAAAATGGCTTCATTTTGATTGGGAAGAAACGTACATCGCCCGCACACCATTTCCTAATGATATCGTACTCTTTGACCGGGGTGAAATCACATACTGTATCGACTGTCGGTTTGAGCCCGATATGCGGCTTATCGCTGGTAAAGAATTTGTTCCCATTCTCCCGGAGCAAATTAAGAAGGAAGGACGTCTGGTGGTGGCTTTTGGATTTTCCCGGCCTGTAACCGCAAAGCACCCGAGCAGTTCGGGAACAGGAATGCGTGGGTTTATAGGCAGAACCGAAAAATATTTGGGAGCCGACTACGATAAGGGACATTTTATCGGTCATAAACTTGGAGGAGATCTTAATTGGAATCTCTTTCCCCAGCTAAGAGAGATCAATCGTGGTAGGTCTACCGCCGGTAAACAATTTGTGCAGATGGAAAGATTCTGTCGGGATAATCCGGGAACATTCTTTTTCTCGCGCCCGCTTTATTCCGACTTTACTTCGCGTCCCAACGCGCTAGAATTTGGAATCCTAAAGAAGAACCTGAGCTTTTGGGTTGCGATCTTCCCTAATGTTATAAATACAAAATGAAGCGCAAGAATATAGCGGGAGTGTCTTTTTGCGGCATTTAAAATACGATTCAATTGTTGCGTGAGAATTGGGCCGGAAAGGGAGGGGAATCATGGGTTCAAAATGGTTGAATTTATACAGAGACTATGAAATCATTTCCTCGCTCTGGCCTCCTGAATACCATCACATTCTTAGAGAATTGTTGTTCGCAAAAGAAACAGCACATTGTTGGATGGAAAAGTATCTTCTGCCGGAGGTTCGAGCCCTAATTGACAAAAGACTTGTTGCGCACGTGGCAACTATCCAGCCAGGCTTTAGAGAAGCAGCGACTTGCTTTCGTTTCTCCGAAAGGAATATCCTCGAGGACGTCTATCTCGCAGCGATTTACCTTATTCAACGGAATTGGAGTGATGCAGATGATGTCTACCGAGGACAGAGGCAGGATACCCGCTTGTGGCCAATTCTGCCATCGCTGTACCGTCGGCCATTAACTGACCGCAAGTTTCATAATGCGCTGAAAGAGATTTGTTCATTATCATCTTATATAGAAGACAATTATCCCTGTCCATTAACGGAGGTGCAGCGCGTAGCTATTGCTCAGCACTACGGGGTTAGGACTTGGTTGCTGGATGTGACTACATCGCCATGGGTCGCACTATATTTTGCTTCTAAAGGCGGTAAAAAGGGTGACGTTGGGGAAGTCTTTAGGATTGGTCTCCCCGAATGGGATAGACTATCCGGAGCGGGTACCAATAACTTTGGGAAAATCACAAAAGTAGTGGTTCCGGGTGTTATACGTATCAAACAACAGAAGGGGCTATTTCTTAACGAGGCGCACCCTCAATTATTAGAGCAATACTGTGCAGAAACACTCAGATTTCATCAACACCCACATCTCATTTTCAGGAGTGAGTTTCAGAAGATTGACGATAGTCTTCTCAATTATAGCGATCCTATTGCTTGGCTTGTCAAAGGCTGGCGAAAGAAAAAGTCTCGACAAATTAACCACCCACTCGAATACCGACCACCGCGTTCAATTCCACCAAAACTAATATGGAGCGATTATCTTGCGATAGTTCTCAGTTGGTGCCGAACCCGAACTAAAAATAATCCACTTAGTCAGTTTGAATTGCGTGCCTTAGAGATTGCGTGTCGGATTCACAGTGATTTACAAGGACATCAAGATATTGTCCCCTGTGAACGCTCTATTTTTAAGCTGGAAAACATCGTCAAGTATATGTTGATCCCTCATTGGGGTTGGAAAAAGAAGCTGCAATGTCTGATTAATGATTACGAAAGATGTGGGCATTACACAGTGGACGTTTCACGATATATCAATAGTATCTCCAGGAAGAGGAAGGGATGAGTCTGGCAGTTACGGTTGGGTACGTAATGCGCTTGTGCTGGTTGTTGCGTATTCCGGTGATGCTGACACCGCTGTGAAAAAGAGAGGATAGCCAATATGAGTATGAGATTTTATGTGGTCATTTTTGACAGCGATGGGGATCCCCGTGCAGGTGTTAAAGTCACCGCAGACTTTGGGGTTATGAATGGTCAGGCGAGTGATTACTCCGATGACAACGGTCTCGCCACAATCGACACTGCGGGCGATTACGTAACCGCTGAGATATTCGTCGATGGGGCCAGCGAAGGCGACTACGGGGTCAGTGATGGTGAGACGATTAAGATTAACACTTGACGCGCTGAGTTGTTGCCCCGTGGCTTCTAATAAGCCATTATCGCTGAAATGGTTTGTCACTGCAGTTTAGGTTGCGGAAGAAAGAGGATGGTGAAAGGCCGTATAGGCCTTTTATACAATGTTTCTTGAATGCCATAGCCAAAATGGATGGGCAGAGTAATCTTCGCGCTTATGAAACGAGAATACTATTCGGCCTCAATCCCTGCCTTCTGCGCTACCACAACAGAGAAAGTTGTTGGCTTTTTGACCACGGGCAGCGCTGCTGCCGGGTTTCCTGTCGAGCCAACGCAGACTGGCGCCTGGGTGCAACAGATAGAGATTCTGCAAAGCGCACTGCAAGGCAAAGAGGGTAAGGTCTATTTTGAGTACTCAATCCCGCGCATGGGGCAGCGCATTGATGTGCTTTTAATTATGGGGCCGGTTATTTTTGTGCTCGAGTTTAAGGTCGGGGCTAAAGAGTTTACTTCCTATGCCATAGATCAGGTTGTGGATTATGCCCTGGACCTTAAAAACTTCCATGAAACCAGTCATAAACAAATTATTGCCCCTATTCTAATTGCCACCGAGGCTGCGGCTGGGCTTTTTGCGGTGTCGGCTACCGCAAGCGAGCCAACCTTGTTGGACCCCATTAAATGCTCTTCGTCGCAACTCCCTGCGGTGCTGCAGGCTATTCTTCAGTTTGCTACTGGCCCAAAGATTAATCCCACTGACTGGGAGAACGGTCGCTATTGCCCCACGCCAACCATTGTAGAGGCCGCCATGGCGCTTTACCGTGGCCATTCTGAGTAGTGGGAAGGTTGGGGTAAGTAAAAAACCGGAGGTTTTGGCCTCCGGTTTTTAATTGCTGGGTTTGGTGTGTGAGGTCAGGCTTTCTGTGCTGAACTAATCTGCTCTTGCACTTTCTTTCTGAACTCTAGTGGGGTGGCTATCCTTGCAAAAGGGGTATGTGTGCCGCCCGTGCCTGTAACTGTTATGGTTCCGTAGTTAAGCATTCTTCCAAATAAGCTCTGGTCAACCTGGATTCCTTCTATTTTGGCCAGAAGCGTTTCAAGGGATTTTCGCCTAATAAAACCGACTTTAATGAGTACACGCTTGTTGGTTATTCCAAATTCAGCGGTCTTGTAATTTATTAAGGCAGATATCCCAGTGATTAGTGCTATGAAAAAGAAAAAAGCGGCACCACTGCTATTGTTATTGCCTCCAATTGCAGACAATAGGCCAAGAAGTATCCAAACTGCCGTCCAAAAGAATACCATCCAATGTAATTTGGTGCGGTAGAGTACCTGCTCACCCTCTAACAGATTTGTGTCGATATATCCCATAGCCCCTCCTAATGTAACGGCATGCTGATATTAAACCTATTTTGCCCCTAGTCTTCCTAGTGATATCTGGGGTAACTACAGTTCGGGGACTTTCTGCCGGAGACTGACGCCTCCGGCTTTTTATTCTGCTGGATGGATGTTACTCGGATTCTGTAGATACATAGTCAACATAAGCGATAAATTTATTTAAGCAGCAAAACAGGAATATTAAGATGAAAATACTTCAAGATTTCGGAAAGAAAGTGCAGCTTTACCGCAAAAAGAAAGGGCTTTCTCAAGAAGAGCTCTCATTTATGTCGGATATGCATAGAACTTATATAAGCCAAATAGAGGCTGGCAAACGTAATGTGGCGCTTAAAAACATAGTTCGCATTGCTAAAGCGCTTGGAATTAGCCCAAAAGAGCTCTTTTAATAGCCCAATTCAAGGATCAAATGCCATTTAACCCAGGATTTAAGAAGGGAGATATTGTCTCTAACGAATTACTGCGCACCACTTTTGGGTGTAGTTCACAAGGGGGAATGCGGCGCAGTCTTGTGAATAAAACCCTGGTAATTGTGTCTGACCATACACGGGGCGTGTATGAGGATCGGTGGATTGGGGATGTTTTGCACTACACTGGCGAGGGACTTAAAGGGGATCAGAGTCTGGCGAATCGGCAAAACAAAACGTTAATGGAGTCTAATTCGAACGGAGTTGAGGTTTTTCTTTTTGAGGTTTTTGAGTCAACCATGTATGTGTTCCAAGGAGCGGTTCAACAGGTAGAAGAGCCATATCAAGAAGTTCAACCTGATTCTGAAGGAAATGATAGGAAGGTCTGGGTTTTTCGGCTTAAGCTTAAGGATGGCTCTAGCCCCGCTGTGATAGATGCAAAAGCTTGGACCTACAATCAGACCAAAAAACAAAAATCTATTTCCCGCCTTTCAGATGCTGAGGTTAAAAAACGTGCTGGAAACGCCAAGCGGCAGGTTGGCACGCGGGATGTCTCTACGACACAATTTGAGCGTGATGGTTTTGTAAGCGAATGGGCTAAGCGGAGAGCCAAAGGCATTTGCGATTTATGTGAAAAGCCTGCCCCATTTACTAAAACTAATGGCGAGCCATACTTAGAGGTTCATCATGTTGTCTGGCTTTCTAAAGGTGGGGCGGATACAATTCAAAACACTGTTGCGCTTTGTCCGAATTGTCACAGGAAGATGCATATCCTAAATGATGCGAAAGACCGAAAGACGTTAGTGGATGGCTACTAGCGGAACTTTATGCCCGACCGGGACGTTAAGCCCGAGCGCCTACCCCGGAGCCCGTCTAAGACCATCTACACCTGCGCAGGCACAAACCGTGCACAGCCGACTTGGACGGCGACGGCCAGATGACCGTGCTGGATCTGGACCACATCCTGAAATAATCCAAAATTGCCGTTTTGCAACACGACACTACGTTGTCGGGTTGGTCTGCTATGCTATTTGTATCGCAAGGGGGGATTATGTCTAAAGAACTTATTCCGCATGAAATCCTGGAGTCTAAGATATTGTTGATCCGTGGGCACAAGGTTATGCTGGATCGCGACTTGGCACAGCTTTATGGTGTTGAAGCTAAGCGCCTGAATGAGCAGGTAAAACGAAATCGAAAAAGATTCCCTCCGGACTTCATGCTGCAATTGACTAAAGAGGAGGGGGCAAATGTTTTAAGGTCGCAAAATGCGACCTTAAAGAAGGGGCGTGGGGTGCATTTGAAATATCTCCCTTATGCTTTTACGGAGAACGGAGTGGCGATGCTTTCCAGTGTTCTTAACAGTGAACGCGCGATAGAGGTAAATATCCAGATAATGCGCACATTCACAAAACTCAGAGAACTGCTGGCCACCCATGCCGGCCTGCGACGGAAGCTGGCGGAGATGGAGAAGAAATACGACTACCAGTTTAAAGTGGTCTTCGACGCCATCAAAAGCCTGATCGCTGACCCGCCGCCGGTCAAAAAGATAGGGTTCACGGCCAGATCTTAAGCCCCGGCCCGGTAAGGCCGAACTGGTTGCAATTTGCAACCGGTGTGCCATGGTGCGAAGGCCAGGGCATGGTGCTGGGGGTGCCGGCGGGGGTAGGGGACGCTGCTTCCTATCTTCCTAATTCGATGGAACACATGTTTGTTGTTTAATTCCACGGGCAAATGACCGTGCTGGACCTGGACCACATCCTTAAATAACTCAAAAATAGCGATTCCCAACCCGACACTACGCTGTCGGGGTCGTCTGCTATTCTATTTATGCGGCAAGGGGGGCTTATGTCTAAAGAAATTGTTCCAGGTTACGGCACGTTGCTGGCGGATATTAAGCAGCGCGTGCGCGAAGCGCAGAACGCGGCGCTAAGGGCCGCCAATACGGAAGCGGTAAGCCTGTATTGGGATATAGGGCAGATGATAATTTCGCGGCAGGAGGGAGATACGTGGGGAAAAGCTGTGGTTATTAGGCTCTCTTTTGACCTGCAAAAAGAATTCCCGGGTGTTCGCGGGTTTTCTTCTCAGAATTTATGGAGGATGCGCCAGTTTTATCAGGAATACTCAAAAAACATAAAACTCTCACCATTGGTGAGAGAAATAGCCTGGACACAGAATCTCATTATAATGATGGGGTGCAAAGATGATTCTGAAAGGGAGTTTTACCTGCGCGCCGCGCGCAAGTACGGATGGACAAAAGCCGTGCTGACGCTGAATATAGAGGCCGGGACTTACCAGAAGTATCTGGTCAACCAAACCAACTTCGACGCCACTGTCCCCGAAAAAGTTCGCAGCCAGGCCAAGTTGGCGATAAAGGACGAATACACCTTCGCTCTGATGGGGCTTGGCGAAGAGCACAGCGAAAAAGAATTGGAGAGAGCCCTGATCTCGAAGGTGAATAAGTTCCTGACCGAAATGGGCGGGGTTTTCGCTTTTGTCGGCAGTCAGTACCGGCTTGAGGTGGACGGCCAGGAATACTTCATAGACATCCTCCTCTACCATAGGCATCTGAAATGCCTTGTGGCGGTAGAGCTGAAGGTGGGCGAGTTCATGCCGGAATACATCGGCAAGATGCAGTTCTACCTGGCCGCGCTGGACTCGCTGGTTAAAACGCCAGAGGAAAACCCGTCCATCGGGATAGTTATCTGCAAGAGCAAGAAGCGGATGATAGTTGAATATTCGCTGCGGGAATCCAAAAAGCCTATAGGCGTTTCCACTTACAAAGTCTTTAAAACTGTGCCTGATAATTTAAAGGGAGAACTTCCTTCACCGGCCCAGGTCTCCCTGCTGCTTGAAGAGGGCTTTGGCGGCGGAGCGGGCGTAGGGGACGCTGCTTCCTAACTTCCTGATTCTGCAGGGCTCTTGTCTTTTAGTTCCATTCCCCGGCCAGAATCGCAAAAAAATCCCAAAAAGAACCCGACACTACGCTGTCGGGTTGGTGTGCTATACTATTTTTATCTTGCGGAGATTTGTATTTCTAAGCAGGGGTGATAAATTATGGAAACACCTAAAATTGCAGTATTCAAGGGCCAAAAGATCAGGAAAATAGTTCACAACAACGAGTGGTGGTTCGTCATTGTGGATGTGGTCGCGGCTTTGACCGGATCTGTGCGGCCAGAGGGGTACATTACGGATATGCGCCGGCGCGACCCGGAGCTTTCCAAAGGGTGGTGGCAAATTGCCACCCCCCTTTCGCTTCCTACTGCGGGGGGCGCACAAAAAATTAACTGCGCCAATATCGAAGGCGTTTTTCGCCTGATCCAATCAATCCCATCTCCTAAAGCCGAACCGTTCAAACGCTGGCTGGCTAAAGTCGGCTACGAGCGGGTACAGGAAATTGAAGATCCAGAATTGGCGACTAAACGGACCAGGATGCTTTACAAACTCAAGGGCTATTCGGAAGATTGGATAGAGAAACGAATGCGCGGCATCGCTATCCGTGAGGAACTGACCGATGAATGGCAGAAGCGCGGCGCGAAGGAAGAAAAAGACTACGAAATCCTGACTGCGGAGATTTCCAAGGCTACGTTCGGCCTGATCCCCAGCCAGTACAAAAAGCTGAAAGGCCTAAAGCGGCAGAATCTGCGTGACCACATGGACGACTTCGAGCTGATCTTTAATATGCTGGGCGAGCGCGCCACCACTGAAATTCACCGCACTGAGCACTCCAAAGGCGTGCCAAAATTAAAATCCGACGCCAAGGCGGGCGGCGACATTGCCGGTGGCGCCAGGAAGAAACTGGAAAAACGGCTCGGCCGGTCGATCGTGTCGAAGAAGAATTTCCTGGCTAAGCCGGAAGATAAAAGATTGTCCGGGGAATAACGTTAGCCGGTTGCGAACTGTAACCGGCTGAAAGGACCGGGGGCAAAATGGTGAAAAAATTATGTGGCTTCTGATCGTTGCCATCATTATTCTGCTGGCGGTTAAATTCCTTGCCGGGAATATCCCGCAAGCCGCCGGCACCACTATGTACCGGCGTGAACGGTTTATGTCGGACGCGGAAACGCGGTTCTACCAGGCTCTGCACTCGGCTGTGGGGGCACAAGCCCGCATATTCGTTAAGCCGCGTTTGCGGGACCTTGTGTCGGCTATAGATCCTAACCGCTCCAGGTGGCAGACGCGCAGCAATCAGTTAAACATGAAGCATGTGGATTTTTTGCTTTGCGACCCGCTGACTCTTGCCCCGGCCTGCGTAATTGAGCTGGACGACAGTTCGCACGAGCGCAGCGACAGGCAGGCCCGCGATAATTTCGTGAACGAAGTCCTTAAGTCCGCCGGCCTCCCCATAGCGCATTTTGCGGTAAGGGCCAGCTATTCGGCGGAAGAAATTACCCGGGAGCTGGCGCAATATTTACCAGGTTTGGTAAGCTCTCGCGGGGCGAATCGCCCGTCAGTTCAGCCTTCCCAGCCTCAAGCGCCCGCCAAGCCCAAAAGCCGCGCCGTTCTGATCCCCACCGAGCCGCCTCCCGTTGCCGTGCCTAAAGATATGAAATACATGCCGCCCTCACTAAGGGCGGATTTCGAAAAGCAAAATGGTGCATAGGGAAATAAACCCGCATTAGGGTAAGTTATCAACGGATAGTCTCTGGAGGACTCATATAATGAAAGTGCTTGGGATAATAGTGTCCATCTGTATTGTCAGTTTTGTCAGCAACCTCGGGGCAGTCGAAAAGGGAACAATGTTTAATGTTGCCGGTGTTATGGCTGCCACGGTGTATGATGAGGGTGGAAATGGGGTAATAGGGAATGTGTATCCCAAGGGCGCTGTTCCTGTTGTTGATGAGCAAGGAAGTTATTACAAAGTTGTAGTGGATGGCTGGGTCGGAAAAGATAAGATTAAAAAATCCAAAAAAAAGAATCTATTTGGAAAATATGCTACCACAATAGATGAAACGGAATTGCTTGATAACCCTGCAAAAGATGCCGGGAAGTATTGTGCCGTTAGAAAGGGCGTCTCGCTGTATATTCAGGGGGAGAAAGGTGATTGGGTTAAAGTAAGATTTTCTGGGTGGACCGAGAAAGGTCTTTTAGAGGAGTCAGCAAAGAAAAAGGCTGAGACGCCTGCTCGCCCGATAGAAATTACAAACTGGGACTGGAAAAATCTTGGGACATCGATAAAGATAGACGGGATAGTGAAAAATAACACTGACAAGGTTTATCATTTTGTTAAATTGAAAATAAAAATTGCGAATAAAAATAATGAGGACTTGGGTTTAGGGGAAGCTTTTGTTGAAAGAAAAGAGTTTAAGCCCGGAGAGAAGGCTGGCTTTACCGCCTACATAGATGGTGCGGCTACCGAGGAGAACGCGGTTAGAATGAGTTATGACTGGGATAGCGTGGAAACTGGTAAGTGACGGCCGATAGCGGGGGCGTTGCGGTTCCTACCGCTGCAATGGCCTCCGCTAAGCCCAAAAAGGGCCCCTTAATTCTAAAAAACACTAAAACCCACCCCGACAGACCGTTGTCGGGGTGGTCTGCTATGTTATTGATAAAAAATTGGGCCTTGACAGTGCGGGAAACGGCTGCTATAATATGCTTATCACCTAAGGGGTGATAAGGTGAATATGATATAGGAAGGAAAATTTCGTGGAATTCCGTTTTAAAAGCGAGAAGCTCAAGCTACTATATACCAATGAGACAGGGGCTCATCGGTTTCCACCTGCGGTCGTTAGCGGTTTTTTTCGTGTGATGTCTGTTATAAAGTCCATCCCGGATGAGAGGGACTTATATTCTTTAAAAAGTTTGCATTATGAAAAGCTAAAAGGAACGCGAGGAAAGCTTGGAGAGCGTTCCTTACGGTTAAACGATCAGTGGCGACTGATCATCATGCTGGAAACCGACTCTAGAGGAAAGACCATTCTGGTCGTAGAGATCGGCGACCATTATAAGTAAAACACGGAGGGAGAGATGACTTTAGTACCTGCAAGGGTGGCAAGGCCTGGAGAGGTCATTGCTTTGGAGCTTGAAGCCAGGGGTTGGACCCAGAAGGACTTGGCGGAGATAATGGGCCGGCCGCTTCAGGTTGTAAACGAGATCGTGAACGGCAATAAGCAGATCACCCCGGCGACTGCGCACGAACTGGCCCAGGTCTTTGGCACAACGCCCGAGGTCTGGATGAATCTTGAAACCAATTATCGACTGTTCGCCGCGCGCAAAGAGGCGGGCAGCGACGATATCAAGCGCAGAAGCAGGATCTACAGCCTTGCGCCAGTTAAAGAGCTGATAAAAAAGGGATGGATCCCTAATATACTGGCCCTGGATGAACTGGAGAAGAATGTCTGCGAGTTCCTTGGGCTCCGGGATATCAGCATGATGCCAAACTTTGGTGTGCCCGTAAGCAGAAGGCATTCGGAGGCGCGTGAGCCCGAGGGTATGGCGCAGATAGCTGTTCTGATGCGCGCCAGGCATCTGGCAAAAAGACACAAGGTGGCCAAGTTTAACGCTAGTAAGTTCAAGGCGGCTATCCCTGAGCTGCTTGAGTTCACAAAGGATGTTAAAAGCATAGAGAAACTACCCGCATTTTTTGCAAATTTAGGGGTGCACCTAATCATTGTCCCCGCATTGTCGCATTCTTATATGGACGGGGCAGTGTTTTATGCGGAAGCTAATCCGGTGATCTTATTGACGCTCCGGTATGACAGGGTGGATAACTTCTGGTTTACCTTAACGCACGAGGTCGCTCACCTGTTTGCGAACCACCACGGGGTGCACATTGATAGTAATTTGGAGAAGCCTTCGGATGTTGCCGCGGAACAGACCGCGGATAAACTGGCCAGCGAATGGCTTCTTGATTCAACGATGTATGATAAATATGTGACCAGCAGCCGACACTTCTATTCCAGAGAAAACATAGCCGCCTACGCAAACAGCGTAAACCGGCACCCGGGCATTGTGCTTGGCAGACTGCATCATCAAAAAGAAGTCCCGTACTCGCATTTGCGCGGTATGTTAGAGAAAGTTAGCCCATACTTGCAAAAGTGTATTGATACCAGTTATGCGGTTTAATGATCGCACTGTTTAATCGAGCCTTTTGATTAGTCTTGAAGTGTTGGTCTTGAAAACTATTATGAAAAACATTAATGCTAAGGGTTTAATATTTCTGAGTATTATCGCAATCCCGGCTATCGCAAGCGCTGGTTTTGCAGATTTTTTTGGGATTGGGGCGGTTGCCAAATCAATAAGTGATGCTACGTGGAAAATATATGCCGTAAAGACGGCTGCAACAGTAATGCCGATTATCTTTCTGATTACTGCAATAGCCGGAACAATGGTTGCCGCGTGTGCCATAGTTAAAGTCGGAGATGCTTTTGTGGATACAGCAAGGAATGTGCTTAAGGATGACAAAGTCGGCAATACCGAAAAAGCAATATTGATTGTACAGACTTTATATACGCTGTTGGCTGTTGTAATGTTTGCAGCAATGGGCGTGATGTTGGCGCTCGTGGTGTACAATGGGTGTAAGGACATCTTCACATACACGCCACCGGCCATAGAAGAAAAAGTTGCCTTGAAAAAGTAACCATGACTCCCTATGTGTATGGCTAAAAGTATTTTAGACCACATTCACAGTTAGAGCGCGAATACCACAAGTCCTTCAAAAAAATCACTATTGCCCCCAGGGTGCTGCTTGGCTTAACCGCCACGCCCGAGCGCATGGGCGGCGAAAGCATCCTCCCGTATTTCGAGCACCGCATAGCGGCCGAGCTCAGGCTGCCCGAAGCCCTGGACGAAAAGCTGCTTTGCCCGTTCCAGTACTTCGGCGTGGCGGACCCGGTAAGCGTTGAAGACGACCGTTTCTGGCAGGCCGGCCGCTACAACACCGGCGCGCTGGAGGCGGCTTACGGGGGCGTAGGGGACGCTGCTTCCTAACTTCCTGATTCGGCAGGGCTCTTGTCTTTTAGTCCCATTCTCGGGCCAAAACCTCAAAAAAATCCCAAAAAGAACCCGACACTACGCTGTCGGGTTCGTCTGCTATGCTATTTAGGCGGCAGGGGGGCTTATGACTCTTAGGGAAAGCGAAACGCTGGAATTAAAAAGATCCACTTCCGAACTTAAGGAAGCCGTAATTTCTATCGGGGCTATACTTAACAAGCACGGTAGGGGCCGTGTATACTTTGGCATCGCGGACGACGGCGGCGTAGTGGGGCAACATATTGGCCGGGCTACGCTAAAGGATATTTCACAGGCGATCGCCGCCCATATCGACCCCAGGATATATCCCGATATCGAGGCCAGGGATATAGACGGCAAAAGCTGTGTTTTTGTTGATTTCAGCGGGCACGACGGGTTGTATTCCGCTTACGGGCGGTTTTATCTGCGTTCAGGCGACGAAGACCGGAAACTGTCGGCCAGGGAAATAGCGAGGCTGATAGAAAAGAAGAAAAACTACGCGTATTCCTGGGGGACGGAACTGTCCGGAAGCGCGCCTTCGGGCGCGGACGGCCAGACGCTGCGGTCTTTTGTTAAACGGGGCAGGGATGCCGGCCGGATAAGTTTCTCTTTCGACTCCGCCCGGAATGTTTTGGCAAAACTGCATCTGGTAAGAGACGGTCAATTGCTAAATGCCGGCTGCGCGCTCTTCGGCAAAGACAATGCGCTGGAGGTGCAGGCCGCTATCTTCGCCGGCAAAGATAAAATCACATTTCTGGATATTCAAAGTTTTCACGGCAACATTTTTCAGTTGGCCGCCAGGAGCGAGGCCTACATAAAAGAGCACATAAACTGGCGGGCGGATCTTACGGGCAGCCAGAGGGTAGAAATCCCTGAAGTCCCGGTCCGGGCGGTCAGGGAGGCCATAATTAATTCCCTGTGTCACAGGGACTTTGATAACCCAAAAAGCAACGAGGTCGCGATCTACAAGGACAGGATAGAAATTTTCAATCCGGGCCTTTTCCCCGGCGACTATTCGCCCAAGGATTTTATTAAAGGGTCCGAACCCAGCATCCCGCGTAACCCTCTTATAGCGGAAACGCTGTTCCGCTCCGAGGATATAGAGAAATGGGGTTCAGGCCTGAAGCGCATAAGCGAGGAATGCAGTGCTGCGGGCGTTAGGGTTAGTTTCAAGAGAATTAAAAGCGGCTTTACTGTAGTCTTTTTCAGGCCCGGGTTTAAAAAATCCAAAGGAGATATTGAAGCAGTTGGGGGTGTAAATGGTGGAGTAAATGGTGGAGTAAGTGGGGGAGTAAATATCCTTGAGGCGGAAATAAAAAAGAATCCGGGACAAAGGCTTCCCGGGCTTCGGGTTGCGCTGAAGGTTCCCGGGAGAACGATAGAGAACTGGATACGTAAACTTAAAACAGCAGGCCGAATAATATACCGTGGTAGCTATAAAACAGGCGGCTATTTCCCAACAGGAAAAAATAGTTGAGATGGTGTGTGGAATGAAGCGCTTTTACCTTGCCTATTCAGACGAGGCAATTTGGCGACAGGCCGTCGCCAAAATGGACTGGGACTGGCGCGGGTACTAAAGGCGGGAAGCGGGGGCGGGAATAAGTGTAAAATAAGCTACAGGCCTATGAAAAAACTATCGCTGATACGGGAAAATTTCCACAAGCTGCACCTGGGGCTGTATGCCCTGTTCATGCTGATGGTGTACTTTGGCAGCACCACGGCCTTCTTCTTCGAAAAATACTCGCTTATCGATACTGGTCTTGTTAAAGCCCAATGGCAGCAGCTTACCGACGCCCAGGCCAAAGGGAGCAACTACAAGACCCCGGAAGCCACCCAGGAGAAGATCTATAAGTCGCTCAACCTTACGAAACGCGTCGGCGAGAAAGGGGCGATGACTTATGAATCCAGGTCCGCCAACCTGGATTTCTCTTTTGTCTTCCTGCTGCTCTGGCTTTTGCCGCTCTACAAGCATTACTTTTTGAAGAAGCCGCAGGATATAGGGCGCATAGAGCGCCGCATAATCGATCTCCCGCTGGTCATTTTTGCGCTTGGCTGGGTCGTAGCCGGGCAACGCTACTTCGGGAACGTAACGACCTATGCGGATTATTTCGGGGCCGTGCCGCTCAGGGTCAAGGCGATCTTCGGCGTGTCGGCCCTGCTGCTGGGCGCTTTTGTCAGCTACCTGAACCTGGAGCTGACCGGCCTCTATGTCCGCCAGCGCCTGGCCAAGCCCTTCTTCCTTGAGAACAACCCCTACGGCGTAAAATCCGGCTTAGCCATAAGTCTTACGCTGCGGTACGCGCTCATGATGTTCTCGCTGGCCATGGTGCCGCTGCTGCTGTGCCTTTATGTTCCCGTCTACGGCAATTTCGACATCATAGCCGTTCTGCTGCACGGCAGCGACCAGGCCAGGCAACTGGTTTTAACGGAACATATAGGGGCGCTGGTGCCCATTGCCATAATAGCTCTCCTGACGGGGATCATCCTGGTCTTCCAGGCGGTTTCGATCCTGCTTTACCGCGCTAACGTGCAGAAACCGGTGAGCGCGCTGGTAGGGCGTATGAAGGCCGTGGCGGCGGGGGACTTCAGCTGCAAGACCTCAGTGCTGTACGCCGACGAACTGGGCCAGCTGAAGGGGCATTTTAATATGATGCTGGACGGCCTGGTGGAGCGGGACCATATCAAGGACACTTTCGGCCGCTATGTTTCGCTGGAGATCGCCGAGAAGATAATGAAGAGCGGTAAGGTAAACCTGGCCGGCGAGGAGATACAGGCCACGGTGCTGTTCTCCGACATCAGGGGGTTCACGCCCATGAGCGAGAATCTCCCGCCGGTGGAGCTTATCCGCTTTCTTAACGAGTATTTCACCAGCGTCACCAAACCCATTACCGAAAACCGCGGGGTCATAAATAAATTCATGGGCGACGCCGTCATGGCCATCTTCTCGCCGGTGTTCGGGGTGGAGGACCACCAGGCGGCGGCGCTTAAGGCGGCCCTGGGCATGCGGGAGGCCCTGCGGGAGTTCAACGCGCGGGGGCATCACCCGGAGGTTTTCTTTGGCGTGGGCCTGCACAGCGGCGGGCTGGTGGCCGGCAACGTGGGCACGGCCGAGCGCCTTGAGTACACCGTGCTGGGCGACACGGTAAACGTGGCCTCGCGCATAGAGAGCCAGACCAAGACGGCGGCCACGCAGATACTGGTGAGCGAGGCCGTGGTGCGGGGCGTGGACAAAGGCAGTTTCCCCGGTTACGTCTTTGTGGAGTGCGCCCCCGTGCTTATGAAGGGCAAGTCTCGCCCGATGGTGCTTTACAAAGTAGAGCCGGCATGAGGATCTGGGATATAGAGCCGCGCAGGCTGTGCCGCAACCACCTGCTGGGGGAGCACCGGGAGCTGCATTGCATCTGGGTGGTGCTGACGCAGGGGAAGAAGGGTTATTCCCGGCACCCGGAAACGCTGCGCTGGCGCGGCCGCCTGAAGGCGCTGTACCGGCGGCACACGGCGCTGGTGGCCGAAATGGCGCAAAGGGGCTACAACCATAAAAGCCCGCTGGATAAACGCCTGGCCACCGGCAGCGCCGTCCAGAATATTTTTATAGATCCCCCGCGGCGCCAGCTGCAACTGCTGGCCGGCAAAAAATGCGCCTGCCGTACAGGGGACGCTGCTTCCTAAAATAAATCCAGAAAAGTACCGGCTTGGTATAATAGAAGAATGAAACTCCTGCTTTTGCTTTGCCTTGCGGCCGGGCCGGTTGCGGCGCAGGACTTTGCCGCGCGGGCGGAGGCGCTGCTTAGCACCGGGGCCTTTGCCGGCGCGCAGGTAGCGGCTGTCTTTGTAGCGGCGGAAGACGGGGCCGTGGCTTATGCCCGCAATGCCGACCTGCCTTTGGTGCCGGCCTCTACGGCCAAGCTGGCCACCTCGGCCGCGGCGCTGGAACGCCTTACCGCGGAATACCGCTTTACCACCACTTTACTGGCGGCCAAGGAAGAACTTGGCCGGAAGAAACTCTCGGTGCTGGTCTGGCGCGGCAACGGGGACCCGTCGGTGTCCGGGCGCGACCGCGCGAGCATGACCGAGATCTACGAAGTGTGGGCGGATTCGCTGGCCGCGCTGGGGGTGGCTAAGGTCGGCCGCCTGGTGCTTGATAACCGCTATTTCGAAGGTCCCGAGGTGCCCCCGTCCTGGCCGCCCGGTGAGCTTGCCTACTGGTACCAGGCCGAGACCTCGCCCATTTCTTTTAACGATAATTGCGTGGACCTGGAGTTCGTGCCGGCGGCCAGGCCCGGGCGGCGCCCCAAAATAGCGCTTACGCCGGATATCGGTTACCTCAGGGTCAGGAACAAGGCCGTTACTGGGGCGCCGGACAGCCCCTTTACGCTGGATTTCCACCGCGCCCGCGGCACCAACACGGTCACCTTCACCGGCTCCATCCCGGCCGGGCGCAGCCGCAAAGACTGGGTAGCCGTGCACGCCCCTGCCCGTTTTGCGGCTGAGGCTTTAAAGAGCGTGCTGAAAAAGAAAGGTATAAAGGTGGGCGGCATTGTCGCCTGGGAGAAAGCCGGCTTAAAAGAGGAAGACCTGGCCCCGGCACTGGCCTGGCGGTCGCAGCCGCTGGCGCAGCTTATAAAAGCCGTAAACACCAATAGTCAGAATTTCTACGCCGAGCAGATCCTTAAGGCGCTGGGCAAAGAGGCGGCCGGGCGCGCTACCTTTACGGACGGCGCCGCCGAGGTTTCCGCTTACCTGGGCCGGATAGGGCTTAAGGACGGGCAATATTATCTTGTGGACGGCAGCGGCCTTTCCAAAGAGAACCGCTTTACCGCGGCCGGGCTGGTGAAGGTGCTGGCGCATATGCAGGGCACGCCGCTGTTCCCGGTGTATTACGAATCCCTGGCCACGGCCAAGAACCGCATGAAGGGCGACCCCCTGGCCGCGGGGATGCGCTTAAAGCGCGGCACCGTGGGCAATGCGCGTAACCTGGCGGGGTACCTGCACTCCGCAAGCGGCAAACTTTACGCCTTCGCCGTGCTGGTGAACGCCCCGGCGCTGGACCGCGCCGCCGTCGACGACGGCATCGACGCCCTCTGTCTGGCCGCGGCCCGCCAATTACCGTAGGAAGGCCGCTAATGACCGGATGGCTATTTGTTAGAATAGGAATTCTATGAAGCAGGTAACCGCCGCGGTTATTGAAAAAGACGGGAAGATACTGATAGCCCAGCGCAAGGCGGGCGATACCCTTGCGGGCAAGTGGGAGTTCCCGGGCGGCAAGATAGAACCGGGCGAGACGCCCGAGGCCTGCCTGCGTAGAGAGCTGATGGAAGAGTTCGGCGTGGACACGAAGATAGGCGAATTTATCTGCGCGAGCAAGTTCGAATACAAGCATATGCCGATAGAGCTGCTGGCGTACAGGGCGGAACATCTCTCCGGCGAGTTCAAGCTTAACGACCACGACCGCATTGAGTGGGTAGCCCCGGCGGACCTGGTTAAATACGATTTTTGCAGCGCCGATATCCCCGTTGTGGAGCTTCTGCTGGCTGCGCCGTTCAGCACGGGGGAGAAACTTATTATGCCGCCCGGCATGAAGGAAGCGTTGGCGGCCCGTGAGAAGCAGCGGGCGCTGGCCGATAATGATCCCCTTTGCCCCGCTTGCAAAACCCCGATGGTGCTGCGCATAGCCCAAAGCGGCCCTGACGCCGGCGCCAAGTTCTGGGGTTGCCGCAACTATCCCCAGTGCCGCGCCACCATTAAAGCTTAGGTAAAAATCCTTAATTCACCCAGTCTTTCTGCACGCGGGCGGTAACGGCGGCCGCGGCCTCTCCGGTTTCCACGCTGGCCAGGCGGATGTTGAGTTCCAGCACGCGGTCTGGCAGTTCCACCATGCCGCCTATCACCAGCAGGTCGGCGCCCAGCATGCGGCCCACTTTTTTTGCAGACTCGGGGTCGATAGCCCCGGCGTTCTGCAGCTTCAGCTCGCCCAGGACTTTTTCTATCTGCTTGCGCTCCACTACTTTAAGCGTCTTGTGGTTTATCAGTTCGGTGGTAAAACGCTCGGCCACAATATTGCCGTCCGTGGAGGCGCGGCCGTCGGCATAGGAGAAGCCGGCCACGGCGATGGTTTTGCCTTCGCCCTGGTAGGACTTCAGTATGGAGGCCACTATGGGGCCGTACTCGCCGGCGTTCCTGTCGCTGCCGGAAGCGATGCCGAGGCGGTTGTTGATGGCGGTCTGGATCATGGCGACCACGGCGGGGTTGCCGCGGCGCTGGGCCATCTCAAGCGGGGTAAGCTCTTCGGGACGGCTGAAGGGGCTGAAATTCACCGTTTGCGGCAAGCCGCAGTAATAAGCCGTGCCGGGCTCCGGGTTGGCGCCCTTTTGCAGCAGCAGCTGCACTATGGCGGAGTTGCCGTAGGACGCGGCAAAATGCAGCGGGGTGCATCTGAAGTAGGCCTGCTCGTTAATGTCCGCGCCATTTTCTATGAGTATTCTTGCCGCCTCCGCCTGCCCGTTGGTTACGGCGTCATGCAGCGGCGTTTTATGGTCGCTTCTTGTTTTCAGGCTGGCCCCCTTGGCCAGCAGCGTGCGTATGGCCGGGATATCGCCCGTGCGCGACGCCTTATGCAGCGGGCTCGCGCAGCCGCAAACAAAAACCATTAAAGTCAGAAGTCCCAGAAAATTGCGCATTTAACCCTCCGTAAGCGTTGCCTACGATATTTTACAT
The DNA here is from genome assembly GCA_001799795.1 of Elusimicrobia bacterium GWC2_61_19. Lineage (GTDB taxonomy): Bacteria > Elusimicrobiota > Elusimicrobia > Elusimicrobiales > UBA9959 > UBA9959. The sequence continues at coordinate 18,825 of MGUD01000029.1, forward strand.
GATTCGGAGGTTAAACCAAGTTGGAGGTTCAACCTCCGAACCTTTTTTAACCCGACACTACGCTGTCGGGTTGGTCTGCTATGCTATTTGGGTTAGAGGAGTTAAAATTAAAATGGTAAGGGGGAAGTATGGGGAACCTGAATAAAGTAATGCTGATGGGGCGGCTGACGCGGGACCCGGAGGTGACGGAGTTCAAGAACGGCGGCAAGGTGGCCAATCTGGGCTTTGCCGTGCATAACCGGCGCAAGAACGCCAATACCGGCGAGTGGGAGGAAACGCCGGTGTGGCTGAACATGAAGGCCTACAACCACGAGCACGGGCGGAAGCTGGCGGACCTGGCCGGCCTGCTGAAGAAAGGGCGGCAGGTGTTCGTTGAGGGGCACCTGGTGCTGGAGCAGTGGGACGGCAAAGAGGACGGCAAGCACCATTCCAAACTGTTCGTGTACGTGGACGGCATAGAGTTCACGGGCGAGAAGCCGCGCGAAGAAGGCGAGCCCGCGCCCGGCCCCGCGGACCATGCCCCCGGCGAGCACGTGGCCGACGCCGGCTGGCCGGAAGAGGCGGCCCCCAAGCCGGCCAAGGCGGGACGCCGGAAATAACCGGGGGAAAATAAAAGACCGGGGCATCGGGCCCCGGTCTTGCGGCGGCGGCGGCGCCGTCGGTTAAGGTTTGTCGGGCGGGGCGTCCTGGGGTGCAGCTTCCTCCGGCGCGGCGTCCTGTTCCGCGGCTTCCTGCGGCGGGGTTGCCTGGGTCGGGGGCTTTGGTACTCCGTCGGCGTAGATGAATTTAATTTTAGAGAAGCTCTTGGCGTTGGTGGCGCCTATGCGGCACCTGGGGCAGCGGCGCAGGCACTCGTCGTAGGTGTTGGCGGGCGGCACCTCTTTGGCTTTTATGGGGCCCATGCCTTTGCCGCAATTGGGGCACCGCAGTTTTGGTAATATGACCATAATTAAATTCCGGCTGAACGCTTAAGGATCACTTATTAGGGGACTTTCTACCCTCACCTATTATAGAATTTATGGTAGCCGGGGACGCTCTTAGTTAATTAGTTTTCTATGTGAGCGGACCAGGGGCTATTAAAACTAACTAACTAAGAGCGTCCCCTATGAAAACATCCATATATTATTATACAGGCACGGGCAATTCGCTTTGGGCGGCCAGACGGCTGGGCGGGGAACTTAAAGACGCGCGGCTGGCCGGCATGCGCAGGGCCGCTCCGGAGAATGACGACGCCGAGGCCATAGGGCTGGTGTTCCCGGTGCATATGTGGGGGCTGCCGCGCCGGGTTATAGATTTTGTGGGGCACCTGCCCGCCGGCCGCCGCTATTTCGCCCTGGCCGTTAACGCCGGGCAGGTGGCCGGCACGCTTACGCAGCTTAAAAAAATAATGAAAGCCCGGGGCCTCGTTCTTTCGGCCGGGTTCGGCATAGTGATGCCCAGCAACTATATCCCCTGGGGCGGCGCCGCCTCGCAGGAAAAGCAGGCGCTGCGCTTCGCCAACTCCGCAAAAAAAATAAAGGACATGGCCGGCGCGCTGGGCCGCGGCGAAACCGGGCCGGTGGAAAAAGGCCCGCTGTGGCAGAACCTGCTGCTGTCCGGCCTGTGCTACCCTCTGCTGTACCGGAAGATCCCAAAGATGGATAGGGAATTCTGGGTGGACGCTAAATGCAATGGCTGCGCTATCTGCACCGCGGTCTGCCCCAGCGGGAACATAATTATAGAGGGGAAGAAGCCGGTGTGGCAGGGGCATTGCGAGCAGTGTCTGGCCTGCATACAATGGTGCCCGGCGCAAGCCATACAGTACGGCAAAAAAACCCCAGGCTACGCGCGTTACCATCAGCCGGAAATAACCCTGGCGGACATGCGCGCCTGACGGGAGCGGCGGGGATTTGCGGGGACACATAATAATCAGGGAGGCTAAGATGAACAAGAAATGGACCGGTGTATTGGCGTTGGCGGCGTTCTTTTTGCTGAGCGGCGGCTTTTACTATCTGCGGGCCCAGGGCGGCGGTATGCCCGAAGGCATGGGCGGCGGCCCGCGCGGCGGCGGGAATAAACAGCCCATGGAGATGCTGGGCGGTATGGGTATGATGGGCGGCATGGGCGGCGGCGCGGCCATGGTGGTCTATGACAAATACATCTATGTGCTGTCCGGCGGGACTCTTTTTAAGGTAGAGCCGACGGCGATGAAGGTTGAAAAACAGGTGTCGCTTAAGCCTAAAATGCCCGCCCGCCCGGCCCAGCAGTGGCCCGGCGGCGGTGAAGATCAGGAGCCGGAATAAATAAATTAAACCCCAGGGCGGCGGCATTAACACCGCCGCCTTGGGTTTTGATCTAAAGGGGGACTCTTGAAAACGCTGATATTGGGTCTTATACTGCTGGCGGCCGCCGGCGCGGCGCGCGCGGCCGAAGCCAAGCCGGTTTGGAAATGGGTTACGGCCAACGAGTATTATCTCATTCTGCCTTCGGCGCAGAGCCTGCATATCTCAGGCGCCGGCAACGAGAGCGTCAGGCCCTGGGGTTTTGGTTTTATGGCGGTGGGTAACGAGACGTTTTCAAAGGCCGGCGGCCTGCAGCTGCGCGGCGTAAAGGTGGACAGCCCGGCCATCGGCCCAAAAACTTTCTATATGCTGGATATGCTGCTGGGCATGCATTACATGACGCCCAAGGCGCCGGGCAAACCGCTGCGGTTCAAAGCCGGCGCTTTCGCCGACTTCGGCCTGTCGGACACTACGCTGTATATGGCGCCGGTAATAGCGGCCGGGCTGCTCTATACCACCAGCGAGACCGCCGAAACGCCCAACGGGTTTACCTTCGACATTACCTACCGCCCCACCGACATAGACCTGGACAATGTGGGTGGCGGGCGGTCCGGCGCGCTTAAGCCGGCGCTGGGCTTTAAGGTGGGCTATATCTTCGAAGGTTTCTGGTCGGTTAAAAATAAGATAGGAACATAAGGAAACAAAAATGCCTATAAGCGAACTTGCCGGTAAGACGCTGCCTAAAGAACTGCTCACGGATATCCCCAAGCTGCTGGCGGCTTATTATAAGGAAGTGCCCGACGCCGCCCAGGCGGGGCAGCGGATCTCTTTCGGGACCTCCGGGCACCGGGGCAGTTCGCTCGCGCGCACGTTCAACGAGCGGCACATCCTGGCCGTAACCCAGGCCATCTGCCAGTACCGCAAGGCCGCCGGCATAGACGGCCCGCTGTTCATGGGCATGGACACGCATGCGCTGAGCGTGCCCGCCTTCGAGACCGCGCTGGAAGTGCTAGCCGCCAACGGCGTGCACGTCATGATAGACGACGAGCTCGGCTACACGCCCACGCCGGCGCTGTCGCGCGCCATACTGGCCTATAACGCCGGCCGCACCGCGGGCCTGGCCGACGGCATACTTATCACCCCTTCGCACAACCCGCCCGCCGACGGCGGCTTTAAATACAACCCGCCCAGCGGCGGCCCGGCCGGGCCCGAAATAACCGGCCAGGTACAGGCGCTGGCCAACGAGATCCTGGCCGCCGGCCAGGCAGGCGTAAAACGCATGCCGCTGGCCGCCGCGCTGCAGGCCCACACCACGCGCCGCTACGACTATACCGGAGAATATGTGCGTGGCCTGGGCGGCGTTATAGACATGCCCGCTATCCGCGCCGCCGGCGTAAAAATGGGCGCGGACCCGCTGGGCGGCGCCGGCGTTAAATACTGGGGGCGCATAGCCGAGCTGTATAAGCTCAACCTTACCGTGGTCAGCGACGTGGTAGATAAATCTTTCTCTTTCATGACGGCGGACTGGGACGGCAAGATCCGCATGGACCCGTCTTCGGCCTACGCCATGCAGCGGCTGATAGGCATGAAGGACCGTTTCGACATCGCCTTCGGCTGCGACACGGACTACGACCGCCACGGCATTGTGACGCGCGCCGGCCTGCTGCCGCCCAACCATTACCTGTCGGCGGCCATCTATTATTTATTCCAGAACCGGCCCGGCTGGCGCGCCGACGCCGCCGTGGGCAAGACAGCGGTGTCGAGCAGCATGATAGACCGCGTGACGGCCGGGCTGGGCCGGCGCCTCAGCGAGGTGCCCGTGGGCTTTAAGTGGTTCGTGGACGGGCTGCTGGACGGCAGTTTCGGTTTCGGCGGCGAGGAGAGCGCGGGGGCTTCGTTCCTGCGTTTCGACGGCGGGCCCTGGAGCACGGACAAGGACGGCATCATAATGGCGCTGCTGTCGGGCGAGATAACCGCCAAGCTGGGGCGTGACCCGGCGCAGGTGTACGAGCAGCTCGCCTGCAAATACGGCCGGTTCTTCTACCGCCGCCAGGACGCGCCGGCCACCCCGGCCATGCAGAAGATGCTCAAGACCCTCATCCCCGACCAGGTGCGGGCGAAGGAGCTGGCGGGGGAGAAGATAACGGCGGTGATCACGCGCGCGCCGGCCAACAACGAGCCCATCGGCGGCATAAAGGTAAGCACCCCGGGCGGCTGGTTCGCGGCGCGGCCTTCCGGCACGGAGCCGGTCTACAAGATCTACGCGGAAAGCTTCCGTTCGGAGGCCCACCTGGGCGGCATATTCACGGAAGCCGAGGCCATGATAAAGGACCTGTCGGCCTAGGCGCGGTTTAAGTGAAAAGATCTGGGCACAAAGACTGGGGCGGGCTGGGCCCATTGTCTCTTACGCGGGCGGGCGGGGGCCGCTATAATATCTATATAGACAGACGCGCTTATAAGAGACCGGCTTGAAATTAATTACCGCCATAATCATCGCTTTATTCTCCGCTGCGAACGCCGCGGCCTCCGGGCCCGGTTACACGCGCGCGGCCGGCCTGCTGGCCGCCAGCGAAAAGTTCCTCGGCGTTAAATACGTGCTGGGCCCGCTGGGCGAAGGGCCGGACGCGGAGTTCGACCGGGGGCCGCTGATGAGCTACACCGGCCTGGACTGCACCACTTTCGTGGAAGAGACGATGGCTTTCGCCCTGGGCGGCGAGGCCGGGGCGCCGGACCTGCTGCGCCGCATCCGTTACCAGGACGGCCTTATCAGCTACCGGACGCGCAACCACTTTACCGAACTGGACTGGCTGCCCAATAATATAGCCGCCGGTTTCCTTGAAGACATCACCGCCGGCGTGGCCGGCGCCAATACCCGCACAGTCCGCAAGATAATTTCCAAACGCGCCTGGTACGCCGCCAAGACGGCGGCCGAGTTGCACGGTTTTGAAACCGAGCCGCCCGCCCAGCACGCGGCGCGGCTTAACCGCCTGCGGGCCTTGGGCGCGGCCATGCCGGACCAGGCCGCCGCTATTAACTATGTGCCGCTTGAGGCCGTCTTCGCGCTGCTGGACCGTATCCCGTCCGGCACGGTGGTGGCGCTGGTGCGGGAGGACCGCCCCGACGAACCCTCGCTGGTGTCGCACCAGTTCTTTATTTTCGACGGGCCTTCGGGCAAGATCATCCGCCACGCGGCTTTCGGCAAAATGGTGCTGGACGTGCCCGCGGCCGATTATCTGGCCGGTCTGGCCAACGCCGGCTGGCGCGTGCTGGGGCTTAATCTCTCAAGCGTGAAGTGAGCGGCGCGGCCGGCGGAATTGACAGCCGCCTGCGGTAAACTATATTATTTACGACGAGATTCTACTTCTAATGTAAGGCGTTTCTGAAATGACAAATCCTAAAAAAACACTACTTATTGTCGACAATGACCAGGACTGGCTTGCCCTGCTGGGGAAAATGCTGAGTTCCGAAGGCTATGCCGTGCTGACGGCGCATAACTGCGCCGCCGCCCTGCTTCAGGCGGAGCAGGGGCGGCCTGATTGCGTCATAGCCGACCTGCACCTGGGCCACGAGGACGGCCTCACCCTCTGCCGCAGCATAAAAAGATCGCCGCAGCTTAAGCATATCCCGTTCATCTTGCTTAGCGGCGCGGAGCCCGAGGAAACCGGCTGCGACAGCAAAGACTACGCCTTCGTCTGCAAGTCCGACGGCACGGCGCGGCTGCTGCGGGCCGTCAGGAAAGCGCTGGACTAGGCCGCGCGGCCCTAGGATTGGAAAGGGTCGGGGAAAAGTGGTAGATTAGTCAGGGGCGGGCAGCGGTTGGAAAAAAATAAACGAGTTAACAGGAGACTTATATGGCGAATTTGAACAAAGTAATGCTTATCGGCCGGCTCACGCGCGAGCCCGAAATAAAGGAATTCAGCAACGGCGGCAAGGTTGCCAATATCGGCTTTGCCGTGAACAACCGCCGCAAGAACCAGAAGACCGGCCAGTGGGAGGAAGTCCCTGTGTGGGTGGACCTGAAAGCTTTCAACCGCGAAACCGGCCGCAAGCTGGCCGACCTGATAGAGAAATACCTGCACAAGGGTTCCCAGGCCTACGTGGAAGGCCACCTGGTGCTCGAGGAATGGGCCGGCAAGGAAGACGGCAAGAAGCAGAGCAAGATGGTGGTCTATGTGGACGAAATAGAATTCCTGGGCAGCCGCGGCGATAATGCCGGCGCGCCCTCCGAAGCGGCCGAACCCGCGGCCAAAGCGTCGGCGTCCGCCTCCGGCGGCGACGGCATAGAAGAAGTCCCGTTCTAACGTTCTATCGAGGCTGAGCCTCGATAGGGCCTTTGGGCCGGAGGTTCGCGCCTCCGGTCCTTTTTTTATATATTGTAAACAGGTAATGAAGATAAAAAATATCGCCAAGGGCTTCGCTTATTTCCTGGTGCTGGCGGCGGCCGCGGCCGTGCTGGGGTATTTCACGCTGCCTGTGAACCGCGTCAACATGCGCTCGCGGCTGGTGATGCTGGGGGATTTTAATTCCGACAATATGTGGGACAGCCGGGACGCCGCGCTGCTGGCCGCTTTTGTAGCCGACCCTTTCGCCGGTCCGGCCGACACCGCCTATAAGGCCGACGTGAACCATAACGGGCTGCTGGACGCGGAGGACATCGCCTTTCTGGAGGCGCTCTACGCCGCCGGCGACCCCTATAAAGCAAGGGCTAAAAGCGAGGCGGGCGGCCGGGCTTTCCCGTACCCGCGCGAGTTCTTCCGCTATGTGCCGGATACCGAATATATACAGCGGCCTGTCATAGCCATAAAGCACCCGGCCGAGGACGCCTCCCCGCTGACTTTCCTTAAACAGGTGCGTCTTGCCGGCAAAGGCGGCTACCAGGGCGCGCTGCTGCACGAGATCTACAGCGAGGGGATACGCTTTACGCTGGCCTACGCCAAACGGGCGCCGTGGCTGGACCCCAGGGAAAAGGTTTACGGGGACGCCAAGCTGCGGCGCTGCGCCGCGCTGTGGGCGGCCGGCCGGCATTATGAGCTGTTGCTCGATATCACGGGCCTGACCGAGGACGCCGAAACCCTTACGGTCAAAGGCCAGCCGCCTTTTGTGGCGCAGAGTCTTTATTTCCGCGACCATCTGCGCGCGCTGCTGGAGTCGCCCCTTTATAAAAATTATACGGCCGGCAAGGCCCCGGCGGAAGAAGTGCTGAAGGCCATAGAGAAATACGCGCTCGAGGATATGAAGCTGACGGTGGACCTGGTGAACATGGAGGCGCCGCGCAATTTTCTGGAACTGAAGAATTACGCGGACAGGGTCCGCTGGCAGTATTATAAGACCACTTCCACCCGCAGGGATTTCCGCCGGTTGCTGCTGTTCGCCCAGTACGACAGGCGCTACCTGCGCGCCGCCGCGCGCACCACCAAAAAACTGGCCGACGCGCCGCTGGAGAACCATAATCTGCCCATGGTGCTGCTGTTCAGGGAGGCGCTGGCCATAAAGGACGGCAACAAGCTGGCCGCCGTGGGGCTTGTGGACGAGGCCGTGCGCATCCCCTTCGCCTGGATAAAGTCCATCCCCAGGAACAAGCTGCCGGCTTCGGTGGCGCTGGAGAACTTCCTGCTGCCGGGCAACAAGGAAGACGGCTCGGACAAGAGCCGGCACTGGAACGTTTTCGGCGGCATAAGTCTTTATAAATCGCCGGAGGCGTCGCTGCAGTTGGCGCTGGCGCGCGAGGTGAACGATTTCCGCGAGGAGGGCCGCACGCCCAAGGCCATGACCGAGTTTATCCGCGACACCATGGCCAACCTCAACGGCATTTACTACGTGGTAAGCATTAACCCGGCCCTGCTGAAGTAGGCGGCCGGAGCGGTTTTGCGGGTTGGTCTAGGGGGGCATATGAAGGGGAAAAATGATTACAATCCGGACGCCGAACTGGCCAAGGGCGCCGATCTGACGGCTTCGTCCTACGATAAAACGCAGGGCGTGGCCGTGGCCGCGGGCAAGGTTACGGTGGGCGGCAAGCCGGGCGTGGCTGAGATCACCGGCCTGGCCACGGGCCGCGCGGGCGGCGGCATAGACGGCACGCTGAATCTGTGGCTGTCCATATTCCGCTACATGCGGCCGGACGGCACCATCAATCATGTGGGCGGCTGGAACATAATGCTGGCGCTGAAGGCCGGGCAGACCGCGCTGGAGACGGCGGCGGCCTTCGCGGCCTACATCAACGCCGGCACCAGGCCGTACAAGGCCCAGGCCTCCGGCACCAAGATCAAGGCCAGCGTTACCATCACATATAAGGAATAGCCGCCCGGAGGTTCAACCTCCGTTGGAGGTTGAACCTCCGGACGGGTTCTGTTTGACCTTTGGGCCGGGGTATGAGAAAATATAGTTAATGGACTATGTTTACTCTTTTGCCCGGGAATTCCTGAAGCTCACCTGGCTGGTGCTGCCCTATTTCCTGGGCGGGGCCGCGGTGGGCGCGGCGCTGGATGTTTTTGTTAAGCCCGAGTTCGCGCTTAAACATCTGCGCGGCGGCTGGCTGTCCATGGCCAAGGCCTCGGTGCTGGGCATGGTGCTGCCGGGCTGTTCCTGCGCCACCATGCCCATGGCCGACGGCCTGCGGCGCAAAGGCGCCGACCTGGGCACGGTCACCAGCTTTCTATTGGCTTCTCCTCTGGCGAGTCCCCAGACGCTGGTGCTGACCTTCGCCGTGCTGGGCTGGAAATTCGCCGCCGCGCGCGCTTTGGCCGCTTTCGCCGGGGCCATGATGATAGGCGGCATCTTCCTCCGGCTGGAGCGCGCCTGCCCGGATTTTCTGGCTGTTCCCGCGCCCGAGCCGGTAAAAAAGTGCCGCTCGGGTTGCGGCTGTTCCGGGGCGGAGGATGAAGAAAGCCCGAAAAGATTCTGGCCGATCTTCGTGGATATACTCAAGGACCTGGGGAAATATTTCGCGCTTGGCATGGCCATAGCCAGCCTGCTCACGGTGCTGCTGCCTCCGGATTTCATCGCCCGCCATATCGGCTCCTCCGGCCCGCTGGCTTATGTAAGCGCGGTGCTGCTGGGCGTGCCGCTGTATGTCTGCGAGGGCGAGGAGATCCCGCTGACGCTGTCGCTTATGAAACTGGGGCTCGGGCCCGGGCCGGCTTTCGCCTTTCTGCTGGGCTCGGTCGGTACGTGTATCCCCACCCTGGTAATGTCGCAGAAACTGATAGGCCGCCGCGGCGTGCTGGTTTACGCGGTGTGGTGGCTGGCTTTCGCTTTCGGCGCCGGCCTGCTGTTCGGCCTGTCCGCCTGACCTTTTTATGAAAACTATCAAAGACCTGACAAACAAAGTTATATCTTTCCGCGACGCGCGGGACTGGCGGCAGTTCCATAATCCCAAAGACGTGGCCATCTCGCTGACGCTGGAAGCCGCGGAGCTGCTGGAGCATTTCCAGTGGAAGAACCCGGAAGAGATAGCGCGGCACGTTAAGGCCCGCAAGCTGGAGATCTCCGAGGAGCTGGCGGACGTGATGTACTGGGTGCTGCTGCTTAGCCACGACCTGGACATAGACCTGGGCGCGGCCATGGCCCATAAGCTTAAGAAGAACGCCAAAAAATACCCGGTAAAGAAGGCCCGCGGCCGCCACACCAAATACGATAAACTTTAAATAGGGGACGCTCTTAGTTAATTAGTTTTTGTGTCTGACTGGTTTCGCGGTTCGCGAAGCCGAGTCCAAAAACTAATTAACTAAGAGCGTCCCCGCTTTATTTCTCCTGCATGAACGGGTAGCGGTAGTCGTGCGGGGGGGTGAAGTTCTCCTTAACGGCGCGCGGCGAGGTCCAGCGCATCATGTTCACCAGGGAGCCCGCCTTGTCGTTGGTGCCGCTGGCGCGGGCCCCGCCGAAAGGCTGCTGGCCCACCACCGCGCCGGTGGGTTTGTCGTTGATGTAGAAGTTGCCGGCGGCGTTGCGCAGTATGTCCTCCGCCTTGAGCACGGCCGCCCTGTCCTGCGCGAAGATGGCGCCCGTGAGCGCGTATGGCGAGGTTCCGTCGCAGAGCCGCAGCGTTTCCTCGAATTCCCCGTCCTCGTAGACGTATACCGTCATCACCGGCCCGAAGATCTCCTCTTCCATGGTCTTGAAGCGCGGGTTGGTGGTCTCTATGAGCGTGGACTGTATGAAGTAGCCCTCGGTGTCGTCGCAGCCCCCACCGGCCAGTATTTTGGCGTCGGGCGCCGTTTTTACGAAGTCGATATATTCCTTTATGTTCCTGAACGCCGCCTTGTCTATGACGGCGTTGAAGAAGTTGGTGAAGTCCTCGGCCGGGCCCATCTTTATGCCCTTTATCTGCGCCACCAGGTCGTCCTTTATCCTGTTCCACACCGAGCGCGGGATATAAGAACGGCTGGCCGCGGAGCATTTTTGGCCCTGGTATTCGTAGGCGCCGCGCACCATGGCGCATTTGAGCGCCTCCAGGTCGCAGCTTTCGTGCGCGAAGATGAAATCCTTGCCCCCCGTTTCGCCCACCACGCGCGGGTAGCCGCGGTACTTGCCGAAGTTGCCGGTGATGGAGGACCACATGCCGTTGAAGACCGCGGTGGAGCCGGTGAAGTGCAGGCCCATCAGGTCCCGGCTGTTGATGACGGGGCTGCCCACCTCGCCGCCCGAGCCGGGCAGCATGTTGATGGCGCCGTCCGGCAGACCGGCCGCCTGCCACAGCTTCATAAGGTAATAGGCGGAATAGACCGCCGTGGAGGCCGGCTTCCAGATGACGGTGTTGCCCATGATAGCCGGGGCGGTGGGCAGGTTGCCGGCTATGGAGGTGAAATTGAACGGCGTCACCGCGAACACGAAGCCCTCCAGCGGCCTGTAGTCCACGTAGTTCCAGCTGCCGGACGGCGAGAGCGGCTGCTGCGCGTAGATCTGCTCGGCATACCAGGTGTTGAAGCGGTAGAAATCCACCAGTTCGCAGGCGGAGTCTATCTCCGCCTGGTAGGGGTTCTTGGACTGGCCTATCATGGTGGCGGCGTTCAGGGTTTGGCGCCAGGTGGTGGCCAGCAGTTCGCCGGCTTTAAGGAAGACGGCGGCGCGGGCGTGCCAGGGCATGCGGCCCCAGGTTTCGCGCGCGGCGGCGGCGGCCTGTACGGCCTGTTCCACTTCTTTGGGGCCGGCCTTGTGGAAGCGGCCGATGATCTTTTTGTTCTCATGCGGGATAACTATGTCGGCGGTGCGGCCGGTGCGCACTTCCTTGCCGCCTATTATGAGCGGGATGTCTATTACCTGGCCGCGCAGTTCGGTCAGCCTGGCCTTCAGTTCCGCGCGTTCCGGCGTGCCGGGGGCGTAGCCGAGGATGGGTTCGTTGACGGGTTCGGGGATCTGGAAAATAGTGTTCATGGGGCCTCCGTAAAGCTGTTTTAAATATGGTAACAATCGGCGGCATATTAGTATAATTCATAATGTTCACATGAGCTATGAATATAATTCACTATGGCGCTGAACCTCTACCAGCTTAAGGCCTTCTTTACCGTGGCGCAGACGCTTAACTACACCGAGGCCGCCCGGCGGCTGTACGTTACGCAGTCCGCCGTCAGCCACGCCGTGGCCAAACTGGGCCGCAGCGTAAAGGACGACCTTTTCAAGCGTTCCGGCAGCCGGCTGGCCCTTACCGAGGCGGGCCGGGTGCTCTACAAGGCCAGCAAAACGGTCTTTTACGAACTGGAGAAGGCCGAAGAACAGATAGCCGCCGCCAAAGGCAAGAATATCGGCACCATCCGGCTGGGCGCCACGGTGGAGTTCGGCACCACGCTGCTGGTGAAGTACCTGAAGGGCTTCATAAACAAGAACCCGCGCGTACATATAGACTTCCAGTTCTGCCACGAACTGCTCCAGCCGCTGCTCAGCGACGAACTGGACATCGTTATAGACTGCCGCAGCCATAAAGCCGAGGGCGTTGAGAAGACCGCCCTCTTCCGCGAGGATTACGCGGTGATCGCCGCGCCGGATTTTGTGCGTCGGCACGGGCTCAGGACGCCGCAGGACCTGGCCGGCTGCAATATCCTTTCCCTGGACAAGGGCGCGCAGTGGTGGGGGAACTTCCTCAACGCCCTGCCGGCCGCCGGGCGCCCCGAGTTCGGGAACGTTACGGAACTTAACCATATAAGGGCCATCATAAACGCGGCCCTGGAAGGCCTGGGCGTGGGGTTCGTGCCAAGGTACTGCGTGCTGAAGGAATTCAAGGCCCGGACGCTCGTCAGCGTGTTCCCGCATATGAAAATGCTGGAGGACAACTTTTACGTGTACCAGAAAACGGGGCGCGCCGGCCTGGAGCGCCACCGCAACCTGCTGGCCTATCTGAAGAATATCAAGACCGCCCAGTTGGAAAGAGCTTAATGTCCCCGGAGGAAATTAAATGACGAGAATTTTATGCGCGGCGGTAATAGCGCTGTTCTTTGGCTGCCAGGGCAAGCCCGCGCCTGAGAGCGTGGTGCGCCTGGCTACCACTACCAGCGTGCAGGATAGCGGCCTGCTGGACATACTGACCGACGCTTTTCAGGCCGACGGGAAATATACGCTGCAGGCCATAGCGGTGGGTTCGGGCCAGGCCATGCAGCTGGGGAAGACCGGCGAGGCCGATATCCTGCTGGTCCACAGCCCCGACGACGAGAAACAGTTCGTGGCCGAAGGTTACGGCACCGACCGCACCACCTTCCTGCACAACGACTTCGTAATACTGGGCCCGGCCGCGGACCCCGCCAAAGTAAAAGGCGCTAAAAACGCCGCCGAGGCCTTTAAAAGAATAGCCGCCGCTGAAGCGCTGTTCGTTTCGCGCGCAGACAAGTCCGGTACGCACAAGAAGGAACTGAAGCTCTGGGCCGCCGCCGGGATAAAGCCCGTCAAGGCTTTCTATCTGGAAGCCGGGCAGGGCATGGCGGGCACGCTCTCCATCGCCAATGAGAAGAAAGCGTATGTGCTGGCGGACCGCTCCACTTACCTGGCGATGAAGAAGAATATCGGGCTTGAGATCGTGAACGAAGGCGACGAAGCGCTTATAAACCGCTACAGTCTCATCCTGGTAAACACCGCAAAATTCCCCAAGGTCAACGCCGGGGGTGCCAGGGCTTTCTTCGGCTTTGTGCTTTCCGAACCGGCCAGGGACATGATAGAGAAGTTCGGCCTGGATAAGTACGGCCGGCAGCTGTTCTTCTACGATTACCGGATAAAGAGCGACTATCAGTTGAAGTGATCTGGGAATAAAACTATGGGCTTTATAGCGGAGGGCTTTCAAAAAGCCCTGCATTTGATCCTCTCGGGAGATTCGGAGATGTTCGCCATAGCGCGGCTGTCGCTGGCCGTGTCGGTGCTGGCCACGGCGGCCGCCGTGCTGGCGGGGGTGCCGCTGGGCAGCTGGCTGGCGGTAAAAAAATTCCCGCTTAAAAAACTTTTGATAGCCCTGGTCAATACCGGCATGGGCCTGCCCCCGGTGGTGGCGGGCCTTGTGGTGATGCTTTTTCTCTCCAGAAGCGGGCCGTTGGGGTTCCTCAATTGGCTCTATACGCCCACGGGCATGATAATAGCGCAGTTCATCATTGCCCTGCCCATCATCACCGCCCTGTCCATTTCCGCCATGCAGAGCGTCGACCCCAAATTCTACCAGCAGGTGCTTACGCTGGGCGCCAGCGACTGGCAGGCCATAAAAATCTGCCTTAAAGAAATACGCCTCACTGTGCTGGCCGCCGTGATAGCCGGTTTCGGCCGCCTGGTGGCCGAGGTGGGCGCCGTCATGATAGTGGGCGGCAATATCCGCCACCAGACCCGCATGCTCACCACCGCCACCGTGATGGAAACCCAGATGGGCAATTTCGACATGGCCATAGCCCTGGGCCTGATCCTCCTGGCCTTAAGTTTCGCGGTGAACCTGGCGCTGACCCTGATACAGCAGGACAAGGTGCGGGCGCGATGATAAAACTCTCAAACCTCCGCGTGACCCTGGGCGCTTTTAACCTGGCTGTGGATTCGCTCAAGATCCGCGGGGGGGAAGTGTTCGCCATTATAGGGCCCAACGGCGCCGGCAAGACCACGCTGCTCAACGCCATGGCCATGCTTGTGGCTCCCTCCGCAGGCACTCTGGAAATAATGGGGCGCGACGCCCTGGCCCCGGCCAACAGGATGTTCCTGCGCCGGGCCATGTCCGTAGTTTTTTCCCAGCCCTACCTCACCAACGATACGGTCTATGACAACGTGGCCCTGCCTCTGAAATTGCGCGGGCAGAAAGACGCCGCGGCCGTGGCGGAGGCGCTGGAGCTTTTCAAGATAACGCACCTTAAGGACCGCAACGCCAAAACGCTTTCGCAGGGCGAGAGCCACCGCGCGGTGCTGGCGCGGGCTTTCGTCACCAGGCCCAAGCTGGTGCTGCTGGACGAACCCTTCGGGAGCCTGGACGAGCGCGTGAAGGCTTCTATCGCCCGCGACCTGCGTGAGGTGCTGAAGGCCTCGGGCGCGGCCGTAGTCTTTGTTACCCAGGACCAGGCCGGGGCGCTGACGCTTTGCGACACCCTGGGCGTGCTGGTGGGCGGCAGTATGCTGCAGCAGGGCGAGCCGCAGGATATATTTAGCCGGCCCGTTTCAGCCGAAGTGGCGGATTTTGTGGGGGTGGAGACCATCCTGCCGGGCAAAGTGACCGCCAAACGCGATAATCTCTGTTCGGTCGAGGCCGGCGGCCATACGCTAATGGTGGTGTCGGACTGCGGCGCGGGCGACAGCGTGTTCGTCTGCATCCGGCCGGAGGATGTTTCCGTGTCCGTGAGCGCGGACGCCGGGGGCCGGCGCAACAATTTCAAGGCCGGGGTCGCGGCGGTAGCGCCCTGGGGCCTGGAGTACAAGGTAGAGCTGAATTGCGGCTTTACGCTGCAGGCCGCGGTAACCAAGCAGCTGGTGGACGGGCTGGGGCTGAAGGCCGGCGGCGAGGTTTACGCTTCGTTCAAGGCCACGGCGGTCCATTTGATAAAGAGGATAATATGACAGGTTTCGAAGAAGCCATTAAAATAGTTCTAAAGACCGCGCGGCCGCTGCCGCCCGTGCGGACCCGCATCGAGCACGCCGTGGGGCGTGTGCTGCTGGAGGATATCCGCTCGGGCCTGGACATGCCGCCTTTCGACAAGTCCGCCGTGGACGGTTACGCCGTGCGCGCCGCGGACCTGGCTAAGAACCGCCGACTGCGCTGCCTGGGCCTTATACAGGCCGGCCGCGCTTTTAAAGGGGAACTGCGCCCGGGCGAATGCGTAAAGATAATGACCGGCGCGCCCGTGCCCGCCGGCGCCGACGCCGTGGTGATGGTGGAAGTTACGGCGGAGAGCGACGGCCTGGTAGAGTTCAAGGAAGGCATAAAGAAAGGCGCCAATATCGCCCGGCGCGGCGAGGATATAAAGAAAGGGCAGTTGATATTGAAGCGAGGTACGGTCGTTTCTATTTCCCATACAGCCGCGCTGGCCGCCGCGGGGCGCGGCCGGGTAAGGACCGGCGCGCTGCCCTCGGTAGCGCTGATAAATACCGGCGGGGAAATAGTTCCCCCGGGCGCCCGCCTGGGCAGGAATCAGATCCACAACAGCAACGGGCCCATGCTGGCCGCTATGCTCGCGGCCGACGGCATAAACGCCGCGCCCGTCATAGCGCGCGACGACGCCAGCGCGCTGAAAGCCGCCATAGCCAAAGCCCTTAAGGCCGACATCGTGCTGATCTCCGGCGGGGTCTCTATGGGCGATTACGACCTGGTGCCCGGCGCGCTTAAAAGCCTGGGCGTAAAAGCGGTTTTCCACAAAGTGCGGGTGCGGCCCGGCAAACCGATGTTCTTCGGGGTGAAAGGCCGCCGGCTGGTGTTCGGCATCCCCGGCAATCCCGTCGCCAATTTCCTCGCCTACCTGGCTTATATCCGCCCGGCCATACGTAAAATGGCCGCCCGCCCGGACTGCGCGCCCGAATTCAAAACCGGCAGCTGCGCCGCGGCTTTCAACCCGCGAACTATGCGCCGCGCGCTTGTGCTTTCCACCGTGCGCGCCGGAACACAATATTCCCTGGCCGGAGTGTCGAATAACGGCTCGGCCGACATACTGGCCCTGGCCCGGGCCAACGGCTTTACCATGGTAAAAGAGGGCGGCTCCGTAAAAAAAGGCGAAAAAGCCGTATTCCTGACATGGCTGTAGAATACTTAAGGATCTCGCTTACCGACAGGTGCAACCTCAATTGCGTCTACTGCACCCCGCTGGAAAAAAACGGGTACCTTAAGCACGACGACCTCCTGCGCCACGAAGAAATAACCCGCGCCGCCGCCGCCTTTGTGCGCGCCGGCGTGAAAAAGATACGTCTCACCGGCGGCGAACCGCTTTTAAGGAAGAACGTGACGGAACTGGTCCGCCTGGTAAAGGCCGTGCCCGGCCTGGAAGAACTGGCCCTGACCACCAACGGCCTGCTGCTCGGCGGGCTGGCGGAAGAACTGCGCGCGGCGGGACTGGACCGCGTCAACGTCAGCGTGGACACGCTCAACGACGAAACTTTTAAAAAGATCACCGGCGCCTCCGGTTACGCCAAGGTCTGGCAGGGCATAGAAAAAGCGCTGGCGGCGGGCTTTAAGAAAGTGAAGCTGAACACGGTCATAATGCGCGGGATCAATGACGGCGAGATCGCCGATTTCGCAAGATTAACCCTGGCCTTCCCGCTGGACGTGCGCTTTATAGAACTTTACTCCACCAATACCAGGTCCTACAAACTTTCCAACACCCTGTTTACCACCGCCGAAACCAAAAAGCGCATAACCGAAACCCTCGGCCCCCTGGCCGAAGTACCGGCCGACCGGGGCGACGGCCCCGCCCGCCTTTACTTATTGCGCGGCGCCAAGGGGAAAATAGGCTTTATCAGCGGCCGCAGCGACTACTTCTGCGGCTCCTGCGACCGCGTGCGCCTGGACTGCACCGGCAAGGTCTACCCGTGCCTCTTCTCGCCGGCCACCCACGACCTGCGCGGCCTCCTGCGCGCCGGCGCCCCCGACGAAGCTTTGGACGACTATATAAAAAAAATATTTTTAGTAAAATCTAATTACAAGAAAGATTCCCCCACGGCCGGCCACATAGAAATGAGCAGCATCGGGGGCTAAGGCTACAAAATGATAGACGTAGGCGAAAAAAAAGACACCAAGCGCATAGCCAGGGCCCAGGCTTACATACAGCTGAACACCAAAATAATCAACATCATAAAGGCCGGCAAACTCCCCAAAGGCAACGTCCTCGAAGCCGCCCGCTTCGCCGGCATCCTCGCCGCCAAGAACACCGCCGGCCTCATCCCTCTTTGCCATAACCTGCCCCTGAATTTCGTAGGCGTAGAATTTAAACTGGATAAAACCGGCATCCTCATAAACACCGAAGCCCGCTGCACCGGCAAAACCGGCGTGGAAATGGAAGCCCTCGTCGCCGCCGGCACCGCCGCCCTCACCATCTACGACATGTGCAAAATGTTCGCCCAGGACCTTGAAATAAAAGACGTCTTCCTGCTGGAGAAAAGCGGCGGCAAAAGCGGCCATTACCAGCGCGGTTCTTGAATTTATAACTATGGGAAAAATACACTCGATAAACATCAGCGCAGCCAAGGGCGTGCCTAAAGAGCAGACCCAAAAAGCCGCGCTCGTAAAAGGCCACGGCATAAAAGACGACGCCCACGCCGGCACCGAACTCCGCCAGGTCAGCCTGCTTCCCATAGAAAGCGTCCGCCTCCAGATCGCCGACGCTTTCGCCAAACACGCCACCGTCCAGATACGCCCCGGCATCTACGCCGAGAACATCACCACCGAAGGCATAGACCTGGCCGCCCTCAAGCTCGGCGATAAACTCCGCGTAGGCAAAACCGCCGTCCTCCAAATTTCAAAGATCGGCAAAGAGTGCCACCACCACTGCGCCATCTACCACCAGGTAGGCGACTGCATAATGCCCCGCCAGGGCATATTCGGCGAAGTGATCGAAAGCGGCGACATCGCCGTAGGAGACCCCATTGTCCTTTATTGAAATAGCCGTCCTCACCTCCAGCGACCGCTGCTCGCGCGGCGAAGCCGAAGACGTAAGCGGCAAACTGATCGCCGAAATGGTAAAGACCATCGGCGGCCGCACGGCTGCCTATGACATAGTCCCCGACGAGACCGCCGCCATAAAAGAAAAGCTCCTCCATTACTGCGACACTCTTAAGGTAAACCTCGTCCTCACCACCGGCGGCACCGGCTTCAGCGGCCGCGACGTCACCCCCGAAGCCACCGCCCAGGTAATAGAAAAGCCGATCCCCGGCCTGCCCGAGCTCATGCGCGCCGAGGGCTTGAAGAAAACCAAAAAAGCCGCCCTGTCCCGCGGCATAGCCGGCATACGCGGCAAGACCATCATCATAAATCTGCCCGGCAGCCCCAAAGCCGTAAAAGAATCCCTGGAAGCCGTACTGGACCTGATCCCGCACTCCCTTGAAATGCTCAAAGGCGGCGGCCATTAACGGCGGCGAAAGAATAATGCGTTACACCGTCCCGCGCGAGAACGCCGGCGTGCGGCTCGTTCCCTTTCTTGCCGCCAGGTTCCCCTATAACAGCCCCGAAGAGTGGGCCCGCCTGGCAGGCGGAGGCGCCGTACGCATTAATGACGCCCTTCCGGAGCCCGGCCGCGTCCTAATGGAGGGCGATGTTATCCAGTATTTCCCGGCCGCCGCGCCGGAGCCCGACGTGGATACGGCGGTAACCGTGCTTTACGAGGACCGGGATATTATCCTCGTAAATAAATCAGGCGACCTGCCCGCCCATCCCGCCGGCAGATATTTCAAGAACACGCTGTGGTGGGTGCTGCGGGAACGTCTGAACGTGGCCGAACCGTCCATCGTCAACCGGCTGGACCGCGAAACCTCCGGCGTAACCCTGGTGGCCAGGAACGCCCGCGCCGCCCTGAACTGCCGGCGGCAATTCGCCGCGCGCAGCGTTATAAAGAAATACACGGTGGTTATAGAGGGAGCTTTTGAGCGGGCTGTGCGGGCCCGGGGGTATATAGTGCAGGCCAAGGCCTCGGCCATACGCAAGAAGAGGCAGTTCGAACCTTCGGCCGAAGCGCGGCCGGCGCCCGGGCGCGAGGCCGAGTGGGCCGAGACGCTCTTTACACCGCTAAAAAGCGCAGGCGGCCTCAGCGTGCTTGAAGCGGTGCCGCATACCGGCCGCCTGCACCAGATAAGGGCCACACTGTCGGCCCTGGGCTGCCCGGTGGTGGGGGACAAGATGTACGGCCTGGACGAGCTGGTCTTCCTGCGCATGATAGAAGGCCGACTGACGCCGGAAGATTCCATTAAAATGCGCCTGGCGCGGCAGGCCCTGCACGCCGGTGAACTTACCTTCCTTCATCCGGCCGACGGCCGTCCCATGACAATTACCGCTCCTCTCCCGGCCGATATGGTTCGACTGCTCAGCTGAGGTCCCGGCGTGTTCCATGCCGGTATTAAAAAGAGTAAAATTAGGTTATCTTTTAAAGCGCCGCCGCTAACGGAGGGAACATGAAAGGCTGGACCGGATATATCCTCAGGGTAAACCTGACCGACAAGACCTGGAAGAAAGAATCCTTTACCGAAGAGTTCGCGCAGAAATGGGTGGGCGGGCGCGGCTTCGCGGCAAAAATACTTTTTGACGAACTTAAGCCCGGCATAGACCCGCTCGGCCCCGAGAACAAGCTGGTGGTGGCCCTCGGGCCCATCTCCGGTATCCCCGCCCCCAACACCGGCAAGGCCGTAGTGGCGGCCAAGTCCCCGCTCACCGGCTTCTACGGCGACGGCAACCTGGGTACCCACGTGGCCAGCCAGCTGCGGAAAGCCGGCTACGACGCGCTGATAGTGGAAGGCGCCGCCGCCAAACCCACTCTCCTTTACATCGAAGACGAGAAGGTGGAATTCCAGAGCGCCGAGGAAGTCTGGGGCAAGGGCACCTTCGTCACCAACGAATGGATCTACGCCAGGCATCCCAAGAGCACCGGCGTGCTTAACATCGGCCAGGCCGGCGAGAACAAGGTGCTCTACTCCGTGATACGCAGTATGGAAGGCCGCGCCGCGGGCCGGCCCGGCATAGGAGCCGTGATGGGCTCCAAGCTGCTCAAGGCCATAGTGGTGAAGGGCACCAAGACCATCCCCCAGGAACGCGCAGAAGAGATGAAAACTATCGGCATCGAAGGCCTGAAGAAGGCCCGCGAGCTGGACCAGAAAAGCGGCTGGTCCAAACAAAGCACCGACGCCGTGCTGGCCTGGTGCAACGAGGTCAACGGCCTGCCCGTGCAGAACATGCGCAAGACCACCCACCCCGAAGCTTTTAAAGTGGACGGCGAACGCCTTAACGACGCCCGCATAGCCACCTACGGCTGCCCCAACTGCACCATGCACTGCGGCATCACCATCGAGGACAAGGAAGGCCACGAGTCCGAGCTGGACTACGAGAACATCGGCATGCTGGGGCCGAACGTGAACGTGTTCGACCTCAAGCAGGTGGGCTCGCTCAATTACCTGTGCGACGATTACGGCCTGGACACCATTTCGGCCGGCTCGGTGCTGGGCTTCTACGCCGACGCCATCGAGCGCGGCGCCACCACCGGAGATTTCAAGTTCGGCGACGCCGAAAAAGGCAAGGCGCTGCTGGGGCAGATAGCCAGGCGCGAAGGCAAGGTGGGCAACCTTCTCGCCGACGGCACGCTGCGCATGGGCAAAGCCTGGGGCAAAGATTCCGTGAATTACGCCATGCAGGTGAAAGGCCTTGAAATGGCGGCCTACAACTGCAAGTCCATCCCGGGCCAGGCCCTGGCTTTCGGCGTGGCGCCCATCGGCGGCCACCACCGCGAAGCCTGGATCATCACCTTCGAGCTCAAGCACAGCACCCGCGAATCTTACGGTCCCGAGAAGGCGGCCAAGGTCATAGAGCTGCAGCGCATTCGCGGCGGCCTGTTCGAGCTGCTGGTGGCCTGCCGTTTCCCGTGGGTGGAAGTAGGTTATGAACTTGAGAATTATCCCAGGTTCTTCAACGCGGTCACCGGCCTTAACTGGACGCTGGAAGATTTCTGGAAGACGGCCGACCGCGCCTACGCCATGATCAAGCTGCATTATCTGCGCGAATTCCCCAACGCCACCCGCAAAGACGATTATCCGCCGGCGGTGTGGTTCGACAAAGCGAACGCAGATACCGAAGGCGCGCAGAAGGGCGTGGTGCTGGACTACGGCAAGTACGATTCCATGCTGCAGCATTATTACGACCAGCGCGGTTACGACCAGCGCGGTATTCCTACCAAGGAACTGCTGGCAAAGCTCGGCATACAGAAAGAAGCCGCGGAAGTCGAGAAATACGCCAAACTGAGCTGATGAAGGTAACGGTAAAGCTTATAGGCCCGCTCATTTACGAGGGCGGCTTCAGCGAAAAAGCGCTGACGCTCCCCGGGCCGATGACGGCGGGGGAGCTGTCGGCTTACGTGAAAATAGACAAGAAACGGCCCACCATCATCACCCGCAACGGCAGGGCGGTGGCCAACGGGGATAAGATAAAGGACGGCGACCGCGTGGTCATCTCCCACATCTACTCCGGCGGCTGACGGCAGGTGCCGCACGAGTTTAAGAGGTATTATGCCCCAGTTAGATAAACTTATAGAGAAGCTCCAGGCAGACCAGGAGATAGTGCTGGAATCCGGCAAGACGCCGGCGCTTAAGAGCGAGGCCGGGCTGGTGGCGATGCTTAATCAGCAGCTGTCCCTGGCGCAGATAGTCGGCCTGGTACAGGAGATCTCCCCCGTAGGCAGCCGGGAGGCGGTCGGTCAGCGAAAACCCGTAAAATTCGACTACGCCGCCGGCGCGAAAGCGGTGCATGTGGCCTGCGTTCCGGAAGGGGAACAACTGATCGTCAGGATAACTTTGATAGGGACCCGCGAGAAGAACGGCGCCGCGTGCCAGGCGGCGGCCCAGAATGCGCCGGCCGGCGCCCCTGAGCCGGAAGTGAACGCCCTGCTGCGCAAGATGTTCAAATTGGGCGCTTCCGACCTGCACCTGACCTCCTGCCACCGGCCGCTGGTGCGCGTGAACGGCGATATGAAGGAACTGGGCGACGAGCCCGTGCTGAAGAACGAGCGCATGGAGGCGCTGCTGTCGGCCATCATGCCGCCGCATAACGCGGCCCAGTTCGCGGAGCTGCACGATACCGACTTCGCCCATGAAATAACCGGCCTGGCCAGGTTCCGCGTGAATATTTTTATGGACAGGTTCGGCATGGGGGCCGTGTTCAGGCAGATCCCCATGGAAATAGTTACCGCCGAGAAGCTGGGGCTGTCCAAAGAGATCATAGACCTCTGTTTCCTTTCTAAGGGACTGGTGCTGGTGACCGGGCCGACGGGCTCCGGCAAATCCACCACGCTGTGCGCCCTGGTGGATTATATCAACCGCCACCGCAGGGACCATATCATCACCATCGAGGACCCTATCGAGTTCGTCCACAGCAGGAAGAACTGCCTTATCAACCAGCGCGAGGTGCACGTGCACACCAAGTCTTTCTCGCAGGCGCTGCGCGCCGCGCTGCGCGAGGACCCGGATATAGTGCTGGTGGGCGAAATGCGCGACCTGGAGACCATCTCCATCGCCATAGAGACGGCCGAAACGGGGCACCTCGTTTTCGGCACGCTGCACACCACCACGGCCGCTTCCACGGTGGACCGCATCATCGACCAGTTCCCGGCCGACCGGCAGAGCCAGATAAGGACCATGCTGTCGACCTCGCTGAAGGGGGTTATCTCCCAGACGCTGTGCAAAAAGATCGGCGGCGGGCGCGTGGCGGCCATGGAGGCGCTGTTCGTCAACAGCGCCGTGGCCAACCTCATCCGCGAGGGGAAGATCTACCAGATCCCCTCCATCCAGCAGACCGGCAAGAAGCAGGGCATGACCCTGCTTAACGACGTGCTGTTCAAACTGGTTGTGGACAAGGTGGTGGAGCCGGAAGAGGCCTACATCAAGGCGGTGGACAAGCCGGCTTTCGTAGCCCTGCTTAAAACCAAGTCTATAGTGCTGAACCTGGCCGAAATAGAGGAGTGAGCGCGGCGCCGCCGGTTTAGTCTACGTAGAGGCAGAGGTAGGCGGTGTCTTCGGCTACTTTCAGCTGGAACTTGGAGTTGGGGGCCACGGTGAAGGTGGCGCCTTTGGGGAAGTCGTGCCAGGCGGTTTCTCCGGGCAGCTTCACGGTGAGCTTGCCGCTGACCACGCTCATGATCTCTTTTTTTGCGGTGCCGAACTCGTAGTCACCGGGGGCCATGACGCCCACGGTGGCGGGGCCGGCGCCGGCGGTGAAAGCTATGGACTTTACTTTGCCGTCGAAATACTCGTTGGTTTTAAACATTCTTCCTCCCCTTTATTTTCATTAGAAGTTCTACCGCTAAATTGGCCTGCATGTTGGCTACTATGGCCACGCGCGGCGCCATAGGGCTTATGCCCGCGGGCGCCTGACTATCGCCGTCGCCGCAGATATGGAGGTTGCCCATTTTCCGGGTGCGCAGTTTTGCGTTGCCGCCGTAGCCGGCGAGTCCCGAGGCGGCTATTATGGGCCTGTCCGGGTGCAGCTGCAGCCAGTTGTTTATGAGCATGCCTTTCTGGTCGGCTTTGTCGAAGGCCTCTATTATGAGGTCGGCGCCGTAGAAGATGTCTTCGATATTCGAAGGTTTTATTTTTAGGTCGTGAACCTTGCACTTGGTGAAGGGGGCGATGAGCTTTAGGTTGGCCTGGAGGGCTTTTACTTTGCGCTGGCCGATCTGTTTTATGGTGTACTGCTGGCGGTTGAGGTTGGAGGGTTCTATTTTGTCGAAGTCGGCGATGATGAGGGCGCCCACGCCGGCGCGGGCCAGGGCGATGGCGGCGTTGGAGCCGAGGCCCCCGGCGCCGGCAATACCGACGGTGCCGGCGCGCAGAGCGGCGAGTACTTTAGGGTCATGCCGCGAGAATATGGCTTTTTCCAGTTTTATCATTGTTTAGAAGCCGTAGATCTTCGAGTATTTATCTTTGATGTAATGCAGGAACGGTTCCACTTTCAGGCCTTCGCCGAGCTCGCGTTTAAGGAGCTGTTCGGGGAGGTACTTGCGGCCCTGGGAGTGGATGTGTTTCCTGAGCCAGGCGAGGATGGGGGCGAAATCGCCTTTTTCCGGCATGTTTTTCCAGCCGGGGATGTCCTTGTTCATTTTTTCCGCCAGCTGGGCGGAGATCAGGTTGCCGAGAGTGTAGGTGGGGAAGTAGCCCATGGCGCCCAGGGACCAGTGGATGTCCTGCAGTATGCCTTCGGCGTCTTTGGCCGGGGTGATGCCGAAGTAGTCCCGCATTCTGGCGTTCCAGAAGGCGGGGGCGTCGGCGACCTTGAGTTTTCCCTCCAGCAGGGCGGTCTCTATTTCGAAACGCAGCATGATGTGCAGGTTGTAGTTGACCTCGTCGGATTCCACGCGGATCATGGAGGGCGCGGAGCGGTTGACGGCCACGTAAAGTTCTTCGGCGTTGATCTTGTCGAACTTGCCCGGAAAATGTTTGCGCAGCAGCGGCAGCAGCCAGCGGCAGAAAGGCAGCGAGCGGCCGACGATGTTCTCCCAGAAGCGGGACTGGGATTCATGCACGCCCAGCGACGCCCCGCCGGCGAGCGGGGTGAAGTCGAAGTTCTTGGGCGTGCCCTGGCCGTAAAGGGCGTGGCCGGCCTCGTGGATGGAGCCGTAGATGGCGGCGGGCAGATAATCCCGATGGGTGCGCGTGGTGATGCGCACGTCGTTGACCGAGAAGTCGGTGGTGAAAGGGTGGGCGGAGCGGTCCTGGCGGCCGCGGGTGAAGTCGTAACCGATGGCGCCTGCTATCTCGTTGACCAGGGCCAGCTGCGCCTGCTCGTCGAAGTCGCCTTTTACTATGTCGTTGGAGACGGAGCCGGCGCGGGCGTTGATCTCCTTTATTATCGGTTTCAGCCCCTCGGTCAGCTTCTTGAATATGGGTTCCAGCATGGCCTTGGTGGCGCCGGGTTCGTAAAGGTCCAGCAGGGCGTCGTAGGGGGAGGCCTTGTAGCCGTAGATCTGCGCTTTGCGCAGGTTGAGGTCCAGGATCTTCTGCAGGTGGGGGGCGAAGGCCTTAAAGTCGGAGTTGGCGCGGGCCTTGGCCCAGGCGTCTATGGCCGCGGAGGTGGCGCGGGAGAATTCCCCTACGAATTCGGCCGGGAGTTTTACGGCTTTGTCGTAGTCGCGGCGGGCGGCGCGCAGGTAGGAGGCCTCGAAGGAGTCCTCGCCCAGGCCCTGGGCCCAGGCGTAGGTTTCGTCTATGAGTTTGCCGGTTTCCGGAGCCGTGAACTTTACGTGCCCCAGTTCTTCCAGCGTAGAGATGGCGGCGCCCCTGGCTTCGGCGCCGCCGGGGGGCATATAGACCTGCTGGTCCCAACTGAGCACGGCCGCGGCGGAGTTGATGGCCGAGACCTCCGAGAGTTTTTTCTTGAGTTCCTGGAATTTAGGTTCCATTGTTCCCCCTGAAATAGCTGAAGAGTTTGAAAGTCCCGGGGTTTTGTCCCTAAACTCGCAAACTCTCCGTTTTATCCGAATAGATCGATTATCAGCCGCCGCAGCCGCAACCGCCGCCGCAGGTATGGCCGCCCGGGTTCATGGGGCAGCCGCCGCCCTGGGGCGAAGCGCCCTTCTTCAGGCCGGGGACGTCGTCGGAAACTTTGACCACCTTGCCGAGCTTCTTGTCGTAGACATAGCGGCCGGTGGTTTTTTCTTCTTTTTTCTCTTTAGGTTCTGACATATGAGGTGGAAATTTGGTGCGCCCGACAGGAGTCGAACCTGTACAACCGCCTTCGCAGGGCGGGACTCTATCCATTGAGATACGGGCGCAAGACTGAAACACTATTTTATAATTTATCTGGACGGGATAACAATACTTGTGTACGTGGACTACGCTTTCAATGTCGCCACGGACACTTTCTTGTGCCGCTCCGTTCTTACATGCCCAGCAGTTTTTTCCACCAGGGTTTTGCCGCTTCCGTCATCTCGGGAGTCTGTTCGAAAACGGGCTGCTCGCCCTGGCCCTTGTAGACGGGCATGCCCACGCGGAAAGTGGAGCCGCGGCCCGGTTCGCTGTCCACCGTTATCCGCCCGCCCTGCATGACCACCATGGCTTTGGTGATGGCCAGGCCCAGGCCGGTGCCGCCGACCTTCTCGCCGGAGGCCACCTGCACGAATTTCTCGAAGATCCTGCCCTGGTCCTCTTTCTTCATGCCGCAGCCGTTGTCCTTTACGGAGAAGAAGGTGAACCCTTCCAGCGCCTCGGTGCCGGCGTCGGCGGAAACCTCTATTTTGCCGCCCTGGGGCGTGAACTTTATGGCGTTGGAGATAAGATTTATGAGCACCTGCACGGTGCGGCGCTTGTCGGCGTAAATGGGCCGCGCCTGCGGCCCCGCGGTGACGGACAGGTTGACGCCTTTGGACGTGGCCCAGGCCTTCATGGATTCCACCGCTTCTTTGGCCACTTCCGCGGCGTCGGAGTTTTCCTGGTGGAAGATCAGCTTGCCCGACTGCAGTTTTGAGAAATCGAGGATGTCCGTTATTATGGAGTTGAGGCGCTCGGTGTTGCGGATGGCCGTGTTGAGGATACCGCGCGAGGAGTCTTCCTTCACGGCGTCGCGGCTCATTATCTCGAGGGCGGCCTTTATGGAGGTGAGCGGCGAGCGCAGCTCGTGGGTCATGGTGGCGATGAAGTCCTGCTGTAGTTTCTCCACCTGCTTCATCTTGGCGGCGTCGGTGGGAATGGACACGGCGCCGACTATCTTGCCGTCCTCGTTCTGAATGATGGTGGTGGCTTTCTTTACGGTCTCGGCCAGGTCGGCCGGGCCGGTTTTGATAACTTCCTTGGAAATGTCCGCCTTGTTCTCGGACTTGATCTCTTTGGCCAGCGAGACCACCTGGTTCTCTATCTGCGACAGGTCCACTATCTTCTTGCCGGACAGTTCCGCCAGCGGTTTGCCGGACATGGCCTCCGCCTGCGGGTTCATCATTATGATCTTGCCGTCTTTATCCACGACCACCACGCCGTCGGCCATGCTGGTCATGACGGATTCGGCGCGCACCATGTCGTTCTCCACCTTTTTCTTTTCGCGGTGCACCACTTCGAGGGCTTTTTTAACTTCCGCCACTATCTCTTCCTTGAACTTGGCGGTGAGGATCTCCATTATGCGCCGCTGTTCGGCCGCGTCATGCGTGGCGCGGTTCACTACGGTGGAAAGGGCGGTTTCCAGACCCTGCCCGGAAATGGCGTCGCCTATCTTTTCGCCGGGCGCCTGCCCGGCCCCGGTTCCCGCGCCGGCGCCTTCGCCGGCCCCGGCGTTCCCGCCGGCCGCCGTCGGGGCCGCCGCGCTGGCCCCGGGGGTCTGGCCGGCGTCCACTTTGGCGTAAACCGACTCGTTGAGGGTTATTTTCTCCACGCCCCGCTCTTTAAGGAAAGCTTTTGCCTCGCCTTTGAAGGCCTGTACCTGGCATAGCGCCAGCAGGTCGTCGCCGGTAACGCCGGGCGCGAAGGTGATGGTCTGTATGCGGAATTTGGAATAAAGGTTCTTCAGGGAGTTGGGCAGTTTGTCCGCCGCCACCAGCGGGACGCCGTTGACCAGCAGCTTGTCGTTGTCGATGGTGACCGAGAATTCGCCGCCGTTAAGCGTTTCCGCTATCTGCGCCAGCTGCGCCTGGCCCTCGTCCAGCGCCTGTTTCACCTGGGGGTGGTCCGGCTTGTAAAGGTTTATCTGCACCAGCGCCCGGGTGAAGATCTTGAGGAAATTGAACCACTGCAGTTTGGGGTCGGTCGATTCGGTCATAGGCGGAAAATATTCTTCCCTTTAATGCCTTTGGTGGCATTCCTGGTGTCGAAGACAAGGCGGGCCTTCTTCGCGATCTCACGGTAATCGATGCAGGAATGCGGCGTCACTATCATCACGCAGTCGTAGGTTTTCAGTTTTTTCAGCGCGTCTTTTTTGGAGCGGCGCGACTCGCCGTCCAGCTCTATGGCGGGCACGTAGGGGTCGTAGTAGTCGGCCTTGGCGCCGGTCTTATCCAGCAGCGTCAGCACGTCGTGCGCGGGCGATTCCCTGTGGTCGGAGATGTCCGGCTTGTAGGCCATGCCTATCATCAGTATTTTTGAGCGGCTGAGGGCCTTGCCGCGGGTGTTGAGGATCTCGCCCAGGCGGGCCACCACGTGGTCGGGCATGGAAGAATTGATGGCGCCGGCCAGTTCTATGAAGCGCGGCTCGAAGTTGAGCGTCTTCATCTTCCAGCCCAGGTAATGCGGGTCCAGCGGGATGCAGTGGCCGCCTATGCCGGGGCCGGGATAAAATGGCATGAAGCCGAACGGCTTGGAGGCGGCGGCGTTTATGACTTCCCAGACGTCCAAGCCCAGCTTGTCGCACATCAGGGCCATTTCGTTTATCATGGCGATGTTGACCGCGCGGAAAGTGTTCTCGAGCAGCTTTACCAGTTCGGCCGCTTCGGTGCTGGAGACCTTGAGCACGCGGTCTATGACCGCGGCGTAGAGGCCGCCCGCCAGTTCCGTGCAGGCGGGCGTCAAGCCGCCCACCACTTTGGGCGTGTTCTTTACGCCGTATTTGGAGTTACCCGGGTCCACGCGTTCGGGCGAGAAGGCCAGGTAGAAATCTTTGCCGGCTTTGAGGCCGCCGGCTTCCAGCATGGGTTTCACCAGTTCCTTGGTGGTGCCGGGGTAGGTGGTGCTTTCCAGTATTATTATCTGCCCGCGCTTGAGGAATTTGCGGGTTTCCTGCACGGCGGCCACTATATAGGAAACGTCGGGGTCCTTGCTCTTGCGCAGGGGGGTGGGGACGCAGATTATTACGGCGTCCTGCTTTTTGAGGCCGGAGAAATCCAGCGTGGCGGAGAGGAGGCCTTTTTTCGCCAGCGCGCCCACTTCCGCGGAGGGGACATCGGGGATATAGGACTGGCCGGCTTTCAGGTCGCGCACCTTCTGGACGTCCACCTCGAAGCCGGTCACGGCGAAGCCGCCCTTGGCGAATTCAACGGCCAGCGGCAGGCCCACGTAGCCCATGCCCACTATGCCTACTTTGGCTTTCCGTTCCCTGATGAGTTTTTTGATCTTTTCCATGATATAGTCTTTCCCCTGTAAATTCACCTGAAATTATACTAAAAAACCTGATTTTGGGAACCCCGCTTTCCAATCTAGTGGATATATTAATATAATTGTCTATATATGGAGTGGATTTTACAGATTCCCGTATTGTTTTTTTCGGTCATTTTCCACGAATTCGCCCACGGCCTGGCCGCCTACAGGCGCGGGGACGATACCGCTTATCTTTCCGGCCGCCTTTCTTTCAACCCGCTGCCCCATATAGATCCCGTCGGTACGGTGCTGATCCCGATCGCCTGCGCCATAATGCACCTGCCCACCATCGGCTGGGCCAAACCCGTGCCGGTGAATCCCTACCGCCTCAACCACCCGCGCGCCGACATGGCCGTGGTGGCCGTCAGCGGCCCGCTTTCCAACATCTTCCTGGCCATCCTGGCGGCGCTGGCGTTCAAGCTGGTGACCCTGGGTTTTATCGGCGGGGACCTGGCGATAACGCTGCTTAAAACTTTCGGCTTCGCGGTGGTGATCAACCTGGCGCTGGCCATGTTCAACCTGGTGCCGGTTTACCCGCTGGACGGCAGCCAGATAGCGCTGGGGCTGCTCAAGGGCCGCTGGCTGGAACTGTATGAACGCCACCTGCCTTACGGAGTTTATATAATACTTGGCCTGGTGATGACCGGCCTGATCAGGTATATAGTGATGCCTCCGCTGATGCTGGCGCTGGGGCTCCTGTCTTATTTCGGCGTCTATATCGGCTGAACTATGGAAAACAACAAGAACCCCGTGGTAGTTTCCGGCGCCCGGCCCACCGGCCGCCTGCACCTGGGCAATTACTGGGGCACCCTTAAGAACTGGGTGGAGCTGCAGGATAAATACGAGTGCTACTTTTTTGTGGCGGACTGGCATGCGCTGACGACCGGCGCCGACAAGAGCGAGAACATCTCGGAAAATACGCGCGAAATGGTGCTGGACTGGCTGGCCCTGGGTCTGGACCCGGCCAAGTGCGTCTTCTTCAGGCAGTCCGACGTAAAGGAACACGCCGAGCTCGCGCTGCTGCTGGGTATGGTGACGCCCATCAGCTGGCTGCTGCGCAACCCCACTTTCAAGGACCAGCTGCAGGAACTTTACAAGCAGAAGTACAAAGGCCAGGAAGACAAGATGAAGAAGGCCGAGGGCGTGACCAAACAGCTGGCTGAGGCCCACGGCGAGGACGCCGAGACCACCGCGCTGCACAGCGACATGGCCGTGATCGGCTTCCTGGGGTACCCGGTGCTGATGGCGGCCGACATCCTGCTCTACGGCGCGAAGCTCGTGCCGATAGGCCGCGACCAGCTGCCGCACCTGGAGCTGACGCGCGACATGGTGCGCCGCTTCAACCACGTGTTCGGCGGGCAGGTGCTGAACGAGCCGGAGCCGCTGT
Organism: Elusimicrobia bacterium GWC2_61_19; assembly: GCA_001799795.1. Classification (GTDB taxonomy): domain Bacteria; phylum Elusimicrobiota; class Elusimicrobia; order Elusimicrobiales; family UBA9959; genus UBA9959. The sequence goes on from MGUD01000029.1 coordinate 49,629, forward strand.
TCACCAGTTCCCCCGTGGTGCCCGGTATCGACGGGCGGAAGATGAGCAAGTCCTACGGCAACACCATCGCTCTGGGCGAGGACGCCAAGAGCCTCGAGGCCAAGATCAAGAAGATGTATACGGACCCGCTTAAAATAAAGGTAGACGACAAGGGGCACCCGGAAGGCTGCGTGGTCTGCGCCTTTCACAAGCTTTACAACCCGGCGTGGAAACTGCAGCAGGACGCCTGCCGGGAGGGGGACATGGGTTGCGGCGCCTGCAAGAAACTTCTGATAGAATATATGGAGAAAGAGGTGGGCGCCTTCCGCGCGCGCCGGGCGGAGTTCGCGGCCTCGGTGGACGTGGGCAAGGTGCTGGCCGACGGCGCCGCCCGCGCCCGCGCCGTGGCCTCCAAAAAAATGGCCGCCGCGTCCAAGGCGGCCGGATTAATATGACCGCAATAGACATACACCTGGAAAATTTCGAGGGGCCCCTCGACCTGCTGATGCATTTGATCAAGAAGAATAATCTTGATATCTATGACATCCCCATATCGCAGATAACCTCCGAGTACCTGCAGTACCTCGAGGTCATGAAGAGCCTCAACCTGGAGGTGGCCGGCGAGTTCCTGGTGATGGCCGCCACGCTGATGCAGGTGAAGGCCAAGATGCTGCTGCCCGCGCCCGAAGTGGTCGACGGCGAGAACGGCCCCGACCCCCGCGGCGCCCTGGTGTCCATGCTGGAGGAATACCAGCGCTATAAAGAAGCGTCCAGGGACATGAATACGCGCTTCTCCAAATTCAAGGACGCGTTCTACCGCGGCTCGCCGGTGTTCACCAGCGAGGACAAGTATCTCGACCTGGATTTCCACGCCCTGATGGACGCGGTGAAGCGCGCCTTCGAGCGCGCCGAACCCAGCAGCGAGGTGGAAGCCGACCAGTTCCCCATCTCGGACCGCGTGGAGAAGATACAGAAGATGCTGGAAGGGCGCGAATGGCTGCTGCTCGACGAAGTGTTCGCCCTGGAACCCAAGCGCCTGGGCGTCATCACCTGCTTTATGGCCCTGCTGGAGCTGGTCAAGCAGCGCAAGATCATGGTGCGCCAGGACGACGCCTACTCCGAGGTGCGCATTTATCCCGCGCCCGCCGACGCCTCCGTTGCGCAGGCCGCGCCGGCGGCCGAAGCCGAACCGGCCGCGGAAGCCGGCAACTGACGGCGGTTCCACGATTTTATCATCCTTGGTTTTAACGAGGTAATATGGAAGACGTAGAGCTTAAAAAAGTAATAGAGACGCTGCTTTTTATAACGGACGCCCCGCTGCCGGTGAGCCGTATAAGCCAGTTGTGCGAGATAAAGAACAAGGAACGCCTGGAAGGCCTCCTCGCCGACCTGCGCAAGACTTACGACGACGAAGGCCGCACGCTGCAGGTGATGCAGGTGGCCGGCGGCTGGCAGCTGGCCACCCGGCCCGAGTACGGCCTGTGGGTGCGCAAGCTGTACCAGAACAAGATGACCGTGCGCCTGACGCAGGCCGCGCTGGAAACGCTCTGCATCATCGCCTACAAACAGCCGCTGACCCGCGCCGAGGTGGAGGCCATCCGCGGCGTTGAGGTTATCGGCCCGCTGGAAACCCTCACGCAGCGCAAGCTGATCACCGTGGTGGGCCGCCGGGAGAGTATCGGCCGTCCCATACTTTACGGCACCACCAGCGAATTCCTGCGCCAGTTCGGGCTTAATTCCTTGGACGACATGCCGAAACTGGAGAGTTTTAACATCGAGAACGTCGCCGCCGGCGC